>CAYVQE010000048.1:0-37239 GCA_964454005.1 uncultured Myxococcales bacterium
GGCTGGAGATGGGGCGGAAGAGGGGGCGGCAGATGGGGCGGAGGGGGATGCGGCGGGTGAGGATGCGGCGGCGGTCGCCGCGCCGGAGATCGGATTCTTGATGGTCAAGACCTCGCCGCAGACCGCAGTCTATCTGGGCGACCGCTACCTGGGCCCATCGCCGGTCGAGGACATGAAGCTCGAGCCGGGCAGCTACCGCGTGCGCATGGTCGACGAGGCCCGCGGCATCGAGAAATCCGAGATGGTCACCATCCGCCCCGGCGAGGTCTCGGCCATCCAGTACATCTTCTGAGTTGGAGTTCACCTGGGAGCTTCGAGCCGAGCGACGAGGGACACACCATGCCATGGACGACCCATTCCCCAAAACCGACCGGGCGCCGGCGGCCGGCCGGCGGCCCGGGCCTGCTCGGCCTGCTGCTGCTGGCCGCCCTGTTCGGGGCCAGCCGGCCGGACGCCGCCGCGCAACAAGCGCTGAGCGTCGACGACGTGGTCGACCAACGCCGGGTGCGCGATCCGCGCCTCAGCCCCGACGGCGAGTGGGTGGTCTACGCAGTCGACCGGCCGCGGCCGGACGGCAAGGGCGCCGACAGCGACCTGTGGTGGGTGGCGGCCGACGGCGGCCCGGCCCGCCGGCTGACCCACCGCCGCGGCCGCGCCGACCAGCCGCGCATCGATCCCGGCGGGGACTGGATCGCCTTTCGGGCGCCACCCGTCAGCGCCGGTGCGCCCGACGAACCGGCCCCGGCGCAGATCCACCTGCTGCCGCTCGCCGGCGGCGAGGCGCGGGTGCTGACCGCCGAGGAGCAGGCCGTCGAGGCGCTGGCCTGGAGCCCGGACGGCAGCCGCATCGCCTACAGCGTGCGCGCCGCGCCCGACCCCGCTGTCGAGCAGCGGCGCGAGGCCGGCGCCGACTACAGCGACTCGGCCCGGGTGCGCCACCGGCTGCTGCGGGTGATCGCGCTGGCCGGCGGTGCAGAATCGGCCCGCACCGTCTCGCCGCCCGACCGCAGCGTGTTCGACTTCGCCTGGAGCCCGGACGGCGAGCGGCTAGCCGCCTTCACCGCCCCCGACCCCGGGCCCGGCTGGGGCTACTGGGAGGCTGAGCTGGGGCTGATCGACGTGGCCAGCGGCGCCTGGTCGACCCTGTGCACCGGCGGCGGCTCGTCCAAGCTGGCCTTCTCGCCCGACGGTGAGCTGCTGGCCCTGCTCAGCCCGCCCGGCGATCGCTTCGCCCGCGGCAGCCCGGCGCTGGTGCCGGTAGCCGGCGGCCCGGTGCGGGTGCTGGCGCCGGCGGCCGAGCTGTCGGTCTGGGACTTCGCCTGGAGCCCGGACGGCGCCGAGCTGATCCTGTGGGGCCACGCTGGCACCGAGGGCTTCGTCGGCAGCCTGCCGGTCAAAGGCGGCCCGGTGGAGCGCTGGTACGAGCTGCCGCTGCGCGCCTGGGGCAACCCGGCGCTGAGCCTCAGCGCCGACGGTCGCTGGTTGGCGCTGCTGGCCGAGCAGCCGCGCCATCCGCCCGAGGTCTTTCTGGCTGCCCGCGGCCCGCGACCGCTGCCACCGCGACGGCTGACCCACACCAACCCCGAGCTGGAACAACGCCTGCTGGGCCGGGTGTCGCGGCTGCGCTGGCCGGCCGCGGACGGACTGGCCATCGAGGGCGTGGTGGTCGACCCGGCCGGCCGGCCCGACGCCGGCCGGGCCGCCCTGGTGGTGATGGTCCACGGTGGGCCGCAGTGGCAGTACTGGCGCGGCTGGCTGGGCAACTGGCACGAACCGGCCCAGTGGCTGGCCGCCGCCGGCTACCGGGTGCTGCTGCCCAACCCGCGCGGCTCCACCGGCCGCGGCGCCGACTTCGCCCGCGCCGCCCGCGGCGACTGGGGCGGCGCCGATCTGGGCGATATCCTGGCCGGGGTGGACGCGCTGGTGGCGGCCGGCCGCGCCGACCCCGAGCGGCTGGCCATGGTCGGCTGGTCCTACGGGGGCTACATGACCGCCTGGGCGGTGGGCCACGACCAGCGCTTCAAGGCAGCGGTGGCCGGCGCCGCGGTGACCAACCTGCTGTCGATGCAGGGCACCTCGGACATCCCGCTGTTTTTGCCGGATCAGTTCGGCGCCGCACCCTACCGCCGGCCGCAACGTTTCTTGGAGCGCTCGCCGGTCTTCTTCGCCCACCGGGTGCGCACCCCGACCCTGATCGTCCACGGCGCCGCCGACGCCCGGGTGCCGCTGGGCCAGGCCCGCGAGCTGTACCAGGCGCTGCAGCGGGCCGAGACCGAAAGCCGCCTGCTGGTCTTCCCGCGCGCCGGCCACCACTTCGCCGAGCGCGCCCACCAGCGGGCGCTGCTGCTCGAGATGCGCGCCTGGCTCAAGCGCCTTTGCCCGCCGGGCTGAGAGGGTGGAGAGCGAGTCCCCTCGCCCGCGGGCGCCTGGGGTCAAAAATCCTGGATGCGGTCGACGAAGCCGACGCGGTCTATGAAGGGGTTGCGGTTGTGCTGCAGCTCCTCGATGGCGTCGCAGCGCTCGATCTCCTTGCGGTCGGGCGGGTCGAAGCGGTGCCAGGCCCGCAGCACCGACTCCATGGGCGCATCGACCGCCATGTCGTAGCGCACCGCGAAGTAGAAGATGGCCCGGGCCGCATCGCCCTTGTGCGCATCGCGCGGCTCGAACACGGCGTGGTGGGTCTCATCGGTACCGCGCGAGCTGCCGCCGTCGGACCAGTCCGCGATCACCACCTCGCCGAAGGGCAGGTTGCCGCGGTGGGAGTTGGCCGAACTCATGGTGGGGAACAGGTGGTGCAGGTCGCTCTTGGCCGGGTGGAAGTCGGCGCCCCAGCTCTGGCACCAGGTGTGCTCGGCGTTCATCAGATCGTTGGGCGGCACCCCGGAGGTGGTCACCCAGCGGCCGGTGTAGACGCCCTGCACCTCGCCGGCCTGGTTGTCGACCGTGGAGAACATCAGCTCGCGGGCGGTGTCGTAGCCCAGTCCGTCGCCGGCGCTGCGGGCTTCCAGGGCGCCGCGCAGGGCCTCGCCCTGCAGCCCGGCCAGCGCGGCGTAGTCGTCGGCGGCCGCATCGCACAGCGCCTCTTCGGCGTCGTAGAGCCCGTCGCAGTCGTTGTCCAGCCCGTCCAGGCACGAGCCGCCGCCGGCGCCCTCCTCCAGCCCCGGATTGACCTCGGCCCGCCGGTCGTCGCAGTCCTGACCGCCGCAGGCCACGTCGGCCCAGCCGTCGCCGTCGGCGTCGGCGCAGGGGCAGGCCGGATCCTGGCCGTCGCAATCCTGGTCCACCCCGTCGCCGCAGATCTCCTCGGCCCCGGGGTGGATCTCCGGATCGCGATCGTCGCAGTCGTCGCCGCCGCAGCGGGCAGCCACCGCGCCGTCGCCGTCGGCATCCAGCGGATCGCCGCTGCAGACGCCGGCCTGACAGCGGTCGTCGACCGTGCACGAGTCGCCGTCGGAGCAGGGCGCCTGGTTGTCCTCGTGGATACAGCCCGCGGCGCTGCAACGGTCGTCGGTGCACGGGTTGCCGTCGTCGCAGTCGGCGTCGGTGCTGCACGGCGGGCCGGTGCCTTCGGAACCGCCGCCGCAGGCGGCCAGCCACAACCCCAGCACCAGCCCGGTTCCCGCTGCCCTCCAATCCCACATGGCGTGCCTCCTCACGCCCCCGCAGCTTCCACTCTAGTCCGGCCTTGGTCCAGCGGCAAGCCGAGCGGTCCCCGGCCAGGCGCCGAAATGCGAGTTTCAGTCGCCGATTCGCCGAGTTGACACCCCTGCGGGCAGCTGCTAGCTTGCGGGGCGATGGGCCCCGAGCAAGTCCAAAACCCGCGCCCGCGCCGAGCCAAGGCGTGGACCTTCCTGCGCATGTTCCGCTGGGCGGTCTACATCGTCTTCGCCGCCCTGATGCTGTTTCTGGCGGTCTGCGTGGCGGTGGGCATCGCGGCCAACATCGCCGAGCGCTACCCCGAGCTCGAGGTCACCCACGGCGCCGGCGACCGGGTCGATCTCGGCGCCATCCAGCTTCGCGACTGCCGCGAGGCGCTGCAGCGCATGCGCCAAGAGGACCTGGCCCAGATCCAGCTCGCCTTCAGCGGCGAGCTGGAGCGCCACGCCTTCTGGCGCCAATACCGCCGCTGGGATCGCCAGTGGCGCACCCGGCTGGAGAAGCTTGGCGTGTCCTGCCAGCTGACCGCGGTCGGCGAGGACGCCCCCGCCGTACAGCGCAGCCTGGCCGGCGTCTACCGCCGGCTCGATCAGCTCCACCGGTCCCACCGCAGCCTGGTCAAGGGCTACATCACCGAAAACGCCCGCCCGCTGCATGAGATGCGCGAGCTGCTGCGCCGCTCCCGCGATCAGCTGGGCATGCCGGTCGGCGATCAGGGCGGCGGCTGAGCCGCTGTCAGTCGGCCCCGTCCGCCCCAGCGGCCGCCGAAGCCTCCGGCGAAGGCGGCGGCTTCGGTTTGGACTTTGGCTTCGGCTTTGGCTTCGGCTTTGGCTTCGGCTTGGGCTTCGGCTTGGGCTTCGGCTTGGGCTCCGGTTCCGCTTCCGGCTCGGCCTCGCCCCCGGTCGCCGCAGCCTCCGCCGCAGGCGACAGCCGGCCGATGCGGCGCTTGGCCTGGGCCACCCAGCGGCTGTCCGGGTGGGTCTTGACCAGGCGCTGGTAGACCTCCAGCGCCCGCGGCACGTCGCCCGAGGCCTCCAGGCTGCCGGCCGCCTGCAGCAGGGCGTGGTCGGCCCAGTCGGCGTCCGGCTCGGCCGCCACCGCGGCCAGGAAATCCTCGGCCGCCCGGGCCGTCTTGTTCATCTTGAGCAACAGCTGGGCGCGCAGGTGGTGGGCGTCGGCCAGGATGGCCGGCGGCGGTGCCACCGCCACCGCTCGATCGAGTTCCTGCTCGGCGCGCTTGAGGTAGCCGCGCTGGTAGAGCGAGCGGCCCTCCTCGAGCGCGGCGCGGCCGATGTCGCGCCGCAGCTCCTCGGTCTCGCGGCTGACCAGCCGGCCCAGCACCGGCGACAGCCGGTTGACGTCGAGCTGCTCGGCCACCTCGAGCGCTTCCTCGTCGCGCTGCTCGCGCTTGAGCCTGAGCAGGTGCTCGGCGGCCTTCTCCTGCTGGGCGCGCACCGATAGCTTCTGCTGCAGCTCCTCGGCCTCGGCCCGGGCCGTGGCCAGCGACTCTTCGAGCTGAGCGCGGCCCTGGCGGACCGCGTCGACCTTGGCCTCGAAGCCGATGTAGACGCCGATGAAGCACAGGGCGGCGATGATCACGTAGGCGGCCACCGAGTTGATCCAGTACTTGCGCTCGTAGCTCTCCTGCTTTTTCTGGATCTGGCGGATCTCGGCCGAGAGGTTGGTGATCAGGTTGTCGGTCTTGATGATCAGGTTGTGGGACTGGATGATCTCCTTCTTGATCTCCTGGATGTCTTCCTCGACCGCCATGGCACCGCTCCTGCGGCTGGAATGAGTAAACGTCCCCAAGGGGATTTGAACCCCTGTCGCCGGCGTGAAAGGCCGGTGTCCTGGACCGGGCTAGACGATGGGGACTCGCTTCACTATCAATGAGCCGCCAGGGGATCGAACCCTGGACCCTCAGATTAAAAGTCTGATGCTCTACCGACTGAGCTAGCGGCTCACCTCTTTGCCTCTCGACACCGGGCTGCGAGCCGAGCGGGCAGGATGTAGCAGATCCCCCGGCATCCTGTCAACCAGGATCTCCGGCAAACGCCCATTTCGCAGCCGGACGGAAATTTGACGCCGCCGGCAGCCGGCGCTACCATGCCGCTCGAGCCCACGGGCGAAAAAAGTTTGAATACGCCGGCGGTCGGGGCGTCGAAAAGGGAAGCCCAGGGGAGCGTGGCGGACGCATCGAGGTTGCACGAGGAGGCTAAAAACCCTTGACATGACGCGGCATGTCGTTCAGTATGCCGCTCAGGTCTACGAGCCAAATTGCTGTAGTTGGAGGCGGTTGAGCCAAAATCGAGAACGTGGTTTCACGAAAGGGAGGAGACGAAATGAAGAAGCTGAGCGTGGTTCTGGTGGTGATGGCAGCCTTTGGTCTGGCCCTCGGCGCCTGCGGCGGCGACGGCAAGAACGCCTGCGAGAAGGCCGCTGACGTGATGGAAAAGGGCATGGTCGAGTTCTGCCAGCCGGTGGTCGACAACTGCCTGTTCTGCGAGTGCTTGGTGCAGGGCCAGGTCGTCAACGACGCCGGTGACGGCTGCGAGGCCCCTGATGACGGCGGTGGCGAAGCAGCTGCCTGCGAGGGCGAAGCCCTGACCGCGGCCGAAGCGTGCCTGGCCGACCAGGATGCCTGCAAGCAGAGCATGGCCGACACCGCCGAGATGGTCTGCCAGAGCGAGCACATGGGCGACGAGTGCGAAGAGGACGCCGACTGCCCGTTCGACATGACCTGCGACGCCAACATGGGTTGCACCAACATGTAAGCGCGCGCAGCGCACCATCTGAGCAGCATACGACCCCGCACCCTTTCCCGGGTGCGGGGTTTTTCTGTTTCGATGCGGGACACCCCGATCGATCTCGACTTCTCCCGGAGCCCTAGGCGCGCTTCAAGCCGGCGGGGGCCGGTCCTCGGGCGGCTCCAGCTCGATCAGGGCCCCGCGGGCCAGGTGGCGGACGAACAGGGCCAGCCTGTCCCAGACGGGCTCGATGTCGGGGCCGAAGCGGTCGCGCAGCAGCGCGCCGATGTCGGCCACGCTGTGCTCGCCATCGCAGGCCAGCCAGACCGTGGTGCCGACGGGGTCGAGGTGCAGCTGCAGGTAGGGCCGCCGCAGCCGGCGCTGCAGCCAGCCCATCCAGCGCGAGCGGAAGCGCGGGATCCGGATCGAGACGCACGGGATGGCGTCCCGGCCGGACGCAGGGGGACCGGCCGCGTTCTTCGCACCCCGCTCTGCGGCGGTGCCGTTCGCGGCCGCCGGGCGCGGCACGTGGTCGCACAGGCGGCGGGGGCGCATGTCGAGCAGGTTGGACTGCTGTCGCTTGCGGGCCATGGAGCTTGGGTCCGGAGGAACTCGCGACGCCCTGGCGGGAAGGCGGAGACGGGCCTCAGGCGCCCTTGTCGCCGCCCTCGTCGCTCGCGCCCCCGTCGGGCTTGTCGTCTTCGGCCGCTGCATCCCCACCGCCTACGCCCGGCTCGGCCTCGCGGGCGGCCGACTCGGCGCTGGCCGGCCGCGCCTGCTCCTCGGGCGGCGTGGACCCGCCCGACGGCGGCGCCGGGCCGCCGTCCTTGATCGCGCCGAGCGAGGTGCGCACCATGTAGAAGCCCAGCCCGATGATCACCAGAAAGCCCAGCCAGGAGATGCCGAACCAGTCGGGCGTGGTGCTCAGGCACTGGGTGGGCGCCTTGGACTGGGCCACCGCGATGGTGTTCTTGCGTTCCCGCCGCTCGAGCGCGGCCAGCTCCGGCACCTCGGCCTGCAGGGCCGGGTCGTCGCCGATGGCGTCGGCCACCTCGGCCGGGGTGCCCTCGACGTGCTCGATCTTGGCCACCAGCTCCTGGGCCTGGGCCACCTCGCCCTTGAAGTCCTCGGTGCAGAAGAACTTCAAGTTGAACGCCACCACCGCGGCCAGCAGGATGCCGATCAGCGCCTCGCCGGCCACCAGCCCCGAGGCCACCAGCAGCCCCCGATTCTCCACCGCCTCGGACCTGCGGGTGTCGCCCTTGACCCTGCGCTTGGCCACCAGCTCCATGATCCACTTGACCACGCCGCCGGCGAAGATGGCCAGCACGGTCTGGAAGGGCAGGTACATGCCGACCGCGATCAGCATCGGCGACGGGCTCTTGATCATGATCAGCGCCAGGGCGAAGAACATGCCGATCAGGATCAGCTCCCAGGCCATGGCCCCGCCGATGATGCCCATGGACATGGTGGCCATCAGCCCGGCCTGCGGTGCCGGCAGGGCGTCGGAGCCGATGCCGCCGCCGAACTTGTGCAGCAGCATGATCGGCAGCACCAGCACCAGGGCGGCGGCGATGACACCGATGATGCCGCCCACCTCCATGCGCCAGGGGGTGCCGCCCAGGTTGTGGCCCACCTTCCAGTCCTGGATCATGTCGCCGGCCACGCCGGCGATGCAGCAGACGATGGTGGCCACCCCCAGCACGGCCAGCACCCCGGCCCGGTAGTCCTCGGTGCCCGGCTCACCGCCCATGCCCAGCAGCACCAGCAGGCCGGCGGCCAACAGCAAGGTCGACAGCGTCAAGCCGGAGATGGGGTTGGACGACGAGCCGATGATGCTGACCAGGTAGCCGGCCACCGCGGCGAACAGGAAGCCGGCGATGGCCATCACGATCATGGTCACCAACGAGATGCCGAAGTCCTGGCACAGGTAGTAGTACATGCCCAGCATGGCCAGCAGCAGCACCACCACCGCCGCCAGCACCGCCTTGAAGTTCATGTCCTTCTCGGTGCGGATCTCCTTGGCCCCGGCGGCCGCGTCGCCGATGCTCTTGAACGAGCGCTTGATGCCGGCGAACAGGCTGTTGCGCATGTTGTACAGGGTGTAGAAGGAGCCCACGATCATGGCCCCGATGGCCACCAGCTTGATGCTGTTGGAGTAGATGTGCTTCAGCCCGGCGAAGCCGATGGCCGGGTCGCCCTTGTACAGCGCGTCCAGGTTGCCGGTCTCGATCATCTTGCTCAGCTGGCCGGCGAACTCGGGATGCAGCAAGGCCATGGCGAACAAAAACAGGGGCAGCAAGAACAGCCAGCCGAACACGCCGCCGGCCGCGGTCAGCGCGGCCAGCCGCGGGCCGATGATGAAGCCCACACCCATGAAGGCCGGCGAGGAGACCGGGGTGACGGTGGGAAAGGCGGTCTTGCCGGCGGCGAAGGGCAGCTTCACCGTCTCCTTGATGATCTGGACGCCGTTGGGGTTTTTGAAAAACTCGATCACCGCCGCCAGGCCCATGGCCACGAACACGGTGCCGGCGCCCGAGGAGCCCTTCTGGCCGGCCTTGACGATCTCGGTGCAGGCCGCGCTCTCGGGGAAGGGCAGGCTGCGGTCGTCCATGAAGGTGCGCCGCAGCAGGATGACCAGAAAGACGCCCAGCACGCCGCCGACCAGCAGCAGGGCGGTCGAGGTGACGTAGTCGAAGTCGTCCCAGACCCCGGTGATGATGAAGGCCGGAATGGTGAAGATGGCCCCGGCGGCCAGCGCCTCGCCCACCGCCCCGGTGGTCCGGGCGATGTTCTCCTCCAGGATGTTGCCGCGGAACATGCGCAGCACGGCCATGGAGATGACCGCCGCCGGGAAGGTGGCGGCCACGGTCATGCCGGCCTTCAGGCCCAGGTAGGCGTTGGCCGCGCCGAGCACCACCGCCATGATGATGCCCAGCAGCACCGCCTTGAAGGTCAGCTCCTTCATGCTCTGGTCGGCTGAGATATAGGGTTTGAAGGGCTTGGGATCGTGTTCGCTCATGGGCACACCTCGGGGATTCCCTTAGAGAAACAGCCAGTTGTGTTCCATTGACGAAGCGCGACGCATCATGGCACGGCCGCGGATGGCAAGTCAAGGAAAAGTCTGCGGATCTCGCCACCCGGCCGCTGCGGGCTCAGCCGGTGTGGCCGGCCCACTTGTGGATGACCGAGAAGCTGATGGTGCTCATCCAGCTGGCGCGATCGCGGGGGCCCGAAAACACCAGCGCCCGGTTGACCTCGTCGAAGGCGTAGACCCAGGCGGCGGGAAAACGGATCTCGAGCTGCAGCTCGGGCGACAGCATGCGCCGGTGCGCGCCGTCGTCGATCACCTCCAGCGCGCCGGCGTGCTGGATCACCCGCAGGTGCTTCATCATCCGCTCGAACACCGGGTAGCCGGCCTGGAACATCTGCTCCTGCTCGGGCGCGGTGTAGAGGATGACGTTGAACAGGGCCGGGTGGTCGACCACGTAGATGATGCCGCGGCGCGGCTGGCCCTCGTGCCGCCAGCGGGCCTCCATGCGCACCGCCGGCCGGCCGGCCAGGCCCACCTCGCGCTGCTTGACGAGCTCGAAGCGGTCGAGCTGCTCGAACAGCTCCAGCGCGATCTGGCGCGCCTCGGCCAGGGTGCGCTTGGGCGGTTCCGGCTGCGGCGGATCGCTGCAGGCGGCGGCCAGCAGCAGTCCGGCAGAGCAGAGGACGATGATGCGGCGCAGGGTTGCGGTCATGGGCGGCGGGCGTCCCGAGGGCTCACCAGACCGCGGGCGTGGCCGAAGCTTCGTTGGTCGATATCGCGGAGGTATTGCCGGCTTCGTCGCTGGCCTTGACGGCGAAGTAGTACAGGGTTCCCGTCGCCAACCCGTCGACGGTGAAGGCCTCGGCCGAGCCGGCCGCCTGCGGGGCGGGCGGGCTGGCCACCGGGGTGGCTGAGTCGAAGTTACCCGCATCGATGGCGTTTTCACTGTAGCGGATGTCGTAGCTGGCGGCGGTGCCGCTATCGCCGTCGTCGCCGGGCGCGGTCCAGGTGAGCTCGACCGAGTTTGCCCCCACCGTACCGATGGTCAGATCATCGATGGCCGCCGGCGCGGTCAGATCGACCGTGGTCGCCCAGTCCGCGTTGGACAGGTCCGACCAGTTGTCGAACTCGTCGCGGGCCCGCAGCGCAAAGAAGTACTGCTGCTCCTGCACCAGCCCGGTCACCTCCAGCGTCTGGGTCTCGCCGGCGGCTACGATGTCGGTGCCGGCCGGCCAGGTGAAGGGCGTGGCCGCGTCGAACTCGACCTCGTCGGTGATGTCGCTGTCCGAATAACGCACGTCGTAGGCGCTGACCGGATCGCCGCCGGCCCCGTCGTCGCCCGGTGCCGTCCAGCTCAGCACCGCGGTGGTGTCGGTCACCGAGTCCACCTCCAGATCACCGATGGCCGCCGGCGCGGCCAGGTCGGCCTGCGCCACGTTCGAAGGCCCGGACCCGTTGCTGGCCTCGTCCAGCGCCTCCACCGCAAAGAAGTACTGCTGCTCCTGATCCAGCCCGGTCACCTCCACGGTCTGAGCATCCCCGGCCGCCGCGATGGCCGTACCGCCCGGCCAGGCGAACTGCGTCGCCGCCTCGAAATCGGCCTGGTCGGTGATGTCCGAAGTCGAGTAGCGCACGTCGTAGGCGCTGACCGGATCGCCGCCGGCCCCGTCGTCGCCCGGCGCCGTCCAGCTCAGCACCGCGGTGGTGTCGCCCACCGAGTCGACCGCCAGGTCGGCGATGGCCGCCGGCGCGGTCAGATCGACCGTGGTCGCCGGGGCCGCGTTGGACAGGTCCGACCAGTTGTCGAACTCGTCGCGGGCCCGCAGCGCGAAGTAGTACTGCTGCTCGGGATCCAGCCCGGTCACCTCCACCGTCTGCGGATCGCCGGCCGCCTCGATGGCCGTACCGCCCGGCCAGGCGAATTGCGTGGCCGCGTCGAAATCGCCTTCGCTGGTGATGTCGCTGGTCGAGTAGCGCACGTCGTAGGCCGCCACCGGATTGCCGCCGGCGCCGTCGTCGCCCGGCGCCGTCCAGCTCAGCACCGCGGTGGTCTCGCCCACCGAGTCGACCGCCAGATCGGCCACCGCCGCCGGCGGGGTGGTGTCCTGCTCGCCCGGGGTGGCCAGCACCACGTTGGACAGATCCGAGGCGTTGTCGGCCTCGTCGTAGGCGATCAGGGCGAAGGAGTACTCCACCGCCGTGTCCAGCCCGTCCACCGTCACCTGTTGGGCGGTGCCGGCCGGCTGCGGCGCCGGCGGCGCGGCCACCGCGGTGGCGGAATCGAAGTTGCCGGCGTCGATGACGAAGTCGGCGTAGCGGATGTCGTAGCGATCCGCCGTGCCCTGGTCGCCGTCGTCGCCGGGGGCGTTCCACTCCAGGCTGACCGAGGTGTCGGCCACCGCCGCCACCGCCAGGTTGACAGCGGCCGGCGCCACCGCATCGGCCGGGGTGGCCTCGACCACGTTGGAGATCGGCGACCAGTTGGGCACCTCGTCCGCGGCCTTGACGGCGAAGTAGTAGGTCTGGCCGGTGGTCAGCCCATCGACGATCAGCGTCTCGGTCTCGCCGGCCGCCACCGGCTGCGCCGGCCCGTCGATGCCCTGGGCGGCGTCGAAGTTGTCGGCGTCGATGGGCTGGTCGCTCAGGCGAACGTCGTACTGGCCCACCGTACCCGAGTCGCCGTCGTCCCCGGGGGCGGTCCAGCTCAGCTCGATGGTGGTCTCGTCGACCACGGCCGCCGCCAGATCATCGATCGCGGCCGGCGGGCTCTGATCGCCCGATTCCGGCGTGGCGTGGACATCGTCCGAGACCTGCGACTGGTTGCCGGCGTCGTCGACCACCCGCAGCGCGAAGTGGACCGTCTCGCCCGGGGTCAGGCCGCCAACGGTGAAGCTCTCGGGATCGCCGGCTACGGCCGGGCTGGGCGTGCCCTCGATGGGCGTGGCCTGGCTGAAGTTGGCCGGCTGGATGGTGTTTGCGCTCCAGCGCAGATCGTAGCTGTGGGCCCGGCCCACCAGGCCGTCGTCGCCGGTGGCCGTCCAGGTCAACACCACCGCCTCGCCCTGCACCGCGGCCGTCAAATCGGTGACCTTGGCCGGGGCGTAGACGTCCTCGTTATAGGCGGCCGACAGCTCGACCGCCACCTCGGCCGTCTCGCCGGCGGTGATGGTCACCCCCAGCACCACCCCGCGGTAGGCCACCTGCTCGCCGGCCAGCGCCTCGACCAGGAAGTCGCGCCCGTCACCGGCCGGGATGCCCTCGACCGTGCCGCCCATGGCGTCATAGGCGAACGCTTGCTGGACCAGCGGCCCGCTCTCGTCGCTGACCTCGACCCGGATGGCATCGACCACCCCGCTCAGCAGCCCGCGCAGGTCGCCGCGGGCCGCCGGGTCCACGAAGCGCAGCTCCACCGCGGCGGCGCCGGTCGCCGGCGCCTGCGCGCAACCAGCGAGCCCCAGCCCCAACAGCACCAGCCCCAGCGTCTCGATCGTCTTGCGTGCCATGTCCGCCTCCCTGACTCGCAGCCGGCCGGCTATTGCCAGCTGATCGCCGCCGCGCCCGTCGGTCCGGTGCCGCCGCCCGAATCGAACACGCCGCCGGCGTAGAGGCCGCCGCCCACCCCGCCGGCCACGGCCACGCCGACCACCGTCCAGAACCACCAGCTCTGGTACCAGGCGGTCTCGTCGTCCTCGAGCTTCTCCACCGGCTGGTCGAGCGGGGCATCGCCCTTATCACCCGGCAGGTAGGGCGCGCCGCTGCCGCCGGCGCCCGTCCCACCGGCGGCCGCGGTCGTCCCGTCATCGTCCTCGGCCCCCGCCTCCCCCGCTTCCGCCGCCGCACCGGTGCGGTCCCCGGGCTTCTTGCCGGGCTTCTTCTCGAACTTGGCCCAGGCCGGCAGCTCCTTCTTCGGCTTCTCGGGTTCGTCCGGCACGGCCTCAGCGACCGGTTGATCGCCCTGCGCCCCGGCGGCCACCACCGGCGGGCTCGCCTGCTCGGCCTCGAGCTCCGCCTCGACCACCTGCTTCTGGCCGGGCAGCACCACCACCACCTCGTGGAACGGCTCGAAGCCCTGCTTCTCGACCCGGACGTCGAATACCCCGGCGCCGACCTTGAAGGACTTGTTGGTCCGCTTGCCGAAGTTCTTGCCGTTGAGCACCAGATCGGCGCCCTCCTCCTGGCTGCGGATCTCCAGCCGCCCCTTGCCGCGGCGCAGGGAGGAGATCATGGGCGAGGAGACCTTGCGCGCCGCCCAGCGCGCCGCCCGGGCCACGTCGTCCAACTCGCCGCTGGTGTGCTCCACCGCCTTGCGGATCTCCTTGCCCGAGCGCGTGTCCAGCGTGCGCACGGTCACGGTCACGCCCTCGGCCGCCTTGGCCAGCTGGGTGTGGAACAGCACCTTGGCCCGCATGGCGCGGCCCACCCGGCGCACGCAGCGCGGCTTGTCGTCGCAGCCCTTGACCAGGACGTTCTTGCGCTTCAGCCGCTTGAGCCGCTTGCTCACCCGGCGGCCGACCAGGACCCGGAACACCCCCAGTTCGCGCAGCTCGCGCACCATGGTCACCCCCAGGTGCTTGCCCAGCTTGCGCGCCTGCTCGGGTTGCAGCCCCTTGGCCTTGAGCGGCAGGACCAGCGCCCGGACGGTGCGCCCCTTGTTGGCCGGCCGCCGCTTGCGGGCCTCGGCGCTTCCGGCCAGCGCCGACACCACCAGCGCGATCACCAGGGTTCGGATGGGAGCGGCTCGATTCATCGCAACACCTCCGCCAGGGCCGGCTGGAGCCCGGAGTCATGCATTCTGCGGGAATTTCAGTCTGCCAGAAGGAGCAGTCGAGATCAACGACCGGCGCCGTCCGCCGGGCGGTCGGCGCGAAAGGGGTTGTGGCGCAGAATGGTCTGGGCGCGGGCGGCGCCCAGCGAGACCACGTCGATCGGAATGCCCAGGAAGCTCTCGACCCGGGTCAGGTAGCGCTTGACCGGTGTGGGCAGCGAGTCCCACTCGCGGTAGTCGTCGATCGGCTCGTCCCAGCCCTCGATCTCCTCGTAGACCGGCTCCAGCCGGGCCACCGCATCCGAATCGGCCGGTAGCCCATCGATTTCGCGGCCGTCGAGCCGGTAGCCGACCGCCAGCCTCAGCGGACCCAGGCCGCCGAGCACGTCCAGCTTGGTCAGACACAGCGAGGTGCAGCCGTGGATGGCGACCGCGTAGCGCAGCGCCACCAGGTCCAGCCAGCCGCAGCGGCGCGGCCGGCCGGTGGTGGCACCGAACTCGGCACCGGCCCGGCGCAGCCGCTCGCCGCTTTCGTCGTTCATCTCGGTCGGGAATGGGCCGGCGCCCACCCGGGTGCTGTAGGCCTTGGCCACCCCGACCACCCCGCCGATGCGGTTCGGGCCCAGCCCGACCCCGGTGCAGGCCGCGCCGGCCACCGTGTTCGAGGAGGTGACGAAGGGGTAGGTGCCGTGGTCGATGTCGAGCAGCGCCCCCTGGGCCCCCTCGAACAACACCGGCCGGGAGCGCTCCAGCGCCCCGCGCACCAGGGCGCCGACGTCGCCCACGAAAGGCTCCAGCCGCTCGGCCTGCCGGCGCACCCCGTCGAGCACCGCGGCCTCATCCACTGGCTGGCGGTCGTGGTGGCCGAGCACGGCGTTCAGCTCGCCCAGCCGGGAATCCAGCCGGCGGCTCAGCCGATCGGAATCGAATAGATCGCCGAAGCGCAGCCCGGTGCGGGCCGCCTTGTCCTCCAGGCAGGGGCCGATGCCGCGCAGGGTGGTGCCGATCTTGCCGTCGCCCCGGGCGCCCTCGCGGGCGGCGTCGAGCAGCTTGTGGTAGGGCATGACTACCTGGCAGCGCGGGCTGATGGTCAAGGCCTCGGGCTCGGCCAACAAGCCGCGTTGTTGCAGCAGGTCGATCTCCTCGACCAGGGTCTCGGGATCGACCACCACCCCGGGGCCGATGGCGCAGCGTTTGTTTCGATGCAGCACGCCCGAGGGCACCAGGTGGGTGATCAGCTCCTCGCCTTCGACCACCAGGGTATGGCCGGCGTTGGCTCCGCCCTGGAAGCGCACCACCACCTCGGCGAACTCGGACAGGATGTCGACCACCTTGCCCTTGCCCTCGTCGCCCCACTGGGCGCCGACCACCACCACGCTCGCCATGCTCAGCCTCCCGCCGTCCCCGCCGCGGTTGAACCGAAGCTCTCCTGGTGATTCCAGGTCGAAGCGTCCGAGCAGTAGCAAGGGTGCGGCCGGGTGTCAAGGCGCAGCGGGCCACCATTGCGCCCGGAGCGGGGCGGGCGTATGCTCGTTGACATGCGGCGGCGTCTGGAAGCCTTCATGAACCACCCGCTGACCGATGCGGTGGTGGTGGTGTTGATCCTGGTCTCGGTGGCCCTGCTGGTCGTCGAGTCCACCCTGCCGCCGGTCCACCCGCTGTTCCGGCCCATCGAGGTAGCCGGCCACGTCATCACCGGGATCTTCGTCGCCGAGCTGCTGCTGCGGCTGCTGGCCATGCCCAGCCGGCGCCGGTTCCTGCGCGTCTACTGGCTGGACGTGCTGGCGGTGCTGCCGGTCACCCGGCCCTTGCGCATCCTGCGGGTGCTACGGCTGCTGCGGCTGTTCCGCGTCGGCGTGCTGCTCAACCGGCGCCTGTCGCTGCTGGGCGCCGCCTTCCGCCAGGGCAAGTCCGAGCTGCTGACCGTGGCCGTGGTGGTGGTAATCATTGTGCTGGCCGGCGCCATCGGCATGAACCTGGTCGAGCGCGAGACCAGCCGGGCCTTCGGCACCATCGCCGACTCGACCTGGTGGAGCCTCTACGCCCTGGTTGCCGGCGAGCCGGTGCTCGGCGAGCCGCAGACCTTCGTCGGCCGCCTGCTGGCGCTGTTGGTGATGCTGGGCGGGCTGGGCTTTTTCGCGATGTTCACCGGAATCATCTCGGCGGCCATGGTCAACCGGCTCAGCCGCCGCATGGAGGTGCGCGAGATGGCGCTCGAGGACGTGACCGAGCACGTTATCATGTGCGGTTGGAACCGGGTGGCGTCCCGGGTGCTCGAAGAACTGCAGGCCGACCCCCAGCTCGCCGACAAGCCGGTGGTGCTGGTGGCCGAGTTGGACGAGCCGCCGGACCTGGGCCGGCTGGCGGTGCAGCGCGAGCGCTTCTTCTTCGTCCGCGGCGATCACACCAAGGTCGAGGTGCTGCAAAGGGCCGGCGTGGAGCGCGCCAGCGTGGCCATCCTGCTGGCCGACGAGAGCGGCGGCCGCTCGGACCAGGACCGCGACGCCCGCACCGTACTGGCGGCGCTGACCATCGAAAAGCTCAACCGCGACATCTTCACCTGCGTCGAGCTGCTCAACCGCGACAACCGCGATCACCTGGCCATGGCCGGGGTGGAGGAGATCGTGGTCCCGGGCGAGTACGCCGGCCGCATCATCGCCGCCTCCTCGCGCACCCGCGGCCTGGTGGCGCTGTTCGACGAGCTGCTGACCAGCCGCTATGGCAACCAGATCTACAAGACCGACCTGCCGGTCGACTGGGCCGGCAAGACCGTCGGCTGGATCCACCAGGAACTCAAGCAGACCCACAACGCCACCCTGCTGTCGATCGAACGCCACGACCCGCAGGGCTGCCACGTCCAGGTCAACCCCCGCTCCCAGGATCTACTGTCCGCCGGCGACCAGCTGATCTTCATCTGCGAATCCTTCCCCGAAGCCCTGGGCCAGGAAAGCCGCGGGGTCGATCCCTGCTGAGCCTCGTTCAGGGCGCGGTCAGCTCGAACTGGTACTCCGCCCAGTCGATGCCGTAGCGGCCGTCGCGCACCACCAGCCAAAGTCGCTGCGGGCCGAGTTCGGTCTCTTCTTCGGGCAGCTTCCAGCGGTTGATCTCCAGGCGGGTGCCGGACTGGCTCTCGTCCCAGATGGTGCGCTGGTCGTCGAACTCGCCGCTGCTGGAGAACCAGGAGAACAGGGCGTCTTCGCGGTGGGCCGGCTCGTCCTCGGTGGCCGCTACGGTGTCCAGGCTGTCGGGGTCGATCTGCGGCCGCAGCTCGATCCTGTCGCCGAGCCGCAGCGGTCGGGGGGGATCGGCCAGCGGCTGGCCGTCGCGCAACAGGCCGGTCAGCCGCGGGTTGCTGTGCTGCGGCATGTCGTCGTCGAAGCGCAGGTGGATGCGCTTGATCGCACGGACCGATTCTTCGCCGGCGTCGACGCGCAGCCCGACGAGCAGCGGGATGTCTTCGAGCTGCTCGGCCGGCAGCTCCTGCCACTGCTCGGGGTCGAAGGGCAGATCCTGCTCGGCCAGCCAGGCCAGCAGCGCGGGCATGCTGAGCTCGGACTGCGGCCCGGCCGGCAAGGGGTAGGCGTCGGGTCCGGGACAGGGGATGTCGCTGGCGGTGTCCTCGATCTCGACCAGGCAGACCGCCCAGGTGTAGCGCAGCGTGCGGCCCCCGCCCTCGGGGTCGACCACCAGCGCATCCAGCGCGGCCGTATCGGCCGGGCCCAGCGCCGGCGGCTCGGCGCGCACGCCCAGGATGCGCAGGCGCTCGACCAGGGTCTCGGGCGGGAAGGGCTCGCCGCAGGCGGCCGCCGCCAGCAGGGCCGCGGCGGCGCCCAGCGCCGCCAGCCGCATCAGCGCTCGTCCGGTCGCGCGCATCAGAAGCTCCCCCGCATGCCCAGCGCCGGGATGATGGGCAGATCATGATAGTAGGCCTTCTCGGTGAAGTCGTAGTTGTAGTCCAGGCCCACCGGCGCCCGGTAGTTGTAGACGTTCTGCACGTCGAGAAAGACGCTCAGCGCCCAGTGGACGAAGGCCCAGGTGTAGTCCACCCGCAGATCGAGCCGGTGGTACATGGGCATGCGCGTCGAGTTGATGGGCCCCGGGATGGGCAGGTAGTTGTCGAAGTCGGCGTCGTAGATGGATCCGATCATGGGCGTGTCCGGGTTGCCGGAGACCAGCTGGAAGCGCAGCCCGAACTCCCAGCCCGAGCGCAGCCCGTGGTCGGGCTGGCGCTCGGAGGTGGGCAGCTGGTAGCCGGCCACCAGGGTCAGGATGTGCGTCTGGTCGAAGTCGAACAGCCGCCAGGGCTCGCCCGGCCGATCGCGGCGCTTGGAGCGCATCAGGGTATAGGCCAGCCAGCCGAAAAAACCGTCGGCCAGGTCGCGGCGCAGCATGATCTCCAGCCCGGCGATCTCGCCCACCCCGTCGTTGTCGTAGACCCTCTCCTCGTCGCGCACCACCAGCCGATCCAGGTCCTTGTAGAAGGCGGTCAGATCCAGGCCGATGCCGAGCGGCAGCTGCTGCTCGAGGCCCAGGGTGTAGTGGATGGCCCGCTCCATGTCCAGCCGCGGGTTGCCGAAGCCCTCGCTGAGCTCGAACTCGGGCGGCACCTGGTAGTACAGGCCCACCCCGGCCTTGAACACCGTGCCCGGGCGCAGCCGCTGCTTGAAGCTGAACCGCGGCATCACCGCCCAGTCGCCGTAGTCGCCGAAGCCGTAACCGTCGCAGCGCAGCCCGCCGCTGATCAGCATGCCGTCGACCGGGGTCACCGCCAGGCTGGCGTAGCCGCCGCCGGTGCCGGCCAGCCAGCTCTCCGAGCCGATGACCATCTCCAATGCATTGAAGCGGTTGGACACCGTACCCTCGCCCGGCGGCCGCACCATGGCGTAGCGCAGATCGAACCAGGTCAAAGAACCCTCGACGCCGGCGTTCAGGGTCCAGCGCGCAGACAGCTCCCACTCCAGGTCGGCCCGCAGCCTGAGGCTGGGCACGTCGGAGACGATCTCGTAGGGCCCGCCGCTACCGTCGAAGCTGTCGTAGCCGCCGGCCAGGCTGGCCTTGAGCTGCCAGTCGCCGCCGGGCGGGGCCCGGTCCCAGCGCAGGTAGAGCCGGTGGAACTGGGTCCGCATGCCGAAGTTGCCGCGCAGGCTGGGATCGCCGCTGACCGGCTTTTCGAACAGCACCTTCAGCTCGTCCGAGGAGCCGAAGGCCAGCACGCCGATGCGGTCGGCCGGCGTGGGGCTCCAGTCCACCTTGGCCTGGTAGTCGTAGTAGACCGGAGCCACGGTCATCTCGAAGCCCTCCAGGCCCTCGAGCGCGTACGGCAGCCAGGCGTCCAGGGTGGAGCGCCGGGCCGCGGCCACGAAGCCGGCGCTGTCGCCGATGGGCCCCTTGACGAAAAAGCCCACGTCCAGCATGGAGGTCTCGACGTAGCCGTCGTAACGCTCATGGGTCGAGGGCAGGGTCTGCACGTCGATCACCCCGCCGATGGCGCGGCCGAACTCGGCGCCGAAGCCGCCGGGTAAAAAGTCGATGCGCTTGAGCATGTCCGAGTTGAGGATGGATTTGATGCCGCCGAAGTGGTAGAGCAGCGGCACCGGGTGGCCGTCGATCAGCACCCGGCTGTCCTCGGGCGCCGAGCCGCGCACCACCACCCCGGCCATGGCCCCGCCGCCGACCACGGTCGAACGCGCCACCCCGGGCAGGCTCTGCACGATCTTGAGGATGTCGCCCTGGGTGCCGGGGATCTTCTGCACCTGCTCGATCTCGAGGGTCTCGTGCGAGACCTCCCGCTCCAGCCGATCGGCGGTGATGACCACCTCCTCGACATCCTCCTGGCCGCGGGCGTCGAGGGCGAAGAGCAGCTCGGTCAGCCCGGTGGCCGAGACCCGGACGGTGGTCGCGAAGGGGGCGCACTCGGGGTCGTCGACCGACAGCCGGTGCGCGCCGGGGCGCAGCTGGAAGAAGTGGAAAAAACCCTGCTCGTCGGTGACGGTGATCCGCTCCTCGTCCAGGCGCACCGGGGCCCCGATGACCGGCTCGCCGGTCTGCTTGTGTACCAATCGGCCCTTGATGGCCCCTTCCGGGCCGGCTGCCGCCGGAGCGACGGCGAGCACGAGCGACAAGGCCCAGCAGACGCCGATGATCCCGGTGCAGCGCACGGACCGGCTCAACCCCGTTCGGCGATGGCGTCGATCTCGACCTGGGCCCCCTTGGGCAGCGCAGCCACCTGGACGCAGGCCCGGGCCGGGGGCGGATCGCCGAAAAAGCGTCCGTAGACCTCGTTGACCGCACCGAACGCACCCAGATCGGTCAGGTAGATGGTGCAGCGGACCACATCGTCGAAGCCCAGGCCGGCGGCGGCGAGCACGGCCTGTAGATTGCGCATGCAGCGCTCGGCCTGCTCGGCGGGCGGCCCGGCGACCAGCTGGCCGCTGTCGGGATCGAGCGGGATCTGGCCCGACAGGTAGAGCGTGCGGCCGCCGCTGCGGCGGCAGGCCTGCGAGTAGGGGCCCACCGCGGCCGGGGCCCGCTCGGTGGCGATCACTTCGCGGCTCATTCGTCCCTCCGTCTGGTTCGTCCCCCCGAGCCCGTCCACCCCCGCTAACGAGGCCCGGCGCTGGTGTGCCCGCGCCGGCCAGACAGACTCTAGCGCCGTTGGCGCCACGGCACAATAGGAACGAAAGGCCTTGCCACAACGGGTGGATCGTCTAGAATCGAATACCGCTGCCGGCCCCTGACGATCGGCAAGGAGGGAACGAGCATGAAGGCTTCGCGCGTATCGCTGGTGCTGACCATCGTACTGTTGTCGCTGGCGTTGGCCGTACCCGCCGCCGGGCGGGGGCGCAAGTCGCGCCGGCCGCCCAAACCGCTGAACAAGGGGGTGGCCTACGAGGCATACAAGGGCACCGACGTGGCCCAGATCAAGTACGAGACCTCGCGCAAGGAGTTCCGCGTCGGCCACGCGCCCTACCCGGTGGTGCGCTTCCACGTTGCCGAGTACGCCCTGATCACCGCCCACGTGCGCAAGTACTTACGGCCGGACTACAAGGCCGAGATCAAGATGGCGCCCAAGCACGCCAAACCCGAGCTGATGGCCAACAAGACCTTCCAGGAGCGCTGGCGCAGCCTGATGGAGGAGCACCGCGAGCTGCTGGCCAAGGTGCGAAAGCTGCGGCTGCCCGCCGAGAGCAAGGCCACCCAGCAGGAGTTCGTCGGTGCCCTGACCGACGAGCTGAAGCTGGCCGCGGCGATCGAGAAACGGATGTTCGTCAGCCAGAAGATCCGCGCCCGCGAGCTGCTGTGCCAGGATCTGAAACAGCGCTTCCGCAGCCGCGACAGCGAGTGGTTCGACCGGCTGTGCGAGCAGTTCGAGAACGACGCCGACCTGTCGAAGCTCTACCCGCGCTTCGTCGACATGCTGATCAAGCCGCGGCTGGACAAGGCCCAAGAGCTGCTCGACCGGGCCATGGACAAGGTCGGCGTCGAGTACGCCGAGGCCGTGGAGGAGAAAGGCCCCTTCGGCGAGGAGCCCTGAGGCTTACGGATGGTTCGGATGCCTACGGATAGCTCGGCGGGGGGGTGAAGAAGACGCTCTCGCGCAAGGCGGCCGTGGCTTCCAGGTTGGCCAGGCCGCCGGTCAGCAGCACCCAGCCGTTGCGCAGCTTGACCGCGCCGTGCAGGCCGCGGGCCGGGTCGAGCTGGTTGGGCACCTGGTCGACGCTGTAGGCGTTGTCGTCGTCGCGCACGATCTCGCCCAGCCCGGAGGCCTGACCGCCGCCGGTGATGCCGCCGGCGACCAGCACGTGGCCGGTGTCCAGCAGGTGGCAGGAGTGATCCATGCGGGCCACCTGCAGGTTGACGGTGTCGGCGGTGAAGGTGCCGAAGCTGCCGCCGCCGACCGGGTCGTAGATCTCGACCCCGGTGTTCGGGCTGAACTCGCGTTCGGGCGTGCCTGGATCGTCGCGCTCGGTGCTGCCGCCGGCCACCATGACCCGGCCCGAACTCAGCCGCACCGCGCAGAAGCGCGAGCGGTTGGCGCCCATGACCACGTCCACCCCGGCGTAGAACTGCAGCCCGTTGGGGTTGAAGATGTCGACCGTTGGCAGGGTCTCAGTGCTGTTCTCGCCGCCGGCCACCAGCACCTTGCCCTGGGTGGTGGCCGGATCCAGCAGCACCGCCTTGTGGAAGGCCCGCGGCGCCGACATGCTGTTGGCCACCGGGGTCCAGGAGCCGTCGGTCGGGTTGAAGATCACGCCGGTGTCCAGGTAGTTGTTGATGCTGCCGTTGCCATAAGTGGCCCCGCCGGTCAGCAGCACGCTGCCGGTGGCCAGCATGGTGGCCGCGTGGTGGGCCCGGCCGGCGCCCATGTCCATCGGTGAGACGAAGGTCTCGGTGGCCGGGTCGAAGATCTCGGCCGAGCGCAGGGCAGCGCGCTCGGTGACACCGCCCTTGTCGATCATCCCCACGCCGCCGGCGATCAGCACCCGGCCGTCGCGCAGCCGGGTCATGGTGTGGTAGGCCCGGCCGCTGGATGCGGCCATCTTGGCGGCGCCGTCGGGGCCGAGCACCAGCCGATGGCTGCCGCTGGCCGGGTCGAAGATCTCGGCGGTGGCCAGGATCTCCTCCACCCCGCTCTGGCCGAAGCGCCGGATGCCGCCGGTGATCAGCACCCGGCCGTCGTCGAGCACCAGCGAGGCGTGGCCGTAGCGGCCGGCGCTCTCGGCCATCAGGCTGCAGTCGGTGTAGTCGTCGGCGCTCGGGTCGATCACCGTGGCCTGGGTGAACTCGTTGATCTTGCCCAGCTGCAGGCTGGCGCGCAGGCCATCGACCCCGTCGCGCGAGTCGTCGAACAGCAACGACTGCGAGGTGGCCCGCGCCACCGGTTCGACGTTGACGCTGGGCTTGCACAGCACGTCGACCAGACGCCCGGTGCCGATCAATTCCGAGCCGTCGATCTTGCAGTTGCCCTCGGCCAGCTGGCAGGTGGTCCGCAGCGGTCCGCCGCTCGGGTTGCCGGGGTACAGCGGGTCGTTGGGGTCGAGAGCCGCGACGACCACCTCGATGAAGCTGCAGTCGGCCCCGCTCAGCATCGCCGGGTCCGAACAAGATGGCACCAGCCGGAAGCTGACGTCGACCTGGTTGCTGCAGGCGCCGGCCAGCAACGCCAGGATCAGCCCGCCGGCGCAGACCAGCCCAGATCCACCGGTGCTCCGTTTCCGTCTCATCAACTTGGATGGGCTCATGCTCGTTCTCCGCTCCCCCGCTGCAGGGTCTCGCGAACCGGGATGCACATCTGCGCCCGGGCTACCAGGTCACGTTTACCGAACCACCGCTGGTGCCGCCGTCGAACACCCCGCCGGCGTACAGGCCGCCGGCGGTGCCGCCGACCACGGCCGCGCTCACCAGCGTCCAGAACCACCAGCTGGTGTACCAGTGCGGGCCCTGGTCGATCTGCTCGTCCTTGATCACCGGCATACCCCGCTGGGCCCTGGGCACCTGCGGCCGCACGATGGGATCGGGCCGCGGCTCGACGGCGCTCGAGCCCACCGTGGCCAACCCGCTGTCGGTGGTGGCCACCTCCGAGCCGGCCTGTTGGTCGGCCTGTTGGTCGGCCGGTCGGCGGGACGGCCGGGCCGGTCCCCGGGCCACCGGAGCCGGTTGCGCCGGGCCGGGACGCGCCGGGCCGGCCTCGGCCGGCTGGCGCGTCGGCGCCGGCTGGGCGGCCGGCTGGCGGGCGGGCTGACGCTCGGCCTCGGGCGGCGGCACAGCCGGGCCGACCGCCACCGCCTTGACCTCGGTCTTCTTGGCGGCGGCCGTCTCGACCACCTTGAACGGCGCCTCGACCGGCTCGGCGCAGCCTTCGACCTTCTTGAACAAGTCCTGGGCCATGTTGAACACCTCGACCGAGGCGCCCAGCAGATCCGGATCGAACTCGATCGGCTTCAGCGAGCAGATGCGCGCATCGGCCACCTCGACCAGGTAGGAGCCGACCTTGTAGTTCTCGCCCACCTTGGCCACGCCGCCGAGGACCACGAAGTCGGCGCCGATCTCCTGACCCTGCTCGCGGGTCAGGCTGACCACCTGGGGGGTGACGCGGTTGCCGTGGATGGCCTCGGCGATCTCGCCCAGCGGGCCGGTGGCCTTCTTGACCCCGCCCAGCGCGGCGGCCACCCGCACCTTCTTGGTGGGCATGATGACCGTCTTGGTCGCGTAGGTCTGCAGCCCTTCCTTCTCCACCCGCAGGTAGTGCTCGCCCGGCACCAGGTCTTTGAGCAGGATCGGCGCGGTGCCCACCTTGCGGCCGTCGAAGTAGACCGTGGCGCCGTCGGTGTTGGCCACCACCTCGAGTTGACCGCGGGTCTTGCGCAGCAGCCGGGTGCGAATTTTGTCCATGGTATTGCGGAACATGGGCGGGTATTTGGCCGGATCGAGCTGGAGCTTGGAGCGCAGCCGGATGACCTTGATCAGCATCTTGGCGCCCTCGTCCTCGCGGTCGAGCCGGTAGCTGCAGACCGACAGCATCAGCAGCGTATCGACCACCGGATCGAAGTCCTCGAGCAGAGCCAGCGACTGCTCGTACTTCTCGAGCGCCGCGGTGAACACCTTGTGGGCCTTCTGCAACTCGAGCTGCTCGTAAAGCTTTTCACCGCGCTCGTGCAGCTTGCGGGCGCGCTTGAGCTCCCGATCGCTCATCGGCTTGACCTCGGTGGCCACCGCCTCGGGGATGAAGATCGGCCCCTTCTTCAGCTCGACGTCGACCTCGTTCTGCTTGATCTCGTTCTTGAGCAGGTCGCTGGTCTGGGTGGTGATCTCCTTGGGCACGCCCTTGAACACCGGCTGGTAGGGGAAGACGTAGATCTTCGCCTTCTGGGCCACGCCGGCCCGGGCGCTCGGCAACCCCACCGGGAGCGGGGCGGCCAGGCCAGCCACCAGGCCGGCCACCAGCGCGCACGACCACCGAAACCATCCGCGTTGCCAGCACGTCCGGATCATCGCGTTCTCTCCTCGCGTTCGCCGGGAGCAGCCCGGTCTGCCAGGGTCACATGGCCTGGTCTTGAGACGCTCCAAGCGCCCGTTCGATCTACCGTTCCGGTCGCACGGACGCTACCACGCGCCGTTTCGGGCTGTCAATCATTGCGGCCGGAAAAACCCGGCCGCGGCCCGTCGCCGGCGGTGCGGGCCGCGGCTGGGAGGCCGGGGTGGCGGTCGGGCGCTTCGGGTTCGGGCCCGGGCCGGTCGGCTGCGGCCCGGGGCTCAGTCGCCGGCCGACAGATGGCGGCCCTCGACCACCATGGTGTCCTGGGCCACGCCGATGTGGGCCGAGATCACCGGACACTTGACCCGCAGCAGAAACACCACCGGCTGGGAGAGCCCGCTGAGCGTCTCGTAGTTGCCCTGGCCCTTGCTGAGCACCAGGTCGGCCGCATCTAGCGCATGGCGGAAGTCGGCGCCAGCCTCGTCCAGCAGCGCGCCGGGCGCTCGGGAACCGGTGTCGATCACCGCCACCCGGTCGACCAGGCCGACCTCGCGGGCATCCTCCGCGGTGACGTCGTTGATGATCGGGCCGGCGCGCACCACGAAGGTGACCTTGTCGCAGCCGATCTGCTCGATCAGCAGCCGGTCGAACACGATCTCGCCGGCGTTGTCGCCCACGTAGAGCACCCGCCCGGCCGCGCCACCAGCGCGGCCAAGCGCCGGCTGTCCAGGCCGTGGATCGGCGCCGTCGTGGAGCGCTCCACGGTGGCGGCCAGGTCCGCGTCCGTCACCGCCCCCGGGGTGCCGAAGTCGATGATGTTGCCGGCCAGGGCCAGGCGCAGCGCAGCGTCGAAGGGGTCGGCGGCTTCAGCCAACCGCCGGCGCAGCGCCGGCAGCTGGCCGAGCACCAATTGGTTGAAGCGCTGCTTGATGGCCCGGTAGGGATCCTCGACGCCGCTGCGCTCGCGGATGACCGCGTGGATGCGCCGGGCCATCTCGGGCGGCGTGCGCTCCAGGTCCATCTCGGCCGCCATGCGCAGCACGGCCCGCATCACGTCGCGGTGCAGCGCGGCATCGTCGCCGACCATGCGGGCGGCCTCCAGGGTCTGGCGCAAAAAACAGGGAATGCATTCGAGAAAGGTCTTCATGCCGGCCTCGCGCTAGCTGGGGCAGTTGCGCCCGGGTCCAGGCCGGCGATTCTGGAAGCGCGAAGCGTGGGAGTCAAGTGCGCTCGGCGGGCGCGTGCAGGCAAAGCGGGAGGTCGGCGACTCAGTCCCCGGCCGGATCGACGATCTGGCCCATGAACAGCAGCGCCCCGGAGTGCTTGTCGTGGATGACGAACAGGAAGGGCCGGTCTGCGATCATGGCGTTGGAGATGGAGGTCTCGCGGACCTCGACCGAGGTCACGGCCGCCGCCTCGGTGCCGACCTCGTCGACCTTGACGTAGCTCTTGTGCTTGACCCGGCTGATGTACAGCCCGCCCGACTCGCGGATGCCCGTGAAATCGGCCGCGCCGCCGAAGGCCACGCCCATGCCCAGCGCGATCAGCGCATCGTTGAGCACCTTCTCATACTCGAGCTCGAAGCGCGGCAGCGCCAGGGTCAGCTCCTGCTCCACCAGCCCGTTCATCCACTGCTGCCATCGGTTGCGATCCAGCCCGGCGATCAGCTCGGCGCGGTCGACCTCCGGCTTGGGCAGCACCACGGTCATCGAGTAGAGCCCATGGCCGTATGGCAAATCGACGATCTGCGCCCGATCGGTCTCCAGGTAGGCCAGCTCGGTGTGCATGTTCATCATGGGCACCTGGCGCGCACCGCCCGGGCCGTGGAAGGCCTGCTCGCGGGTGTCTTCGGGGTCGAACTGCAGCATCCAGTCGCCCTTGAAGTAGACGGCGTTGATCAGGAACATGACCGTGGCCGCGTTGATCGGCGGCTCGACGATCTCGTCGATCTTGCCGTGGGTCTTTTCGCTCACCCAGGCGTTGATGGTGTCGGCCGCGCCCGCATCGGCGAAGTCCAGGGCGCGGACCACGGCGTCGAAGTGCTCGACGTTGACCTCGACGAATGCCTGGAGCACGTCGAAGCCGTCGCGGTACCAGATGGAGTTGGCGATCTCGACCGTCACCTTGGGATCGAGTTCGCACAGCAGGTCGATCAGGCCGCGGTAGCCGTCGTTGATCTGCTCGCGGCTCAGCTCGCCGAGGCCCAGCGTCTGGCGCATGGCCTGCTCGGTCTCGCCGCGGGCGCCGTTGTATGTCATGCCCAGCGCCAGCGACACCGACAGCGGCGAGATGAACAGATTGTCCTGGCCCTGTTCGGCCGCCACCTCCTTGAGCAGCCGGAAGCCGAAGTCGTTGGCGGCCTGGACCAGGCCCTGCTCGTCCTGGCTCAGCGGCCGGGTGTTCGGCCCCTGGCCGTCGCCGCCGCAGGCGGCCAGTCCGGCCAGCAACCCGAGAGCCGTCAGGCTCGAACCGATGCGCAGCGTCTTCACAATCCACCTCCCGGTGTACAGGAATGCCCGTTCGCTCAGCCGCTTTGCTAAGCAATCTCCGTGCCAGGAGCCCGATCGGCCCGGCAACCACCCCAAGGCACTGTTTTTTGGAATGATTGCCCAACAGCCGGCCACGCTCGGCCGCAACGCTGGACCGTGGATTTCTGATGGCCCAGGCGGATATTCGACTGGCGGCCAAGCGGTGGCAGACCGGTCACACCCCGGAGAACTGCACCTCGTCGAAGCGCATCGAGGGGGTGCGCCAGCTGGAGTAGATCCGGGGATCGTTGCCGGTCTCGGCCAACCGCTGCCAGAAGGTGAGATGATTGCCGGCCAGGTTCATCTCGGTCAGCGGCCGGGCGATGCGGCCGTTTTCGACCCACTGGCCGCGCACGCCGATGGAGAAGTCGCCGGTGGCGGCGTTGGAGTTGCCGCCCGAGAAGCCGGTGACCAGGATGCCGGTGCCCATCTGCTCCAGCAGGCCGGCCAGGTCGCGGCTGCCGCCGCTGAACACCAGGTTGGACTGCGAGCCGGTGGTGGGCTCCATGTCCAGCTTGGAGGCGTAGTAGGTGTCGAGGTAGAAGTTGCGCAGCACGCCACGGTCGAACACCGGCATCGCATCGCGCGCCATGCCCTCGCCGTCGTACAGCCGCGAGCCCAGCCCGCCGACCACGAAGGGGTCGTCGGTGATCGACAGCCCCTCGGCCAGCACCTGCTCGCCCTTCTCGTCGGCCAGAAACGAGGCCTGCTGCTGGATGGCCCGTCCGTTCAACGGCGCCAGCAGCCAGGCCAGCAGGCGGCCGACCACCCGGTTTTCGATCACGCAGCGGTAGCGGCCGCTGGCAGTCGGCTCGGCGCCCACGCCCATGGCCGCCCGGCGGCTGGCCTCGGCGCCGAGCCGTTCGATGGCCGGCAGGGCTTCGCGCCGGCGGACCACGGCGTAGTCCCAGCCCTCGGGCTTGCGGTCGCCTTCGTCCGCGACCGAGGTCTCGGCGAACAGGGCGAAGGTCGACGAGCGGCGGGTGCCCTGCATGCCGTTGGAGGTGACCAGGACCGAGTCGGAGACCGAGTCGGAGCAGCTGGCCGTGACCGAGATGATGGAATCGGCCTGCGGGCCCGTACGCGCAGCCTGCTCGAGCGCGGCGGCCAGCCGGCGGCGTTCCGGCGCCGAAACCGACCCGGCGCCCTGCTCGTCGTACAGACCCAGGTCGCCGCTGAAGTCCTGCTGGTAGCGAGCCGGGTCGGGCAGCTTGCGGTGCGGGTCCTCGGCCAGCACCCGGGTCATGGCCACGGTCTTGTGCAGAAAGCGCTCGATGGCCGCGGGCCGCAGATCGCTGGTCGAGTTCGACGAGTAGCGGCCGTCGACGAACAGGGTCACGCCCAGCGACATGCGGGTCGACTCGCGCAGCCGGTCCAGCTCGCCGTCGCGCCACTCGACCCGGGAGTCACGGCTGCGGCCCAGACTGGCGCGCACCCCCTGGGCGCCGAGCTGCTGCGCCTGGCGCACCACCGCCTTGGCCTGCTCCAGCAAGGACTGGCTCATGACTGCCTCCCACCGATCGAGATGGCTCCGGTCTTGATCGTGGGCAGGCCGATGCCCACCGGCACCCGCTGGCCGTCCTTGCCGCACATGGCGCCGCCGGAGTACATGCGCATGTCGTCTCCCACCATCTGCACCGATTCGAGCACCTCGGGCCCGCTGCCGACCAGGTTGGCGTCCTTGACCACCCGGGTCAGCCGGCCCTTCTCGATCAGCCGGCCGTGCTTGAGGAAGAAGGTGAAGTCGCCGGCGCCGATGTGCACCTGACCGTTGGAGAAGACCTCGGCGTAGAGGCCCTCATCGACCGATTCGATAATCTCCTGCGGCACGTGCGGGCCGTCGACCATGTAGGTGTTGCGCATGCGCGGCACCGGCGGGTAGCGGAAGGACTGGCGCCGGCCCGAGCCGGTGCTGGCCGTGCCGTAGTGGTCGGCCGAGATGCGGTCGTGCATGTAGGAGCGCAGCACGCCCTTTTCCACCAGGGCAGTGCGCTGGCCGGCCACGCCCTCGTCGTCGATGTTGATCGAGCCGCGCTCGCGCCCGTCAGTGCCGTCGTCGTAGATGGTGACGAAGTCGGGGGCGATCTTGTCGCCGATGCGGCCGGCGTAGATCGACACGCCCTTGCGGTTGAAGTCGGCCTCGAAGCCGTGGCCCATGGCCTCGTGCAGCAGGATGCCGGTCACCCCGGGGGCCAGCACCACCGGCAGGTCGCCCACCGGCGCCTCGACCGCGTCGAACAGCATGGTGGTGTGATCGGCCGCGTCGTGGGCCAGCTCGCGGATCAGGGCGTCGGAGAAAAATCCCATGCCGTCACGCGCCGAGCGGCTCTGCGAGCCCACCTCGGTCTTGCCCTGGTGGCGGGCCACGCAGCGCAGGCTCATCAGGACCATGGGCTGGTCGTCCTCGACCAGCAACCCGTCGGAGTTGGCCACCAGGATGTGCGAGGTGGTGTCGGCCAGATAGGCGATCACCTTGATGATGCGCTCGTCGCGCGCCCGGGCCAGCTTCTCGGCTCGCTCGATGACCGGCAGCTTGCGATCGACGGCGACCTCGCTCCAGGGCACCTCGACGGCGTAGCGGCTGGCGACCTTTCGGGCCGCCAGCGGCTTCGGGGCAGCGCCGGCCTTGGCGTCGGCCACCGCCGCGGCCGTCTCGGCCGCGGCCAGCATGGCCTCTTCGCTCAGGTCCTCGCAGTAGGCGAATCCGGTGGCGTCACCCTTGAGCACCCGGATGCCGGCGCCCAGATCCACCGTGGCGTAGGCCCGGTTGACGACGCCGTCCTCCATGCCCAGCAAGTGCTCGATCTCATGCTGCAGGAAGATATCGGCGAAGTCGCCGCCGCGCGACAGGCCCCGGCCCAGGGTGCGCCGCAGCAGGCCCTGATCGACGCCGAACTGGTCGAAGTGGGTGGCGTGGGCGCTGCTGCGCCGGTCGGGCTTGACCGCAGCCGAGCGGCTGCAGCCGGCCACCAGCCCCGGCACCGAGACCACTGCCGTGCCGGCGCCGACCGCCCTGAGGAAATCGCGTCGATTCATGCCCTTGCTCATGAGCACCTCCTGCTCTCGAGCCCTTGTCGGCTCAATAATGGCATCGCGCCTCGGTACCTCTGGCGTCATGACAGCTTCTTCTGCTCTTGCCCTGCAGCGGCCTGCGCCGTCAAGCCCCACCTGCTCATGCGGGACTCACTTGGGGCTGGAGCCGATGGAGTAGACCTGCTCGCCGTCGGCGGCCCGAAAGGCGGTCAGCCGGCCCCAGGTCGACACCCAGGCCATGTCGTCGGCGGCCACCAACGAGCTGATCGGCATGGTGCTGGGCAGCCGGCTCTCCCACAGCCGCCGGCCGTCGTCCATGGCGAAGGCGGCGATCGACGCCGCCCGGCTCATGTCCTTGGCCTCGTAGACCACGTAGAGCCGCTGTTCATCGAAGGTCAGCACCTCGGGGTCGGTCTCCTTGGCGGACAGCCGATCGCTGCCGGGCACCTCGCTCTTCCAGCGCAGGCTCTGATCGGGCGCGTAGACCGCCACCATGGGCACCCGGGTGCCGGGTTTCTTGGTGCCGGTGACCACGTAAGGCCCGGCGTCGCCCAGCCGGTAGCTGTCGCTGGTGCGCATGCCCCCGGGCTCCGGGTCGATGCGGGCTAGCGCCCCGCGGTCGACGTCGACGATTCGGACGTCGCCGTCACGGCGGTCGTGGGACAGGGTCCGGCAGTCGGCCCCATGCGCGGCTTCGCCGGCCGGATCGCGCTCGGCGCTGCCGTCGGCCAACTGGACGCGGTGCAGCTGCTCGTCCTCGGTGCGCACCAGCACCCGCTCGGGGCCCGGTTGGCATATCGAAGCCACTTTCTCGCCCAGCGGCACCCGCCACAGCCGCTTGCCGTCGGCCAACCGCAGGGCCCACAGCTCGCCGCGCTGGCTGGCGTAGAGCAGGTGTTGCCCGGCCAGGTAGACCCGGCCCTGGTAGGTGTCGGTGTAAGTGCCCAGCGGCTCCGACTCCCAGATGATCTCGCCGGTCTCGGCGTCGACGGCCGCCAGGTGCACGCTGTCGCCGCCGCCCACGTAGCGGGTGCGGCCGATGGGGTCGGGCGCGCCGTCGCCGTCCACATCGGCCAGCAGGGCCCGGCCCACCCCCTCCCACTGCATGCTCGAGCCCAGCCCGCCGCCACCGCCGCCGCCGCCGAGGAAGAAGAACAGCCCCACCCCGGCGCCGATCAGAACCGGCAGCAGGATGGCCACGCTGATCGCCTTGCCGCCCGCGGCCGGGGGCTGCTCGATGGCCACCGGTCCGGCCGACCGCGACAGCTCGCTCTGGCTGATTTTCTTGAACTCCCGGGTGCGGCGCTGGATGCGCGAGCGGCTGCCGCAGTAGGCGCAGCTCACCCACTCCTGGTCCTCGCCCACGTCCAGCCCGGCCCCGCAGCTGCCGCACTTGACCTGTATCGCCTTCATTGCCTCACCCGCCGCCCACCCCGCTGTCTTCGCGCTTCGCCCCCCGATGCGCCCTTGGAATAGTACTGTGCCCGCGGGGGCATCGCAAGGCGCGCTGGGCCACGGAAGGTCATGGTGGGTGCGCTCTGGCACCAGGCGGGGTCGACTTGAGCGCCGGGCCATGGCCCACCACCTGCTGGCCCAGCGCGGGTTGGGCGGCTTCTGGTGGCGCCTGCTCTTCGGCCGCCGCTGAGCGACTGGCCTGGAGTTTGAGGCCCTGCGGTGCGGGCAGCGCTCAGGGCGTGACCTGCTCGGCCGGGACGATGACCTCGACCGCACCGCTGCCGAGATCGTACCAGGCGCCGCAGATGATGGCCTGGTCGGCCTCGACCTTGGCCGCCAGCAGCGGGCTCTGGCGGACCATCTTGCGGCAGGTCAGCTCGACGTTCTTGCGCGCCGCGGCGTCGATCCAGGCGGCATCGTCGGGCTGGCCGGCGCGGGTGGCCAGCACCGCCGGCATGATGCGCCGGGCGATGTCGTCGACGTTGAAGGTCTCGTAAGCGGTGGGATCCTTGGCCGCGGCCACGGTGGCGCCCACCGCGCCGCACTTGTTGTGGCCCAGCACGCAGACCAGCGGGCAGCCGGTATGCGCCACCGCGTACTCGATCGAGCCCAGGATGACCTCGTCGACGATGTTGCCGGCGTTGCGGCAGACGAACAGCTCGCCCAAGGCGGCGTCGAAGATGTGCTCCGGCGGCGTGCGCGAGTCGGCGCAGGCCAGCACCGCGGCGAAGGGCGCCTGGCCGGCGGTCAGCTCCTGGCGCCGCGCGCTCGAGATGCGCGCCGCGCTGTCCAGCTCGCCGGCGCAGAACCGGCCATTGCCCTCCATCAGCTTCTCGTAGGCTTGCATCGGGTCCAGCGAAGGTCCTTTCGCCATCCTCGTGCTCCTTTCTCGAAGCGGCACTGCTGTCAGCGCCAGCTTAGCCCGGGGTGCTCGAATGGCCAACCCGGTAGCAAGACCGATGCCGCCGGCCGCCCGACGCGGCCGGCCCGACCTGGGATACGGCCAAGTAGCTGAAAAACGGTGGGCTTTGGGCCACAGCCGGCCGCCGCCCACCCAGCCTCCGACCGCGCCGCCGGCGCGCAGGCGCGTGGCCTTCAAGCATCCCCCGCGGCCGCGACCGCCTCCACGCCGCCGTAGACAGCTGCAATCCACCGGAAAAACGGAGATTCGACTCGAGTGTGAAGCCCACGCGATCCGGCGCGGGGATGCGTGCGCCTCACGAGCCCGCAGCCGTATACTGCATGCCGAAGACCTCGAACACGAAGGCGTAGATGTCGGCGCTCTCTTCGATGCGCTTGGTGGTGGGCTTGCCGCCGCCGTGGCCGGCCTTGGTCTCGACCCGCAGCAGGATGGGCGCATCACCGGCGTCGGCGGCCTGCAGGGCGGCGGCGATGAAGTCGTCGAACACGTTCTGCTTGCGGTCCAGGATCCCGGCCTGGTGCCACCGCTCGCCGTACTCGCCGCCGCCGCGCAGGTTGGCCACGGCGAAGACCCCGCCCTGCTCCAGCCACAGGACGCGCCGCGGGCTGACATAGGGGGTCAGGCTGATGTTGGGCTTGACCCGGTTTCGTGGACTGGTTCGTCAGGCTGGCATATCTCCTGACAGGGGTCTGCTGGGCGCTGGGATATCGCAGCCGGCTGCGACCTGGTGCGGGTTTTTGCAGCCCTGGCACAAAGGACAACTGGCACAAAAGACAAGAGGCGGAAGACCAGGGGGGTCTTCCGCCTCTTTGGAGTGGAGCTGAACGGGATCGAACCGTCGACCTCTTGAATGCCATTCAAGCGCTCTCCCAGCTGAGCTACAGCCCCACGGCTTGTCACAGAACGGCCCCGGGCGGATCCGGCCGCCGATGCGAGGGGGGTATCTAGCATCCCGCCGGCGGTCTGTCAACTTGTTTTCCGGATTCGCCGGGATCAGCTGCGGCGGCCCTTCGCACCCTTCTTCTTGCCCTTTTTCTTGTTGTTTTTTAGGCCGTTGGCGGTCTCGGCCGGACCGGACCGGCCCTTGGTGGGGGCGGGGTCGCTGTCGGCCTTGTCGTCGTCGGGCTTGATCACGCCCTGCTCGATCAGGCTCTGGTGGACCTGTTCCTCGCTCAGCCACTCCGGCGGCGCCGAAGCGGTCTTGCGGCGCCAGAGGTAGAGACCGATGGCCAGCGGCACCAGCACCAGGCCGATGAACTGCGAGGTGGACAGGATGCCCAAGACCGTGCCGCGGTCGTCGTCGGCCCGGATGAACTCCAGCAGAAAGCGCCCCACCGCGTAGCAGACCATCAGGATCAGGAAGGTCTGGCCGGTGAACTTGCGCCGCTTGAGCAGGTAGATCGCCAGCGGGACCAGGGCGAAGCCCAGCGCCGACTCGTAGAGCTGGGTCGGATGGACCGGCGGCGAGGGCGCGGTGCCACCGGTGAACACGCGGCTGGCCTGCGAGCCCTGGGGAAAGACCACCCCCCAGGGCAGCTCGGTCTGCTCGCCGTGGCAGCAGCCGGCCAGAAAGCAGCCGATGCGGGCGAAGCCCAGCCCCAGCACCATCGACGGCGTCGAGCAGTCGGTCAGCGACCAGAAGTCGAAGTGGCGCAGCTTGCTGTAGACATAGGCGGCCAGGGTGCCGCCGATGTAGCCGCCGTAGGCCACCAGCCCCTCGCACTTGGAGGCGAACAGGGCGTGGAACAGCCCGTACATGCGGGCGGTCTCGGGGTTGGAGATGACGTGGGCCAGCCGGGCGCCGACCAGGGCGAAGATGACCACCAGCACGTAGCTGGTCATGGTGGCCCTGTAGGGCAGGCCCTCGCGGTTGGCGAAATGCAGGCCCAGGTACCAGCCGCTGATGAAGGCCAGACCCAGCATCACGCCGTAGGAGTAGACCGGCAGATCGACGACGGGAATGCGAAACAGGATCGGATGCATGGGCCCAACTCTTGATCGGAACCTCCCGGCGCGCAAGGGCAAAGTAACCGTTCACGGGGTGGGCAGGCCGAGCGCGTGGAAATACCACGGGGTACTGACCGCGAGCGAACGACGGCTCGCTCGCGCGGCGCGCCGACGGTGCACCGACATTGGGGGTGAGTAACGCGGCCCGTCCTTTTTGGTTGCGGCGGCGGTTTGTGCCGCCGTGGTTTGTACGGCACCCCTGTATGTGCCCTTGGGTGCGGCCCCGAAAGGCGGGGACGGCTGGAAACCACCGAGCCGCGATGGATGATTACTTGTACAACCCGCCGCCAGAACAGATACTGGAGGAGGACCCCACTCTGATCGCGCTGGGGCCCACCGACTCGGTGCAGCAGTTTTGCACCATGACCTGAGCCGCGCGCGATCCCCGGGAGGAGCCCATGGCCGCCTGCCCCCACTGCGGCGCCGCCAATCGCGAAGGCGATCGCTTCTGCATGGTCTGCGGCAAGCCGCTCGGCGCCCCCGCGCCGCAGCCGGCCCAACCGCAGGCGCCGGCCGCTGGGCCCGCCGCGGACTCGGCCGATCTGGACGGGCTGCTCGATGCCGGTGTGGTCTGCCCCAACTGCGACACCTACAACGATCCGGGAGCCAAGACCTGTATGTCCTGCGGGGCCTCGCTGCACGGCTTGACGGGCTATCTGCAGTCGGTCGACGCCGCCCCGGCCCCGGATTCGACGTCGCCGGCCGCAGCGGCCGCTGCCGACTCGACCGGCGCGGCGGCCGAAGAGGACGCCACCCCCACCGCGCCCGAGTGGCAGGCCAGCGCCCAGCCGGCCGAACCGACCGAACCGGCCACCGCCCCCGAGCTGCCGGCCAGCGAGCCACCGTCCGCGGCGGCGGCCACCGCGGCCGCCGCGGCACCGCCGGCGAAGCGCACCGGCCCGCTGCCGGCCAGCCCGGCCACGGTCCCGGCAGCCGCCGAACCGGCCTCGATCTGTCCTTTCTGCCAGGCACCGCTGCCGGCCAGGGCCCGGATTTGCCTGGCTTGCGGTAGGAGCGCGGTGCCGGATGAGAGCCCGTCCGAGGCGGCGGCCCCGGATCGCAGCGTGCGGCTGCGCCTGGTGCGCGGCTACGGCCGCGAGGACTCGACCTTGCCGGTCGGTCCGGCCGGGGTGACCGTGGGCCGCGGCCAGGCCATGGTGCCCATCGCCGACGATCCCTTCCTGGCGCCGGTGCACCTGGCGCTGACGATGGAGGGCGGCAGCCTGACCTGCCGCGACGCCGGCAGCCTGAACGGCACCTTCGTGCGGGTGCGCGGCCAGGCCGAGCTGAAGCAGGGTGCCGAGCTGGTCAGCGGCAACCAGCGCTTCGTGCTGCTGGGCCTCGGCGGGCCGACCACCGACGTACGCATGCCCGTGTCGCAGGATACCCGGGCATACGGCGGGCCGGTACCGCGGCAGCTCTTCGTGGCCCTGCGGCTGAACCACGCCGACCCGCAGGGCCGGCCGCTGGCCGGCTCGGTCCTGTTGCGCTCGGGTCCGGTGGTGTCGGTCGGCCAATGGGGCTGCGATCTGAACTTCCCCACCGACCCGGCCATGGCGCCCCGGCAGTTCGAGCTGCACGTGCGCCCGACCGGCCTGCGGCTGGTCGAGTCGCCCACCTCGACCGGGGTGTTTTTGCGCATCGGCGGGCCGGTCGCGCTGCAAAACGGCGACGAGTTGCTGGCCGGCGATGAACACTTCCGCGTCGAGATCGGTTGATCAAAAGGCCTCGATCATGTCCTGGATGGCTTGCCGATCGGCAGCGTCGGGCTTTTTCTTCAGGTAGGTCTTGAGCGCCTTCTTGGCCAGGCCCACGCGGCCGACCGAGATGTAGCAGGTGCCCAGCGCCTTGTAGGCCTCGGCATAGTCCGGACTGTCCTGCAGGGCCCGCCTGAATGCCTTGATGGCCTTGGAGTACTTGCGCCGGGCCATCAGCTCCTTGCCGGCCTGGTAGTGCATGCGGGCGATGTCGGACACCACCGGGCCCGGCGCGGGCAGCTGGCCGGCGTCGGCCGCCGCGGCGTCCGTGCCGGCATCGACCGCCGGGGCGGCGCCGGCATCGACCACCGGGGCGGCGCCGGCATCGACCGCCGGGGCGGCGCCGGCATCGGCCGCCG
>CAYVQE010000049.1:0-37127 GCA_964454005.1 uncultured Myxococcales bacterium
GCGCGCACGCTGTCGGTCTCGTGCTCTTCGGCCTCGGCGTAGGCGGCCAGCGCCTCGGGGATCTTGCCCTCGGCCGCCAGCGCGTCGCCGCGGGCCAGCAGCTCGGGCACCGGCGAGCAGGCGGCTGCGGCCAGCAGCGCCAGGAACAGCGGGGCGGCCAGCGCCGCTCTATGCGCCAGGCAGCTCATTCGAAACGGATTTCCTCCACCTCGAGCTCGCGCTCGCCGGCCGGGCTGTTGAACACGAATGCCTCGCCCCTGGACTTGCCGATCAGCGCCTTGCCCAGCGGCGACTTGACCGAGATGCGACCCTTGTTCAGATCGGACTCGTCCTCGCCGACCAGCTGGTAGGTCAGCCGGCGGTCGCGGGTCCAGTCCATCAGCTCTACGGTGGCGCCGAAGACCACCCGGTCGCCGGACAGCTGGGCCGGATCGATCACCTGGGCCCGGCCCAGATGGTCCTCGATCTCGGCCATGCGGGCCTCGAGCTGGGCCTGGGCGTCCTTGGCCGCATCGTACTCGGCGTTCTCCGACAGGTCGCCGTGGGCCCGGGCCTCCTCGATGGCCTGGATCACCTTGGGCCGCTCCTCGGCCCTGAGCCGCTTGAGATCGTCCTGCAGCTTGCGGTAGCCGCCGGGCGTCATGGGTATACGATCGCTCATCCCTCGCCTCGCCTGGTGAATGGTCGCCGTTGTCGCCGGCCGCGGCCCCCCCGCGGCAGCCGCGACATGGTAGCCCACGGACGCGCCGGCGATCAAGTACCACCGCATCTACCACCACCCCCTTGCGCCCGACCGGTCTGTTCTGCTGAACTGGACCTCCGGAGGGGCCTTGCGGCTGCGGCGCTTGGGACCCGTGGGGGTCAGCCCGCCGTAGCCTTGGCGAAGGCGGGTAGGTACTGTGATGTCGATTCGAATGCCAAGAGGATCTCTGCTGATCCTGTGCGCCTGGGCCGCCGGCCCGGGCGCCCGGCCGGCCGCGGCCGCGGACGAGGCGGCGGCCTGCGAGATCGCCTTTGGCGCCGGCGGCCGGCCGGCCTGGGAGCTCAGCGTGACCGCGACCGCCATCCGCGGCGATCGCACCACGCTCAGCCTGGAAGACAGAGTGCTGCACGGCTTCACCCACGGCCGCCAGACCCGGCTCGAGATCGAGCCCGAGCGGGTCCACGGCACCCTGGCCGGCCAGCGCTGCGACCTGCACCGCGAAGGCGACGGCCAGCGGCTGCTGTTGCGCGGCCAGCTCGGCGATCAGCGTTTTGAAGCCCGGGTGGCCGAGAAGCACTTGAAGCTCGAAGCCCGGCGGTTGCTGATCGCGCTCGAGGTCATCGAGGACGCCGCGGCCGGGCCGCTGCGGCTGCGCGACGACAGCGGCCAGCTGGCGCTGCGACTCAGCGGCTGCGACCTCGGGCTGCTGGCCCGGCGACCGGGTCTGCTGGCGGTGATCGACTGGCTGGTCCACGAGCCCGATCAGCCGCTGCCGGTCGGCCCGTCGCCACCGCCCGGACCGGTGGACAAAACGAAGGCCCACTGAGCCTCAGCGCGGCAAGGGGCTGCCCGGCGGCGCCAGGCGCACCCGGTCGGGCCTGTCCGGCACCGCCTTGCCACCCGTCGCGGCCGGCGGCTCGGGATCGGCCGGCGGGGCGGCCGGGGCCTCCGTCCCCGGCCCGACCGACTTGGCAGTGGGTTTTTTCGGCGCCGGCGGCGGGCCGAAGGCGGCCTCGATCGGCGGCGGCCGGCGGCCGGCCAGCCGCGCCAGGCCGGCCCGCGCCCGCTGGCGACCGAGCCGATCACCGGAGCGCTGCGCCAGCCGTTGGGCTCGGCGCAAGGCCGCCACCGCCGCCCGGCGCCGGTCCAGCGCGGCCAGACACAGCCCCCGGACCAACGCCGCCCGCCCCAGAATCCCCAAGGAATTCCGATCGATCGAATCCCCTGACCCCCCGTGGCCGGACCCCCCGTGGCCGACCTCCGTCCCCACTTTTTCGACCTCCGTCCCGCGATTGTTTTCGACCTCCGTCCCTCGATCGAGGGCCTCCAGGGCGGCTTGGGGTTGGCCGGCGCTGTGCAGGGCTTGGGCCAGGCGGATGGTGGCCAGGCGCTCGCCGGCCGGCGGCAACGGCCAGAGGGCGGCCGCGTAGCCCAACCCCAGCACCAGCAGGCTTGCGGCCAGACGCAGCCACTGGCGCCTGCTGGCCTTGCTCCACAGCCAGCGCAGCACGGCCGCGGCGTAGATCAGCAGCGGCGGCACCAGCAGCAGCCGTAGACTGGACGAGATGCCCACTGCCAGCAGCCCGGCCAGCGCAGCCAGCACGGCGGCGACCAGCAAGCCCCGCTTGCGCCAACCGCGCAGGGTGATCAGCAGCCCGAACAGGCCCAGCGGCGCCACCAGGCCGAACGACAGCCAGGGCGCCCGCAGCGCGCCCGGCAGCCGCCGCGCCTGAGCGTAGGAGCGGCTGTCGGCCACCTCGACGTCGTTGACGGCGTAGGCCAGCTCGGTCAGCAAGCGCCGGCCGCGGCCGACGACCTCGCCCGGCGCAGCGGCCCGCTCGGCGAAGGTCTGCTCCAACCAGAAGCCGCTGACCACCCCGGCCGGCGGCCGCGGCCGGCCCAGCGCCCGGGCGGCCAGCGCCCGGTGGGCCCGCTGGCGCTCGGCCGCATCGTAGCCCAGCAGCAGGCCGCGGTAGCGCGGCGCCCCGGCCGCAAGCCCGCTGGCGGTCGGCCCGCTGCCGCGGTACAGCGCCGGACCGGCATCGGCCGACAGGGCCACCCACTGCCCGCCCAGCACCAGGTTGTGCACCCCGGGCGCCGCGGCCAGCCCCAGCGCCACCAGGCCGCAGGTCAGCCAGCCCAGCAGCCGGCGCCGCGACCGCTGCGGCCCCAGGCCGACGAAGGCGGCCAGCAGGACCAGCGGCAGCAGCAGCACCAGGCTGCCCCGGCCGGCGACCAGCAGCCCCAGGCAGGCACCCGCCAGCGGCCAGCGGGTCCAGCCCGGCCGCTGCAGCGCCCCGGCCAACAGCAGCAGCCCGGCCAGCAACAGCGCGATCAGCAGGGTCTCGGGCAGCAGCAGCTGGCTGTGGCAGATCAGCGGCCCGTACAGCGACGCCAGCAGCCCGGCCAGCAGCCCGGCGGTGGGCCCGAACACCCGCCGGCCCAGCAGCAGCACCAGCCCGGCCGACAGGCTGGCCAGCAGCGCCTGTAGCCAGCGCACCGCCTCGGGCGCCGGACCGGCCAGGGCATAGACCGCTGCCAAAAAGCGCGGGTAGAGCGGTGCCCGCTCGAACACCGGTTGCTCCAGACCCAGCCAATCGCCGGCGGCCACCCGCAGCGCCAGCCGGTGGAACAGGGCCTCATCGCCCAGCAGCTGCTGGCTCAAGGGGCTATCGCCGGCCAGCCAGACGTGGAGCAGTCGGCCCACAGCCGCCAGCCCCACCACCACTGCGAAGCCCGGCCCGGCCCGCCGGCACCAGGCCCACACCCGGCCCAGCCGGGCCCGCTGCCGGCCGCGGGCAACCCGGCGCTGCTCGTCGGCCCGGCGCTCGGCCACCTCGGCGGCCACCAGGCCCAGCTCGCGCTGGGCCTGGCGCACCTGCTTGGGGCTGATGCCCAGATGGCCGGCCATGGTGCGCACGGCCATGCGGCCGTGGTGCTCGCGGATGTATCGTTTCTGCTCGGGAGTCAGGCGCATGCGCAACCCTCGGCTGCATTGGGACGGCCACATCGTACCACAGCCGCGACCCGGCGCCAGCGCCGCTTGACAAGCGTTGCGCCATCGGCTATGTGCGGGTGGCCGACTCTCGCTGAGACGGGATAACACTCGCTTTTTTCGGAGGATTCATGGATCGGGTCAAAGTCGTCATCATGGGTGCCGCGGGGCGGGATTTCCACAACTTCAATACCTATTACCGGGACGTCGAGCGCTACCAGGTGGTCGCCTTCACGGCCACCCAGATCCCGGACATCGAGGGCCGGACCTACCCGGCCGCGCTGGCCGGCAAGCTCTACCCGGAAGGCATCCCCATCCTGGAGGAGGATGCGCTCGAGGAAATCATCCGCGAGCACGACGTCGACGAGGTGGCCTTCTCCTACTCCGACGTCAAGCACCTGGACGTGATGCACAAGGCCTCGCGGGTGCTGGCCACCGGGGCCGACTTCAAGCTGCTGGGCCACAAGGCCACCGCCATCCGCTCGTCCAAACCGCTGCTGTCGGTCTGCGCGGTGCGCACCGGTGTGGGCAAGAGCCAGACCACCCGCTACGTGGTCGATACGCTGCGCGAGTTGGGCAAGAAGGTGGTCGCCATCCGCCACCCCATGCCTTACGGCGATCTGGTCAAACAAGAGGTGCAGCGCTTCGCCGAGCTGGCGGACCTGGACAAGCACGACTGCACCATCGAGGAACGCGAGGAGTACGAGCCGCACATCGAGCGCGACGCGGTGGTCTACGCCGGGGTCGACTACGAGAAGATCCTGCGCCAGGCCGAGCAGGAGGCCGACGTCATCATCTGGGACGGCGGCAACAACGACCTGCCCTTCTACCAGAGCGACTTCCACATCGTGCTGGTGGACCCGCACCGGGCCGGCCACGAGCTGACCTACCACCCCGGCGAGGCCAACCTGCGCATGGCCGACGTGGCCGTGATCAACAAGATCAACTCGGCCCGGCCGCAGGACATCGAGCAGGTCGAGGCCAACATCCGCCAGGTCAACCCCGGCGCCCAGGTGGTGCGCTGCAACTCGCCGTTCAGGGTCGAGCGGCCCGAGGAGGTGCGCGGCAAGCGGGTGCTGGTGATCGAGGACGGCCCCACCCTGACCCACGGCGAGATGGCCTACGGCGCCGGCGTGCTGGCGGCCCAGAAGTACGAGGCGGCCGAGGTGATCGACCCGCGCGGCGTCGCGGTCGGCTCGATCGCCGACACCTTCGACAAGTACCCCCACATGACCACGCTGGTGCCGGCCATGGGCTACAGCGACCAGCAGCTGGCCGACCTGAAGGCCACCATCGACGCGGCCGACTGCGACCTGGTGCTGTTCGGCACGCCCATCGACCTGACCCGGGTGATCGAGATCGGCAAGCCGTCGATGCGTGTCTTCTACGATCTGGAAGACGCCGGCAGCCCCACCCTGGCCGATCTTATCGGCCAGAAGCTCGGCTGAGGGGTATACCATGACCGTCTCGCTCAAGGGCCACCACCTGGTCTCGCTGCACGATCTGTCGGTCGAGGCCTTCTTCCAGATCCTGGACACGGCCGCCGAGCTCAAGCGCATGGTCCACCGCGGCCAGCAGACCGTGCTGCTGCGCGGCAAGAACCTGGCGCTGATCTTCCAGAAGCCCTCGCTGCGCACCCGGGTGTCGTTCGAGGCCGGCATGCACCGCTTCGGCGGCCACGCCATCTACCTGGGCCCCAGCGACATCCAGCTGGGCAAGCGCGAGTCCACCGCCGACATCGCCCGCACCCTGTCGCGCTACTGCGACGCCATCATGGCCCGTACCTTCTCCCACCAGCACGTGGTCGAGCTGGCCGCAGCGGCCACGGTCCCGGTGATCAACGGCCTGAGCGACCGGCTGCACCCCTGCCAGGTGCTGGCCGACCTGATGACCGTGCGCGAGAAGAAGGGTGAGCTGCGCGGGCGCAAGATGGCCTTTCTGGGCGACGGCAACAACGTGGCCCACTCGCTGCTCTACGGCTGCGCCAAGGCCGGCATGCACCTGAACCTGGCCGTGCCCGAGGGCTACGAGCCGGACGAGCAGGTGCTGGCCGAGGCCCGGCTGGACGCCGAGGAGACCGGGGCCGAGCTGTCGGTGGGCTACGACACCGGCACCGCGCTGGCCGGTGCCGACGCCGTCTACACCGACGTCTGGGCCAGCATGGGCCAGGAGGACGAAAAGGCGAAGCGGGCGGCCGACATGCAGCCCTACCAGCTCAATGCCGCCGCCCTGGCCAAGGCGGCCGACGACGCCGTGGTGCTGCACTGCCTGCCGGCCCACCGCGGCGAGGAGATCACCGACGAGGTGATCGACGGGCCGCAGTCGGTGGTCTTCGACGAGGCCGAGAACCGGCTGCACGCCCAGATGGCGATGCTGGTGCAGGTCATCGGCTGATTCCCATCCGCCGCCCGCTGGGCTATGCTCGTCGCTGAAAGGGGCGAGCATGGCCGGGACCCGGAAAGCTACCATCACGCGCGGTGCCGACAAGCTGGTGGTCATCGTGCCCCATGCCCAGGCCTTCGCCAGCCGGGCCCACGCCTTGCGCGGCAAGTGGAACGGCCACGCCTGGGTCTTCGCCGCCGATCAGCTCGAAGTGATCGAGGCGCTGTGCGTCGAGCTGTTCGACGCCGTCGAGGTGACCGAGGCCCCGCCCTTCGACCTGAATGCGGTCACCGCCCTGGATGGGGAGATCACCGTACCCGGCCTCGACGAGGACGAGCCGACCGCGGTCACCGCGGTGTCCGGCCCGGCCCCGCGCGAGGACCCTGGCTCGGACTCCTGCTCGGGATCGAACTCGGACTCGGAAAGCCGGCCGGTGCACCAGGTGTGGCGCGAGTCGGACCCGAGAGACGCGCCAGCGGCGCGATCGGCGCAGGAGCAGGTCGACGCCGGCGCCACCCGCATGGCCGCTCGGCCGGCGGCCGGGCCGCGGCCCGGCAGGCGGCTGACCCGGGCCGCGGTCGAGGGCGAGATCGCCGAGCTGCGCCAGCGCATCCGCGAGCTCGAGAGCCTGCTCGAGGATCTCGACTGAAGTCGGTGTTCGGCCTGGGGTACCTGTCGAGAGGGGTTCGTTCTTCGTTCTTGGTTCTTCGTTCTTGGTTCTTGGTTCTTGGTTGGGGCTTTGATTCAGCGCTGACTCGGAACAGACTATTCGTCGACACCCCTTGGTGGCGGAGCCTCTTTCTTGTCAGCCTTGTCAGCGCCGACCTTGTGCTCCTCGCCGGCCAGCAGGCGGCCGATGTTGGCCCGGTGGGTGACGGCCACCACCGCGATCATGACCAGGCCCAGAGCGATGGCACCCCAGCCGCGGTCCAACAGCGCCAGCCAGCCCGGGTAGGCGGCCGCCAGGCACAGCGAGCCCAGCGAGGCGTAGCGGGTCAGCGCCACCACCGCCAGCCAGACCGCCAGGCCCAGCCCGGCGGCGGCCGGGGCGATGGCCAGGTACAGGCCCAGGGTGGTGGCCACGCCCTTGCCGCCGCGGAAGCGGTGGAAGACCGGCAGCAGGTTGCCCAGCACCACGCCGATGGCCACCGCGTAGGGCTGCCAGGGCCCGTCCAGCAGCCAGGCGGCCAGCAGGAACACCCCGGCGCCGCGGCCGGCGTCGATCGCCAGCACGGCCAGCGCCCAGCCGCGGCCCAGCAGCCGCAGCGTATTGGTCGCGCCCGGGTTGCCCGAGCCCGCCCGGCGCACATCGCCGCGGCCGGCCAACCGGCTGACCAGGATCGAAGTGTTGACCGAGCCCAGCAGATACGCCGCCACGAAACCGACCGCCACCCACCACCAGTCCACCACGAGCCTCCTCGCGCTGCGGATTCCACCTTTCAGGGCAAGGTCGCGAAGCCCTGGGTCCTGAAGTGTCGATCCAACGCCAGTGCGGTTTCGATGTTCCGATCGCGCATCGCCAGAAAGGACACCCAGTCGACCAGGCTCGGCCCCTTGCGCCCTTCACGTACAACCAGCTCCCAGGCCATACGATGCAGGCCTTCGTCGATCCAGATCAAATCGAAGTCCCGCTCGAGCACACCGCCGAGAGCGCGCAAGGGAGCTACGCCCAGGCGATCGCGCACCAGCGCGGCCGTCTCGACGAAAACGTAGTTGGTGGTGACCAACCTGGCACGCTGCTCGGCCAGCTCGGTCACCGTCTCGATCAGTTTTTCGCGTTCAGGGTTCGAACGATCCAGCAGTGGGAGCAGTCCCGAGGTGTCGACGAATACGGTCTTCATCGATCGAAGTCCTCTGCCAGATAGTCGTCGTGCCGGCGGGCCAGATCCTCTATACCGCTGCTGCCGATGCCTGCCAGCTTCAACAACTCGGCAGCCGCATTCGACTCGCTCTCGAATCCCTCCCCAGTCAGTCCCTCGGACACCAGCCGCCTGACCACCTCGGCGATGGAAACCCGATTCCGGTGAGCGATCTCGCGGATCCTCTCGTACTGCTTTTCATCGAACTGAATCTGCGCCCTGATCATCGAGTCACTCCTCTTTTACACTCGATACCATCATAATGTAATGGCGACATGATGTCAATGACCTGTTTTCCATGATCGAGCATTTGCCAGCGACGCGACCCCTGGCGTATATTGCGGCCTCGTCGGATTCGCTTCATCGCACTCGAGGGAGGGTGTTTCAATGCGCAGCGCCATTCGAACGTCGCTCTGTCTGCTGGCCGCCTCGCTGCTGCTGGTCGGCTGCCCGGATGACAAAGAGGATCAAGCCGGTGAGCCCATTCAGGCCAAGGCCGGCCCGGTGGGCCTGCCGCCGGCGGCCGAGGTGCCCAAGGTGGTGCTCGGCTGGGCGGTGGCCGGCAACCCCGAGCAGACCGTCGGCCGGCTGGAGCAGCTGGGCGCCAAGGCCGGTCCGGTGCCCAGCGGCGCCATCGGCCAGGCCATCCGCTCCGGCCTGATCGAGCTGGGGCTCAAGGACACCAGCGTGGTCGACCTGTCCAAGCCGGCCGGGGTGCTGCTGCTCGATCCCAACAAGCACCCCAAGGCCGCGGTGGTGGCGGTGACCACCAAGGGCCAGAAAGCCGTGCTGGCCGCGCTCGAGCCCACCTGGAAGCACCAGGGCGCCGAGGACGGCATCCACGCGCTGTCGCGCCAGGTGCTCGACACCTACGCCGTGTTCGAGAGCGGCAGCGACGCCTCGAAGCCGCAGAAGAAGGTCGAGCAGAAGATGTTCGTGCGCTTCGCAGGCCCCACCGCCCTGGTGGCCCCGGCCCGCGACACGCTGAAGACCGGCGCCCCGCTGCTGCTCGAGCGGCTGCGCGCCGGCGCCCCGGCGGCAGGGGTGGCAGCCGGCCTGCGGCTGGACCACATTCGCGACGCCTTCGCCATGCAGCTGGCCATGATGCCCCAGGGCATCAAGCAGCAAATCAAGATGGGCCTGCAGCAGAACCGTACCCCGGGCATGCCCGACCCCGAGGCCATGGGCTGGATCATGGACTGGATGGTCGACAAGGTCTTCGCCTTGTTCAACCAGACCGCCACGGTGGGCCTGGCGCTGGGCGCCGAGCCGGACGCGGCCGTGCTGCACCTGACCGCGACGCCCGAGCCCGAGACCGCCTTCGCCCAGCTGCTGGCGGCCCAGAACGACTCGGCCGAGCTGAAGCTGGCCCGCGCCCTGCCGGGCGACTGCTTTCTGGCCATGGCCTTCGACGTACAGTGGCAGCCCTTCAAAGACGATCTGAAGGCCTTCACCCTGACGGCCATCGAGAAGCTGAGCGCCACCCCACCCGGCGACGAGACGACCGAGCTCATCGGTGAGTGGTTCGATCTCATCGGCGACGAGATGGCGGCGATCGAGGATCTGGGCGGCCCCGGCGGCCTGCGGCTGATCGAGCTGATCCGGGTGACCGATGGCGAGCGGGCCCGAAAGGCCATCGATGAGCTGATGGGCCTGGTGGGCGAGTGGTACCGGGGCGAGGACGGCGGCATGCTCGGGCTGCGGGCCCGGGTCGAGGGCCCCGAGCGGATCGGCGAGCACGCCGGGGTGGCGCTGGACGAGACCCGGATCATCATGGACCTCGATGCGCTGCCGCCCCAGCAGGCCAAGGCCATGCGCCAGGTCTACGGCGGCGACGGCCTGCGCATGATCACCGCGGTCAAGGGCGACGTGCTGGTGCTGGCGATCGGCAAGCGGGCCGAGGCCGACGTCAAGATCACCCTGGATCGGCTGGCCGAGGACGCCGGGGCCAAGGGGCTGCTGCAGGCGCCGGCGTTCAAAAACGCCGCCGGCGATCTGCTCGAGGGCGCCGGCGGCTTCATGTTCATGTCGCTGGCGCGCTTCGTGGTGGCCTCGCTCGGCGCCTCGGGCGCTTTGCCGGCCGACGCCATCGAACTGGCCGAGGCCGAATCGGGCATGTTCTGGAGCATCGACACCCGCGGCGGCCGGCTGGTGCAGTCCATCCGCCTGCCGGCGGCCCACCTGCAGGAGATGGGTCAAGCCCTGCAGGCCCTGTCCGGCGGCGCCGGCGGCCGCTGAGCCTCAGCCCTCCAACTCGCCGTAAACCTTCTCCACCGGCACCCGCTCGCGGAAGCGATCGATGTAGCGAAAGGCCAGCGCCCGCAGCTGCGCCATCAGCGCGTCGGGCGCGGGTCGGCCCTGCTGGCGGGCGCGGGTCACCGCACGCCGGATCAGGGCGCCGGCGGCGCGCGGCTGGTGCACGAAAGCGCCGCTGGCAAACACCAGCCGGTCGCCGATGGGCACCAACCGGGCCTCGAGCACATCGCCGCGCTCGAGCCCGGCCAGCTGCCGCCGCTCGCTGACCCGCAACGGCTCCAGCGTAAACAGCTCGCGCAGCTGCGCCCCGCCCGGGCCCAGCCGCAGCACCTCGAACAGGCCGTGCACGCTGGCGGCCAGCTCGGCGCAGGCCCGCCGCCGGGGATCGTCGCGCCCCAGCCCGCCGGCGAAGCGCTGCAGCGGCGTCTCGTCGCCGCCGTCGAGCGGCCGGTCGATGACATACCAGTACAGGAAGCACTGGGTCAGCCGCTCGTAGGACGGATCGTCCTCGCGCATGTCTGCCAGCCGCTCGAAATACTCCGCCCGCGCCGCGCGCACCTCGGCCTCGTAGGCCCCGGCGCCGAATTGTTCGAGGATGGCGTCGAACAGCTCCTGGCTCATGCTGGGCTCCTCATGGCGATGAAGATTGCACGTAGACCTGACGGCCGGCGACCAGGGTGCGCACCACCCGGCCCGGCAGCGTCCAGCCGGCGAAGGCCGTGTTGGTCGACTGCGAGTGGAAGGCCTGCGCATCGACCCGCCAGCGGGCCCGCGGATCGACCAGGGTCACATCGGCCGGCCGGCCGGGCGCCAGCGTGCCGGCGTCCAGGCCCAGCACCCGGGCCGGCCCGCTGGTCAGCAGCTCCACCGCCCGCCGCCGGTCGATGACCCCTTGCTCGACCAGCCACAGGGCCGCGCCCAGGGCGGTCTCCAGGCCGATCACGCCGAAGGGCGCCCGCGCGAAGCCGACCGCCTTGGCCGCCCGGGTATGCGGTGCGTGGTCGGTGGCCAGCGCGTCGATGGTGCCGTCGGCCAACCCCGCCCGCAGCGCCGCTTGCTCGGCCGGCCGGCCCAGCGGCGGGTTCATCTTCAGGTCGGGGTCCGGCCCCGCGGGCCCGGCGCCGAGCAGGTCGCGGTCGCACAGCAGCAGGTGGTGCGGTGTGGCCTCGCAGGTCACGGCCAGGCCGGCCCGCTTGGCCCGGCGCACCGCATTGAGCGCGCCGCGGGTGCTCAGGTGCTGCAGGTGCAGCCGCCCGTCGCAGCGCGCGGCCAGCCGGATGTCGCGCTCGACCCGCACCCGCTCGGCCGCGGCCGAGATGCCGGACAGCCCCAGCCGGCGGGCCACCGGCCCGGCGCGCACCACTCCGCCGGCGCTCAGGGAGTGGTCCTCGGGGTGCACCAACACCGGCCGGTCGCGCCGAGCCGCCAACCGCAGCGCGGCCGCCAGCACCGCCGGTTCGACCGTACCGCGGCCGTCGTCGCTCAGGCAGTACGCGCCGGCGTCGAGCAGGGCCTCCAGCGGGGCCGGCTCTCGCCCCTCGAGCCCCGTCGACAGCGCGGCCGCCACCCGCACCCGCACCGCCGCGCTGCGTTCGATCACCGCCAGCAACCGCCGCACCACCGCGGGCCGGTCCAGCGGCGGTCGGGTGTTGGGCATGCAGGTCACCTCGCAGAAGCCGCCGGCGGCCGCGGCCCGGGTGCCGCTGGCCACGGTCTCGGCCTCGGGCATCCCCGGATCGCGCAGGTGGACGTGGCAGTCGACCAGGCCCGGCAGCACCCACTGCCCGCCGGCGTCGACCACCCGGTCGCCGGCGCGCGGCGCGGCGGCCGGATCGCCTGGGGGGCAGACCGCGGCGATGCGTTCGTCGGCGATGACCACCTCGGCCCGCCCGTCCAGCCGCCGGGCCGGATCGATCAACCAACCGCCCAGAATGCAGCACCGGCCCACCGCAGCGCTCCCGCCAAGCCTCGGCTGAAGTCCCCCTGGGGGCTTCAGCTCAGAGATGCTCCATGATGTCGGAGGTGAACTCCAGGTCGATGGTGCTGCCGAAAGGCACCAGCTCGACCTGGCGGATGTAGCGCGCCGAGATGCGCAACCACTTGCCGTGGGCCGGGTCGCGTTCGATCTCGATCGCATCGTGGGGCAGGGTCATGCCCAGGTGCTCCAGCTCGTTGTCGATCTCCCGGCGCAGGTGATCGTCGTCCCTGACCCGGTGGGCCATGTTGGCCACCGCCGCCAGCTTCTCCTCGAACTTGTAGTGATCGATGTAGGGCGGCACCAGCATCACCCCGAGGTAGATCGCCGCCGCCAGCAGCAGCAGCAGGAACAAGCTGAAGAAGTTTACCTTGCCGGCCTCACCGCCCAGCTGAAGCCGCAGGCCGGCGGCTGGGCTCAGCGGATGGCGCTGAACATGCGATCCCATCGCACCTCTCCTTCCCGGTAGGACCACCAGATGAACTCGGCCCGGCCCTTGATGAAGGCGAACGGCACCGAGCCCCAGACCCGGCTGTCGCGGCTGTTGTCGCGGTTGTCGCCCATGACGAAGACCTGGTTGTCGGGTACCCGGTAGGGACCGAACGCCGGCTGGCGGCACAACCCGGTACTGTGGTCGCAGTCGGTGCCGAGCTGCAGCCGGCAGTCGCGGTCGCTGCTGCAGCGCTTGCGCAGGATGGGGTGCGCGGCATCGGGAATCTGCTCGCTGAAGCTCTCGGCCGACACCCGTCCCTGGAACCGGCCCTGCTCGTCGAGCTGCCGGTAGGGTGTCGGGCCGCGGTCGTCCAGGCGGTACGGATTGCCGTCGACATAGACCACCCCGTCGCGCAGCTCGACGGTATCGCCGCCCACCGCCACCACCCGCTTGATGTAGTCCTCCGACTCGTTCTCCGGGGTGATGAACACGATCACGTCGCCCGGCTCGGGCATGCCCCACTGGAACAGGGCCACCGCCGGGATGCGCCAGTCGCCCAGGTGCAGCGGCAGCAGCGGCAGCCGCACCCCGTAGGCCAGCTTGTTGACGAAGATGTGATCGCCGACCCGCAGCGACGGCACCATCGACTGCGACGGGATCTGGAAGGCCTCGATGACAAAGGCCCTCAGCGCCAGCGCGATCAGCACCGCCATCCCGATCGACTCGATGTACTCGCGCACGGCGCTCTTCTTGAAGCGTGTCAGATGCTCCTCGGCGAACTCCTCCATGCCCCGGCGCAACTCGATCAGGCTTCCCCGATCGCGCTCGCTGTCGCGCAACGCCGCGCCCAGCTCCTGGATGCCGCTCTCCAGCCGGCGGCGCAACACATCGGCTTCCAGTTTGTCGCCGTGGCGACGTAGCACCTTGCGCAGCCACTTGTGCAGCGCCCGGGCGCGCCGGCGCTCCTGGCGCAGCAGGCCCCGCTCGGTGCGGTGGTGGCGGTCGATCCAATCGCCGGCGAACCGCCCGCCCAGCGCTCCGGCGGTGGCGAAGGCGGCCAGGGCCACCAGGAAGGTCCAGTAACCCATGGTGAAGTTGCGCAGCACGAAGTAGGCCGCCACCAGGCCGACCAGCAAGCCCAGCCACCACAGCCGCGGCCCCCAGCAACGCGGCGCCGAACGGACATCGCGCGCCGCCATGTCAGCCCTCCGCCTGCTGGCTGAAGAACTCCACCGTGCGCGCCAGGCCGTCAGCCAGCTCTACCCGCGGCCGCCAGCCGAGCTGCTCGGCGGCCCGGCCGGGGTCGACGCTGGAGCGCCGCTGCTCGCCCGGCCGCTCGGGCTCGTGGCGCGGCGCGACCGAACGGCCGCAGGCCTGGGCCAGCAGCGCGGCCAGCCGGTTGACGTCGGTCTCGATGCCGGTGCCGATGTTGAAGGTTCCCGCGGCGCCTTGCTCGACCGCCAGCAAATGGGCGCGGGCCACGTCCTCGACGTAGACGTAGTCGCGGGTCTGGCCGCCGTCGCCGTAGATCACCGGCTGGCCGCCGTCGAGCAGGCGGCGGGCGAAAATGGCCACCACCCCGGCCTCGCCGTGGGGATCCTGGCGCGGGCCGTAGACGTTGGCGAAGCGCAGGCAGCAGGCCCGCGGCCCGCCCAGCCGTTCGAAGGTGGCCAGATAGTGTTCGGCGCACAGCTTGGCGGTGCCGTAAGGGCTGACCGGTCGCAGCGGATGGTTCTCGGGCGCCGGGAACACGTCCTGCTCGCCGTAGATGGCGCCGCCGGTCGAGGCGAACAGGATGCTGCCGCAGTCGACGCGGGCGGCCGCCCGGGCCAGCCGCACCGTGCCGACCACGTTGACCTCGGCGTCGAAGACCGGGTCGGCCACCGAATTGCGCACGTCGATCTGGGCGGCCAGGTGGGCGATCACCTGCGGCCGCTGCTTTTCGATCAGCGCCTGCAGCGCTGGCGCGCGCACGTCGAGCTGCTCGAAGTCGACCCCGGCGGGCAGGTTGGCGCGCTGGCCGGTCGACAGGTCGTCGACCACCAACACCTCGTGGCCGGCGGCGGCGAAGGCCTGGGCCACGTGGGAGCCGATGAAACCGGCCCCGCCGGTGACGAGGACCCTCATGATGCCGACTCCTTCCGGCGGAAGTGGTCGATGGTGCGCTCGAGCCCGGTGGCCAGATCGATCGTCGGCTCCCAGCCCAACAGCTCGCGCGCCCGGGTGATGTCCGGCTGGCGCACCTGGGGGTCATCGACCGGCAACGGCTGGTGGACGATGCCGGCGCTGGAGCCGGTGGCCCGGATGACCGCCTCGGCGAACTCGGCGATGGTGGTCTCGCGCGGGTTGCCCAGGTTGACCGGGTCGTCGTCGCCGTGCTCGAGCGCCAGCAGGATGCCGCGGATCAGGTCGTCGACATAGCAGAAGCTGCGCGTCTGGCTGCCGTCGCCGTAAACGGTCAGGTCCTGACCGGCCAGCGCTTGCAGGATGAAGTTGGGCACCACCCGCCCGTCGCCGGCGCGCATCCGCGGGCCGTAAGTGTTGAAGATGCGCACGATGCGGGTGTCGACGCCGTGGGCACGGTGGTAAGCCATCACCAGCGCCTCGGCGAAGCGCTTGGCCTCGTCGTAGACCCCGCGCGGGCCGATCGGGTTGACGTGGCCCCAGTAGCTCTCGCGCTGGGGGTGCTGCTGCGGATCGCCGTAGACCTCGGAGGTCGAGGCCAGCAGCACCCGAGCCTTCTTCTCGCGCGCCAGGCCCAGCACCTTGTGGGTACCCAGGGCACCGACCTTCAGCGTCTGGATGGGCAGCTTGAGATAGTCGACCGGGCTGGCCGGCGAGGCGAAGTGCAGCACCGCGTCGAGCGCACCCGGCACGTGGATGAACTGGGTTACGTCGAGCTTGAGCACCTCGAAGCGCTCGTGGCCGAACAGGTGCTCGATGTTGCGCACGTCGCCGGTGATCAGGTTGTCGGCGCAGATCACCCGCTCGCCGGCCTCGACCAGCCGTTGGCACAGGTGTGAACCGATGAAACCAGCCCCGCCGGTGACCAGGATGCGTCCCATGGATCGCGTCCTCAACCCTCGTCGACCAGCGACATCTGACCGGGCAGCAGCTCCTTGTGCCGCTCGAGGACCATGTCGATCCCCTCGCGGATGTACTCCGCGACCGGTACCTTGGTCTTCTGGTTGAGCAGCTTGAGCTTCTCGTTCTGCTCCTGGGTGATGTAGACCGTGGTGGAGATCTTCTTGCGAGCCATCGGTTCCTCCGCGCGAGTCCGGCGGCGGCGGGCCGCCCGTTTGACTGCCACACCATACATGTCATTATATATATTGTCAAGAAATGGTACGAATTACAGCTACTTTTGGATGTCGAAAAAAGTCTTACCAATCCGAGACCTTGCCCAGGCGATGCCTTTTTGCTTGAACCGGCGGCGGGCCGAACCCTATACTGGCGATCCACATGACCGTACGCGAACGGAATGAGCCAGGCCGGGGGCTTCGTCTCCCAGGGAGTCGGATCGTGAAGACGTTGCGCGCTCGTACCATCGTCGTCTGTTTGCTGGTGGCCACCGGTTGCTGGATGGCTGCCTGCGCCTCGTCGCCAGACAAGCCGGATCGCGCCCAGCCGCAGGACCAGGCGGCCGCGGACGGCGGTGGCGGGCCTGCGGGCCAGAGCCCGGCCGGCGACGGCGAACAGGTCAAGCAGTTCGATCTGAACCACGACAACAAGCCGGACGTATGGGCCACCTACGGCCAGATGGCCGACCCCGACAACCCCGGCCAGACCCGCGAGAGCCTGGTGCGCAAGGAGTGGGACTTCAACTTCGACGGCAAGGTCGACATCCGGCGCTACTTCAACTTCCGCGGCGAGACCGTCAAGGACGAACTCGACCTCGACTTCGACGGCCGCTTCGACGTGACCACCTTCTACCAGAAGGGCGCCAAGGTCCGCCAGGAGTACGACTTCAACTTCGACTCCAAGCCCGACTACTGGAAGTTCTTCGACGACGGCGTCATCTCGCGCACCGAGCGCGACCGCGACTTCGACGGCCGGGTCGACCGCTGGGAGTATTACAGCGAGGGCAAGATCGACCGCGTCGGCCTCGACGAGGACGGCGACGGCCAGATCGACAAGTGGCTGCAGGAAGACTGATCGATCAGTCGGTCGAGCGGATCACCAGCCCGTCGAACCCGTTTTGCACCATGAACAGCTCGGCCTGCTGGCGTTCGGCGAAGTGACCCACCCGCACCCGGTAGTAGGTCCCCTGCCCTTCCACCTCACCTGAGACCACCCGCACCTCGACCAGCCCGCTCTGGCGCAGCTGCTCGACCAGCCCGGCGGCCTGGTCGGCTCGACGGAACGAGGCCAGCTGCACGGTGAAATCGGCCTCGTCCGTTCCATCGTCCGTTCCATCGTCCGTTCCATCGTCCGTTCCATCGTCCGCTCCATCGTCCGGGCCGTCGTCCACTTCGGGCTTTTGTTCGGGCTCCCCGGCGGCGACCGCCGCCGGTTCAGGCCGGCCGGCATCCGGCACCACGGTCGGCTGCGGCTCGGCCGGCGGGTCGCTCAGCGCCTTGGGAAAGGTCAGCGCCTGCTCGTCGGCCACCGCTCCCCGGTCGCGCTCGTCCAGCCGCGCCAGCGGGTCGGCGGTTTGCGGCTCGGCGTCCGGCGCCGTGGCTCGACCGACCATCACCCCGGCGGCGAATAGCAGCCCGCCCAGGATCAGCGCCGACATCCAGAACAGCGTCTTGCCCCCGTCGCTGGGGGTCTGCGCCGCGCTCATGGTGTCTCGTCCTCCTGGGCTGCGGGTAGCTCGAGCCGGTCCGGGGCGCTGACGCCCAGCAGCCCTAGCGCGTTGCGCAACACCTGGCGCAGGGCCAGCACCAGGATCAGACGGGCCTGCACCCGCGGCGGATCCCCCTTGAGGATCGGGTCGTCCTTCTTGGTGGCCGTGTAGTAGGAGTGGAAGCCGGCCACCAGATCCTGCAGGTAGTAGACCAGCTGGTGCGGCGAGCGGCTTTCAGCCGCCCGGCGCACCACCTCGGCGAAATCGGCCATGCGCTTGATCAGCCGCAGCTCCTCGGCCCGCTCGAGCGGCGCCAGGTCGACCGCGGCTGCCTGCCCGGCATCGGGCACCGCGATTCCCCGCTCGGCCGCCCGCTCCAGCAAGCGGGTCAGCCGGGCGTGGCCGTACTGGACGTAGAACACCGGGTTGTCCAGGCTGTTGCGCTTGGCCAGCTCGAGGTCGAACTCCATCTGGCTGTCGGTGCCCCGCAGCAGGAAAAAGAAGCGGGCCGCGTCGCAGCCGACCTCCTCGTAGACCTGGCGCAGGGTGGTGATCGCGCCGGCCCGCTTGCTCAGCACCACCGGCTGGCCCTCACGCACCAGGCTGACCATCTGCACCAGCACCACGTCCAGCGCCTGGGGTGGCTGGCCCAGCGCCTGCAGCGCGGCCTTCATGCGCGGCACGTAGCCGTGGTGGTCGGCGCCCCAAATGTTGATCAGCCGGCCGTAACCGCGCTCGATCTTGTCCAGGTGGTAAGCGACGTCGGTGGCGAAGTAGGTCAGATCGCCGTTGGACTTGATCAGCACCCGGGGCTTTTCGTCGCCGTAGTCCTCGGAGCTGAACCAGCGCGCGCCCTCGCGCTGCTCGACCGCTCCGTGCTCGGCCAACAGCGCCAGCATCTGCTCGACACGGCCGGAGCGCAGCAGCTCGCGCTCCGAGGCGAAGCCGTCCATCCGTACGCCGAAAGCCTCCAGATCGGCGCGGATGTCGTCCAGCATGGCCGCCACCGCCCAGCGCTCCAGCGCCCGCAGCTGCTCCTCGCTCGGCGCCTCGGGCGCGAAGTCCGCCAGCTCCGCCGGCGCCGAGCGCGCCAACGCGGCCACGTAGTCGCCCCGGTAGCCGTCCTCGGGAAAGTCCGTCTCCCGACCGGCGTCGCGCCGCAGCCACCACACCAGCGACAAGGCCAGGTTGCGCACCTGACGGCCGGCGTCGTTGACGTAGAACTCGCGCCGCACCCGATGGCCGGCGAACTCCAACAGCCCTGCCAACACGTCGCCCACCACCGCGCCGCGGCCGTGGCCGAAGTGCAACGGGCCGGTGGGGTTGGCCGAGACGAACTCGACCATCACCGCCGGGCCGGCCACCGCCGGCGAGCGGCCGTAGTCCGCACCGGCGCTCAGGATCCGCGGCAGCAGCGTCTGCCAGGCGGCCGCGTTGATGAACACGTTGATGAAGCCCGGCCCGGCCACCTCGACCCGCTCGACGAAGTCCATTCCGGCCACCGCCTCAGCGGTGGTCTGGGCGATCTCGCGCGGCGGCCGGCGCAGCCGGCGCGCCAGCATCATGGCCGCGTTGACCGCCAGATCGCCGTGGGCTTCCTGCTTGGGCGGCTCGACGCTGAAGTCGGGCAAATCATCGGCGGCGAGGCCGAACCGGTCCTGCAGCGCTTCGGCCACCGCGCTTCGCAATCGGTCTCTCATGGCTCGCTCGGGGTGTCCTGGTTTCCGGTCGCGGGGCGGTCGCCGCCGGCCCCGTCAGCGCCGGCGGCGCCGTCGGCGGTGGCGGCGGCCAAGCCGTCCAGCTTGGCCTGCACCGCCCGCTTGAGTTCGGCGTCGCCGCGGCTCAGGATCGCGGCCCGCTCGAGCAGCGACCGGGCCCAGCTGCGCTCGCCGAGCTGCACCAGCTCGTCGGCCATCTCCAGCGCCTGGGCCGGGCTGTCGGACAGAAAACGGTCGGCCTTGCGGAAGGCGAAGGCGGCGTCCTCCATCTCTCCCTGGGCTATCAGGCAGCGGCCCAGGCCGCGCCAGCCCGACATGTGGCTGCGGTCGACGGCCAGGCTCTTGCGGTACTTGGCCTCGGCCGCCTGGTGGCGGCCGGCCTTCTCGTCCATGGCCGCCAAGATCTCCCAGACCATGTAGTCGTCGGGAAACAGCTCCACCAGACCCTCGTAAATCGCACGCGCTTCTTTCAGATCGCCGCGCTGCACCGCCAGCGTGGCCAGCTCGTCCTGGGCCTCGTAGTAGGCCTGGGTCGGACAGGGCGGCGGCCGCTCCAGCTCTTCGTCGGGCTCGGGACAGGCGACGATCGTTCTCAACAGCTCGCCGGCCCGCTCCTGCTCGCCCCGGTCCAACAGAACCCGGGCATAGGCCAGCCGCAACGGCCCGTCGTCGGCGGCGATGCCGTCGCGGTAGGTCTTCTCGGCGGCTTCGGTCCGGCCGGCCTCGCGCTGGATGGCGGCGATCTCGACCAGCGTGGCGGTGTTGGCCGGGTCGAGCTGATGCAGCCGCCGCAGGGCCCGGATGGCCTCGTCGGGCCGGCCGGCCTTGCGCGCCACCCGGGCCAGGGCGCTCCAGACCACCGCGCTGGTCGGCCGGCGCCGGGCTGCCTGGCCGAGCAGCTCGACCGCCTCGCCCAGCAGCCGCTCGGCCAGCAGCGGCTCGGCCTCGGCCCTCTTCTCCAGCGCCCGGGCCAGCTTGGTGCGGGCGGTCGAGTGCGACTCGTCGCGGGCCAGCACCTTGCGCAGCTCCTTCTCGGCCGCCCGGTAGTTGCCCTCCATCAACGCGTGGGTGCCGCGCTGGTAGAGGTTCTGGGTCTCCCAGTCGACCGACTCCGGCTGCCGGCGTTCGCAGTCGGCGCAGCCGGCCGCCCCCGCCATCAGCAGAACCAGCGACCATTTCGGTACCCGCATCTCGCCTCCAAGCAGCGACCGGGATCGGCTGCGGCCCCTGCGCGCTCAGAACTCCCAGGTCAGGCTGAACCGGCCGCCGCCGACCGCCGGCGCGAAACCGGCCCGGTCGGGCAGCAGGGCGGCGGTGGTGGTGGCGGTCGATCGGAAGCGCTGGTAGCGGTCCGGATCCTCGCCCTCGATGAACAGGTACAGACTGATGGCGCCCAGCGCCAGGCCGCCGATGCCCAGGCCCAGGGCGGTGTAGTCCAGCGTCTCGCCCAGGTCCACGTCGTCTTGGTACTTGTCGTAGAACTCCTCCTGGGCCAGGCCGCGGTACTCGCCGTCGTTGTAGTCGCGTTCGATGGGATCGATCTCCTGCCAGGTGTAGATGCGCATGCCCACCGCCGCGGCCTCGAAGGCCAGAAAGGCGGCCGCGGTGATCCAGGCCCAGCGGCGCATCGAACCGGCGCGCTGCTCGTAGGCGGCGATGAAGCTGGCCGAGGGCATCAGGGTCACGTCCAGCACCTCGCTGGCGTCCGGCTCGACCCGGACCGTGCGCGCCCAGGTCACGAAGCCCTTCTTGTCGACGCGCACCTCGTGCGGCCCGGCCGGCAGCTCCAGCGGCTGCAGCGGGCTGGTGCCGACCACGTCGCCGTCGACCGACACGTCGGCGCCCTCCTCGGACACGCTCATCACCAGCCGGCCCGAGGCGGCCTCGAGCAGATCGGCCACCAGCGCGTGGGTGGCCAGCCGGGTCTCCTCGAGCAGCTGCGAGGCCGGACCCTCGAACTGGCGCGCGGCCCGGTTCTCGACTTGGGCGTCGCGGATGGCGATGCGCTGCAGGTTGATCAGGTACTCATCGCCGACCTTGCCGACGTCGCCGGCCACCAGCGCCTCGGCGCCCAACGCACCGCCGATATCGGCCATGCAACCGGCGTCGTCGCAGCCCAGCAGGGCCTTATCCTGCTCGTGGCTGAGCATCTTGCGGATGTCGTCGCGCGACAGCACCTCGAACAGACCGTAAGAGGAAAGCTGCTTGCTGATCACCGCCGGCAGCAGCGAGACCACCTCGCCGCCGACACCCTTGTCGCCCAGATCGAGCACGGCGATCTTGATCCGCTCACCGGCCGCGGCCGGGCCGGGCAGCCCACCCAGAACCCCAACCGCCAACATCCAGGCCACCACTGACGTCGATCGGGACATCGCTCACCCCTCCGCCGCGGGCAAGCTGCCCGCGGGCTGGGCGCATTATAGAAGCTGGCCGAAGCACCGGTCAAACCGCTGTAGCCCCAAAATGGTGTTCCCGGTGGATCTCGGCCCACAAAAAAAGCGAGCCCGATCCGGGCTCGCTCGGTCGCATGGGCGATGGCAGATTCGAACTGCCGACTTCTACCGTGTGAAGGTAGCACTCTCCCGCTGAGTTAATCGCCCACGGGACGCAGGGCCGGCTTTGTAGACCAGACGCCGTCCGAGATCAAGTGTTTTCTTCGCCGCCGCTCTCGATCGCCCGCGGTCGGGCCCGGCCTCCGGAAACGGAACGGATCGGACAGACCCATCGCGACACTTTACCACCTCGATGGGTAGAACCGCCGGTCGAGATCCGCTCTGGATTACTCGGGGCGATACCCGTCCGATCGTCGGCGTCTCGACCAATGCTGTGCAGTCCCATCCGACCGGCGCATCGACATCCAGCCCGATGGGCTTTCGGAGATGACCGGACGACGACCTGTTGGCTCAACCACGGACAAAGCCGTATAAAGGAAGGACACCATGGGATCCACGGCCGACGCGAGCGACGAACGGCATCGGCCGAAGCAGCGCTGCAGCGACCGGAAACGAGGTGCGGTTTGGCGCGCGGGATGGCAATGCTGAGCGTCGCTTGTCTGCTGGCCTGGGCCGGGCCGGCCAGCGGGCGCAGCCTGGACTTCTGGGAGTCGTACTCCCTGAGCGTCCATGGCGGGCTCAAAAGCCCCGGCTTCTACAATGCCGGGCTGCAGCTGATGACCCTGGACGGCGCCGGCGACTCGTCGTGGCTGATGAGCCACGTCGGCATCGGGCTCGATCTGGCCTACGCCCACGACGGCCGGGGCATGCACCACCTGCGGATCGTGCCCGCGCTGGAATACCTGTTTCTGTGGTTCTACGCCCAGGCCGGCGTCGGTGCCTTCGCCGATTGCGAGCGGGCGGACCGCTGGGGCGTCGACCTGATGTTCTCCTTCGGGCTGCGGCTCTTTCTGGGCGACGAGTACGAGTGGTTCTCCGTGTCCACCGGCGGCCGGCTCGACTACCTGGCACGCCCGGGCTATACGGAGTTCGTCCCCGGCTTCATGGCCCGGCTGTCCTTCTACATCGATTGAGCGCCTTTTGCTCCGCTCCGCCGGCAGCCGAGCCGCGGCGGTGGTATACTGGCCGCATGAAGACCCCCGTGTTTTGTATGGCCGCGGTGCTGCTGGCGCTGCCGGCCCGAGCCCAGGACGCCTCTGCGCCCGGTGCGCTGGAGGTCCACGCCAACTTCCGCTTCGCCGGGTTGCGGCTGCCCATCGACGGCGACGCCGACGGCGACGCGGCGGTGGAGCTGGAGCTGCGCCGCGACGGCGGCGACTGGCGGGCCGGCCACCGGCTGCTGCGCACGGCAGGCGATACCTTCGTCGGCTCGCTGTTCTTCCTGCAGCCGGCCACCCGCTACGCGCTGCGGCTGACGCTGCGCGATCCGGACAACGACGGACCGCTGCAGGTCAGCGGCGAGCTGACCACGCGGGTCGACGCGGTGCCGGCGCCGGCGGCGCCACAGGCGATCTTCGTGGCCCCGGGCGGCGACGACGGCGGGCCGGGCAGCCAGGCCGAGCCGCTGGGCAGCATACAGGCGGCGGTGGACCGGGCCGGGCCGGGCACGGTGGTGCGCGCAGCCGCCGGGGTCTACCGCGAGGCGGTCGCGGTGACCCGTTCGGGTACGCCCGACAATCCCATCGTCATCCTGGCCGCGCCGGGCGCGGTGCTCGACGGCGCCGATGCCGCCATCCAGTCGGGGGCGGTGGAGTGGACGGAGTTGGAAGACGGCATCTACTGGGCGCCCTATGCCGGCGACTCCTGGTACGCCGCCTTCGGCGACAGCGAGCTGGCCACCCGGCTCTACGACTACCACGCGCTCGACGAACTGCGCGCCGAGAGCGGCGGCCAGCCCGGCCAGAGCGGGGTGCTGGCCGGCGGCTTCTTCGTCGACCGCGATCAGGGCCGGGTCTACCTGCGGCTGCCGGACCGCTCCGACCCGGCGGCGACGACCGTACACCTGGCCGCCCGCCGCGGCGGCTTGCTGGTCGACGGGGCGGCCGACGTGGTCATCGACGGCTTCGCGATCCGCTACTACGGCTCGCACCAATACGGCTTCGGCGTCGACCTGCGCGGCGCGCAGCGCGTCTGGGTGCGCAACTGCCACATCCACAACCTGAATACCGGGGTGCGGCTGCGCCGCGGCGCGGCCGGCTGCGTGGTCGAGCACAACCGCATCGCCGACAGCAGCGTGTTCTCCTGGCCCTGGGAATCGGTCAAGGCCCACAACGCCGAGGCCTCCGGCATCAGCGCCGGCGGCGGGCGCGGCAACGTGCTGCGCCACAACACGGTCGACGGGCCCTTCAACGGCATCTACGTCGGCGAGTTCAGCGACGACCCGGATCCGGAGCTGGCTGCAGAGACCGACGTGGTGGGCAACACCCTGCGCCACCTGGGCGACGACGGGTTGGAGCCCGAGGGCGCCTGCATCAACGTGCGCTTCGTCGACAACCGCATCCTGGAGGTACACAACGGGGTCTCGCTGGCGCCGATCCAGGTGGGCCCCACCTGGCTGGTGGGCACCCTGGTGGCCGGCTACCAGGCCCATGCACTCAAGCTCAACAACGGCTCTTCGGGGCCCATCCTGGTCTACCACAGCACCGGCCTGCCGGCCGCCGGCTTCGACGGCGCCCAGGCCTGGGCGCCCAGCGTGCCCTTCGGCCCGCTGTGGTCGCAGAACAACCTGTGGGCGGCCCATCGCTACGTCATCGAGTACGGCCGCGACAGCCTGCTGGCGCCGGTGGCCATGGATTTCGACGCCTGGCACACCAGCCGCGGCCCGCCCATCGTCAAGTGGCTGGGCCAGCGCTACGACACGCTGGAGGCCTTTCAGCAGGCCACCGGCCTGCAGGCCCACGGCCGCTACGGCCCGCCCGAGCTGGCCGACCCGGCCGCCGGCGACTTCCGGCCGGCCGCCGGCAGCCCCCTGATCGACACCGGCGGGCCCATCCCGGGCATCAACGACGCCCCCGGCCGGGTGCCCGACGGCCGGCCCGACATCGGCGCGATCGAGCGCGGCGGCGCCGCCGAGCCCGACGCCGGCCCCGACGCCGGCCCCGATGCCGGCCCCGACGCCGGATCGGATGCCGGCCCCGACGCCGGCGACCCGAATCCCGGCGACCCGGATCCCACCGACGCCGGCCCGGACGCCGGCGACGCCCCGGCGACCGACAGCAGTCCACCCGGCAGCGACCCCGCCCCGGACAGCGTCAGCGGCTCCTGCGGCTGCCACCACACCGCCCCCAGCCCCTGGCCCCTGGCCCTGCTGCTCGCGGCCACCGCCCTCCGACGCCGCCGCTGAACCGAGCCGCGCTTGGACGATCCGCTACGGCTCGCTCTTGCCCAGCGCGGCGATGCGGGGGTGGAGGGCGGTGGCGAGGTCGGGGGCCAGGGCGGCGATGGCGGGGGGGTCGAGGTGCTCGGCCAGACCGCGGACGAAGTCGGCGTGGGCGCGGCCGCGGCGGTAGGCGGGCTCGCGCGGGGGGTGCTGCAAGTAGCGGGTCATCAGCTCGACCCGCGGGGCGATGAGCAGGCTGGCGGCGTAGTAGAGGGTGTCGCGGCCGCGGTGCAAGCTGGCGCCGGCCACCTTGCGCCCGGCGAGGGCCAGATCCGAGATGCCGGCCCGCTCGGGCGCCGGCAGGCCGACCGCCTCGACAGCCGCGATCGCGGCCGCGTTGATGGCGTCGAACCAGGCCCGGTTGCCGCCCAGCCCGGGCGCGTGCAGCGCGGCGGCCAGCACCAGCTGGCCCGGCTCCAGCACCACCGCGCAGCCGCCGCCGCGGCGCCTGAGCAGCGCCACCCCGTCGGCCCGGCAGGCAGCCGTATGCAGCTCGCGCTCGGGCCGCGAACCCAGGCCCAGCACCACCTGCACCCCCTCCGGCTGCCACACCCGCAGCCGCGGCCGCCGGTCGCGCCGGCAGGCGGCGATCAGATCGGTGTCGCGGTCGTAGTCACCGATCTCCATGCTCGGTGCGCTCAGGCGTGGATGGCCCGGCCGTCCACGGCCAGGGCGGCCTCCTTGGTGGCCTCGGCCAGGGTGGGATGGGCGTGGATGGTGCGCGCCAGGTCCTCGGCGCTGGCCTCATACTCCATGGCCAGCACCGCCTCGGCCACCAGCTCCGAGGCCTGCGGGCCCAGCAGCTGCACGCCCAGCAACCGGTCGGAGCCGGCATCGGCCAGGATCTGCACCAGCCCGTCGGTCTCGCCGGCGGCCAGGGCGCGGCCGTTGGCCCGGTAGTAGAAGCGCCCCGAGCGCACCTCGATGCCGCGCTGCTTGCACTCGCGCTCGGTCAGGCCCACCATGGCCAGCTCGGGGTGGGTGTAGACCACGCCCGGGATGGCGTCGTAGTTGACGTGGCCCGCAAGCCCGGCCATGCGCTCGACCGCGGCCACGCCCTCCTCCTCGGCCTTGTGGGCCAGCATGGGCCCGCGCACCAGGTCGCCGATGGCCCAGATGCCCGGCACGCTGGTGCGCAGCTGCGCATCGACCGCCACCCGGCCCTGCTCGTCGAGTTCCACCCCGGCCGCCTCCAGGCCCAGCCCCTCGAAATAGGGCCGCCGGCCCACCGCCACCAGCAGCGCATCGCACTCCAGCTTCTCGCTCTCGTCCTTGTGCAGCGCCAGCTCCACGGCCAGCCCCTCGCCCTGCGGCTCGGCCGCGGTCACCTTGCTGCCGGTGCGCAGCTCCATGCCGTGGGCCTCGAGCGCGCGGCCGAGCATGCGCGCCATCAGCTTGTCGGCGAAGGGCACGATCTGATCCAGCATCTCGACCACCGTCACCCGGGCGCCCAGCCGCAGCCAGACCTGGCCCAGCTCCAGGCCCACCGCCCCGGCGCCGACCACCACCAGGTGCTCGGGCACCCGCTCGAAGGCCAGCGCCTCGGTCGAGCTGACGATGCGCCGGCCGTCGAAGGCCAGCCCGGGCAGCTCCACCGGCGCGCTGCCGGTGGCCAGCAGGATCTTGTCGCCCTGCAGCCGCTGCGCACCCTCGTCGCCGTGCACCTCGACCGCGTCGGCGCCGGCCAGCTCGGCCCGGCCGTGCAGCACCTCGACCTTGTTCTTCTTCATCAGCCCGGCCACCCCGCCGGTCAGCTGCTCGACCACCTGGCGCTTGCGCTGCTGCATGGCCTCCAGGTCGAGCTCCACCCCGCCCAGCTCGACCCCGTGGGCGGCCAGGCCGCCGTCGCGCGCCCGGGCGTAGTGCTGGCTGGATTCCAGCAGCGCCTTGGACGGGATGCAGCCCACGTTCAAACAGGTGCCGCCCAGGCGCGCGTCGCGCTCGATCAGGGCGGTGTTGAAGCCGAGCTGGGCCGCCCGGATGGCGGCCACGTAGCCGCCCGGCCCGGCGCCGACGACGATCAAATCGTAGCGATCCAATTCATACCTCCAGCAGCATACGTTCGGGGTCTTCCATGCACTCGACCACCCGCTTGAGGAAGGTCACCGCCTCGGAGCCGTCCACGATGCGGTGGTCGTAGGACAGCGCCAGGTACATCATGGGCCGCACCACCACCTCGTCGTCGACCACCACCGGCCGCTTCTGGATGCGGTGCAGGCCCAGGATGCCGCTCTGCGGCGGGTTGAGGATCGGCGTCGACATCAGCGAGCCGTAGACGCCGCCGTTGGAGATGGTGAAGCAGCCGCCGCTCAGCTCCTGCAACGTGAGCTGGCGCTCGCGGGCGCGGCGGGCCAGGTCGCCGATGCGCTTCTCGATGGCGGCGAAGCCGAGCGCGTCGGCGCCGCGCACCACCGGCACCACCAGGCCCTGCTCGGTGCCCACCGCCACGCCGATGTCGTAGTAGTGCTGGTAGACGATCTCGTCGCCCTCGATGCGGGCGTTGAGCTGCGGCACGGTCTTGAGCGCGTCGACCACCGCCTTGACGAAAAAGGACATGAAGCCCAGCCGCACGTCGAAGCGCTTCTCGAACCGATCGCGGTGGCGGCTGCGCAGGCCCATCACCGCGGACATGTCGCACTCGTTGAAGGTGGTCAGGATGGCCGCGGTCTGCTGCACCTGCACCAGCCGCTCGGTGATGCGCTTGCGCAGCCGGCTCATGCTCTGGCGCGTCTCGCGCGAGCGGTCCGGCGCCCGCGGCGCGGCCGGCTGCGGCTGGCCGGCCTGCAGCGCGGTCGACTCGGCCTCGCCGGCCCGCTCGGGCGCGCCGCTCTGCTCCGCCGCGCCGCCCGCAGCCGCCGCGGCGTCCTGCCGGGCGTCGAGCTGGGCCTGCACGTCCTGCTTGGTCACCCGGCCGTCCTTGCCGCTGCCGGCGATGGCGCCGGCATCCAGCCCGTGCTGCTCGACCAGCCGCCGGGCGGCCGGCGACAGCGGCCCGGCCCGGCCGCGCTCGAGCTTGTCGCGGGCCTGGGCCATGCCGGCCGGCGGGGTAACCGGCTGCTCGGCCGGCTGCTTCTGCTCATCAGCCGAATGCTCCTGCTCAGCGTCCGCCGGCCGCTGGCGCTCCATGTCCGGCACCGCCGGCTCGCTGGGCGCCGGGGCCTCGGCCGCGTCGGTATCGATGGCGCCGACCACCTGGCCCACCTGCACCACCGCGCCGGCCTCGGCGTCCTGGCTCAACCGGCCGCCCACGTCGGCCGGCACGGCCATGGTCACCTTGTCGGTCTCCAGCTCGAACAGCTCCTGGCCGGAGCGCACCACGATGCCGTCGGCGACCAGCCACTCGGCCAGCACGCCGTCGGTGATGGACTCGCCCACCTCGGGAACCTTGATCTCGACCTTCATGCACCCTCCCCGGGCTCCATCCCACCCGCGCCCGGCTCGGCCGGCTGCTCGCCCAGGGCCCGGGCCACCAGCTCGGCCTGCTCGCGGCGGTGCTGGCTGAGCGAACCCACCGCCGGCGAGGCGCTGGCCCGGCGACCGGCGTAGGCCAGCGCGCGGCCGTCCAGCAGCGGCGGCAGCCGATCGTTGAGATAGCTCCAGGCACCGCGGTTGCGCGGCTCCTCCTGGGCCCAGACCACCGCCGCCCGCGGCCAGCGTTCGGCCACCGCCGCCAGCCGCTCGGCCGGGAAGGGGTAGAGCTGCTCGATGCGCAGCAGGGCGCTGGTGGGCTCGGTCCGCTCGGCCCGCTCGTCGCGGGCGGCCAGCAGATCGTAGTACAGCTTGCCGGAACACAGCACCAGCCGCTCGACGCGCTGCGGCGGGGCCGGATCGTCGAGCACCTCTTCGAAGCGCCCCTCGACCAGCTGCGCCAGCGGCGAGACCGCCCGCCGGTGGCGCAGCATGCTCTTGGGCGTCATCAGCACCAGCGGCCGGCGGAAGGGCCGGGCCAGCTGGCGGCGCAGCACGTGGAAGTACTGGGCCGGGGTCGAGGGATAGACCAGCTGGATGTTCCGCTCGGCGCCGGCGGCCAGGTAGCGCTCCAGGTAGGCGTTGGAGTGCTCCGGGCCCTGGCCCTCGTAGCCGTGCGGCAGCAGCAGCACCAGCCCGCTCTCGCGGCGCCACTTGGAGCGGGCCGCCACCAGGAACTGGTCGATGATCACCTGGGCGCCGTTGGCGAAGTCGCCGAACTGGGCCTCCCACAGGATCAGCATGTGCGGCTCAAGCAGCGAGTAGCCGTACTCGAAGCCCAGCGCCGAGACCTCGCTCAGCGGGCTGTTGTAGACGCAGAAGCGGGCCTGGTCGGCGGCCAGGTGCTCGAGCGGCACGTGGGCGGCGCCGGTCTCGGCGTCGCGCCAGACCGCGTGGCGCTGCGAGAAGGTGCCGCGCTCGGAGTCCTGGCCGGTCAGGCGCACCGGCACCCGCTCGCGCAGCAGGCTGCCGATGGCCAGCAGCTCGGCCAGCGACCAGTCGATGTCGCCGCCCTGCTCCACCGCCCGGCGCCGCTGCTCGATCCCGCGGGCCATCTTGCGGTGCAGGGTGAAGCCCGCGGGCACGCGGGTGGCCGCCCGGGCCACCTGCTGCAGCCGCTCGGCGGCCACCCCGGTGGCCACCGGCTCGTCAGACCATTCCTTGTCCAGCTCCACCCACTCCTGCTCGCAGCAGTCCGGCCGGCGGTCGGGCGCGCCCTCGCGGGCCTGCTGGTAGGCGGCCTCCAGCCGCTGCTCCAGCTCGGCGCCCGAGCGCTGCTCGGCCTCGGGCTCCAGCAGCCCTTGCTCGACCAGCCGCCGGGTGTAGAGCTGGTGTGCGCTGGGGTGCTGCTCGATGCGCCGGTACAGCTCGGGCTGGGTGAAGCTGGGCTCGTCGACCTCGGAGTGGCCGTGGCGGCGGAAGCAGACCAGGTCGATCACCGCGTCGCGGCCGAAGGCCTGGCGGAAGCCCAGCGCCAGCCCGACGGCGTGCACCACCGCCTCGGGGTCGTCGCCGTTGACGTGGAAGATGGGCGCCTCGACCATCTTGGCCACGTCGGTGGCGTAGTGCGAAGAGCGCGCCTGCTCGGGCAAGGTGGTGAAGCCGATCTGGTTGTTGACCACCACATGCAGCGTGCCGCCCACCTCGTAGCCCTGCAGCCGCGACAGGTTTAAGCACTCGGCCACCATGCCCTGGCCGGCGAAGGCGGCGTCGCCGTGGACCAGCAGGCTGAGCACCCGCCGCCGCTGCCGGGTGTCGCCGATCTGGCGCTGCTTGGCCCGGGTGCGGCCCAGCACCACCGGGTCGACCGCCTCCAGGTGCGAGGGGTTGGCGGCCAGGGCCACCTCCACCGGCTTGCCGTTGCGGTTGTCGTGGATGGAGGAGAAGCCCTTGTGGTACTTCACGTCGCCGTCGCCGGCCACCGAGCCGGGCACGAAGTTGTCCTCGAACTCGGCGAAAAGGGTGGCGTAGGACTTGTCCAGGATGTTGGCCAGCACGTTGAGCCGACCGCGGTGGGCCATGCCCAGCACGATGTACTGCACCTCGTGCTCGGGCGCCTGCTCGACCAGGTGATGCAGCAGCGGGATCAGCGACTCGGCCCCCTCGACGCTGAAGCGCTTCTGGCCCAGGTAGCGGCGCTGGATGTAGGTCTCGAGCAGCTCGGCGTCGGCCAGCTGCTGCAGGATGGCGCGCTGCTCGTCGGGCGTGAGCCGCGGCTGGTTGCGCGTCGGCTCCATGCGGTCCTGCAGCCAGCGGCGCATCTCGCGATCCTGGATGTGCAGGTACTCCACCCCGATGGGCCCGCAGTAGGTCTGCTGCAGCAGCTCCAAGATCTCGCGCAGGGTGGCCCGCTGCGGCAGGTGGCCGTGGCCGGTGTCGAAGACCCGGTCCAGGTCGTCGTCCGTAAAGCCGAAGGCCTCCAGCGCCAGCGGCGGATGCTGCGGCGCCTCGGCGGCCAGCGGATCCAGCCGCGCCAGCCGGTGGCCCTGCTCGCGGTAGGCGTAGATCAGGCTGGCCACCCGCGACTGCTCGGCCGCCCGTTCGCCGGACTCGCAGGCCCGCGGGCAGGAGGCCAGGTCGAAACCCTGGAAAAACAGCTGCCAGGACTCGTCCAGCGAGCCCGGCGCCTCGCGCCACTGCGCGTAGAGCGCCTCCAGGTACTCCGGATCCAGCTGACCCGCCACGTTCGACCGCATCCCGAACCCTCCCGAGCCGCCAGTGTCTGCCGCCCCCACCCCCCTGTCAACCCGGCCCGAACGGCCAGGATCTCCTACTCTCACCGCAACGCGCCACGAGCGATGGCACGGCCGCGGGTTCCGATGTATGATCGTCCCATGCTCAACCCCACGGCCCCGGACCAGCTGACCGATGCCCAGGGTCGTCCCTACTTCCTGTGGGACGTCGACATGACGCTCGACCGGTTCCGCAGCAAGCTACGCGATCCCGATCCCCGCGTTCGCGCCTACCTCGTCGGCAAGCTGATGCGCCAGGCCAAGCCGGATGACGTCTTCACCTTCGTCACCTTGAGAGAAATCCGCGAGCTGTGGCCCGAATTGGAACGCTACCTCGGCAGGTCGCGGAGGTTTTGGAGCTGGTTGCTCAAGCGCTGGGAGGAGCCCCATGGGCAACAGCGGTAAGCTCACTGACCTACAGGTTCTCGTGCTCCAGCACCTCGCCGGTATCGAGCCTCCCTGGACTCTCGTGGGCGGAGCTGCCCTCGCCGGCGTTCATCTGGCACACCGGGAGACCCGGGACCTGGATCTGTTCTGGAGAGGCATGCAGGCCCTCGAAGACCTGACGAAAATAGCAATAGGGCGCATCGAGGCGGCGAGCTTGCAGGTCAAAACCTTGCAGTCGGGTCCCACGTTCGCCCGACTCAGAGTCGCAGATGAACGGGAAGTCGTCATCGTCGAATTGGTATGCGAACCATCTGCTGCGCTCGTGGCGGATGAGACCGTCACTTTCGGAGACCAGGTGATCAGAGTGGCATCGCGCCACGACATCCTGGTCGACAAGCTCTGTGCCTTGCTCGGTCGCTCCGAACTCAGAGACCTCATCGATGTGCAGGCACTGATTGAAGCCGGGGCTGATCTGGAACCGGCCATAGATGACGCTCCTCGAAAAGATGCGGGTTTTTCCCGATTGACCCTTGCCTGGGTCCTCGAATCACTCGATCCAGAGTCTCTGGCCGCAGCGGCTGACCTGGGCGATGACCAGACCGCACGACTCGTTCGCTTTCGTGATGAACTGATCACGATCTTGGTGGATTCGGCGAGGCCAGCCGAATAACTGGCGCGAACGACTGCCCAGAAACCTCCCGATCCGAATCTTGGGTGGAGCTTCTTTCTAAATAAATATATATAATAAATATATATTTTTCATTTGATTAGCTCATCAGCGGGTGCTCGACACCCCGCTGGCCGAATCGGGCATCCTGGGCACCGCCATCGGCATGGCCCTGGGCGGGCTGAAGCCGGTGCGCCGTGTGACCGGCTACGACGTGGTCACGCCCTATTTCGGCCGCGAGCAGCACCACATCCCGGACGCCGGGCGGGGCGGTCGAGCAGGACGGCTCGCTGGTGGAGGTGGAGACCGACAAGGCCAGCGTGACCATCCCCTCGCCGGTGGCCGGCACCGTGGTCGAGCTGGCCGGCGCGGTGGGCGATACGGTGTACGTCGGCCAGGTGCTGGCCCGCATCGACACCGGCGAGCGGGCCGAAGCCGCCGAGCAGCGCAGCCCGGCGACCGATGCTGCGCCCGCCGCCGAGCCGCTCGGGCTGCGCTTCGGCGCGCCGGAGATCGACCTGGAACGGCTGCGCGGCTTCACCGCCGAGACCGTGTCCGGGCTTAGCGACGGCATCCGGCTGCTGGCCGGGGCCGACGCCGACCTGGTCGACGTCATGCTGCGCTCGGTCGGCGAGCGGCTGGATGCGCTGCGCTTCGAGACCCGGGTGGTGGGCCTGGAGCGCAGTCGGGCCGGGGCGGAGCGGTGCCGATCATGTTTCCCAATAATATCAGTTGATAAAAGCAAAAACGGGGTACCCTTGACCGACGCCGCTGGACGCCAATTGTGGATAAAAGTGTCAAGTGCCGGTGTCTGACACCCTCCCCCTGTTTGACACCCTTCCCCTGTTGCGGTCGGGGGCTCGGCGCGGTACTCCTGGGTGAGCATGCGACGGCGATGGCTTTGCGGGATGGTGCTCGGTGCTGCGGAGGGGCTGTGGTTGCTGGCCTCGAGCGCCGGCTGCGAGCGGGAGCTGGCCCGGCCGGCGGCCGACGGCTTCTGCCCGGGCGGCGAGGATCTGGCGCGCTGGGTGAATCCCATGATCGGCACCCGCGGCGTGGGCAACGCCATCCCCGGCGGCCGGCTGCGGCTCGAGCTGGGCCGCCAGCCGACCGGCTGGGCTGCGGGGGACGCACTGTGAACGAGGCCGACCGCTATTCGGACAGCCCCGAGCTGCGCACCACCATCCTGCGCCGCTGCTTCGCCTTTCTGGAGCGCGAGTACCAGTACCGCTGCACCCGGCAGGAGCACAACCTGCTGCGCTGGGACGGCGGCCACAGCTTCTTGGCCGTGGGCCACGGACCGCTGGGCGCGTGTTTCGGGCTGCGTTTCGGCCCGCTGCGCGCGCCCGGCCAGCCGGCCAACGTATTCGAGCCGGCCGACCTGGCCTGCTTGCTGCCGGACGGCCAGCCCTTGCCCTGGAGCCAGCAGCCCTACAGCAGCGTGCAGGAGCTGGCCGAGATCGCCTTCGCCTGCTCGCGTTTCTTCTGCCACAACGCACCGGGGCTGCTGCGCGGCGAGCAGGGGCTGTTTGACCGCCTGGCCGAGGCCCGCCGCCGGCGCGAGAGCCGTCGCGCCCTGGAGCGGGCCCAGCAGTGCGCCCCGGCCAGCGAGCAGCCCTGCGTCAACGCCAACATCCAGCCCGGCGTCCAGCTCGGCTCCGAGGCCTGGGCGCCGGACGACCCCGAGGCCAAACGCATCCTGGACGAGGCCGAGCAGAACCTGCGCCGGCGGCTGGGGGTGTTCGTGCGCTCGACCCGGCGCGAGCTGTGGCAGCGCCACGCGCGCTCCTTCCGCCCGCGGCAGGGCGACTTCTACAAGATCTTCTCCGGCCCGACCGCGGCCCGCGCCGAGAGCCTGTACCTGTCGCTGTGGCAGGGCGAGCTGCCGCTGCCGGCCCCCTGGCCCGGCCAGAGCGAGCTGGAGCTGACCGCCTGCTTCGCCGAGTGGTTCGGCTGCGACCATGCCCGCTGCCGGGCCTTTCCCGAGGGCTACCGCCTCATCGCCCGGCTGCTGGCCCCGGGCGCCATCTGGGCCGCCTGGCGCTACACCCGCCCCGGCAGCGACCACGGTGCCAGCTACGAGGGCCTGGTCCAGGCCGGCGACCGCTGGATCTGGCTGATGCGCCCCCACCGCCTGCTGGCGCAGCTGGTCGGTCGGGGCGACTAGAGCTCCAGCTCCAGCCGGGGGGCGAAGGGGCGCCAGTCATCGCTGCAGACCGGGGGCGCCTTGAGGCGCAGCTCGCTGGTCAGGCAGCTCGGATCCAGCTCCAGCTCGATGGTCCAGGGGTGGGCGCGGCGGTAGTGCTCGTGGTGGAAGGGCCCGAGGTCGGGCGCGTCCAGGGCGCGGCGGGCCGCGGCTATCTCTTCCGGGCTGTGGTCGCAGGGCACCGGCTCGTGGTAGGGCTTGCGCCGGCGGCCGTCGGCGCAGTCGGCCGACAGCATGAAGGCGTCCATCTCCTGACCCGGCTTGAGGTGCAGCACGGCCCGGCGCAGCGCCACCGGGTTGCGCCAGGCCATCTCCACCCGGCAGCGGCGGGTGGTGCGCCGGTGGCCCCGCCCGGTCAGCACGGCCACCGCCTGCGGGTCGGAGCGCTCCAGATCCAGCCGGGCCAGCTGGATCTCGCCGGCGCCCGCGGCCGGCAACCCTTTCGGGAACACCACCCGGTAGCGGGTGACCCGCTCGCGCCGGCGCAAACGGATGGTCTGGTTCTGGCGTCCCCGCACCCGCCACAGCCTCCGGCGGCCCCACCAGCCCTCGACGCGCAGCGGCTTGCCGGCCTCACCCGCGGGGGTGCGCGCCGCCAGCGCCAGGTCGAAGGTCGGCTCCAGCACCCGGTCGCAGGCCGGCGCGGCGGTGCCGAAGCCGCGGCACAGGGCGGTCAGCTCCAGCGCCACCGCCTCGCCGGGGCAGTCCGCCGGCGCCCAGCGGGTGTCCGGGTCGCCGTCCAGCGCCAGCCAGGGGTCGACGTCGCTGCAGCGCGAGTGGGCGCCGCGGGTCAGCCGGTAGTACAGCGCCAGGGTCTCGCGCGGCCCGGCCCGGCCGCGGCTGCGGCGCCAGCGGCGGCCGCGGCTGCGCCACGAGCTGCCGCCCAAAGCCCCGTCCAGCTCTTCGGCCAGCGGCCGGCTCGACGAGTACTCGGCCCCGCCGCTGAATCCCACCCGGCGCGCGATCTGGCCCCCGCTGCCGGCGTAGCCGCTGGCCGTCCACAGCGGGTCGGCCAGCAGCATGCGCCGGTAGCCGTGCAGCGCGCCGGCCTCGTGGGGCTGCCACCAGCGCACCCGCAGCGCGATGCGTCCGCTGCCCGGCTCCAGCGCGCACACCTGCCAGAAGCCCACCGGCCGCCAGCCGAACGAAGCCACCCGCCGCGTCTCCAGCTTCTCGGGCCGCGCGCCGCCCAGCCGCTCGACGATCACGTCCTGCGGCCCGCGCCAGCGCTCGGCCGGCAGGGGCAGGCCCAGCAAGACCGGCCGGCTGGAGCGCGGTGCGCGCAGCACCAGCTGCTGGACCACCTCGACCCGATCGGGCAGCAGCCGGTAGTGGACGGCGTCGCGCTCGAGCACCAGCGCCGAGCCGCCGTCCAGGCAAACCCGCTGGCCCTGGGTCTTCAAAGGCGCCAGCCCGGCGCGGCCCACCCCGGGCAGCAGCAGCCAGACCGCCAGGCAGAGCGCCGCCCGTCTCATAAATCCATGCAGCAGCGCGCGCCCAGGTAGGCCTCGGTGGTCCACTTGGCGAAGCTCTCCCAGTTTTGATTGACCATCTGGGTGCCGGGTTGGCAGTCGAGGATGAGCATGATCTTGTCCTTGTCGCCGTCGTCCTGCCGGTCGCACCAGTAGCAGCTGCCCTGCGGCGTGCAGAAGCGGCAGGTGTAGTAGCCGCCGCCCTGCAGCGCGTTGCCCGGGTTGTCCGGATCGCCGTCGGCCACCCACTCGCCCAGGTTGCCGCTCATGTCGAACAGACCGCTGCCCGACTCGCAGCCGGCGAACTCGCCGCTGCGGCTCTTGTCGCCCTCTTGGTTCCAGCCGTCGTTGCAGCGGCCGCTATAAAACGCCCCGCCATACGGGTAGCGGTAGCGGTCGGGTCCGATGCAGGCCTTGGCGTACTCGTCGGCCGTGCACAGCCGCTTGCCCTGGGCCTGGCAGGCCTGGCGCGCCCGGTGCCAGCTCAGGTGGCTGGAGGGGCAGAGATCGGGCAACGAGCAGGCGTACAGGGTGGTGGTGAAGCTGCCCTGGGCGGGAAAGCCCGCCGGGTAGTCGTCGTCCGGGTGGCCATAGCGCTCGCCCGTGCAATCGGCGGCGGCGAACACGGTCGTCTCGTAGGCGTCGATGGCGTAGTCGTCGTCGATGCGCACCATCACGCCGCCCGGCTCGTCGACCAGGCCGTTGCAGTTGTTGTCCAGCCCGTCGTCGGCCTCGGCGCCGAACTCGCCGCGGGCCATCATGGGCGCGTCCTCGTCGGTGTCGCCGTCGCAGTCGTTGTCCACCCCATCGCAGGTCTCGTCCAGCCCCTCGGTGTAGGCCTCGCCGTAGTCGCACTCCGTCCAGGCGCCGTCGACGCAGCTCTGGCTGGCCCCGGCGCAGACCCCTTCGGTCAGCGGGCAGCCTCGCTCGTCCGCGTCCTCGTCGGTGTACCCGTCGCAGTCGTCGTCCCCCCCGTCGCATTTCGAATCGTCGACCAACGGCATCCGGCCGTCGCACTCGACCCCGGCGCCGTCGGCCGTGCACACCCAGCGGCCGGGCGGGCAGTCGCCATTCTGGCAGCTCTGGCCCAGTTCGGGCCATTCCTCGTCGGTGTCGCCGTCGCAGTCGTTGTCGAGCCCGTCGCAGGCCTCGACGCCGCCGTTGGTCTTGCGGCAGCCGCGCTCGCAGCGGCCGCGCGCGTCGCAGCGGAAGCCCTCCGGGCAGTCCGTATCCAGCACGCAGTCGTAAGCGCA
>CAYVQE010000050.1:0-2756 GCA_964454005.1 uncultured Myxococcales bacterium
TCGGTTCTGTGAGGGGCCGGCCGGGCGCGGCAGCGCCCGTCCGGTCTACTCGACCCCCCAATGTCGGCGCGCTGCTGCGCGCCGCGCGAGCGAGCCGTCGTTCGCTCGCGGCAATGTTTCCAGTCACTTGGCGATGGTTGCCGTGAACGCTTACCGGGCGACGATGGGCTCGCTCGGGTCAGCGGTCGGCGAAGCGTTTGAGCTGGCCGAGGATGCGGTTGAGCGTGCCTTTGAGCGCGTTGGCCTGGCTGGGGCACTGGCGTTCGTAGAGCCGGAAGCGATCCATGGCCACGTTGAGCCGGGCCTTGAGCCGCCCGCCCTGCTGCTCCAGGGCCCTGGCCGCCGCCGGGCCGACGGCCCGGCCGCCGGCGCGCTGATCGGCGTCCAGGCCCATCAGGGCTTCGAGGTCTTTTCCGAACCGTTGCCCGGTGGCGACCAGCGCCTTGCGGGCCCGTTCGCCCCGGCCGGCGCAGTCGCCCGTACCGATCAGGGCCTCCGAGGCCGCGACGAAGCCGTCGACATAGCGCCGCACCGCCTGGCGCACCTGCTCCACGGCAGCCGCGGACAGCGGCTCATCCGCCGGCTCGGCCTGCATCTCGGCCAGGGCCGGGATCGAGCTGACCGGGCCGTCCTGGCCCTGGGCCGTCGCGCCCACGGGGCCGCCGGCGCCGGGGGCATCCCCGCCGTCGCCGAAGACGCCTTCGCTGTAGGCCCAGTAGCCGGCGGCCAGAAATAGAGCCAAGGTGATGACCAGTATGACGGTCGATTTCAAGGCCGCACCTCCGATCCGGTAGCGGTGACAAGGCACATGTCTGGCTGTTGGGATGATCGTCGCCCCAGCCACCCGGCCGCGTCAAGACCGAGCCCGATCGGTGCAACCCGCCGCCTGTTCCCGGCGAGCCTCGACTGGCAGAAGGGGCATGCGGCGGCCGCTGGCGCGCTGCGCGGGTTCACCGGCCGAAGAGGATCCGGCAGTCGGCCAGCACCTGCTCCGGGTGGCCGGAGACGTCGCTGACCGGGGCGTACTCCAGGATCAGGCTGCCGCCGGCGTCCAGCAGCATGGTCACCCGGCTGTACCAGCCCTGGCCCTGGCTGGACGCGGCGCCGTAGTAGAGGGCCAGCTCGGTGTTCGCGTCGCTCCACAGCTCGAAGCCGAAGCCCTGGGCCTCGGCCCAGCTCTGGTTTTCGGCGGGGGTATCGGCGCTGGCGCCGACGATCTGCACGCCCAGCTCGGCGAAGGCGTCCTCTCGGTCGCGGAACCCGCGACCCTCGGTCGTTCACCCCGAGGTGGCCGCCTTGGGGTAGAACCACAAGACGGTGGGTTGGCCGATCAGGTCGTCGCGATCGCGCGGGCTGCCGTCCCGGTTGCTGGCTGCGAACTCCGGGGCGGCCAGGGTCTCGTCCGGTACGCTGCCGTTGAGCGCGTCCCAGTCGATGTCGGCCATCTGGTCGGCACCGTCCGGGCCGGCATCGCCGGGGCCCGGGTCCGCGCCGCCGCCGGCGTCGCTGATGCCGTCGGCGCTGCCGTCGCTGCCCGCATCGGGCTCGGCGGAATCGCCGCCGAAGGTGCAGGCCGCCAGCCCGAGGGCCAAGACGCAGCATCCGACGACCCGGAAAGCGACCGTCTTGCCGCTGGGGGAATCGTCAGCCATGGCTCTCCTCTCCTCGATAAGGATGACCGAGCATACCACGAGACAACGGTGCGGGTCGCGCTCGTTGCGGAGGGCCGGTGCAGCGGCACCGGTGGGGGCATGAGGGGCCGGGGCCGATCCGGATTTCCCGAGGGAACTTCGGCTAATCGATGCGCTCGAACTCCTGCGGGTAGCGGGCGGCCAGGTCGACGTAGAGCTGCTTGCCGTAGGTCCAGAAATCCTTGTGGCGCTGCTGCACCGGGCCGGCGGGTGTGGCCGGCACGCCGTGGGCCACGGTCTCGGCCGGGATGACGCTGCCGGCGGTGACCACGCCGCCCTCGGCCACGATGGCCCAGCGGCCGATGTGGCTGGCGAAGGAGATCACGGCGCCCATGCCGATGACGGCGTAGTCGTCGATCCGATCGCCGTGCAGCACCGCGCCGTGGCCCACGGTCACCCGCTCGCCGAGCTGGTTCAGCCCCTCGGGCCGGATGTGGACGATGACGCCTTCCTCGATGGCGCTGCCGGGGCCGATGCGGATGGAGCCGTAGTCGCCGCGCAGGATGGCGCCGTGGCCGACGTAGCAGCCGGCACCGATCTCCACGTCGCCGATCACCCGGGCCGAGTCGCTGACCCAGGCACCGGCGGCCACCTTGGGGATGCGATCGGCGAAGCGGTACAGGGCCATGGCGCGACCTCCGGTTGAAGATGGACTCGTTTTGAATAGCAGGCCGGCCGGCCCGTCTCAAGTGCGGGCGCGGGCGGACTGGCCGGTTTGCCGGCCGCTGGCTTTGGCGCCTACAGTGCTCGAAGATCGACCGCGACACTTCTGGACAAGGAGCTGATCATGCGCACGCTGACGATTCCGGTTGTATCCGCCTTCTTGCTGGGCTGTTGCCTCGCCGCCTGTGGGGGCGGTGGCGGTGGCGGTGGTGGGGGCTACTCCATCTCCGACACCACCCTGGCGGGTCAGATCGGCGGCCAGCAGTGGACTTTCGTCCAGGGCGAGACCAGCGACTTCATGTCCAACGAGGAAAGCTACTCCGCCGTGCTCTTCCCCGACAGCTACACCGCCTGCGAAATGTTCAGCCAGCCGGACGGGGTCAACAAGATCCTGCTGTTCCT
>CAYVQE010000050.1:2766-36354 GCA_964454005.1 uncultured Myxococcales bacterium
GCGAGTACTCCCTGGGCATGCAGCAGAACATCACCTTCGTGGTGCACCCGGCCGACAACTATGTCGCCACCTCGGGCCTGCTCAAGGTCGAGGCCATCAACGCCGACACCATCGACGCCGGGCTCTACGCCGTCTACGGCGACGGCTACCAGGTCGACGGCCGCTTCACGGTCGACATCTGCGCCGAGTGAGCCGGCCGGCGGCCGGCTATTCAACCGCTGGGCGGCGGGTCGCTGCTGCTGCGCCAGGCGCGGCGCAGGCTCCAGCCGCTGCCGGCCGCCAGCAGCAGCGCCAGCGGCAGCACCAGGCCCAGCGGCGGGTCGCGGCCGTCGCGGCTGGCGCGCGCGCCCCACCAGTCGAGGCCGTAGTCGAGTTCCACCCCGCGCGGGGTCCAGGCCTCGATGCCCAGCGACTTCCAGGGGTGGTCGCGGGCGAAGTCCGCATCCTGCAGCACCAGGTGCTTGAACAACCACCAGTGGCCCAGGATGGGGCTGAAGTGCGGCAGGTGGTGCACCGCCAGCTGATCGTCCAGCGGCCGGTAGGCCCGGCCGCCCAGCCGCTCGTCCCAGCCCGGGAAGCTCGACCGGGTGGCCGCGAAGGCCGTGCCCAGGTACTTCCACACCGGCACGCTGCAGCCCAGCAGCTGCACCCAGAAGGCCGCCAGCGCCCCCGCCACCAGCGCGCCGCGGCCCAGCCGGCCGAAGCCGGCCGGGCGCACCAACACCGCCGGCAGGCAGGCGAAGGGCACCAGCACCACCAGAAAGCGCGGCCCCCAGGCCCAGTCGCCGTGCCACGACCACCAGCGGCCGAAGATGAAGACCACGATGGCGATGAGGCTCAGAAACAGCGCCGCCTCGGGCCGTCGCTGGCGCCAGAAGGCCGGCCAGCCGGCCAGCGCCAGCAGGGCGACCGGGTTGTAGAGGAAGAAGCTCTTGCCCGGGCTGAACAGGTAGCCCCACAGGGCGAAGCCCAGCGGGTGGGAAAAGCCCAGCTCGCCGTCGCGGAAGGTGTGGTAGCCGAAGTCGAGCACGTCGTCGAAGCGCAGCTGGTTGAACCACAGCTGCAGCAGGCCGAAGGGCAGCAGCAGCGCGCCGAACAGCAGCAGCGGCTCGAGCGCCGCGCGCCAGCGGTCCCAGGCCAGGTAGAGTAGCAGCGCCGGGCTCAGCGCCCACAGGGCGGCCTTGGTGGTCACCGCCAGGCCGAAGGCCACCGCCGCGCCCAGCAGCGGACCCTTGCGGCCGCTGCGCCGGTGGGCGTGCAGGCCGACCGCGCAGCCGAGCAGGGCGCAGGTCTGGACGGTCTCGGACATGGCGGTGCGGTGGTAGAACCACAGGGTGGTGGTCAGCCCCACCGCCAGGGTCAGCCAGAAGGCCCGCCGGCGGCTGTTGCCCAGCCGGGCGGCCAGCACGAACAGCAGCAGCCAGCTGAGCCCGCCCACCAGCGCCGGCATCAGGTGGACCAGCAGGGCCCGCAGCGGAGCGTACAGCGGCCCGGAGTCGAGCCCGGCCGCTTCGACCAGCCGCAGCAGCGCCACCCCGGGCACCAGCACCAGCGAGGTGCCCAGGCCGTAGTCGGTCAGCCGGCAGCCGTCGCGCAGGTAGGTGTTGCCGGCGCGCACCGGCCCGGCGCACAGCGAGCCCTCGTCGACCATGTGCTCGGCCACCGAGTAGAGCAGGGCCCCGTCGCCGGCCGGATTTTCGGCCGAGGTGGTCAGCAGGTAGAAACAGGCCCCCAGCAGCACCAGCCAGCGCCCGGCCCGCCAGTCACCGCCCGCAGCGTGATCGTCCGCCGTCATGCACCAGACTGTGACACGCCGCAGCGGCCGAATTCAACGCAGACGCGCATCCCCACTCGCAGTCCACATCGCTCAGGCATGCGGATGAGCACCATCGGGGACCTGTTTTGCGGTCCGGATGCGTGGCGGGCGGCAGCCGGGCATTCCTTTGGTCGGGGGTTTTTGCTAGCCTGGGGCCAGGGCCCGCGCCACGGCGCCACCACCGCGCGGGCCGAGACGCTGATCGACTTCGCCGCCGCCCACGGCAGCCGCCGCACTTGGCCCAACATGATGACCCGCGAGGGCGCCCGCGGCCAGGAGTACAACGCCTGGGCCGACGACGGCGGCAACCCGCCCGAGCACACCACCATCCTGCCGTTCACCCGCCTGCTGGCCGGGCCGATGGACTTCACCCCGGGCGTGTTCGACCTGCTGCTCGCCCACCGGCCGCACAACCGGGTCAACACCACCCTGGCCAAGCAGCTGGCGCTCTACGTGGTGATCTACAGCCCGCTGCAGATGGCGGCCGACCTGCCGGAGAACTACGCCGACCGCCTGAAGCTGCGCCTGGCCCCGGGCGGCGGCCAGGCCATCCGCTTCACCCCGATCGACGACTGAGCCCGGCTGGTGGCCCCGGCTCAGCCGCAGCCGCCCGACTTGCGGGCGCGGCGGCCGATCTGCTGCACCTTCTTCCGGTAGTCGCGCTCGCGGGCCCGCTCGAGAGGGGGCTCGGACAGCGGGTGGCGGTCGCCGAGCGCGGCGGCGAAGCCGTAGCGGCGGCATTCGGGGCCTTCGCAGCCGGGCGGGGCCGGGCGCCGGTGGTCGGGGCCGAAGGCGGCCACCCAGGCGTTGATGCCGCCGGCCAGGATGTAGGCGTTGGGCACCTCGTGCACCTGCAGCAGCCGCCAGGCGCGCTCGGCCCGCTGCTCGCCGTTGCCCACCAGCACGAAGACCGTCTGCGGCGGCAGGGCCCGGGCCCAGTCGCGATCGCCGAGCTGTTCCCAGCCGACGCGCCGGGCGCCGGCGATGTGGAACAGATTGAAGTCGGCCTCGTCGCGCAGGTCCAGCACCCACAGCCGCATGCTGGTGTTGTAATGCAGCGCCAGCAGCTCGCCCGGGTCGATGTGCACCGCGCGCTCGGCCAGCTCGCGGTCCAGCCCGGGATCGAGCCGCGCGAGGCGCTGCTCCAGGTCGGGCTGGCCGACCAGCACCAGACCGAGCGCCGCCAGCACCGCGCTCAGCGCCAGCCACAGCTTCCAGCTCAACATGCGTCACCCCCCGGGCGCTGCGCGAAGTAGGCCTCGATGCGCTGTGCGCCCCAGAACATGCCCAGCGCCATCACCACCACCGCCAGCACCGTCACGCCGGCCGGCAGGCCCAGCCAGCCCTGCAGCGTCACCTCGCCGTGGTGGCCGCTGTGGTGCCAGAAGGCGGCGAACAGGTCGACCGTCTCGCCGAAGACGAACATGCCCAGCGCCAGGCCCAGCACGAAGAACAGCCCGTCCAGCTTGCCGGTGGCGGCGGCCACCAGCGAGGTGCCGGGGCAGTAGCCGCCGATGACGAAGCCGAAGCCGAAGATCAGCCCGCCCAGGATGCCCGGGCCCAGGTGGGTGGGGTTGATGAACAGGGCCCGGTAGTCCAGCAGCCCCAGCGCGCTGGACCAGAAGATCAGCAGCATGGCGGTCAGGATGGCGGTGAACATGACCTTGAGCACGCGCATGTCGCGCAGGTAGAACTGGGCGGCCAGGTTGCGCGCATCGCCGAAGCCGGCGCGCTCCAGCGCGAAGCCGAAGCCGAAGCCGGTCAGCACGTAGAAAACGTTGAGCCAGCCGTGGCCCAGCGCGGTCTCGATGTCGAGCGGGAACATGGGCGGCTCCTTCAGTTCCACAGCCGGCGTACGAACCAGGCCAGCATGTAGGCGCCGGCGAACACCGCCAGCATGAAGGCCCAGGAGCCGGCCGACAGCACCGCGCCGCCGCTGAGCGCCTGGCTCGAGGTGCAGCCGCGGCTGAGCCGCACCCCGAAGCCGGCGATGGCCCCACCCAGCAGGGCGAAGCCCCAGCGGGCGCGCACCCCGATGCGCGGGCCCTTGCTGGTGGCCGGCGCGACCCGGCCGGCCAGCAGCCCGGAGACGAAACCGCCCAGGATCACGCCGGCGATCTCGAGCACCAGCCAGGTGTCCAGCGGGTTGTCGCGCGTGCGCACCAGGCCCACCAGGTAGCCGTTGTCCTCCACGTGGCCGGGCGCCACCAGGTCGGTGGCCGCCCCGGTCAGCACGGCCACCCCGCCGGAGGCGCCCAGGCCGTGGCCGAACACCAGGAAGGAGCCGAACAGCACCACGCCCAGGAAGATGCCGGCCAGGTAGGGGTTCATGTAGCCCTTGGCGGACGGGATCATGACGACTCGCCCTCCTCGCTGCACTCGGTGCGGCCGTAGCCGGTGACCATGGCCTTCATGTTCGACCACCAAGTGGTGCCGGTGGTGGTCATGTAGACGTGCATGATGACGAAGGCGGCGAACAGCCAGGCGCCGAAGCGGTGGATGGGCCCCAGCACCTTCAGCCCGCCGAACCAGGCCACCAGCTCGGGATAGGCGCCGGCGCCAAGCTTGAGCAGGCCGGTGACCACCATCAACGGCAGCAGCAGGTTCAGGATCAGAAAGTAGGTGATCTTCTGCAGCGGCAGCAGGCGGCGCTCGGGGGTCTTGTCGAAGGGGTGCGGATCGCCGCGGAAGATGCCGAAGATGTAGTAGGAGGCGTGCTTGAAGCCCAGCGGGAAGATGTCGCGGGCGGCCGGGATGTACTGCCGGATCAGGCCGCCGGCCAGGTTGTAGAACAGGGCCAGAAAGGCGTTGAGCACCAGCACCAGCCCGGCGACGTTGTGCACGGTCACGGCGGTCTCGAAGCCGGTCACGGTGAACAGGCTGCCGTAGCTGATCTCGAAGCCGGTCACCAGCAGCACCACCACCGACAGCGCCTGCAGCCAGTGCCAGATGCGCTCGTAGAGCGTGTAGAACAGCACTGCGCGGTCCGTCTCGGCTCGTTCGGCGCTCATGCGCCACCTCCCTTGCGGCGCCGGCGGCCGGTCACCAGCCGCAGGCCGCCGTGGACGCTCACGCCCAGCACGGTGCCCAGCAGCACCAGCATGCCGAGCACGTCCAGCCAGCGCAGCCGGTCGGAACCGTGGACGTAGTAGGCGTCCGGGTCGATCGAGGGCGCGAACACCAGCCGGCCCTCCGCGTCGCGCTCCAGCTCGCCGTGGATGTCCAGCTCGCTGTCGCCGACCCACCGCGGCAGCACCCCGCCGGGTACGAAGCCGGCCAGCTCGATGTCGCGCGTGATCAGCGAGTCGAAGCCGTGGCAGCACAGGCAGCAGCGGGTGGCCCGCGGTGCGGCGCCCACGCCGTGGCCTATGGTGTAGGGCTGGATCTCGCCGCGGATGCGCGGTTCGGCCACGCCCACCCGGCGCAGCCGTTCGGCCACCGCGGCCGCCTTGGCCTCGCTGTCCAGCCGCAGCTCGGCGCCGGCCAGCCGGCCGTCGCCGTCGGCGTCCAGCGCCGCCACCAGCGCCGGGTGGTAGGCTTCGCCGGCGAACATGGCCTGCACCAGCTCGTGGCGGCGCACCGGGTGCGGCGGATCGCCGCCCACCCAGAACCAGGAGCTGATCAGGTTGTGGGGCGCCAGCGCGCCGTCGCCGTCGGTGCCCTTGCGCATCAGCAGCACCGGCCGGTAGCCGCGGATCAGCGAGGTGGGCTCGTTGACCGGTCCGTCGACACCGCGGTGGCTGACCCGCGGCCCGCGATCCGGGCCGAGCAGGGTCCAGTCGGTGACCTTGCGCGCCGGGGCGTGCACCCGCGGGATGTGGCAGCTCTGGCAGCCGACGCGGTCGAAGTGCAGCCGCTTGTAGGGCAAAAACGCGTGCACCGCCTCGGGCCGGTGGCAGTCGCGGCACTGGCGCATGCTGCCGTCGAGCCGGCGGGCCACGGTGCCCTGGGCGGTGCGGCCCTTGACCAGGTCGTGGTCGGGCTCGAGCAGGTAGGCGTCGGTGGACAGGCGGCGGGCGTCGTAGGCCAGGTGCGCCGGCCGGGTGCCGCTGGTCTCCTTGCGGTTGCGGGCCGGGTTGTTCATGGCGTGGTGGCAGTCGGCGCAGCCGACCAGCCGTTCGGCGTGGACGTCCCAGGGCGAGACCAGCCCTTCCTTGCCGGCCAGGTTCATGCCCGAGTGCGCCATGCGCTCGGCCGAAAACACGGTGCCGGTGGTCTCGACCGCCCAGTTGTCGAGCGAGTTTTCGAACACCACCGGATCGGTGCAGCGGCAGGCCTTGCCATGGCACAGCCGGCAGTTGGCGTCGCGCGGGTCGGAGATGCCGATGGACTGCGCCGCCACGCGCCCCGCGGCGTCGAAGGCGCCGGCCTGCCAGCGGTAGCCCGCGCCGTCGCGCTCGACCAGCCCGCTGCCCAGCAGGGTGGCGGTCGAGGCCCAGCGGAAGCGGCCCGCCTCGAGTTCGGCCACCCGGGCGGCGTTGTCGGGCGCGTCCATGTGGCACAGCAGGCAGTTCAGCTCCACCGTGCCCGAGGCCTGCCAGTCCCAGGGCCGCGGCCGGCCGCTGGCCGCATCGAGCACGTGGCTGTCCGGGTGCACCCGGCCGGCGGCGTCGATTTCGGTCAGCGGGCTGCCTTCGCGGCTGATTCGCGCCGGGCCGCCGCCCACGTGGCGCGGGCCCATGCGCCGGATCCAGTCGGCCGTGCCCAGATCCAGCGGGGCGCCGGGCGGCGACAGCCAGCGGTAGGTCAGCGGGCTCCAGCGGCCGAACAGGCCGGGGCCGGTGTCCCAGGGCCGGCCGCTGGCGGCCCGGCCCGGCGGTACCATTTCGTCCAGGCCCACCCGGGCGTGGTAGTTGTGCTCGGCGATGAAGCCGGTGTCGTGGCAGTCGCCGCAGCTTCTCATCAGCGACAGCGGTCGGCCGCTGTCGCGCACGCTGCGGCCCGCGGCGTCGAGCAGGGGCACCGGCGGGTGGATGGAACGGGACGGGGTGCGCGGCGGCGGGCCGGTGTGCTCCAGGGTCAGCGGCGGCACCTCTTGGGGCGGGTCTGCCGGCTGCTGCGCCGGGGCGGCCGGCGCGACCAGGGCCAGGGCCAGCAGCAGCGCGGGGGGGTATGGATGCGGGGTCATGGCTGTGTCCCCCGGGTGCGATCGCGGGTGCGCTCGAGCGTCCGGCGGCCGATGAGGCGCAGGTGGCGGCGGCCGCCGACCAGGGCCGGGTCGCCGGGGTAGCCCAGCGCGGTCCAGTCCAGCCGGCCGTCGTCGGCGTGGCAGTCGGTGCACTGCAGGGCGCGCTCGGCCGGGGCGATCATGTGGGTCAGCGTCCAGTGCATGTCGGTCTCGGCAAAGCCCAGCTCGCCGCTGTAGTCCAGCCCGGCCGCCTCGGCGCCCAGCCGCGCCGCCTGGTCCCAGTCGAACTCGGACCAGTAGCCGCCCGGGCCGTAGGTCTTGACGACCAGCAGGATCCGGTGCTCGCGGTCGTAGGGCTGGACGGCGCGGTGGATCTTGAAGGGCCAGATGCGGGCCCGCGGATCGCTGACGTCGCCCATGGGCGGGTTGAGGTGGGTGACGGTGTCGGGGTCGATGCGGTCGCCCTTGAGGTAGCGGCGCACGTTGCCGTTGAACCAGGCGTACTCGGGCGCGAGCTTCTCGGCGTAGACGAAGCTGCCCTTCTTCTTCAGGTAGCGGTGGGGATCGGCGCCGGGTAAGTCGCGGCCGGCGGTGGACCAGTCCCAGGCGACCTTGGTCGGCTGGGTGCGGGCCACCTCGGGCAGGTGGCAGGTCTGGCAGGCCACCGCGTCGAGGTGGGCGTCCAGCCGCGCCCGGCCGTGGGGCGCGGCGCCGTGGCAGTCCTGGCAGCGCACGCCGATGGTGTCGGCGACGCTGACCGAGATCAGCTCGCCGGCGATGCGGTGCCGCTCGGTGCGGTGGCACTGGGTGCACTGGAAGTCGTGGCCGCCCATGTGCACGTCGATGCGCTCGACCGGCTTGGCCAGCGAGCCGTCCAGGTCGCCGTGCTTGACCGCGTTGCCGCCGCCGCCGTTGAAGTGGCACCAGCCGCAGTTGTCGCGGGTGGGCGGGCCCACGCTGCGGGCGGCGGCCAGCAGGTCCACCCCTTCGGCCGGCAGCCCGCCCAGGCCCTTGGCGTAGGTGCCCGAGCGGTCGTGGCATATCAGGCAGTCGACCGCCAGCTCGTCGGAGAAGTCGAATTCGGCGTCGGTCCAGCCGTAGCCGGCGTGGCACGAGGTACAGCGTGGCCAGTTGCTCTCGATGCTGATGCAGAAGTTGTTGATGGCGTTGCGCTTGCCCAGCCGCAGCGGCCGGTCGCGGCCGGGCAGCCGCTCGGGCTCGCCCAGCCAGGTCCAGTGCGAGGTCTGCATCAGCTCGCGGGCCGCCTGCGGGTGGCACTCCAGGCAGGCGCGGGTCACCTCGCGGCCGCTGGCGAAATGATCCACCTCGAACAGCCGGCTGTGGTCGGTCGGCTCGTGCGGCGGCCGCACCGCATCCCAGGGCGAGGGCCGCTCCGGTTCGCCGGCGGCGAGGGCGATGGCCGCGGCGGCGGCCGCCGTCCCGGCCAGCCCGAGCGGGGCGATCAACCACTTGGTCAGCGGGCGCATGGGAAGGTCCAATCCTCGGGGGTCATCGCTTGCGCTCCTGTACGCAGCTCTCCAGACACCGCACCATCTTTTTCAGGTGCGGCTCGGCCAGGTGGTAGTGGGCGTGGCCCTGGCGGCGGGTGACCGATACCAGATCGCGCATGCGCAGCACCCGCAGCTGCTGCGAGACGATGGCCTGCTCGGCGTCCAGCTCCGCGGCCAGCGCGCTGACGTGGCGCTCGCCGCGGCACAGGATGGCGATGATGCGCAGCCGCAGCGGGTGGGCCAGGGCCTTGAGCAGCTCGGCGGCGCGTTCGCATCCTCGACTGTCCTGGCAGAGTTCGGCGATGGTTCACCTCGCATGCAGAGCTAACTACATAGCTACATAGCTAGAAAGCTATTACGTGTCAAGCCCGAATTGGGCTGAACCTGATGGCCCAGGCGCGCTACTGAGCGCCACGCCGGGCCAGCAGCGTCGGCCGAAAACGGCCTTGTCCCGGGAGCGCGGTCGGCGGTAGCATGGCATTGTCGTCGGGACGAACGCGTTGAAAAGGAGGGGCCATGCGACGGATCTGTGTGTGCTTGTCGGTGTTGATGTGGCTGGTGGCCGGGTGCAGCAAGTCGGACGAGGGCAGCGCCGCGGGCGGGGCGGCCGCGGCGCCGGACGACCCGGCCGCGCTGGGCGAGAAGATCGCCGCCGATCACGCCGCCATGATGAAAGAGGTGGCCGAGCTGCTCGACGCCGGCCTGGAGCCGGACGAGCTGAAGAAGAAGGCCGCCGCGCTGCGCGAGAAGACCATCGCCATCCACGTGGCCTCGGGCAAGCAGCGCGAGGCGCTGGATGCGGCCGGCAAACAGAAGTGCGACGCCGCCCTGCGCTCGGCCATGTTCCGCCTCGACCGCGGGCCGCTCGAGAAGCTGCAGGCGGCCTGCAAGGAGCTGCGAAAAGAGGACAACGCGCTGGCCAACGAGCTGGCCGAGTTCAACACCCTGACCCAGTACGCCGCCTTCGAGCTGCTCGAGAAGCAAAAGCCCAAAGAGGCCGAACGGCTGGGCCTGTGAGCGCCCGGTCCGGCTCCGGGCCTGCGGCGGCGACCGGTGCAGACGCCGGGCACGCCGTGCCGCTCCGGCTCGACCGCCGGGCTGCTGCTGGCCGACTACAGCGGCCGGGACCTGTTCCGCGCCAAGCTCGTCCTCCACCAGGGCATTTGGATCGCCGAGACCATCGCCTGGTGGCGGCCGAAGAACAAGGCTGCGCAGAAGTGATGCAGCGGCCGGATCGGCGTGACCGGCAAGGTGGCGCTATTCGGCCGGCCGGCGCCGCGCTCCGTGGCCTCGCCTTTACCGTCTCCGCCGGATCCCCGTTGATGAGCGTCCGGTCGGGCGGGGGAGAATGAGATGCAGCACCGAGGCGTGACGAGGACGCATCGTGTGCTGGCCCGGTGCGCTGCGGCCTTGCTGGCGGCGGCGCTGGCGGCCTGTGCGGGGGCGTGCGGGGGCGGTCGAGACGCCGGCGGGGCGGACGGGGACGGCGGCGATGCGGACGCGCGGGACGGTGCTGACGGCGGGGTCCGGATCGTCGACAGCGGCGACATCTTCGTGGAGGCCTGCCTGGCTTTCGGCAGCGCCTGCGCCGATTCGCCCGACCCGGATTGCGGCAAGTGCCAGTACGGCATCCGCTACCGGGCCGACGTCTGCAGCGCGGACCGGCCCTGCGACAACCTGTTTTTGCTCTGGGCCTGCATGGGCTGCGAGGGGCCCGGCAGCGAGCGGCTGTTCGACCGCATCTTCGAGCAGCACCCGGACTTCGTCGCCGTTTGCATGCAGCCCAACTATCCGGGCGAGATGCTGCCCAGCTCGCTGGGGGCGCCCGAGCGCGAGGCCGCCTTGGTCTCCCGGGTGTTCGAGCGCCTGCGCCCCGGGGGCGATCTGGCCGTCTGGACGGGGAAGAACCTGCTCATGGCCGGCTGCAGCGCGGCCGCCTCGCGCTATCCGGTGGTGGCCGCGCGCCACGCCGAGGACGCCGACTGGTTGGGCGCCGACAAGACCGGGGTCTGCCTGAGCGACGGGGTGGTGGACGTGGCCTACCAGGACGCCTTCGTCGGCGACAGGGCCGCACAGAGCGCCTCCTGCGCCGGCCGCCACCGGCGGGTGGCCCGGGGCTATACCGTCGCCGACCCCGTCGCCGGCCACGCTTGCAGCGACAGCCCCCGCGCCCAGTGCGCCTGTGACCCCGAGCACGCGCATCTGGAGTACCCGGGCGATTGCGCGGACGGCGACTGCGTCGCCTTCGACTCCATCGTCACCCGCGCCGGCGACGGCTTCGCCTTCAGCCCCGGCGTCACGGCGGACGACTTCGCGGTCGCCCACTGGAAGCTGGTGACCGAAGGCGGCGCCTGGGCCGACACGGCGGAGCGCTGCGACGAGGACATCGTCCCGGCCGCGCCCTACGCCGGGCTGTGCGCGCTGCTCGACCGCGACGACGACCACGACTGCGTCCACGCCCCGTATCCCGACCGGCCCCACTGCTCGGTCTACTACCAGCAGATCAAGACCATCTGCATCGACTGGTTCTTGTCGCTCTGAGCAGCGTTGTGTCACGAGGGCATGGGCGGGCGGCCAAGGAGTGGATCTGCCCGGCGCCTCCAGCTGCAGCGGCTGTCCAGGTATGGGTGCCGAACGGCACGCCGGCCGACGCCCTGCCCGAGGGCTTCGGCTTCTGAGCCGAGCCCGCGCTTCCCCGCCCGAGGGGCGGGGAAGTTCCTTCGAGGAACTCCAGCTCAGGGGCCGTCGTAGCAGCAGCGGGTGCCGAAGTAGGCCAGGGCGCCGTCGCGCGGGTAGCTCTCGTAGGAGTAAGATCGGTCGATGTCGCAGTTGTAGACTCTGTCTTGCTCGTTCAGTTGCTCATCGTCGGCGTCCTCGCAGGCCAGCAGCGAGGTGTCCTCCATGATGAACTCGCAGGCGTAGCTCCAACCGATCAGCGGCGACCAGCCCGGATAGTAATCGTTATGGTCGGCCACCCACTCGGCCAGGTTGCCGCACAGATCGAAGGCCCCGTTGCCGGCGGTGCAGTTTGGATAGCTGCCGGTGGCCACCTTGTGCCCGGCGCCGCCCAGCGGATCGTTGCAGGCGCCCGGCACCATGCGCTGGCCCCAGGGATACCAGGTGCCCTGGGCGTCGTTGCAGGTCAGCACGTACTCGCCGCTGTGGCACAGTCGCTTGCCCTGGGCCTCACAGGCCCAGCGCGCTCGGTGCCAGCTCAAATGCCCCGAGGGCAGCAGGTCGGGCAGCGAGCAGGCGTAGAGATCGATCCCGGCCTCGCCGGCCAGCGGCCATTCGGCCGGGTAGTCGTCAGTCGTCTCGCCGTAGCGCTGGCCGCTGCAGTCGGCATCGGCGAACACGGTGATCTCGTAGGCGTCGATCCAGGTGCCGGGATGTTGGGGCACCGGCACCATCAACCCACCCGGCTCGTCGACGAGACCGTTGCAGTTGTTGTCGACGCCGTCGTCGGCGTCCGCGCCCAGCTCGGCCTCGTAGATCATGGCCGCATCCTCGTCGGTCTCGCCGTCGCAGTCGTTGTCGGCACCGTCGCAGACGTCGTCCACATCCGCGGTGTAGTCCGGCCCGTAGTCGCAGGCGGCGTAGGCGCCATCGCTGCAGGCCGCCCGGCTGCCGGCGCATACCCCTTGCTGCAGCGGGCAGTCACGCGGCGGCACCTCCTCGTCGGTCTGCCCATCGCAATCGTTGTCCACGCCGTCACAGGCCTCGACCCCGCCGTTGGTCGGCCGGCAGCCCATCTCCTCGCAGCGGCCGCGGGCGGTGCAGACAAAGCCCCCCGGGCAGTCGCTGTCGTGGACGCAGTCGTAGCGACAATCGCCGTTGACGCAGTGCTCGCCTGGCGGGCAGTCGGCGTCCGCCCGGCACTTCCCGGCGCCACCCGCGCAGCCGGCCGTTCCGGCGAGTAAAAACAGCACGATCGGCCCAAGCGCCACCCCGATGGCTCGAATCCGCATGCCGATCATTGTACTAGCAACGAAAGCGAGGCACAAGGTTCCGGTCGCGGTGGGGTCGCCGCTGCGATCTGGTTGGGGGATGAGAGGGAAGCCGGCCGGGGCGACAGTCCGGGCCGGTCTGTGCTAAGGTCGAGCGGCGAAGCGGCGAGCGAGGCCGCTGGGGAGGGAGAACGCATGGCCAAGAATAAGATCGAGCCCGGGCCCTTCGTGGTGCCCATGCCGACGGTGCTGCTCGGTGCCGAGGTCGACGGCAAGGCCAACTTCATGCCGGCCGCCTTCGTCGGGCTGGTCAACGCCGACCCGGCCACGGTGGCCTGCGGGCTGAACCCGGATCACCACACCTGCCGGGGCATCGAGGCCCACGGGGCCTTCAGCCTGAACCTGCCCGGGCCCGAGCTGGTGGCGGCCACCGACTGGTGCGGGCTGCGCTCGGGAGCGCGGGTGGACAAGAGCGCCGCCTTCGAGACCTTCGTCGGCGAGCTGGCCGGCGCGCCCATGATCCAGGCCTGCCGCATGACGGCCGAGTGCCGGGTGGTGCAGTCGGTCAGGTTCAAGGTCGACACGGTCTACTTCGGCGAGGTGGCCGCGGTGCACGTGGACGAGGAGGCGCTGAGCGATGGCCAGCCCGACTGGGCCCGCATCGCGCCGCTGATCTTCACCTTCCCGGACAAGGCCTACTGGAAGCTGGGCGAGTACCTGGCCCCGGCCTGGAAGGTCGGCCGCGACTTCGAGCCCTGAGCCTCATCTTTCTCAGCCTTCCATCAGCTCGGGCAGGGTCAGCTCCAGCGCGTCGACCGCGTGTACCGGATGGCTGTCGTCGTCGACCGCGCGGGCGAACAGCGTCTCGGCGTTGTCTTTGGCGTCGGCCTCGGTCGCGCCGGCGTAGGCGGCCAGCAGCTTGGCAAAGGCGGCGACCACCCGCGGCTTCTCGTCGGTGAGCGCCTGGCGCACCTCGGCCGGATGCTGGTAGAGCATGCCGCGCCAGCCCTGGTGGACCAGCTTGGTCACCGTGGCCGGCCCCACGCCGCCGGTCTCCAGGGTGTAGGCGTCGGCCTTGGCGCGGGCGGGCGGATCCACGTCCCCGAAGGGCCGCTTGCCGTCCTTGCGGAAGGACGTGGCCGCATCGATGATCAGACAGCCCGGCTTGAGCATATCGGCGGTGAAGAAGTACTCGGTGTCGGGGTGCAGGTTGTAAGGGTGGAAGCCCATGCAGGAGAAGACGATGTCGGCCCGCTGGCTCAGCTCGGTGTAGATGCGCTTCTGGGTCTCGCGGTCGCGCTTGCCGCCCGAGCCGGTGCGGGTGTGGAAGGGCCCCAGGGCGGTGGCGTCGAGGCGCTTGAGCAGGTTGAACAGCGGTTCGCCGACGATGTTGCTGCGGCCCGAGACAGCGACCTCGTAGCCGCCGAAGCTGGCGAAACCGTCCGGGCGCAGCGCCACGCCCTTGTCGCGCTGCAGGTAGACGCTGGCCAGATCCAGCATGCCGCGCGGGGTGCAGCAGTCGTAGTAGCGCTCGGCGCCCAGCGACATCAGGCCCAGGGTCTTCTGGTTCAGCCCGTCGCCGTCCTTGGACAGCTCGATGCGGTTGCACAGGGCGGTGGTGTCGATGGTCTTGCCGGCCTGGCCGCCGAAGGGCAGCTGGAACATCAGGATGGAGATGGAGGAGTCCTGGTTCCAGCCGGCCAGCTTCTGCTGCATCTCGGCCGCGGTGGTGGTCGAGGGCAGCACCTCGACCAGGCTGCCCAGCCCGGCCCGCTTGGTGGTGTTCGACTTCATGCCCACGTAGGAGCGCGAGGCGGCCACCGCCGGGTCGTCCTCATCGCCCACCAGCACGGTCAGCACCTTGTGCTCGGCGGGCTTGACGGCCTTGAGCGCCGGGATCTGGCCGATGAACTCGGAGCGGCGTGACAGCTCGGGGATCAGGACGTCCTGGTATCCCTTGGGATACTTCTGCTCGCCCTTGACCACCCCGGAGCCGTTGATCACCCGCTCGTACTTCTCCTTGCGGAAGGAGCGCTCGATGATGTGCTCGAAATCCTTCTGGGCGAATAGCCAATGGTTGATGCCGCCGATATTGCCGCCATAGTTCCGGTAGCCCATGTCTCTTCCTTTCCTGATGGAAAACGTCGATATCCGCTGAATCTCGCTCGCCCCGACCGATTGGCAGGCATGATAGCCCAGCTGCCGGGTCGCGGGCAACCACCGGCAGAGTGCCGGTTCAAACTGCAAACGCGGCGGCCATCGCCGGGGGGAAGATGTCGTCCACCGCGCCCTCGAGGCGCAGCCGGACCAGCTCCGAGCCGTCGTGTTCGGTCACGCCGCGGTTGATGACCGCGTAGGGTACGCCGCGGCGGGCCGCAAGCAGCGGGAACTCGGCCGCCGGGTAGACGCTCAGGCTGGAGCCCAGCGCGACGACCAGGTCGCAGGCCGCGGCCGCCGCCGCTGCCCGGTTCAGGTTTTCGGGTTCCAGGCTCTGGCCGAAGCTGATGGTGGCCTGCTTCAGCGGTCCGCCGCAGTCGGCACACCGCGGACAGTGCCGCTCGCGGCGAAAGGTCGCATAGGCGGCCGCAGCATCGGCCTCGGCGCCGCAGCTTTGGCAGGTCACCCGGGCGTTGGTGCCGTGCAGTTCGACCAGCGCCTGGCGCGGGATGCCGGCGCGCTCATGCAGGCCGTCGATGTTTTGGGTGACCAGCATCTCCAGCCGGCCCAGTTCATACAGCCGGGTGCAGGCCAGATGGGTCGGGCCGGGCTCGGCCCGGGCGAACTCGTCGTAGGCCTCGAGCTTCTGCTCCCAGTACTCGATGCGGGCCTGTTCCGAGGCCAGGAAATCCTGGTACATCACCGGTTGCCGGCTGCGCCAGACCCCGCTGGGTCCACGGTAGTCGCGGATGCCCGAGCCGGTCGACACCCCGGCACCGGTGAAGATGAGTATGCGCCGGGCTCCGCCCAGCAGCGCCACCAATTCGCCATCGGCCGCAGCGTCCATGCCACCTCCGCCGGATCGGCAGCATACCATCTCCGGGCCCGGTGTGCAGCCGCGGGCTCGGTTCGAGCCGGGCGGTCGACAACAAGCGACTCGATCCGCTCACCCCGGTTCAGGCCCTGGAGGTGGAGGATGGCGACAGTTCCTTGACAGCGACCGATGTGCTGGCAGCCGCCGGCCCGGCATGTGGGTTGCACGTGGAGGCCGGAGTACCTGAGGCCGGACCACCACCCAGGTGCTGCCCGGCTATACCGATCGGTTCGACGGTGTGGCCGTGCGGGCGCCCATCCCGGTGGGCTCGATCGCCGATCTGGTCTTCTTGCTCGATCGGGACGTGACCGTCGACGAGATCAACCGGGTGCTCGAAGAGGAGGCGGCCACCGAGCGCTACAGCGCGGTGCTGGGCACCAGCAACGATCCGCTGGTCTCGGCCGACGTGATCGGCGATCCGCGGGCTTCCCTGGTCGACTTGGGCATGACCCAGGTGATCGACGGCGATCTGCTGCGCCTGATGGCCTGGTACGACAACGAGTGGGGTTACGCCAACCAGATGATCCGCGAGGCGCGCCGGCTGCTGCAGTGAGGCGGACGGCGGCGGCCAAGGCGGTTACGGACGGGCTGCGGCCCGCAACGCGCGGTCCGCGCGACCGCGGGAGGAGGCAGAGACATGAGCGGCAGCATCTACAAGTTCATCGAGTTGGTGGGCACCAGCGACACGTCCTGGGAAGACGCCACCAAGAACGCGGTCGAGACGGCCTCCAAGAGCCTGGAGGACATCCGCGTCGCCGAGGTGTCCAAGCTCGACACCAAGCTCGAGGACGGCAAGGTGGTGGCCTACCGGGCCCGCATCAAGCTGTCGTTCAAGTACCAGCGCGAATGACGACCGGACCGATCGGGCCGCCGCGCCGTTGAAAACCGGCGGCGGTATGGGGATGGGGGCGCGTACCAAAGGCGGGCCGGCTCGGGGGAAGCGGAGCCGGGCCTCAGTAGCGGCCGACGTCCTCCGGCACGCGGGTGGTGATCATCTTCGCACCGGGCGTCCAGCCGGCCGGGGCCGCCTTGCCCGGGTTGCTTGCCACCGCCTTCATGGCCTTGATCTGGCGGATCAGCTCGTCGACGTTGCGGCCCACCGGACCGGTCAGCACCTCGACCGCCATCACCCTGCCCTTGGGGTTGATGATGAAACGGCCGCGCTTGTTCAGCCCGCTCGAAGGCTGCCAGACGCCGTAGGCCCGCGAGACAGAGCCGCTGGGGTCGGCGGCCATCGGGTAGCGCACGTTCTTGACGGTCGGCGAGTGCTTCTTGAACATCAGGTGGCTGAAGATGGTGTCGGTGCTGATGGAGATGACCTCGACGCCCATCTTCTGCAGCTGCTGGTATTTGTCTGCGACCGCAGACAGCTCGGTCGGTCAGACGAAGGTGAAGTCGGCCGGGTAGAAGCACACCACCCGCCACTTGCCGTCGTAGTCGGACAGCTTGATCTTCTCGACCCCGTCGCCGACCACGGCGGCCAGCTCGAAGTTGGGCGCCTGCTCGCCCGGCAAGGGAACCTTGTGTACCTGCATGGCCGGCGCGGCCGGGGCCGCCGCCGGGGCCTTGGACTGGGTGGCGGCGGCCGGCTTCTGCGCATCCGGCGTGCCGCAGGGTCCCAGCACATCGGCCTGCAGCGGGGAAGCCACCAGCAGTGTCCCGAGCAACAGGCCCGTGAGAACGGTGAGTCCTTTCATCATCCCTCCTTTTCGGTTTGAGGTTGTCCGTTGTCCTGAAGGCGACAACATACCCACCGCAATTCCTTTGCCAAGGGGAGTCGGGAGAAAGAACCGAGGCCCTATTGCCCGTTTGCCTCATTGTCGTACGAGGGGCATTCGCGGGCCACCTCGATGTGGGGCTTGATGTCGAGCACCGGGGTCTGGTCGTACATGTCCAGCCCGCGGACGTGGACGATGTGGTCCTCGACCCGCAGCACCTCGAGCACCGACAGGCCCAGCGGGTTGGGGCGGATGGGCGAGCAGATGCTGAACACCCCCAGGGCGCGGTCGCGGTGCGGCGGGCGCTGGGCCAGCTCATCCGGGGTGAAGGCCGGGCTGCGGTCGAAGTGGAACAGCACGGCGATGCGCTGGCCGGTGCGGATGTCGGCCAGGCCCGGGGCGTAGCGCGGCTCGATCTCCAGCCGGCCCTCCACCTCGGACACGCTCCAGTGCCGCGGGACGCTGGCGGCCTGGTGGCGGACGAAGCCGATGGGCTCGAGTGCGATCATGTGCGGCCTCCTGGGCTTGGATCGGGCCCCGATTGAAGCACACGATCAAAACTGTTGACAAGGATCCCGATTCGTGCCATCTTGGGGCCACTTTTCTCCAAGTACCGATTGTCGGCGACAAACCGTGCGAGGAGGGGAGTGGATGACGCCGGATGAACCGGCGAGCAATAGGCCTCCGGAGCCGTGCGGAAATAATTTTGAACGGTTTGCTGGGGCACGAGAACAGGAGTTGGCAAAGTGGCTAGCGGAAGAGTGAAGTGGTTCAACAATTCCAAGGGGTTTGGGTTCATCGAGCAGGAGGACGGTGAGGATGTGTTCGTGCATTTCTCCGCCATCCAGTCCGAGGGCTTCAAGAGCCTGAACGAGAACGATGCCGTCGAGTTCGAGATCACCCAAGGCCCCAAGGGCCTGCAGGCGCAGAACGTCATCGTGAAGTAACCCGGGCCCCGCGATAGCGAGGAACCCCGAGCCGGGCGCAGCCGCGCCCGGCTTTTTTGATCGAAAAACTTCGTTTTCGATCCCCTACAGCGAGGAACCCCGAGCCGGGTGCAGCCGCGCCCGGCTTTTTTTGGTCGAGCGGCTCGGAACGAGCCGGTCAATCCGACCAGCCGACTGAATCCAGCCCCCCCCGGCGCTTGTCGCGGCCTGGGCCGGACGTCCGCTTCGCTGGCACCGGGCTTGCAGTATCGGGAGGCCGAGACGGCAGGATCCGGTTTCGCAGCTGTTGCGGAACGGATGTTCCACGCGCCGAGAGGAGGACGCATGGCAGCCGAATCGACCTGGATCGTGGTGGCCGACGCAGCCCGAGCGCGCATCTTCGCCCGCGACGGCGAGGGGCTCCCCCCGCAGCCGGTCACCAGCTTCACCCATCCCGACAGCCGCGAGAAGGCGCGCGACATCGCCACCGATCGACCGGGCCGCACCAACGACGGGGTGGACGCCTACATGCCGGGCACCGATCCGCAGCAGGCGGCCAAGGAGCACTTCGCCACCCGGCTGGCTCAATGGCTGGAGCGCGAGGCCGGGCGCGGCGCCTACACCGCGCTGGTGCTGGTGGCCCCGCCGGCCTTTTTGGGCCAGCTGCGCGATTCGCTCGCCGACAACACCCGCGACCGGGTCGTCCGCAGCATCGACCGCGACCTGAGCAAGATCCGCGATCACGAGCTGGTGCCGCGCCTGCAGCGCGATCTCGATCAACGCTGAGCGCAGCCGGATCGAGGAGGTTCGAGTCATGGATATGAGTCAGCAACTGCGCCAACGCCTGCACGAGGAGCGCCGCGACCTGTTGCTGCGGGTGGTGCGGCTGCGCGACGAACGCGACACCCTGCCGCAGCGCGAGCCCGAGATGGAAGAGGACGCCCGGCTGCTGCGTGAGGCCGAGCGCATCGAGCGCATGGATGCGCGCAGCAAGCGGCGCCTGGACGCGATCGACGACGCCTTGGCCCGGCTGGACGCCGGTACCCTGGGGCTGTGCGACAGTTGCGGCGAGCCGATCGAGCCGCGCCGGCTGCAGGCCGAGCCGACGGCCAAGCTGTGTATCCGCTGCGCCGAGCAGCAAGAACTCGAGCAGCAGGCGGTCGAGCCGGCCGAGCAGGAGCCGGCCGCCAAGCCGCGGCCGCCGCGGCCACGCCCGCTGGGCGACGAGCAGCTGGCCGAAGACGTGCTGCGGCGGCTGCAGGAGGACGAACGGCTGGACCTCGACGAGCTGGAGGTGGAGGTGCTGTCGGGCCGGGTGGCGCTGCGCGGCACCGTGGCTTCGGAAAGGCAGCGCCAGATCATCCACAAGATCCTGGCCGATCAGCTCGACGTCGACGAACCCGAGGACGCGCTGACCGTCGATCCGGCGCCGTTCGAGCGCAAGGCGCTGGACCGCCGGGCCGAGAGCGAGCCCGAGCAGGTCCGCCGCCGGGTGGCCGACGATACCGAGACGTTGACCGACGACCCGCGGGTGGCCGAGCAGGACGAGATTCCCTTCAGCCCGCCCGGCCGGCCGGGCCCCGACGAGAGCTGAACCCGCCCGTCGACTCCAGCGCCCGCCCTTCGGCGGGTGTCGACAAATCCGAAAGGACCTATGCCTTGCGGATTCTGGCGTCCGTGAAGGGCGGGGCTCTGCGCCCGCCCGATCGGCGTTGGGCGAATGCAGGCGGACCTGCCCCGGTTCTTTGGGGCCGGCCGGCGCTCAGGCGGTGGCCGGGTTGGGCTCGACCACGCCCAGGGTGGCTACCGCGGCGCGGTCGCGCAGGGGGAAGAACGGCCGGTGCAGGCCGTGCGGCACGAAAATGCCCTCTTCACTATGGCGCTGGTCCTCCGAGTAGCGCATGACACAAGCTCCTTTCTCCTTTTCGCAGCCTTCTGCCTTCCATCAGGGGATTTTTCCTGCAAGGGACATGCCGCTCGGCAAACAGGGCGATTCCATATGGAGTCGGGTTTCGGCGTCATCTTGCCTGCCCATTTGGGAGCGGCTGGGCGGTGGCCAGCAGGGCGGCCGCCTCGCGCTCGGGCACGTCGCGCCAGCGCTGGTAGGCGCTGGCCACGGCGAACGGCCCGTCGCCGCGGACGTTGGCGCAGACCAGCGCATCGACCAGCTCGGCCAGCCGATCGACCGCGGCCCGGTGACCGGTGGGCACCGCCACGCTCAGCCGGCCGGCGCCGGCCCGCTCGACCGCGGCCGCGGCGGCCATCATGGTGAAGCCCGAGGCCAGACCGTCGTCGACCAGCACCGCCCCGCGCTGCGCCAGCGCCGGCCAGGGCCGTTCGCCGCGCAAGGTCTTCAGGCGCGACTCGACCTTGCTGCGGGTGCGGGCGATGCCCTCGTCGACCACCGTCTGGGGCAGGGCCAGGCGCTGGACCAGGGCCTGGTTCAGCACCACCGAGCCATCGAAGGCCACCGCTCCGTAACCGGCCTCGGTATTCCAGGGCAGGGTGATCTTGCTGACCACCGCCACGTCGAGCGCCAGGCCCAGCATGCGGGCCAATACCGCAGCCACCGGCACCCCGCCGGCCGGCACCGCCAGCACCACGGTGTCGCTGTCGCGGGTGTCGGTCATCAGCCTGGCCAGAGCCTCGCCAGCCTCGGCCCGGTCGACGAACACCCCCTCGCGATCGCGCAGCCGCGCGTCATCCACCACCGTTCCCATGCGTCGCGTCATCGTCTGCCTCCCCGGGCTTGTCCTCTCCAGGGATGGACGATGCAAATGCCGGGCCAGCGCAATCCGACGTGGAGTCCGATGTCCGACCGAATTCGGTTCAGTATTCGGCTCAGTCGACCGCGTCGAACAGGGCCTCGATGCGGTCGGCCCAGCGGTCGAGCACGGCGCGGCGTTTGAGCTTGAGCGTGGGCGTCAAGATGCCGCTGTCCGGGTTGAAGGGCTCGGCCACCAGCAGCAGCCGGCGCGGCACCTCGTACTTGGCGCAGTCGGCGCAGCGGGCGGCGATCTCGCCGGCCAGTAGCTTCTCGAGCTCGGGTGCGTTTACCAGCGCTCCGGGCTCGCCCGGCAGGCCGCGTTCGGCCGCCCAGGGAGCCAGGGCATCGAAGTCGGGCGCCACCACCACCGCGCTGTAGGGTCGGTCGGCCCCGACCAGCATGCAGTTGTCGATATAGGGCGACAGCTTGATGCGTTGTTCGATGTCGGCCGGGAAGACGTACTTGCCGTTCTGCAGCTTGAACTGCTCCTTGATGCGGCCGGTCAGCACCAGAAAGCCGTCCGCGTCCAGCCGGCCGCGGTCGCCGGTGCGCAGCCCGCCGTCGGGCTGCAGCACGGCCGCGGTCTCGGCCGGCCGGCCGTGGTAGCCCAGCATCACGTTGGGCCCGTATGCGATCACCTCGCCGTCGTCGGCACCCGGGTCGGCCTGGGCCACGGCCTGGGCGTCGATCTCGATGCGGCAGCCGGGCAGCGGCCGGCCGGCGCTGCCCAGCTTGTAGTCGTGGGGCAGGTTCAGCGTATGGGCCGGCGACAGCTCGGTCATGCCCCAGGCCTCGTAGACCGGCAGGCCCAGATCCCAGAAGAAGTCGAGCACCTCGCGCTGCAGCGCAGCGCTGGAGCTGATGGCCAGCTTGAGCCGGCCGCCGAAGCGCGCCCGCACCCGGGCGAACAGCAGCCGGTCGACCAGCGCCCGCAGCTTGCGGTCCAGCGGCCGGCCGCGGCCGGTGCGCAGCCGTTCGGCCGCGGCCAGCCCGGCGTGGAACAGCCGCGCCGCCGGCCCGCCCCGGGCGGCCATCTGGCCGCAGATGCCGGCGTGGATTCTGTTGAACACCCGCGGCACGCCCACCAGGATGGTGGGGCGGACCTGCAGGATGTCGTCGATGATGGAGGCCGGCTTCTCGGCGAAGGCGGTCGAGGCGCCGGCGTGGACCAGCAGGTGCAGCTCGGCCGTCTGGCCGAAGGAGTGGGCCCAGGGCAGAAAGGACAGGGTGCGGTCGTCGTGGCCCAGATCGCCCGGCTTGGCGGCGTAGATGCCGAGCACGTTGCTGGTCAGGTTGCGGTGCGACAGCAGCACGCCCTTGGGCCGGCCGGTGGTGCCCGAGGTGTAGATCAACCCGGCCGCCTCCTCGGGCCGCGGCCGCAGCGGAGGGTTGGGATCGTCCGCCCCGCGCGCCTCGAGCGCGGCCAGGCTGTCGGGACCGTCACCGTCGATGGTGACGATGTGCTCCAGGCAGTCGATGCCGGCGGTCGCCCGGCACACCCGTCGGCGCAGCTCGGGGTCGGCCACCAGCAGCACCTTGCAGCCGGCGTCGGCGATGATGTAGGCCCAGATGCGCGGCAGCTCGGCCTCGTACATGGGCACGAAGCGCGCCCGGCGGCCGTAGGTGGCGTAAGCGGCCACCGCCCACTCCACCCGGTTGCCGGCGATGATGGCCACCGCGTCGCCCGGGCCCACGCCCAGCCCGGCCAGCCCGGACCGCAGGGCAGCGACCCGCCGGCCCACCGTCTGGTAGTCGACCCAGCGGTAGCTCCCGCTGGCCGGATCCTTGGTGCCGAACAGCGGCCGCCGGCGGTGGCGTTCGACCGCCGCCTCGAACAGGGTCACCAGATCGGCCGGCTCGCGCGGCAGATCGATCGCGGGCCGGTTCACCGCCGGTCTCCCGCGGTCGGCCACAGGGCCCGGACCACCGGCTGGATCGAGCCGTCGAAGGTGATCGGGGTGCCCTCGTAGTCGTCGAACATGTAGTTCAGCCAGTCGAAACGGTGCGGCCGGGCGCTGTAGTCGATGTCGGCCGGCACCGGGCCGAACTCTTCTTCGGCGAAGAAATCCTCGAGGCTGCGCGGGCCGCCGGTCAACAGCGCGGCCGGGCGCAGCAGGAAGCGGAAGGCCCAGCGGAAGTAGCGGAACAGGCTGACCTGCGACGGGTAGGCCTGTACCATGGCCCACTTGACGCGGCGTTCGGCCGGGGTGAGCTGGATGCGCATGCGCCGGCCGCGGTAGAGCGGGTTGAAGCGGGCCGCCCAGGCGTAGGTGTACTCGTAGGCCGGAAAATGCAGAAAGACCGGCGGCCGGCCCTGCTCGCGGGCCAGCGCATCGACCGCCAGCCGGGTGCACAGGTGCACCAGGTCGTGCTCCGGCTGCCCGCCCTGCCAGGCCAGGGTCAGCACCAGGTCGGGGCGAAGCTGCAACACCCGCTCGCGCACCGCGTCGCGCATGCGTTCGAACAGCGGCAGCAGCGTTTCGGCAGCGGCCGTGCCCGCCTGCAGCCGGCCCAGGGCGCCGTAGATGGCCACCTCGGAGAAGTCCAGACAGGCGGTCTGCTCGGCCGGCAGGCCGGCGGCGGCCGCCGAGCGCAGCCCCTCGGCCTTGCGCAGCTCGCCGTAGGCGGCCGGCTCCAGGTCCGAGTCGAAGTAGCGGCCGTCGGAGTTGGTCACCCACAGGATGCGCGCCGCCGGGCCGAGCCGCTGCAGCAGGCCGGCGACCGAGATCTCGTCGTCGTGGTGCGCCAGCACCAGCAGCGGCCGCTCGAAGCCGCGTTCGAGCAGGCGCTGGCCGTCGGCGTGGGCCCGCAAGCGGTTGCGCTTCATGGATCGCCTCTCGCGCTCGTCAGCACGCCGCCATTGCACCACCGATCGGGCCGTGCTTGTCAAATCCCGCACGCTGCACTACTTTGTTGCGGGTCGATGCGGGGCCGACGAGCTTGCGACGCGAATCTCAAACGCGAGGAGATTACGGTATGAGGCGACTGACGATTGCATGGGTGGCGATCAGCGCGGGTGCGTTTTTGGCGCCGGCCGCGCCGGCGGCGGCCGAGCAGGCCGATTTCAAGAAGGGTGAGACCGTCCACGGCTTCACCTTCGTCGAGCGACGGGCCATCCCGGAGATCGACGCCGTCGGGCTGCGCTTTGCGCACAAGGGCAGCGGCGCCGAGCTGATCAAGTTCGCCTGCGACGATTCCAACAAGAGCTTCGCCATCACCTTCAAGACGCCGCCCGCGGGCGACTACGGCATCCCCCACATCCTGGAGCACTCGGTGCTCGACGGCTCGGAGAAGTTCCCGGTCAAGAGCCCCTTCCAGGTGTTGACCAAGGGCTCGCTCAACACCTTCCTCAACGCCATGACCTCGTCGGACTTCACCATGTACCCGGTGGCCAGCACCAACACCAAGGACTTCTTCAACCTGGTCGACGTCTACCTCGACGCGGTGCTCAACCCGCTGGTGCACGAGAACCCCAAGATCTTTCTGCAGGAGGGCTGGCGCTACGAGCTCGAGAGCCCGGATGCGCCGCTCGAGATCAACGGCATCGTCTACAACGAGATGAAGGGCGCCTTCTCCTCGCCCGAACGGGTGTTGGGTTACGTGGTCGAAAAGGCCCTGTTCCCGGACAGCCCCTACGGTCTGTCGTCCGGTGGCCACCCGGCGGCCATCCCGGAGCTCGAGCGCCAGCAGCTGCTGGACTTCCACCGCAAGTACTACCACCCGTCGAACGCCCGCATCACTTTGTGGGGCGACGGCGATACCCGCGCCGAGCTGAAGTTCATCCACGAGAAGTACTTGAAAAACTTCAAGGTCCGCCAGGTCGATGCCACCATCCCCGAGCAGCAGCCCTTCGAGAAACTGGCCGCGGTCGAGGCCGTCTACCCGGTGGGCGCCGAGGAGGATCCGGACGACAAGACCTTCCTGTCGCTGGCCTGGGTGGCCGGCGGACCGCAGGACCCGGCCCAGGCCATGGCGCTGGACGTGCTGACCGACGTGCTGGTCAACCGGCCGGCCTCGCCGCTGCGCCACGCCCTGGAGCAGGCCGGCATCGGTAAGGACACCTATGCCTACTACAGCGACACCAAGCAGGGCGTGCTCCAGCTGGTGGTCAAGAACGCCAACCCCGACGATGCCCAGCGCTTCCGCGAGCTGGTGTTCGCCGAACTCAAACGGCTGGCCGAGCAGGGGCTGGACAAGCGCCTGATCGAAGGGGTCATCAACAAGTTGGAGTTCCGGCTGCGCGAGGCGGATTACGGCTCGTTCCCCAAGGGGCTGGTCTATACCTTCTTCGGCATCCGCGGCTGGTTGTTCGCCGACGACCCCTTCCTGGCGGTGGCCTACGAGGCGCCGCTGGCCGAGGTGCGCAAGGCGCTCGCGAGCGACCTGCTCGAACAGCTCATCCGCCGGCACCTGCTCGACAACCCGCACGGGGTGCTGGCGGTGGTCAAGCCCAAGCCCGGCCTGGAGGCCGAGCGCAGCGCGCAGCGCAGGGCCGCGTTGGCCGAGAAGAAGGCCGCCATGAAGCCGGACGAAATCGCGCGCATCGTCGAGCAGACCAAGGCGCTCGAGGCCTACCAGGTCGAGCCGGACGATCCGGAGGACCTGGCCAAGATTCCGATGCTCAGCCTGGAGGACCTGGACCGCGAGGAGCGGGCCTTCCCGGTGACCGAGCACCGGGTCGACGGGATCCGGCTGCTGCACTCCGAGCAGGCCACCAACGGCATCGTCTACCTGCAGCTGCTGTTCGACGTCCGCGGCCTGCCCCAGGAGCTGCTGCCGCACGCCGCCCTGCTGGCCGAGATGCTCGGCGAGTTCGACACCAGCGAGCGCTCCTACGGGGCGCTGGACACCGAGCTGAGCATCCACACCGGCGGGCTGCGCTACGGGCTGCGCACCTACCTCGAACTGGCCGGGCGCAAGGATTTCCAGCCCAAGCTGGCCGTATCGGGCAAGGTGCTCAGCCCCAAGCTGGAGCGGTTGCTGCAGCTGACCGCCGAGGTGCTGCGCCAGACCCGCTTCGACGATCGCGATCGGCTGCGCGAGGTGCTCGGTAAGATCTATTCGCGCTACGCCGGCATGGCCCGCCGCTCGGGCGTCTACCTGGCCATGCAGCGGTTGATGGCCTACCTGGGGGCGGAGGGCGCCTTCGACGAGCGCACCGGCGGGTTGCACTTCATCCACTTCCTGTCCGATCAGGTGGCCCACTTCGACGAGCGGGCCGATGGCCTGCTGGCCGATCTGGCCTTCGTGGCCCGGATCCTGTTCGACCGCCACAACCTGGTGCTGGGGGTGACCTGCTCGAGCGCGGATCTGGAACGGGTGAAAGAGCAGCTGCCCGGCTTGCTGGCGCGTATGCCGAGCACCGAGCGCAAGCCGCAGCAGTGGCAACTCGCCCTGGAGCACGAGAACGAGGGGCTGGCGGCCGCGTCCAAGGTGCAGTATGTGGTCCAGGGGGCCGACTTCCGCGACCTGGGCCACGCCCACAGCGGCCACCTGGAGGTGGCCGAGCGCATCCTCAGCCGCGAGTACCTGACCGACCAGATCCGCGTCCAGGGCGGGGCCTACGGCGCCTGGTCGCAGTTCGGCCGCAGCGGGCTGGGCCTGATGAGCTCCTACCGCGATCCGCACCTGAAGCGCACCTTCGAGGTCTACGATGGAGCGGTCGATTACCTGAAAGGCTTCCAGGCCGACCCGCGCAAGATGACCCGTTTCATCATCGGCGTCATCGCCGGGCGCGACAAGCCGGGCTCGCCGGCCAGCGAAGGCGCGCGGGCCATCTCCTACGCGCTGCAGGGGCTGGAGCAGGCCACCCGCCAGGCCGAGCGCGATCAGATCCTCGGCGCCAAGCCGGCCGACATCCGGGCGCTGGCCCCGCTGGTCGAGGCGGTGCTGGGCGCCGAGACCTTCTGCGTCTACGGCAATGAGACCAAGCTCGAACAGAACGCCGAGATGTTCAGCCGGCTGGTCGAGGTGCTCAAGTAGAACTGTCGCGAGCGAGCCGTCGTTCGCTCGCGGCCAGCACTCCGTAGTATTTCACCGCACTTGGCCTGCACATCCCCTGAACGGTTACGACGCCACCTGGTGACCCCTTCTGCGGGCGGCGAACTCTGGCTCAGGCCTCGGCCGCCAGCGGCGGCCAGTGGACGGCGGGAAAGGGCTCGCCCGGCCTTGCGAACAGGAAGCCCTGCAACAGCCCGCAGCCGAGACGGCGGCAGGTGTCGCGCTCGGCCACCGTCTCGATGCCCTCGGCCACCACCTCGACGCCCAGGTCGGTGCACACGGTGCAGAAGGAACGCACGATCTTCTGCCGGGTGGCGGAGGCGGCGACGCCGCGGATCAGCTGCATGTCCAGCTTGACCACGTCCGGCTCCAGGGTGGCGATGCTGTTGAGCCCGGCGTAGCCGGAGCCGAGATCGTCGACCGCCAGCCGAAAGCCGAGCCGGCGCAGCCGGGCGATGCGCTCCTGGGCCTCGGGGATGCGCTCCAGCGAGGCGCGTTCGGTCAACTCGAGCACCACCCGGTCGGCCACCGCGCTCAGCGGGCTGTGCGGATCGAACAGCTCGGCGTCCAGCAGATCGCGGGGATGCAAATTGATGAACAGCCGCTCCAGCCCGGGCTTGGCCGCCAGCACCCGGGCCACGCTGCGGCGCACCCGGCGCCCGAGTTCGTCGAGCCGGTCGAGCCGCTCGGCCGCGTCGATCATGGCGCCCGGATGGGGCAGGCTGGTCTCGCGCGAGCGCAGCAGGGCTTCGTAGGCCACCACCCGGCCGTCGCCGGCGCTGATGATCGGTTGGAAGGCCATCCACAGCTTGTCCAGGGCGGCGTCCAATTTCAGCCGCAGGCCGATCTTGTCCCGCGGCCGGCCGGCCCCGGCGCCGGCCAGGGCCAGGGCCTGGCGCTCGATGCGGGCGATGCGGTGGGCGAAGGCGGCCTGGTTGAGCGCCTGGATCAGCTCGGCCGGCTCGACCGGCTTGAGCAGGTAGCGAAAGGCGCCCAGGTCGACCGCGCGCCGGGCGGTCTCCAGCGAGGGCGAGCCGCTGAGCAGGATGACCGGCAGGTCCAGATCGACGCCGCGGATCGCCTCGAGCAGCTCGATGCCGTCCATGCCCGGCATGACGACGTCGCACAGCACCACGTCGAAGCGCTGCCGGCGCACCTCCTCGAGGGCCTCCTGGCCGGTTGCGGCCAGCGCCGGCTCGGGCAGCCCGGCCTGGTGCATCAGCCGCGCCACGGCCCGGGCCACGTTGGGCTCGTCGTCGACCACCAGCACCCGGGTGCTGCCCGGGCCTCCGTCTTCCACCGCCGCCGTGATTCCGCCCGTCTCGGCGGCCGGGGGCGCTTCGGGATACGTCGGCATGCCAACCTCTTATTTCCGGGCGGGCGCCGGCCCGCCGTGGTCTCCGCTGTGCTATCGGGCCGTCCAGGCCAATTTTGAGCCCGAATGCGACTTGCGTCAGCGGCGGCTTGCCATTGAGGCGGAGTCGGAGCCCATGGCTGCTTGCGGGTGCTGTTGACTTTGCCTGCGAGGCGTTGTTGACTTTTGAAATCAAAGGATTTTCAGTCTGGAGGTGTGCCATGGATGCGATGCGTTGGTGCGCTCGGGGATGCGTCCTGGTGCTCGGGGCGCTGGTGCTGGTGGCCTGCGGTGAGGGGGGCTTTCCGAACTGCAACGGCATCGACTGCGCGCCGTGCCTGGAGTGCGACGTCCTGCTCGGCAGCTACAGCGGGACGATGACGGACTTCGAGAACGACTGTCTGGACGGGATCGATCCGGGCATGGAGGATCAACCCTGGAGCCTGACCATCGATGTCATCGAGCACGATGCGGCCGGCGAGCGGACCTATGTCGAGGTCGATATGACCGAACAGGGCTACGGGGTGGTCGAGGCCGCCGTGTGCGCGCCGCAGGAGGTGGAAGGCGAGCGGCGCTACGAGTTCTGCATGAGCTTCGAGTTCGACTCGATGCTGGCCACCGAGCCCAACCGCCAGACCGTGGCGGGGACCTTCATCGAGGGCGCCACCGGCCCCATCCGCTTCGAGGGCCGCATCCACAACCTGATGCGCGACCCCATCAACGAGAAGTGTCACGTCAAGGCCGACATCCTGGCCGAGAAAGACCAACAGTAGCCGGCGCCGCCGGTCGCCACCGGCGCGCATCGAGGTGGTGGGGTGCGGATCGAGCCGTTTGGAGTGAACGGCTGATCGCGATCGGATCGGGGGCGGGGCGGCCGAAGGTTGCTGCACGCGGGGCACCTGCCCGAACCGGCGGTCGGGTTTGGCTGGGTATGGGAATTGCAAGGGGAGCGGCTTCCGGCGTCTGCTTGCGGATGGATGAACGAAGATGATGAATTGGCGGTTGCGTCTCTTGGACATGTGTGACAGTGTAGCGGCGCTGAATATATAACCAGTTTGTGGGAGGAGGAGTCGATGACGGGCAAGAGTGGCATTCGATGTTGGTCGAGCCTGATGGGCCTGCTGGCGGCGGTCGCGCTGGCCTCCGGCTGCGGCAACGGCGGCGGCAAGTGCGATGACGTGGAGAACCCCTGCCAGACCGAGGGCGCCATGCGCTGCTCGGAGGACGACACGGCCATCGAGACCTGTACCGTCAACGCCGATGGTTGTCTGGCGTGGGTGGCATCCGACTGCGCCGCCGGCACGGTCTGCGACGACTCGGGCGCGGAGCCGGAGTGCGTGGCCACCTGTGAGGACGAGTGCGATCCGGCCGAGTACCCGGCCTGCAGCGCCGATGACTCGGCCATCGAGACCTGCGAGGAGCAGGCCGACGGCTGCTACGACCTGATCAGCGTCGACTGCGGCGCGGATGAGGTCTGCGACGACAGCGGTGCCGAGCCCGAGTGCGTCTGCAGCGACGAGTGCGATCCCGCCGACTACCCGGTCTGCAACGAGGACGACACCGCGGTGCTCAGCTGCGAGCAGGCCGATGACGGCTGCTACGACGTGGTGACCACCGACTGCGGGGCCGATCAGGTCTGCGACGACTCGGGCGATACGACCGAGTGCGTGGACCAATGCGTCAACGAGTGCGACCCGGCCGACTACCCGGCCTGCGCCGACAACGGCTACGCCATCGAGACCTGCGAGATGCAGGACGACGGCTGCACCGACCTGGTGGTGACCGAGTGCGAAGCCGGCCAGACCTGCGATCCGGACACGGTCAGCTGCGTCGACAGCGGCTGTAGCGACGACTGCGACCCGGCCGACTACCCGGCCTGCAACCCCAACGGGCTGGCGGTGGACAGCTGCGAGCGCCAGGCCGACGGTTGCTACGATGTGGTCACCACCGACTGCGCCCACGGCCAGGTGTGCAACCCGGATACGGCCGCCTGCGAGGACAGCGGCTGTGCCGACGACTGCGACCCGGCCGACTACCCGGTCTGCAGCGCGGACAACACGGCTGTGGAGACCTGCGCGGTCGGCGAAGACGGCTGCTACGACGTGGTCAGCACCGACTGCGTGGCCGACGAGGTCTGCGCGGGCGCGGCCGGCGAGGCGGCCTGCGTCTGCACCGACGAGTGCGATCCGGTCGACTACCCGGCCTGCAGCCAGGATCTGAGCGCGGTGGAGACCTGCGAGCAGCAGGAAGACGGCTGTTACGACGTGGTCAGCACCGACTGTCCGGCTGACGAGGTCTGCGATCCCGACACCGCCGAGTGCGTGCTGGCCTGCGAGCACGAGTGCGACCCGGCCGACTACCCGGTCTGCAACGCCGACAACTCCGGCGTGGAGACCTGCGAGGAGCAGGCCGACGGCTGCTACGACATCATCGACAATCCCTGTGACTTCGGCCAGGCCTGCGTCGACGCCGACGCCGAGTGCCAGCCGGATCCCAACTGCGAGCAGCGGGTGGCCGACGGCAGCTTCGAGGGTGGCACGCCCAACCCCGACTGGGAGGAGGCCTCGACCGCATTCGGTACGCCGATCTGCAGCGTGGCGAGCTGCGGCGACGCCGGCGGCATCGCCGCTCCGCGCACCGGCGATTTCTTCGTCTGGTTCGGCGGCGTGGACGACCAGGAGACCGGCTCGGTGGCCCAGCAGGTGCGGATTCCCACCGGCGCCAGCGCCCGGCTGTCGTTCTACCTGGACATGATCAGCAGCGCCGATACGGCCGAGGACGTGATCACCGTGACCATGGACGGCGATGAGCTGTTCAGTGCCGACAGTACCGATGCTGCCGCCTACTCCGGCTACACCCTGGTGGAGGTGGACGTGTCGGCCTACAACGACGGCGCGGCCCACCAGCTCGTGCTGTCCAGCGTCACCACTGGCGCCAACCCCGACGGCGACCTGAGCAACTTCCTGGTCGAAGACATCTCGCTGCTGGCCTGCGACGGTGTCTGCGTCAACGAGTGCGATGTGCTCGACGCGCTGACCTGCAGCCCGGACGCCACCGAGCTGTGGATCTGCACCGAGAATGCGACCGACAACTGCAACGACTGGTTGCTGGACACCGACTGCGCCGCTGACCAGCAGGAGTGCGACGACACGCTGGATCCGCCGAGCTGCGTGGCCTGCAGCGACGAGTGCCCGGCGGAAGGCGATACCCGCTGCGCGGCCGGTTGGGTCGAGACCTGTGCGCCCGGCCCCGACACCTGTCTGGACTGGGAGCAGACCGCGGACTGCAGCGCGGTGGGCTACTGCGACGACTCGTCAGACCCGGCCGTGTGCGCGCCCTACAACGAGGCCAGCGGCGGCGACACCTGCGACGACGGCGCCCTGGTGCCGCTGAGCATCCCGGCCCAGCTGCCGGCCCGGGCCCTGGAGCAGACCACCTGCGGCGCCGGCGACGACTACAGCGGTACCTGCATGGACCCTTACGACAGCGGCGAGGACTTTTTGTACCAGCTCGACGCCACCGAGCGCACCATCGTAAACATCATCGTCGATCCCAAGGACACCGGCTGGACCGGCATCGGGGTGGACGACGCCTGCCCGCCGGCGGCCGAGGGCTGCGTCATCGCCGGCGGCGTGTACGATGCCGCTCCCTACCAGACCGGCTGCTTCGCCCTGGAGGCCGGCCTGTACACCGTGATGATCGATACCTACGCGGAGCCGGACTGCATCCCGGAGTACGACATCTGGTTCGAGCAGTGCGAGTGCCTGCCGGGCGAGATGCAGTGTGTCGACGCCACCACCCTGGCCGTGTGCAACGAGCGCGGCATGTGGGAGCGCACCGAGTGCGCCGACGGCTGCGCCGAGCTGAGCCCGGACACCTTCGGCTGCTACTACACCCCGGCCGCCGCCGGTGACCTGGTGATCACCGAGATCATGCAGAACCCGGCTGCGGTCGACGATAACATCGGTGAGTGGTTCGAGCTGTTCAACGCCACCGACGAGTACGTCAACCTCAACGGGCTGACCTTCCAGGACGACGGCACCGACACCTTCACCGTGGCCGCCGACGTGATCGCCGCCCCGGGCAGCTACCTGGTCCTGGGCATCAGCGACGTGCCGGCCGACAACGGCGGCGTGCCGGTGGACTTTGCCTATGCCGACGCCATGATCCTGGCCAACGGCTCGGACGAGGTCGAGATCCTGGCCGCCGACAACACCAGCATCGACCGGGTGGCCTACGATGACGGCGCCACCTTCCCGGATCCCACCGGCGCCGCCATGGCCCTGGACCCGGCCGTGCTGCCCGACGGCGACAACAACGACGGCGGCAACTGGTGCACCGCGCTGCTGCCATACGGCGACGGCGACCTGGGCAGCCCCGGCGAGGCCAACCTGAGCTGCGACTACACCGCCATCGCTCTGGAAGAGGACCTGGAGGCCGATCCGGGCTGGTCCATCCCGGCCGACAGCGACTGGGTCTGGGGCGCGCCCGACCCCGATGCGTTGCCGGAAGGCCCGGCCGCCTGCGCCGGTGGCAGCGCCGGCTGCCTGGGCACCGGCATGGACGCCGACTACGGCAACAACGCCAGCCCCGACGTCGACCACGTGGTCTTCGGGCCGGTGGACCTGAGCGGCGCCACCAGCGCGGCATTGCTGTTCGACATGTGGCTGAACATGGAGAGCGGCTGGGACTACGCCATGGTCCAGGTGTCCACCGACGGCAGCACCTTCGTGGCCCTGCCCATGACCTCCCCGGCCTACAACGAGGGCGATGCCTGGACCGGCACCCTGGGCGGGCCGGCCTGGCAGCCGGCGGTCGGCGACCTGAGCGGCTTCGTCGGCGGCGACGTCTGGATCCGCTTCGCCATCGAGTCCGATGTCTCGGCCGGCCGGCCGGGGTTCTACGTCGACAACGTGATGATCCTCGAGTAGCGCCGCAGGTGAATCGCTGAGCCACGGCCCACCCCGTTCGAGCGGGGTGGGCCGTGTTTTGTTCGTGGAACGTGCTCAGCCGAGCCGTAGCGCGGCCGGCAGCTCCACCCGCTCGAAGCGTTCGGATGCGCTGGCGGCCGGCTGGTAGCGCACCGCCTCGGCCCGCTGCAGGCCGCTGGCGTCGAGGGTGTAGAGGTGGTAGGCGGCCTGGAGGTGGGGGTCAGAGCCCAGATGCGAGGCCGAGGGGGCGCAGATCACCTGGGCCCGGCCCAGGCGGCGGCGGTCGAGCCGATGCAGGTGGCCGCAGAGCACGGTCAGCGGCTGGCTGCCGAGCAACGCCTTCAGGCGGCGGGCGCCGGCCAGGCCGGTGCGGTACTGGCGCCAGCGGCCGCCGGCCAGCCGAAACGGCGGGTGGTGCATGGCCAGATAGAGCGCGCGGTCGGCGCGGGCGGCGAGCGT
>CAYVQE010000051.1:0-7328 GCA_964454005.1 uncultured Myxococcales bacterium
TTCGAACAATACCTGCTCGACAAGCGCCCCTGAAAGGGGATGCGACACCGATCAGGATTGCAAACTCGAGGACTACGGGTGTGCCTGTATGGCCATGAATGTTCAGGTGGATGACTATCAGCCTGTATTCGGTGAGGACTGCACGGGAAGGACGGCCTGCCCCCAGGAGGCCGGCGCCGCCTGCATCGACGGCATCTGCCGTCTGGCGGGCAGCTTCATGAATAGTGCCATTGGCGACTACTGCGAGCAGGTGGCCTGCTGCGGATTCTCTGACGAGCCAATCGAAGACTGCAGGACAAGGCTGACGGAGAACAACTATGAACACGCCGCAATCATCTGGCCGCTCATCCAGGCGACATCGGTCGCTACTGATTGCACTGGGCTGCTGAACGGTCCCTGGAATGAGCTGGTGGATTGCATCAGCCAATAGAGTCCGTACGCGTTCAGCTGGCCTGCGGCCCGGTTCGATGCTATTCAATCGGCGTTGACCGACGGAGGCGACATGACCGAGCTGGGCGCGCCCGTGTTGGGCTGCTGTCCGCTGTATCCGCCGCTGGAGCTGCTCGACGCTTTGGGCGTGGTGCCGCGGGTGCTGTGGGGCCGGCGCGATCCGGCGGCCGAGCATGCGGGCGCCCACCTGCAGCCCTTCGTCTGCGCCCCGGCCCGCGGCCTGCTGGAGCGGGTGCTGGCGGCCGAGCCGGCGCTCGACGGTCTGCTGTGGCTCAACGCCTGCGACACGCTGCGCAACCTGCCCGAGATCGCCGCCGAGGCCCTGGCGGCCGCCGGCCGCCGGCTGCCGGCCTTCCAGCTGCACCTGCCGCAGATTCCGCTGGCGCGGCCCGAGGCGGCGCAGCTGCTGCGCCAGGAGCTGGCGGCTTTGATCGCGGCGCTGGAGGAGTGGACCGGCCGCCGGCTGGAGCAAGACGCCTTCGACCGGGCCTGCGCGCTGCGGGCCGCCGTGGCCGAGCGGGCCGGGCGCCTGGCCGAGGAGCTGGCCGCCGGCCGGCTGGGCTTCGACGCCTACTGCGATCTGCTCGATCCCGACCGCGCCGAGCCGCCGGCCGCCACGCTGGCCCGGCTGGACGCGGCCCTGGAGGCCTGCCGCGCGGCCGCGGCCGCGCCCGCGCCCCGCGGGCGGGTGCTGGTCAGCGGCCTGCTGCCGCCGCGGCCGGCGCTGGCGCGCGCCCTGGAGGCGGCCGGGCTGCGGGTGGTGGCCGACGACATGGCCGCGCTGGGCCGCTCCCTGCGCAGCCCGCCGCCGGCGCTGGCCGATCCTTTGGCGGCCCTGGAGCGCTGGTGGGCCGAGCACCGGCCCTGTCCCACCTTGCTGGCCAGCGGCGGCCGCCGGCTGGACAGCCTACGCGCCCTGGCCGGCGACGCCGGGGCGCAGGCCGTCGTGTTCCTGGCCGAAAAGTTCTGCGACCCCGAAGCGCTGGAGCTGCCCTGGCTGCAGCAACGGCTGCGGGCCGATGGCCTGGCCGTGCTGGCGCTCGAGGTGGGCCCGTCCACCCCGGCCGCGGCCGCGGGCGCCCGCTTCGAGGCTTTGGCAGAGATGCTGGCCGGAGGTGCAGCGTGAACTCCCGCGAACCGGCCCCGCTCCAGCGGGCGGGCACCCGCTTCGCGGCCCTGGCCGAGATGCTGGCTGGAGGTGCAGCGTGAGCTCCAGCGGACCGGAGCCGCTCGAGCGGGCGGGGGCCAACCTCAGCCGCATCACCGCCGAGCAGGCGCGCGCCGATCACGCCCGGGCGGCCGCCGGCACCCCGGTGGCCTGGGTGGCCATCATCGTGCCCATCGAGCTGCTGCACGGCTTCGACCTGGTGGCCGCCGTGCCCGAAAACCACGCCGCCCTGTGCGCGGCCAAGGGCGCCGGCGCCGAGCTGGCCGCCGTGGCCGAGGCCGGCGGCTACAGCGCCGACATCTGCTCCTACGCCCGCATCGACCTGGGCTGGTCCGAAAGCGGCGCCCGGGCCTCGCCGGTGGGCGGCCTGCCGCGGCCCGACCTGCTGATCTCGGACCTGAACAACTGCAGCCTGCTGGTCAAGTGGTTCGAGGCCCAGCAGCGCCGCCTGGGCGTCGAGCACTTCGTGCTCGACGTGCCGTTTTGCATCCAGCCGCAGCAGGCCCACCACCGGGCCTACATCCGCCGCCAGCTCGAAGCCCTGGTCGAACGGCTGCAGGCCCTGTGCGGCCAGCGCTTCGACCGCCAGCGCTGCGCCCGCGCGCTGCAGCGCAGCGACGAGGCGCTGGCGCTGTGGCAGCAGCTGCTGGAGCTGGCCGCCCGCCGGCCGGCGGCCATCAGCGCCTTCGACACCTTCGCCCACATGGCTCCCTTCATCACCGGCCTGCGCGGCAGCCAAACCCTGGTCGAGCACTACCGGCTGCTGCTCGACGAGGCCCGCGGGCGGGCGGCCGCCGGCGGGGCGGCGGTGGCGCCCGAGCGCTACCGGTTGCTGTGGGACAACATCGCGCCCTGGCACCAGCTGCGGCGCATGGCGCAGCGGCTGGCCGGGCTGGGCGCCAACATCGTGGCCACCACCTACACCGCCTGCATGGGCACGGTCGAGGGCGGCCGGCCCATCCGCTACGACGGCGGCGACTCGCTGGATCACCTGGCGCGCATCCAGAACTTCTCGGTCTGTCCCTACGGGCTGGCGCTGCGCGAGCAGGCCATGGCCGGGCTGGTCGAGCGCTTCGCCGTCGACGGGGTGGTCTTCGCCTCCAACCGCTCGTGCAAGGTCTACTCGGTGATGCAGCTCGACCTCGAGCGCCGCATCGCCGCCCGCTGCCGGGTGCCCACCGCCCGCATCGACATCGACCACGCCGATCCGCGAGCCTACCACGAGGAACAGGCCTTCACCCGCCTCGAGGCCCTGCTCGAGACGATAGACGCCGGGAGGAATGGACCATGACCGGAGCCGACGGCGAAACGGATCTGGATGCGCTCAGCCTGGCCGAGCTCGAGCAGCGCCTGCGCGAGGCCGAAGCCCGGCTGCCGGCCCACTCGGTCCGCCCGGCCCAGCTGGCCGCGATCGAGGCCCTCGAAGAGGCCATCGCCCGCCGCCGCCAAACCGATGACGAGCAGGGGTGAGCGTTCTACTTTTTGGCCTTGAACACGAAGGGATAGGCGACCCGCACGGCGCCGCCCGCGGGCTGCGGGAAGCGCCAGGAGCGCACCCGCTTCAGGATGCAGCCCTCGACCGCGGGCGCCTTCAGGCTGGAGTCGCGGATCTCGGCCGCGGTCACCTTGCCGCTGGCGCCGATGACAAAGCGCACCACCGCCTTGCCCGAAAGCTTGGGGTTTTTGACCAGGGCCCGCTCGTAGCAGAAACGCACCGCGGCCACGTTGCGCCGGATGACGCGCTGGATCACGTGCTTCTGCAGCTTACCGGAAAACTCCTCACCCGCCTCGTCCGCGTCGCCGTCGCCGGCGTCGTCGTCGGCCTCGGCAGCGTCGTCGGCCTTGGCAGCGTCGTCGTCGGCCTCGGCCGCGTCAGCCGCGGCCGGCTCGCGGGTGGCGGAATCGGAATCGGACTCGGTGGCGGTGGTCTCGGCCTGCGCGAGCAGTGTCGCCGCAACCGAGGAGCCCACCGGGCCGCCCGCGTCGGTTCCGTGCAACTGCAGCCCCAATGCACCGATCAGCATCAACCAGGTCATCGCCGCCTCCAGCGCGATATGGCGTCCCCCGCCTCCAGGTCACCGATCATAGCAGCTCGCGGCCCGCGATGCACCGCTTGATTTCGCGGCCGACCCCGCATTATCTTCTGCCGAGATTCGACAGACGGCTGGCGGGGAGGATGCGGGATGACGGCGTGCATCGATCGAAATCTGGTCGCGCTGGGGCTGTGGGCGGCGCTGCTGGCGGGCTGCAACGGCGGTGGCGCCGACCCCTTGCTGGACGGGCCGGGACGCGACGGCCTGCTGGGCTGGCGCATCATGGCCCCCGACTGGGACACCGCCGATCCCAACGACGCCATGAGCTTCGAGTGGGACTACTTCATGGTCCACGATGGCCAGGGCCGCTTCACCGGCTCCATCGGCTACCTGATCGCCAACCCGCGCGGCGCCGGCGGCCTGGGCGAGCTGGTGCCCGAGGGGGGCAACGTGGCTGTGGCCGGGCTGTTCGACGGCGGCGCCCTGGCCGAGTATGAGAACTTCGGCCTCGACCGTTTCTCGGCCTCGGGCACGGAGCGCAGCTTCGACGCCGGCGAGCAGGACGGGGTCTACGGCCGCATGCAGGCGCTGGCCGCCGACGGCGACGGCCCGGATCAACTGCGGCTGACCGGACGCTCGGAGTCCTTCGCCTGGGACCTGACCGTATCCCAGGCCTGGCCCGGTCTATCGGCCGGGCAGGCCTGCTTCGCCCCCATGACCGGCCACGACGTGGGTGAGCTCTTCCCCGACGGCGAGGTCTGGAACGTCGACATGCTCTGGCCGCGAACCCGGGTCAGCGGCAGTCTGACGCGGCTGGATGCGGACGAGACCGTGGTGGTGGACGGCCACGGCTACCGCGAGAACTCCTGGGGCCGCTGGGCGTTCAACATGGGCGGCTGGGACTTCGCCGTGGTCTCGGATGCAGAAGCGCGCGTGCTGTTCGCCTGGCAGAGCTACCACCACCGCTCGACCGCGCTGGACTACCTGGATCTGGCCTTCGTCGAGGGAGGCCAGCTGCGCACGGTGCAGTTCCGGGCCGCCGCCGGCGAGCTGGGCTGGACCCACCCCGACTGGGCCTACGACGCCGCCGCCCGCCAGTGCATGCCCCAGTCGACCCGCATCGTGGCCGACAACGGCAGCTACCGGGTCGAGGCCGAGGCCGAGCTGGCCGGACGCCAGGCGCCCATGCTGTCCGATCTGACCACCGCCACCCGCGGCTTCGTGATCGAGATCCAGTTCCCGCTGGTCTCCGGCACCATCTCCCGCTCCGACAGCGGCGAGGTGCTGGCCCGCTTCAGCGGCCAGGGCGGCGGCGAGTTCGCCGTGGCCCGCCGCGGCGAGGACGACGCCGAGCCCGACCAGCGGGCCTGCCAGGCCTGGGGCGAGAGCTTCTCCAGCCCCATGCCCTGACCGTACGGAAGCTCCAAGGCCGGTCCGCTCAGATCATGCGCAGCGCGCCGTCCAGGCGGATGGTGCTGCCGTTGAGCATGGGGCTGTCGAGGATGGACTCGACCGTCCGCGCGAACTCCTCGGGCTGGCCCAGCCGCTTGGGGAAGGGCACCCCGGCGGCCAGCTGCTGGCGCACCTTCTCGGGCACCGCGGCCAGCATGGGGGTGTCGAAGATGCCCGGCGCCAGGGCCATCACCCGGATACCCTGGCGGGCCAGCTCGCGGGCCGCCGGCAGGCACAGCCCGACGATGCCGCCCTTGGAAGCCGCGTAGGCCGCCTGGCCCACCTGGCCCTCGTAGGCCGCGATGCTGGCGGTCAGCACCACCGCACCGCGCTGGCCGTCCGCGTCCGGCTCGTTGTCGCGCATGGCCCAGGCACCCAGGCGCAGGGCGTTGAACGAGCCGATCAGGTTGACCTGTAGCACCTTGTTGAAGCTCTCCAGGCTCTGCGGCGCCTCCTTGCCCAGGATCTTCGCGGCGATGCCGATGCCGGCACAGCAGACCACCGCCGCCAGCGGACCGGCCCCGGTGGCCGCGTTGATCACCTTCTCCATGGCCGGCTCGCTGGTCACGTCGCACTCGACGAACAGGGCGTCGCCCAGGTCGTTCTCACCGCGCTTGACGTCGGCCACCACCACCTTGGCCCCGCGCTCGCCCAAACGGTGGGCCACCGCCAGTCCCAGCCCCGAGGCGCCGCCGGTCACCACCGCGCTCTTGCCCTGCAGATCCATGTCCTCACCTCCCGGTTCGCATTGGTATCGCTTCGTCGGCGCCGACTGTACCGCGAGCCCCCGGCCGGATCAAAGCCCTTGTATCGGCTGCGGCCGCGGGGTAGATCCGGGGAGCATGAGGGCGCACTACCGACGCATGATCGACGGCCTGGCGCCGCGCGAAGACGCGGCCGGGCCGGGCTGGACAGTCTACATCCTGGAGTGCGCCGACGGCAGCTTCTACACCGGCATCACCAACGATCTCGAGCGCCGGCTGGCGCAGCACCAGGCCGGCCGGGCGGCGCGCTACACCCGCAGCCGGCTGCCGGTGGTCTTGCGCTACCGGGAGACCTGCGCTGACCGCAGCGCGGCTTTGGTGCGCGAGGCGCGCATCAAGGCCCTGGGCCGCCAGGGCAAGGAACGGTTGCTGGCGCAGGGAGCCGATCCGGTCTGAGGGCTACAGCCGTCGCCCCCAGGGCTGCGGCGAGCGGCGCCCCCGCTGCAGCAGCCAGGCCGCCAGCGCGCCGAACAGCAGCCAACCGAACCCCAATCCCGGCCGACCGCCGCCAGCGCAGCCGCAGCCGCCGGGGCCGCGCTCGACCAGCTCGACCCGCAGCGTCTCGAGCGCGGCGTCGGCCGGCAGCACCATCTGGAACACGGCCTGCCCGGCCTGGTCGAAGTCGCATTCCAGCACCTCGACCGGCTCGCCGGTGCCGACCAGAGCCTCCTGCAGCGGGCAGGCCGCCAGCGACCGGCAGTCGTCGCGCAGCACGGCCAGCAGCTCGGCATCGGCATCGACCTCGACGCGCAGGGCGTAGCGCCGGTGCGGCTCGACCGCGGCGGCGAAGAACACGTCGGGGCCATCGTGGGCCGCAGCGGTACACGGCGGCGCCGCGCCGGCCCAGCGGTGGTACTCGGCGGGCGAGACCGCCCGCGGCAGATCGGGCTCCAGCAGCAGCGGGTCATCGCAGCGGTCGCCTGCGGGAACATACTCGCAAGCGGCGTCGAAGCAGGCCCAATCCTGCTCGCAGGCGCTCCAGTCGGCCAGCGCCTGGCCGACACAGGCGCCGCCGTTGCAGGCGTCGTCGCCGGTGCAGGGCTCGCCGTCGTCGCAGCCGGTTCCGTCCGCCACAGCCGGCTGGCTGCAGCGGCCGGTGGCCGAATCGCAGTCGCCGGCGGCGTGACATTGATCGATGGCCTCGCAGACCACCGGCTCGGCCCCGGTGCATACCCCGGCCCGGCAGCTGTCGCTGCGGGTGCAGGCGTCGCCGTCGTCGCACGCCGTCCCCTCGGCCAGCTCCGGGGTCGAGCAGTCCCCGGTCGCCGGGTCGCACCGGCCCGCAGCGTGACACTGGTCGAGCGGCTGGCAGACCACCGGCTCGGCCCCGGTGCACACCCCGGCCCGGCAGCTGTCGCTGCGGGTGCAGGCGTCGCCGTCGTCGCAGCCCGTCCCGTCGGGCAAGGCCGGGGTCGAGCAGTCCCCGCTGGCCGGGTCGCACTGGCCCGCTCCGTGGCACTG
>CAYVQE010000051.1:7428-26466 GCA_964454005.1 uncultured Myxococcales bacterium
GCTCCGGGGTCGAGCAGTCCCCGCTGGCCGGATCGCACTGGCCCGCTCCGTGGCACTGGTCGATGGGCTGGCAGACCACTGCGTCGGTGCCGCTGCAGGCGCCCGCCTGGCAGGTGTCGGTCCGGGTGCAGGCGTCGCCATCGTCGCATGCCGTCCCGTCGGCCAGCTCCGGGGTCGAGCAGTCCCCGCTGGCCGGGTCGCACTGGCCCGCTCCGTGGCACTGGTCGACGGGCTGGCAGACCACTGCGTCGGTGCCGCTGCAGGCGCCCGCCTGGCAGGTGTCGGTCCGGGTGCAGGCGTCGCCATCGTCGCATGCCGTCCCGTCGGCCAGCTCCGGGGTCGAGCAGTCCCCGCTGGCCGGATCGCACTGGCCCGCTCCGTGGCATTGGTCGATGGGCTGGCAGACCACCGCGCCGCTGCCGGCACAGGCGCCGGCCTGGCAGCTGTCGCTCAGGGTGCAGGCGTCGCCGTCGTCGCAGCCGCCGCCTTCGTTGATCGGGTCGCAGCCGTCGCAGCAGGCGTCGGTGGTTAGGCACGAACAGTGGTGCTCGGTGATGACGTTGGTGTGGGTCCAGCTGTGGTTGCCGCCTGAAACCACCCAGTCGTAGCTGGCCACCTGCAGCCCCTCGCCGTACCAGGGGTCCATGTAGTGCAGATCGGCGCCCACCAGGCCGTGGCCGACCACGAAGTGGCCGCCGCCGCCGTCCCAGCCCCAGCGGATGATGAAGGGCCGATCGTCGGCGATCATGTCGCCCACCTCGGCCTGGCTCAGCGCCCGGCCGGTGCCGTAGGAGGCCACCGACCAGTGATCCAGGATGTCCTCGATGGAACCGGCCGTGCCCCAGTTGTAGTTCCAGTAGTTGCAGGCCCCCCAGGGCACCTGGCAGCAATCGTCGTCGCCGAAGTCGTGCCAGCTGGCCACGGTGCGGGTGTACTCGGCGATCACGCACTGGGCCACCGGATTGGCGTAGTAGCTCAGACAAGCGCTGGACACCGCCGCCCAGCACCACTGGCTCTGTTCCTGGGTGGTCTCGGGCACGTCGAGCACCTGGGCGGCGGCCGGCCGGGCGCCGCCCAGCAACAGCAGCAGCCCGGCGAGCGCCATCCGACCGGCGAGGCTCATCGCGCCACCTCCGCGAATCCGTCCAGCAGCAGGCGCCGCAGCGCCCCGGCGCTCAGGCCGCCGGCCCCGCTGGGTCGCGCGGGCAGGGGCAGGTAAGTCCGGGCCGAGGCCAGCGGGTAGGCCAGGCCGTCGCCCACCATGGCGAAGTCGGCCCGCAGCGGAAAGATGCGCAGCAGGCTGCGGCCCGCCAGCTGGCCGGCGCGCCGGCGCTCGAACGCGTCGAGGTCGGCGGCCAGGCCGGCGGCGCCGATGGCCACCGCCCGCAAGGCGCCGCGGCGCTGCTCCAGGGTCAGCAGCACCCGCGCCCGGCCATCGACCACCAGCGGCACCCGCCATAGATCCAGGGGCCGCGGTGCCGGCAAGGTGCCCGGTGCGGCCGCCCGCAGCGCCGCCGCGTCGTAGGTGACCATCCTCCAGGGCGCCCCCGGCTCGGCGCGGGCCAACTCGGCGCGATCGGCGAAGCCGAAACGCGGCTCGCGGCCGGCCGGAATGCGCGCCAACCAATCGGCGGCCTGGGTGCGGGCCGCGGCCCGCACGCGCGCCGGCCGGTCCGCCGCGCCCGCCAGCGCCTGCTCCTGCTCGCCCGGCCGGGCCGGGTTCCGGTCGCCGCCGTCGCAGGCGCCCGCCAGCCCGAGCAGGCTCAGCCCCAACCACCAGGCCCGCCTGGGTCGTTCCATGGCCATCGCGCCTCCCGTCCGGATTCGGCTCATGCCCGAGGTCCTCCCCCGCGGCGCATTGTTGTCCCGTGCGGCCCCCCCTTGTCAATCCACCTCTCGGTGCCAAACCAGTGCCAAGGCGAGAGACTTGCCAAAAAGGCGCCGATCGAGCTTACAATCGAGCATCGGCAAAACAAGGGCGGATCCGCAGTACGCCACGGGGAGCGAAGACCATGGGAGACGAAGGCGAACGCATGGACCGGCGGGGGTTTCTGGCCAACCTGGCCAAGGCCGCAGCCGCGGTCACCGCCGGCGCCGCCGTGCTAGGCGGCTGCAAGTGCGGTGAAGAGGATGTGCAGTGGTCGGACGAGGACGACTCCTCGGGCGGCGGCGAAGGCGGTGGAGAAGAAGGCACGAGCGGATCCACCGCGCCCAAACCCGACAAGTCGCAATCGTGAGATTGTCGCGCCGGCTTTGAAAAAGCCGTAACCGTTCACGGGGTGGGCAAGCCGAGTGCAAAAAAATGCCACGAAGTGCTGCCCGCGAGCGAACGGCGGCTTGCTCGCGCGGCGCGCCAACGGCGCGTCGGCATTGGGGGTGCGCTTACAAAAAGCCAATCATTCACCGGTGGACGATGCGTCGCAACCGCTCCACCCGCGGATCATCCACGGCCACCCCGGCGCGCAGCGCGATCACGTCCGCGGCATCGGCCCGCGGTCGGCCGGGCTCGTGGGTGGCCGCCAGCAGCGCCACCCCGTCGGCCAGGAGCTCCTCGAGCAGGGCGTCGACCCGCGCGCAGGCCGCATCGTCCAGCCCGGCGTAGAGCTCGTCGAGCAGCAGCGCGCGCGGCCGACACAGCAGGGCCCGGCCGAGCACGGCCAGCCGCCGCTGCCCGCCCGAGAGTAAATCGACTCGCTGTCGGCCGCGTCCGGCCAGCCCCACCCGCTGCAGCATGTCGGCCACCCGGCGGCGCCGTTCGGCTCGAGCCACCCCGCGCAAGCGCAGCGGATAGGCCAGGTTGTCGGCCACGCTGCCCGAGAAGAGGTAGGGCTCCTGGAAGACCAGCCCCACCCGGCGCCGCGGCGCCAGCGGCGCCGGGGCCCGGCCGGCGTGCAGGCGCGCGGCGTCCAGCAGCACCTCGCCGGCGGACAGGTCGAGCAACCCGGCCGCCGCCAGCAGCAGGCTGGTCTTGCCGACCCCGTTGGGTCCCACCAGACAGGTGACGCGCCCGGCCGGCACCACCAGCCGCGGTACCCGCAGCACGAAGTCGCCGCGGCGCAGTTCCACGCCGCGCAGCTGCAACACCGGCTTCATGGCCGCGGCTCCCGTCTGAGCTGCCACAGGCCGGCCGCGAAGTTGATCGCCAGCGCCACCGCCAGCAAAACCACCCCCAGCGCCACCCCGCGGGCGAACTCGCCCTTGCCGGTCTCGAAGGCGATGCCGGTGGTGATGTTGCGCGTCGCACCGCGGATGTTGCCGCCCACCACCATGGAGATGCCCACCTCGGCGAACACCCGCCCGAAGCCGGCCGCCACCGCGGCCACCAGCGCGGCCCGGGCCTCGGCGGCCACGGCCAGCGCCGCCCGCCAGCGTCCGGCCCCCAGCGCCAGGGCCGTCAGCCGCACCCGCGGGTCGGCCCGTTCCAGGGCGGCGGCGCACAGGGCGGCGATGATCGGCAGCGCCAGCAGGGTCTGGCCGATGATCATGGCCGCCGGCGTGTAGAGCAGCTCGAGCGAGCCGAGCGGCCCCTGCCGGCTGATGAAGGCATAGACCACCAGCCCCACCAGCACGGTGGGCATGGCCAGGCAGGTATTGAGCAGGCCGATCACCAGCCGCCGGCCGCGAAACGAGCCCAGCCCGACCGCCAGCCCCAGCGGCAGGGCCAGGGCCGCGGCCAGCACGGTGGCCGTGCCGGAGACCGACAGCGAGACCGCGATGGGCCGCCACACCTGCGGGTCGAAGCTGAACAGCAGCCGCAGGCCCTCGACCACACCCTCGGCGATCATGTTCCCCCATCCCCAGCGGCGCCGTCCGACGGCGCGATGGCGTCCGGATGGAACAGGGTGCGGCCGCCCACCCGGAAGCGGCCGATGCGCCGCTGGCCCGCGGCCGAGGTCAGCCAGCCGCACAAAGCCAGCGCCTCGACGGTCCTGGCCTGCGGGTGGCGGGCCGGATTGACCGCGATGAAGCTGTACGGGTTGTGCAGCCGGGCATCGCCCTCGACCAGGATCTCGAGCGCCACGGCCTGCTCGGCGTCGAGAAAGGTGGCCCGGTCGACCAGGCAGTAGGCCCGCTTCTGATCGGCCACGTTGAGCGTCGGCCGCATGCCCTGGCCCACCTCCAGGTACCAGTCCGGCGCCGGCTCGGCGGCCGGATCGCGCTCGGCCTGCTGCCACAGGCGCAGCTCGGCCCGGTGGGTGCCGGATCGATCGCCGCGCGAGACGAAGCGGGCCCCGGCGGCGTGGACGGCGCGCAGCGCCGCCACCGCGTCGCCGCCGCCGGCCACCCCGGCCGGATCGGCCGGCGGCCCGACCAGCACGAAGTCGTTGTGCATCAGCCGCCGGCGGTTGACCCCGTGGCCGGCGGCGACGAAGGCGCGCTCGGCGGCCGGATCGTGGACCGCCACCGCGTCGACGTCGCCGTTGCGCGCCAGCGCCAGCGCCTGGCCGGTGCCCACCGCCAGCACCTCGACCCGAATGCCGCTGCGCTGGCGAAAGGGCGGCAGCAGCTCGGCCAGCAGGCCGGTGTTGTCGATCGAGGTGGTGGTGGCCAGGCGCAGCACGCGGCCGGCACAGGGGCAGGCGACCGGCTGCTCGCCTTCACAGGTCCAGCCGGCCATCCCGGCCGTCAGGACCAGCCCGCACCACCAGAGCCTGCTCGCCAGCCACATCTCGACCTCCAGTCGACCTCGTCTTGAAAAAAACATACCGGAAACGACAAATAATGACGATCGCCGCCTTGATCAAGCAAAAACGCCCGGATCAATGAAAGTTTAAGAACTTGCGTTGGCTCGCAGTTTGGAATATGCTGAGCGCCGATGGAGCCCAAGGCGATCGTTGGCGGGAAGCGTGGCATCCGGCCCAAGGTGTCGGATCTGCTGGACAACGCGTTGATGCGCGAGCTGATGGGGATCCGCATCGACACGCTGTGGCGCATGCTGGGCCTGGCCGCCGAGGAACGCCTGCCCGGGCCCGAGGCCGAGGGGGCCACCGGCCAGCTCGACAACAAGGGCGCCCTGTTCGTCCCCGGCGGGCTGGTGTTCGACGACTCGGACCGCAAGCCCATCCGCCGCGAGCGCACCGGCCCGATGACCGCCCAGCGCTTTCGGCAACGCATCCGCAGCGCCATGCGCCACGACAACGCCACCCTGCTCTACCCCGATGGCATCGCCGTCGGCGTCAACCTCGACAACGGCTTCTTCGCCGACATCGCCGGCAACATCCTGTCCAACAAGCAGGCGGCCCACAAGCGCCGGCCCCCGTTCGAGGCCAAGCCGGCACCGCGCATCGACTCGGAGAAGATCACCCGCTCCCACTGCCCGACCTACGTCGCCCCGCCCTACGGCTCGCGCACCCGCCTGTCGTCCTGCGTGGCGGTTTGCCTGATCGAGACCCGCCTGTACTACGTGGCCTGCCGCAAGGAGTTCGGCCTGCGCGGCGCCAAGGAGGAGCAGGAGGTCTGGTCCAACATCCGCGACGCGCGCAAGCCGGTGCTCGGCCGCGACAATGTCCCCCTGGCGCCGCCCTGCGTGGTCGTCTGCCACACCACCCGCTACCGCGAGCGCAACCTGGGCGGGGTTACCCGGCTGGTCGGCTACGGCAAGTTCGGCCAGTTCGCCAGCCTGACCATGGAGCGGGTCACCACCGGCTTGATCAACGAGTGCGGCCTCAACACCAAGAAGCTGCCGCCGCGCTTCGCAGTGGCCGAGCACGGGGGCCATAAGGTGGCGGCGGTGCTGCGCACCTATCCGCGCACCAAACCCGGCCGCCGCCAGAAACGCACCGAAGCGCACCTGGTCGCCCCGCGCGAAGACCTGGGCCTGGACCCCGAGGCCCTGGCCGCCCGCGCCCAGGACCGCTACCGCATCCGCGCCGCCAAGAGCTGATCGCCGCTCCACGGTTCCCTGTCCGATCGGCTTGTCTCGCAAGCCGAAATGTGTTTCCCTGTACGGCCGAACGACAGAGGAGCCGAGCCATGTTCGAGCAACGCCAAGACGACTTCGCCGGCCGTCACCTGATCATCGACGCCTCGACCTTCAACCGGCGCAACCTGACCTCCAACGACGCGGTGTTCAGCCTGTTCGAGGCGCTGGCCCGCAACCTGGACATGACCCTGGTGGTGCCGCCGATCGTCTGCCGCTACCCGTTCGCCAACGACGAGTTGGAGGAGTTCTGCGACGACGTCGAGCAGGATCTCAAGCGCAAGGCCACCGAGCTGAGCCCCGACTCGCCGGTGGTGCTGGAACTCGAGCCGATCCGCATCATGCGCGCGAATCTGCGCAAGCGGCAGATGGAGGACAGCGGGGTGACCGGGGTGAGCATCTGGGCCGAGTCGCACGCCGCCATCCACACCTGGGACGAGGACAACTACTTCTCCTTCGACGCCTTTTCCTGCAAGGAGTTCGATCCGGCCGACGCCATCCGGCTGCTGCTCAACACCTTCGACATCGAGATGATCAACGGCGTCAACATGCTGCGCTACCAGCACGCCATGCCCCGCATCCGCCACTTCCAGGTCAACGACCACTGGGACGTGCTGATCGAGGGCGAGAAGGCCGGCGAGCTGGACAGCTACGACTTCACCTGACCGAGACCGACGGGCCCTTCAGCCCATGCGTTCGAAACGCTGGCGCAGGTAGCGCCGGTTGTGCTCGCGCAGCGGCTCCTGGTGGCCGTCGTCGTTGCGGAAGCCGTCGAAGTCGATCCAGGTCAACCGATCCGCGCGGTAGATGAAGCTGTCGGGCTTCATCTCGCCGATGCGCAGCTGGTGCAACGCACAGAAGTCGGCAAAGGCGTACATGGCCTTGGCCAGCCGATCGCGATCGGCGCCCGCCGCGACGCCCGGCGCTCCCGGCAGCCAGGTGCGCAGCACGAAGAAGGTCCAGTTCAACTCTCGCCGCGACCGCTGGTGGCCCAGCAGCAACGCCGGCTGCAACGGGCCGTGCCGGATCAGGTCCGGGCCGTAGCCCGAGCCGGTCAGCTTGCCCAGGGCGTTGACCTCGCGCCGGTAGCGGCCCGGATGCTGGTACAGCTTGAACAGCAGATCGCCGCGTTCGCCACCGAGCGGCAAGGAGGTGGTGCTCATGGTCTCGAAGGCCCGCCCGGTCGGCTCGATGCCGCTCAGGCCCCGCTGTGCGATCCAGTCCAACACCCGCTGGCGATCCGCCGCCGCCAGGCTCAAGCGCTCGGCCATCCGATCACCTCCCGCAGTCCGCTTTGAACGACGATAACCCAAACCGGCCTGGCGATCAGCACCGGGGAAGAAATGGCCGCCGATCCGCGTTATGCTAGCGTCCATGATCGACCTGCTGCTGCAAGACTGCGATGTGCTCGATTGTGGGGATGACGGTTGTGCGCTCCGACCGCACTGCGACGTGGCCATCCGCGGCCGGCGCATCGCGGCCGTGGCGCCGGGCGGCAGCCTGGCCGCCGAAGGCTGCCGCCAGCGGATACCTGCCAGCGGCCTGCTGGCCATGCCCGGGCTGATCGACACCCACGCCCACGTGCCCATGGGGCTGTTCCGCGGGCTGGCCGAGGACGTCGATCTGGCCACCTGGTTCAACGACTACATGTGGCCGCTGGAGGCCAACCTGACGGCCGAGGACGTGTTCTGGGGCATGCAGCTCGGGCTGGCCGAGCTGATCGCCGGCGGGGTGACGGCGGTGGCCGATCACTACTTCCACATGGACCGAGCGGCCGCCGCGGTGGAGGCGGCCGGGGTGCGCGCCGCGCTGGGCTGGGCGGTGTTCGGCTCACAGGGCCGCGCCGGCGTCGAGCGCAGCGCCGGCTTCGCCCGCGACCACCGCGGCGCGGCCGGCGGCCGCATCACCACCTGGCTGGCGCCCCACGCCCCCTATACCTGCGACGACGATTTCCTGCGCGCCTGCGCCGCCGAGGCCGAGCGGCTCGACCTGGGCATCCACATCCACGCCGCCGAGACCGCCGCGCAGACCCAGGCCAGCCTGAACAGCCGCGGCCTCACCCCGATCGCGGTGCTGGAGCGCACCGGTGTGCTGGCCAGACCCACCATTTTGGCCCACTGCTGCGGGGTCACCCCCGAGGACATCGGCCTGATGGCCGAACGGCCCTGCGGCGTGGCCCACGCGCCCAAGACCTACCTCAAGCTGGCCATGGGCAACACGCCGGTACTGGCGCTGACCGAGGCCGGGGTGCCGGTGGGCCTGGCCACCGACGGGCCGGTGAGCAACAACACGCTCGACATCTGGGAGAGCCTACGGCTGGCGGCCATGCTGCAGAAGCAGGCCGCCGGCCGGCCGCAGGTGCTCCCGCTGGAGCAAGCGCTGCAGCTGGCCACCCGGCAGAGCGCCCGGGTTTTCGGGCTGGGCGACGAGCTGGGCCGGATCGCGCCGGGGGCGCTGGCCGACATCATCCTGGTCGACCTGAGCGGCCCGCACCACCAGCCGCCGCACCAGCCGCTGGCCAACCTGGTCTACGCCGCCCGGCCGGCCGACGTGCGCACCACCATCTGCGACGGCCGGGTGCTGATGCGCGACCGCGAGTTGCTGACGCTGGACATGGACGAGATCGTCGAGCGGGTGGGCCGCGCCATGCAGCGGCTGGCGCAGCGGGTACCCGACAGCCGCATCCAGCTCTACCAACCGTAGGCGCTCCTCGCGGTACCGCCTCTGGCAGGATGGCGACGGATGGGGTTTCGCCTTGGGCGGGAAGGCTACAGCTTCAACGAGGCCAGGATGTCCTTGTGCTCGGCCCGCAGGGCCGCCACCTCGTGCCGGTCGATCTTGAGCTCGTCGGCGATCTGGCGAATCTCGTTGTCCTCGGCGTTTGACAGCTCGTCGTCGGCGGCCGCCACCGCGAACAGGCAGCGCAGCAGGGCCCGCTTCTGCTCGGCGTCGGCGATCTGGTCGAACTCGCGCGCCACCAGGTAGTTCTCGGTGCCGCCGAACAGCCTGGCGTGGGTCTTGGCCATCTGCACCACCACCAGGGCCTGGTCGGTATCCAGCCCGCCCACCTGCTCGACCAGCTTCTCCATCCGTTCGCTCTCGACCCGGCTGATGTCCAGATCGGCATAGGCCACCCGACCCAGCAAGTAGGCGAACGCGGCCGCGAACCGGGCCCGCTCGGCCGGCATCGCATCGAGCGCGTCGACGATCTCGCGCACCGTGCGCGTCTCGGCCCCCTCCGGTCGGGCCGGGCTCGGGCGCTTCTTCGACTTGAGCAGATCCAGGATCGACATCGGCGGCCTCCCGTGCAGAACTGTCCCCGAGTATGCCCGCAAACGCGCCGGCCGGCAACAGTCCCAGCCGGCTGTAGCAAAAACCACCAGCCGGATTTCGACACCGGTCCGATTTGATCCCGGGCCGGCGATGCGCTTGAATCGATGGCCATGAGACCCCGAATCCCCGCCGGTTTGTTGCTGGCCGCCTGCCTGGCGCTGTTTGGCGGCCGAACCGCCGCTGCCGAATGGAGCCGGCCACGGCTGGCGCTGGAGACCGCCGACGGCGCCCACGGCCTGTCCTTCCACCTGGCTGCCCAGCTCCGCTGGTCCTATCTCTACGCCGAGCCCGCCGGCAGCGGCTCGCGCACCAGCCAGAGCCGGCTGCTGTTCCGCCGGCTGCGGCCGGTGTTGCGCGGCCATCTGTTCGGCGACCAGCTGCACTGGCTGGTCCACCTGAACCTGGTGCCCGGCGCGGCCGAGCTGATGGACCTGTGGCTCGACTACCGGCTGCACGACTGGGTGCAGGTGCGGCTGGGCCAGATGAAGATCCCGTACACCCGCTATCGGCTCAACTCCTTCAAGGAGCGCATCGCGGCCGACTGGAGCCCGGCCACCATCGCCTTCGGCTGCGAGCGGCAGCTCGGGGTCATGCTGCACAACGGCATCGGCGATCCGCCCGAGTACGAGTTCGAGCTGGGCCTGTTCAACGGCGTCAACGCGCGGGCCTCCAACGGCATCGGCCTGGAGCAGGCCTATGCCGAGCCGGTGCCCAACCCCTCCGATCTGGCCGACCCGGATCCGCTCTTCGACCGGATGCACGCCGAGCTGGCGCTGCACCTGGCCTACAACTCCGGCGACTTCGACCGGCGCCGGCCCAGCGACCTCGCCGGCGGCCCAGCGCGCTGGAGCCTGGGTCTGAGCTGGGCCTGGGATCTGCAGCCCCGGGCGCGCCACGATATGCAGATGCGCTTCGCCCCCGAGATCGAGCTGCGCTGGGCGCATTGGGCCCTGGGTGGCCAGCTCTACCTGGGTCTGTTCGATCCCAGCCACGGCGGCGGCGCCTATGCACCGGGCATGCTGGGCGGGCTGGTCTACACCAGCCACTTGTTCGCCGGGCAGTACGAGCTCGGGCTGCGCTACGCCATCGTGCACCGGCTGGGCGACCTGCGCCGCGACGCCCGGCGCGAGGCCGAATCCCAGATCGCGGCCGCGGCCGAGGCCGAACGGCCGGCGCTGGAGCAGCGCCATGCTCTGACGGGCCGAGCGCGCACCGATCACGAGCTGGTGCTGGCCTTCAACTGGTACCTGTTCAACACCACCTTGAAATGGCAGACCGATCTGGGCCTGCTGCTGCGCGAACTCGACGACGACAGCCTGCTCGACGTCCGCCTGCGCACCCAGCTGGTGCTGGCCTTCTAGCACCAGGGCCCCATTCCACTCTGCTGTCGGTTGCACCCGGTGGCAAAGTGGGATACCGTGCGCCCGTCGAAACGCAAACCCATCCACTCCAGCCCTGCGGAAGGACCATGGCACAAGGGAAAAAGACACTTAGAGATTCGGGGTTCATGCGCTGGGCCATGCTGCTGCTGGTCAGCTTCGGTATGGCCACCAACTACTACTTCTACGACGCCCTGTCGCCGCTGAAGGACATCCTGACCCAGCAGCTCGGCTTCAGCTCCACCGACTACGGCTTCTTCATGTCGGCCTACTCGATCCCCAACGTGTTTCTGGCCATGGCCGTGCTCGGCGGCATCATCCTGGACCGCATCGGCATCCGCATCACCGGCACGCTGTTCTTCGGCTCCATGGTACTGGGCTCCTTTCTGACCTACTACGGCGCCACCGATCACTTCATCGCCGGCGGCTTCGGCTACGCTTTCTTCGACTCCTTCCTGACCGGCTACTCGCCCTCGCTGAAGCTGATGAGCCTGGGATTCTTCCTGTTCGGCCTGGGCGCCGAGACCTCCTGCGTGGTCGTCAGCAAGGCGGTGGTCAAGTGGTTCAAGGGCAAGGAGCTGGCCCTGGCGCTGGGCATCAACATCGCCATCGCCCGTGGCGGCATGGCCGCGGCCATGATCATCTCGCCGCTGCTGATCGCTCCGGAATGGACCAACGCCATCTTCTTCGGCTTCGTGCTGCTGTGCTCGGGCACGGTGGCCTTCCTGATCTACACCTTCTTCGACCGCAAGGTCGACCGGCAGATCGTCGAGGCCGATGGCGAGCAGGAAGAGGAGGCCTTCCGCCTGGCCGACATCGGCAAGCTGCTGACCAACAGATCGTTCGTCTTCGTGGCCCTGCTGTGCGTGACCTTCTACTCGGCGGTCTTTCCCTTCGTCAAGTACGCCCCCGACCTGATGGTCAACAAGTTCAACATGTCGGTCAGCCTGTCGGGCTTCATCGTCACCCTGCTGCCCTTCGGCAACATCGTCTTCACCCCGCTGTTCGGCCTGGTCTGCGATTACAAGGGCTACAGCGCCACGCTGATGATCCTGGGCTCGGCGTTGCTGATCGTGGTCCACCTGCTGTTCAGCCTGACCATGGTCACGCCCTACGTGCCCATGTTCATCCTGGGGGTGGCCTTCAGCCTGGTGCCGGCGGCCATGTGGCCCTCGCTGGCCAAGATCGTCGACGAGAACCGGCTGGGCACGGCCTACGGCCTGATGTTCTCCATCCAGAACATCGGCCTGTGGCTGTTCCCGATGCTGATCGGCTACGTGCTCGACACCTCCAATCCCGGCGTGGCCCCGCTCAAGGCCGGCCTGGCCACCTTCAAAACGGTGGCCATCGCCCCGGTGGTCTTCATCACCGAGAATTTGCGCGCGCTGGTCACCTACGACTACACCAACCCCATCCTGATGCTGGCCGGGCTGGGGGTGGTGGGCATGGTGTTCGCCTTCGCCCTCAAGGCGGCCGACCGCAAGCTGGGCACCAACCTGGAAAAGCCCAACAAGGCCGCAGCGTCCAGCGCCGCCGAGGCCACCAGCCCGGCCGCGGCCATAGCCGAGACCGAGGGCGACGGCGAATCGCAGTCCGCAGACGATCAGGGCTCGGCCTGAGCCCGAGGAGGAACCGATGTCCATCGAGACCGAGATCACCGAGCTGTTCGACATCGAGCTGCCCTTCATCGGCGGCACCATGATGCACCTGGCCCTGGCCGACTACACCGCCGCCGTGTCCGACGCCGGCGGGCTGGGCGTGCTGGCTTCGGCCAACTACAAGGAGATGGACGCCTTCCGCGACGCCCTGCGGGCGATCAAGGCCAAGACCGACAAGCCCTACGCGGTCAATCTGAACTTCTTTCCGGCGCTGAACCAGATCGACAACAACCTCTACCTGGACGTGATGATCGACGAGGGGGTGCCGATCGTCGAGTCCTCGGGGCACAAGGCGCCCGAGGAGCTGGTCGAGCGCATCAAGGGCGCCGGTATGAAATGGGTGCACAAGTGCGTCGGGGTGCGCTACGCCCGCAAGGCGGCCGGGCTGGGCGCCGATGCCGTCACCGTGGTCGGCTACGAAAACGGCGGCGCCACCGGCCGGCTGGACATCACCACCCTGTGCCTGGTGCCGCGGGTGGTCGGCGCGGTCGACGTGCCGGTCATCGGCGGCGGCGGGGTGGCCGACGGCCGCGGCGTGGCCGCGCTGCTGGCGCTGGGCGCCGAAGGCGTGATCATGGGCACCCGGCTGCTGCTGGCCGAGGAGACGCCGCTGCACCCGGACATCAAAAAGAACCTGTGCCAGGCCGACGAGCTGTCGACCAAGCTGGTGCTGCGTTCGATCAACAACACCCACCGGGTGCTGGACAACGAGACCTCGCGCCAGGTCGAAAAGCTCGAGCAGGAAGGCGCCCCCTTCGAGGACATCCTGCCGCTGATCGCCGGCATGGTGACCAAGGAGAAGTTCGCCGAGGCCACCGACGGCGGTCTGTTGGCCTGCGGCCAGGGGATCGGGCTGTGCCGCGAGGTGCAGCCCATGGCCGCTATCATCGCCGAAGTCGCCAGCGAGACCGAGGCCGCCATCGGCCGCCTGCAGGGCCTGGCCGGCGCCTGAGCCGGACTCCACCGGGGCCCTTCGGCCCGGTGCTCAGGCCTGCGGTTCGGGCGGCTGTTCGGCTCGCTCCTTCTGTTCCCACAGCAGATTCAGCACCGCCTCGATGAACTCGGATTCCTCGGCGCCCGGGCCCTCACCGTAGTTCACGTGTTTGCCCTCGCTGGTCCACTCGCAAAGCATGGTGCAGGGTACACCGGCCACCGGGTGCTCGGCCAGTTCCAGGGTGAACATGCGCACCCACTCCAGCGCCTTTGGATCGGGCTCGTCGGGCGTGGCGAAGCGACCGAAGATGGCCACGAAGTAGGCCTCGCCGGCCTGCTCCGGCTCGGGCAGCTTCACCGCGGCGACCAGGCCGGTCTTGCCGGTCGGGCTGACACTGTAAGCCAGTCCCTCGGCCGGGCGCTGCTGCGCATCGGAGTCGCAGTGCCGGCCGATGTTCTCCCAGGCGTCGTGCAGGAAGCGCTCCCCGTCCCCGCTGGACAGGATGCTGAGCACCTTGCCGGGGTCGGCGAAGGCCAATACCGGCAAGGCCCGGTGGGCGAACAAGTAGGCTTGTGAGCTCAAGATCCAGGCTCCTTTCCACGGCCGAAGCGGGCGCCGTTCAGCGCCGGCGGAGCTTGACACTACCGGAATTTCGGTCGAACTTGCAAACCGCCGCGGAAGCCGAACAGCGGCGGCGGGCGCGAGCGGGCGGGCTGGCCGGTGGCTGGCGCGAGGCCAGACGGCGATGAATGAGACGCCTCTTCGCGGGAACGTTGCAGCCTGCGCGCCAAGCAGCTGGCCGCCGCCTTCATCCAGGGGTTCGAACGCTAAGGGCTGGACATGCCCGCCAGCGTGCGCCAGATGGTGGCCAAGGTGGCCCTGCGCGAGGAGGGCCCGGACGTGATGGAGCGGCTACGGCTGACCTTCTGAGCGCGCGAATCGCTCAGTGCAGATCCCGCCGTCCCTGCCGCAGCCCGCGGCGCACCGCATCGATGTAGTAGACCGCGCCCAGGCTGTCGCCGTAGAGCTGCAGCTCGGCCTGGCGCGTGGGCACCAGATCCTCCAGCCGCTCGCCGTACTTCTCCCGCAGGATCCCGGCCACCTGGGCGAAACGCTGCTGGGCGGCGCGGCCGGCCAGCTCGCGCCACAGCACCCGGTCGCCGGTGCGCAGCACGGTCGTGATCTCGCCCACCGCCGGCCGCTCCACGTCCCAGGTCACCGTCACCGCCGCAGCGTCCAGGTCGGGGAGCTGATCGGCCGAATGCAGCATCTGGCCCTCGACGCGATCCATGTGGGCCCGGCGCGAATCGAGCCGGCGCTCGATCTCATCGACGGCGGCACGCTGCCGCGAATCCAGACCCTCGCGCTCCGTCCCGGCATCGTCGGCCCCGTAGACCGCGGCCATGACCAGCTGGCACTCGGCGCACAAATCGGCGGTCCGCCTACCGGCCGCATCCAGCTCGCCGCTCCAGCCGCACTGCGGGCATTCCCGACGCAGCTCTTGCCAGCGCTGTTCGTATTCGTCTCGCTCGCGTCTCATGATCACACCTCACCGCCTGGGTCGTTCCTCGTACAAGGGACAAGGTTTGTCCTCTTTTGGATTTGACAAGGCCCTCAGGGCTCGAACGCAGCCAGCTTCTGCGGCGCGGTGAACAGGGTCCACTTCGAGTCGGCCAGCCCGGCGAAGGCCCGGGCCAGGCGCTCGGCGGAGCGATCCGAGCCGGGCACGGAGCGGATGAACACGTGGCGGATGCGTTCGGGATGCGCTCGGGCGATGGCGCCGTAGATCTCGGGGTCGCGCTCGCCCGAGTCGCCCACCAGCACCAGCCTGCGCTCGGCGAAGCGCTCGAGCAGCCGGCGAATGCTGGCGGTCTTGTAGTCGGCCGAGGATCCCAAAAAGTCCACCAGGCTGCCGTCCTTGACGCGGAATCGGCGCAAGCGCACCGCCCCGCGCGGAAAGCCGGCTTTTTCCATGAATGCCTGCAGCGCCGGCCACAGCTGCCAGGGCGAGGCCGACAGGTAGCAAAACACCGCCCCCTGCCCGGCCCAGCGGCGGTAGGCGGCCGCCATGCCGGACACCGCCCGGAAGGGCCGGTAGAAGGTGTTGCGGATCATGGCCCGCCGGTCGAGCACCTCGGTCACCTTGATGGTGTCGTCGATGTCGCTGACCACGGTGATCCCCTGCGGCCCGACCAGCTGCACCCGGCCGCTGAAGCGGCGCTCGTCGCCTTTGCGGGTGATGGCCTCGACGGGCACGAAATCGCCGGCAGTGGCCGCCAGCGCGTCGGCCGGGATGGTCAGTGCGCTGTTGAAATGGCCGTCGGCGCCGGATTCGGCCAGCCGGTGGCGCCGGCCGCCGATGCGCACCGGCACGGCCTTGCCGCGCTCGTTGTCGACCAGAAACCAGCGCAGCCGCCGCTCGTACCGCGCCCGCTCGGCCGGCGTGGTCTCCAGCTCGATGATGTCCCCCAGCGCATCGGTCAGCGCCGCCCGCCAGTGCGAATCCAGCTCGGGCTCGAAGATCCACCCGTGCACCGGCAGCACCCAGCTATCGGCCGCCCGGTGGGCCCAGGTCGGAAAGAACACCACCCGCTCGTCGCTCTTGATCGGCGATTCAGCCCCGGCCGCCGCCGGCAGCAGAACCGCGCCCAGCAGCAGCCATACCCATCGGCGCATGCGCAGACCTCCCCGTGTCCGGCCTGCCACTCTATCACGAACGGCCGCTCGGGAAAGCAGCCCCGCCTCCCAGCGTCAGCGTGCCCCGATGACCATTCGACCGCCGGGCCAGACCGTGTTACACAGGAAACCAACGACTGAACCGCCAATCGGAGAGCGGCCACGAGACCTGCGATACGCGGATTTCTCGCCCTGGGCTTGATCGCCGCGCTGGGCGCACCGGCTGCTGCGGGCGATGGCACGCGGCCGGATGGTGGCAGCGCGGCCGGCGAGCAGGGGCAAGGGCAGCGCGCCGGCCCGCCGGCCCAGCGCGCGGCGACCGCGACCGACGAAGGGGGGCAGCTGATGAGCCACGAACGAGCCATCCGGGCCATGGCGCAAGACATCCAGGCGCTGGCCGGGCGCTTCCCGCAGCTGGCCGACTTCGATGCCGAGCGCCGCTGGAGCAGGGCCGGCCTGCCGCCCGACATATCCGTCCGCACCGGCCTGGGCGAGCTGCTCGCCGACTAGCGGTCCGACTCGCCCGCCCCGTCCCGCAGGGCCTTGCGGGCCGCCGCGGCCAGGTAGCCGGAGCGGGTGGTGCCCCGGGATGCGGCCACCGCGTCGACACGCTGCAGCAGGCCCTCGTCCATGGTGATGTTGATGCGGCGGTTGCGCCGCACGACCGGAACCTCGATCAGAACCGGAACCGCGTCCTGCTCTCCGTACCGGGAACGGATGCGTTCGAGGCCACTCGGTTCGGGGATCGCATCGCCATCCTGCACCAAGCCCTCGATGTGCAGCTCCAGCGCTTCCTTGGCATTCGCGACCGCTTCGTCCAGGCTGTCTCCCGCGGAGATGCAACCCGGGAAATCCGGAAACTCGACACCGAACACGGAACCTCGTTCCTTCCGAATCAGGGCGATGTAAGCAGCCATGAAAACCTCGCCGTTTCGCTTCGCGCTGCACCGTTCAACGCTTGAAATCCAGTCCCGCCTGGCGGCCGATGCTGGCCACCGTTCCAGCCGGGATGTCCTTCTTCGGGTGGGGAACCGTCACCCGTCCTCGCCTTTCGCTGTGCTTGAACTGCACATGGCTTCCTTTTCGGGCCATTTCGAACCACCCGGCTTCCTTGAGGGCCTTGATGACCTGAGCGCTCGATCAAGTCGCCATGTGTATATAATACACACTATAGGCTCGAAATCAAACCCCAGAGTCTCCGGCGCGCCGGTCTGGCGAGCCGCGCAGGACGGGTCGACGATCTGCGGCGGTTTTCAGGGGCAGTCGATGTCGTGGGCTTCGGCGGTGGCTTTGAAGGCGTCCAGGGCGGCCTTGCAGGCGGCCGGCGGCAGGTCGCCCTGCTCGAAGCGCCGGCAGGCCTCGAGGCCGGCGGCGCCGGCCTCGGCGTTGACCGCCCGGCAGCAGGCCGCGGCCCGGCCGCAGGACCCGCCGGCCGCGTCCGGGCCGGCCCCGGCCACTTCGGCCCGGCCTTCCGCCGCCAGCGCGGCCTGCTTCGCGTCCCCTTCGGCCTGGCGCAGCTTCTTCTCGATCTCGCGCTCATGCCGCTCGGCGAGCGCCTGCACCTCGTGCATGGCCTGGTCCCGTTCGGCTTCGGCCTCGCCGGCGGAGACGGTGACGAAGTAGCCCACCCCGCCGGCTATGGCCAGGGAGAGCACGCCGGAGGCGATCAAGGCCCCCTTGAGGTGCGAGCCGCTGCGCTGTGCGGCGTTGCCCATGCCCGCACCCGCTGCGCCCGCACCGCCCATGGCAGCGCCGCTGTCCGCCGGACCCCTGTCGTCCAGCAGCGAGCCGCCCGCGCGGCGGCCCATGGACGCCCCGGCGGCCGGGCCGCCCACCGACTCCAGTGCCACCTGCTGCCAGTCGTCGGGGTCGTGGCGCACCTGCACCTGGGCGCCGGGCTGCAGCTGCGCTATCTGCAGCTCGGAGACGAAGGTGTTGACGGTGGTGCGGTAGGGCGACCCGCCCGAGGGATAGACCTCCACCGTCAGCGCCACCTTGGCGTGGCGATGACCGTTGATGGTCATGCTGCCCCCCCCGGGCTCCACGCTGATCACCTTAGCCGGCGCCGCCACCCCGTTCTGCAGCAGGCGAGCGCGCTGCTTGACGGCCGTCACGAAGGGCTTGACCGCCCGGTAGGCGAAGAACCCGACGACCGCGAAGATGGCCAGCGGCAGGACCCAGATGAAGGTTATCAAAGACTGATCCATGTTGCCTCCCGATGAGGATGGTTATCCGCAGCGTCGCGGTCCAAGGGCGCCGATGCCTGTCCGCCGCCGGCGCAGCCAGAGGCCGAGCAGCAGGGCGGGCCACAGCGGCCAGGTCTTGCCCGGGGCGGCCTGGCAGCCGCAGCCGCCTTCGATCGTACGCGGCGCAGCCGGCGGACAGTCGCTGTCCTGCGGTCTGCTGCAGCCGGCCGGACAGCAGCCGTCGCCGGCGGCACAGTCCGTGATCGGGGCATGATCGCAGGCCAGGTCGCAGTCGGCGGCCGCGCCGGTGGTGGTATCGGCGGTGCAGGCATCGCCGTCGTCGCAGTCGGCCGGGCAGGTGGCCGGCGGGTCGCAGGTCTCGCCGGCGTCGATCACCCCGTTGCCGCAGCGGGCTCTGCAGTCGGCATCGTCGCCGCTGTCGCAACCGGGCGGGCAGCAGCCGTCGCCGCCGCTGCAGGCGGTGATCGCCGTGTGGCTGCAGTCGAGGTTGCAGTTGGCCGCCGAGCCGGTGGTCAGATCGAGGGTGCAGGCGTCGCCGTCGTCGCAGTCTGCCGGGCAGGACTCCGGCGGGTCGCAGGTCTCGCCGGCGTCGATCACCCCGTTGCCGCAGCTGGCCGAGCAGTCGGCGTCGTCACTGCTGTCGCAGCCGGCCGGGCAGCAGCCGTCGGCCGGGCCGCAGTCGCTGATGGCCGCGTGGCTGCAAGCCATGTCGCAGTCGGCGGCCGCGCCGCTGGTCGTATCCGTGGTGCAGGCGTTGTCGTCGTCGCAGTCGGCCGGGCACGTCTCCGGCGGGTCGCAGGTCTCGCCGGCCTCGACCACCCCGTTGCCGCAGACCACCGCACAGTCGCCGTCGTCCAGGCTGCTGCAGCCGGCCGGGCAGCAGCCGTCGCCGCCGCTGCAGTCGACGATGGGGTCGTGGCTGCAGGCCAGG
>CAYVQE010000051.1:26566-31544 GCA_964454005.1 uncultured Myxococcales bacterium
CGGCGGGTCGCAGGTCTCGCCGGCCTCGACCACCCCGTTGCCGCAGACCACCGCACAGTCGCCGTCGTCCAGGCTGCTGCAGCCGGCCGGGCAGCAGCCGTCGCCGCCGCTGCAGTCGACGATGGGGTCATGGCTGCAGGCCAGGTCGCACTCGGCCGCGCTGCCGCTGGCGGTATCGGCGGTGCAGGCGTCGCCGTCGTCGCAGTCGGCCGGGCAGGACGCGGGCGGGTCGCAGGTCTCGCCGGCCTCGACCACCCCGTTGCCGCAGACCACCGGGCAATCGCCGTCGTCCAGGCTGCTGCAGCCGGCCGGGCAGCAGCCGTCGCCGCCGCTGCAGTCGACGATGGGGTCGTGGCTGCAGGCCAGGGTGCACTCGGCCGCGCTGCCGCTGGCGGTGTCGGCGGTGCAGGCGTCGCCGTCGTCGCAGCCGGCCGGGCAGGATTCGGGCGGATCGCAGGTCTCGCCGGCGTCGATCACCCCGTTGCCGCACAGCAGCTCCGGGTCCACCGTCACGGTGAAGCTGCGGCTGACCTCGTGGGCGCCGTCGTTGACCCGCAGCGTGATGGTGGCCGCGCCGTGCTCGCCCCAATAGGGCGTCACCGCCACCGTGCGCTGCTCGCCCGCGCCGCCCAGCTGCAGCCCGTTGAAGGGGATCAGATCCCAGTTGTCGTTGCTGCGCTGGACGGTCAGAAACTCGGCCGGCGTCTCGGCGTCGCTCAGGCTGAAGGGAATGGGGCCGGTGCTGGCGTTGACCGGAATCACCTGATCGGCCACGGCCCCCAGCAGCGGCGGCGTATTGCCGGTATCGGCCACCGCGATCTGGAACTGCGTCTGGGCCTCGAGCTCACCGTCCCAGACCCGCAGCGTGATGGTCGCGTCGCCGTGCTCGCCGCCGACCGGGCACAGGGTCACCGTGCGGTCGGCACCGGTGCCGCCGAAGTGCACTCCGTCGAAGCGGAACAGACTCCAGTTGTCCGAATCGAACATGACGTGCAGAAAGGCCGGGTCGGTCTCGGCATCGCCCACGGTGAAGGCGATGGGTGCGGTGGGCACGCCCGCATCGGTGGCCTGGTCGGCGATGGCGCTGATGGTCGGCGGGCTGTTGGCCGGGCCGGGCTCGACCGTGAGCGCGAAGCGCGCCGTGGCGCTCAGCTCGCCGTCCGAGACCTGGACCGCGATCTCGATCTCGCCCTGGTCGAAGGGATAGGGACAGACGCGCAGCGTGCGGTCGGCGCCGCTGCCCGCCACCTCGTGGCCCAGCAGCGAGGCCTGCACCTGGATCTGCAGCGCGTCCAGCGGGGTCTCGGCGTCGGCCACGGTGAAGGCGATGGGCGCGCTGGCCACCCCGGCCGGGGTGGCCTGATCGGCGATGGGGCTGATGCTGGGCGGCGTGTTGCCGCCCGCGGTGACGTGGACGGTGAAGGTCTCGGCGGTCGCGTCCACCCCGTCCGACACCTCGACGCGGATCGGCGCCGAGCCCGTCGCGAAGGGCGATGGCACGACCTGCACCGTGCGATCGGCGCCGGCGCCGCCGAAGATCACGCCCGGCACCTCGACCAGCTGGCCGTTGTCCGACTCGGCCCGCAGGGTCAGCTCGGCGGCCGGGCTCTCGGCGTCGTCCACCGTCAGCGGCAAGGCCGCGGTCTGGCCGTTGATGGGGATTATCTGATCCGCGATGGCCGACAGGCTGGGCGGGGTGTTGCTGCTGGAGAAGGTGAAGTCCACCCAGGCGTAGCCCTGGGCGTCGTCCACCGTCTGGGGCGTATTGGCCGCCCAGGCCTGCTGGCCGTCGAGGTGATCGACCAGCTTGAAGTCGGCCAGCTCGACAGGCAGGCCGGCCTCGCGGTCGCGCAGCCCCAGGAAGTAGCGCTGCGCGGTGCCCTGCGGCGGAGCGATGTCGCTGAAGTCGAAGGCGAAGGTCAGGGCCACGGCGCTGTCGCCGCCGTCGAAGGCCCAGGGCCCGCCCGAGTAGCTGGGCGCGGCCAGGTAAGCCCGCTCGGTCGGTTCGGCGTCGCCGACCGCGCCGCGGCCCAGGGTGACCTGCAGCTGGTCACGCTCGGCGTGGCTCAGGGTGCACTCGGCCGTCAGCAGTGGCGCGTAGTCCGGCCGCACGGTGGCCCAGATGGCGCCGTCGAAGGCGCTGATGCGGTTGTTGCCGGGCGCGCCCTCGACCCGCGAGACATCGCGCAGCGCGTCGTAGGCGATCCAGGCGAAGCCGCCGTTGCGCCAGCCCGAGCCCCAGGAGTTGGCGATCTTCAACGCACCCTTCTCGCCCTCGTCCACGCTGCCATCCTGGTCGACGTCGACCCAGATGGCGTCGTCATAGCCGACGATGGTCATGCCGTGGCCGCCGTTGGTGCCGTTCATCCAGTGGCAGACCGCCTGGCCGACGTAGGGGTCGTCGGCGGCGGTGGCCGGATCGTCGGGGATGCCGCCGGGCAAGAACTGCCAGGAGTTGATGTAGGTGGCGATGTGCAGCACGTAGCCGTTGGCCAGCATCTGTTTGAGCGCCAGCAGCCCGTCGATGCGATCCAGGCCGTAGAGGCTGCCCATGGCGTCCAGCCGGTAGCGCAGCGCGCTGCGCCAAACATCGGTCTGCATGGACCAGGGCCGGTAGTTGGCCGGCGTGTTGCTGCCGTTGTACGGGAACTGGGCCCAGCTGGCGCAGCCGTGGCGTTTGAGCACATTGAACGGCGCCATGCTGGTCGAGCCGCCGTCACTGCCGTCGTTGACCATGGTGTAGGTCCACTTGGGCGACATGCGAAAGTCGTCGCCGCCGTTCTTGGCGTCCCAGCCCTCGGCCAGCGCCACCATGTGGGTCCACTGGTAGTAGGTGGTGGAGAAGGCGGCGCAGGAGCCCAGATTGCCCTGGCTGCGGATGGGCGGAAAGGCGTCCAACTCGCTGTTGTCCGCCGCCGCCGGCAGCGTCCGCGAGCGCACCTCGACCCCGCCCACGCCGCTCCAGGCCGCCATCACCGCCGCCGGCTGCAGCGGCCGCAAACCCCGCCGCGCGCGCTGGCTTTGCAGCCGCTGGAGCGCCAAAGCGTTGGGCCGGATATCCGCGGCCGCGGTGCGGTGCGCCGCCAGCCAGGCCCGCTCGGCCGGAGTGGCCGGCAGCAGCCCGGTCCGGTGCGGATCAGCGTCCACCGCCGCGCCGTCCTCCGCCACCGCCGGCCGCCCCACCGCAGCCCCCGTCCCCTCGTCCACACCGACATCCCCGGCACCGGGCCCGCAGGCCGCCGCGCCCAACCCCGCCGAGGCGATCGCCACCCAGAACACTCTCCGCATCGCCGCGCTCCCCGAAATCGTCCGCTGCCTGGGCCCGATGATAGCATCCCCCCGCACCGAATCGGACCCTTTTCGACCCGCCGCCCCATCCCGCCGCCGCTCCAAGCTCCGACCTCCCGCCCGATTTGCAGCCGCTTCCATCCTGCCCGGGGGCCGATCTTGCCCGGGTCCCGATCCCGCCCGGGTGCGGTCTTGAAAAACAAAGCCCGCAACGCTCAGCGTCGTGCTGCGTTGCGGGCTTCGGGATCTGCCGGCGGTCGGAGTCGAACCGACACGGAGTCGCCCCCACTGGATTTTGAGTCCAGCGCGTCTACCAATTCCACCACGCCGGCTTGCCAAACGGATGCGGACCACAGCTTATACGCGGCACGTCGGCTCGGGTCAAGGGCTTTGCTCGCGTGGCTGGCCGTTGCGGGCTGGGGCTGATGGGGCGGATTTGGAGCGGTTGGCTGGACATGAAGTCAATTGATTGGTTTTGCTCATTTTTTACTGAGTTGACACGGGCTCTGGGGCGTGCTAGCTTGCCTGCCGGATAAAGTGATTGAACCGTCAATCAAGAAGTTTCAGGCAATGGAGGGATGCCCATGACCCCGAAGGAAGTCTTCACGGAGAAGCTGCCCGGCCAGTTGAAGGAAAAAGGCGACGAGGTCACCAAGGTCAACGCCATCTACCAGTTCGACATCACCGGCGACGACGGCGGCAAGTGGTGGGTCGACACCACCAAGAGCGGCGGCGAGGTCGGCGAGGGCGAGAACGACGGCGCCAAGTGCACCATCACCATGACCGACTCGGACTTCATCGACATGGTGGAGGGCAAGCTGAACGGCCAGATGGCCTTCATGACCGGCAAGCTGAAGATCAAGGGCGACATGAGCCTGGCCATGAAGCTGGGCAACGTGCTCGGCCTCTAGAGGCTCTCGAGTCGGCCCGATCTGAACAAACGAGCCAAGACCGCAGGGCAGCTGCGAACCGAGTAGAGCCTCTTGTGCCGCGTTTTGCGCGGTGCTAGCAGCCCTGCGCCAACACCCGGAGCCGCCGGTTCGCCCCGATTGCGGGGCGCGCGCCGGCGGCTTTCATGGTTTCGGCCGGTCGCCGAGCGCGGCCAGCGGGGTCAGCTCGATGACGCAGGCCGCGCCGCCGGCCGGCGCCACCGCCTCGATGGTCAGTTCCAGCCGCTCGATCGACTGCGGCCCGGCGAAAAAGACCAAAGTCTGGCCAGCCGCAGCGCGCCCGGCCAGGCGGTAGTCGCCGACCGCGGCCAGCGGCGCGGGCCGCCGCCCCGGGGCGGTGGCGTCGATCCGCTGCCGCGGCCCGCCGCCGAGCCGCAGCCCGAAGCGGGTCACCCGGCCCCCAGCGGCACAGCCACTGACCAGCCGCAGCGCCCGCACCCGGGCCGCGCCGTCCAGACCCAGCAACAGCCCGCGGCCGGTCTCCACCGGCCGGCTGGTGGCCGGCGAGCCGTCTACCAGGTGCGCCAGAGACCCGCCGTCCGGACCGCTCGGTTCAGCGGCCACAGTCTCGTCTGCGGCCGGCTCGTCCCCTGCGGTCGCACCCGCTCTGCCGCCCGCCGGCCCGTCCCCGGTCGGCCCGTCCCCGGTCGGCCCGTCCCCGGTCGGCCCGTCCCCGGTCGGTCCTTCCCCGGTCGGTCCTTCCCCGGTCGGTCCTTCCCCGGTCGGTCCTTCCCCGGTCG
>CAYVQE010000051.1:31644-36325 GCA_964454005.1 uncultured Myxococcales bacterium
GTCCTTCCGCGGCCGGTTCTTCCGCAACCGGTTCTTCACCGGTCGACTCGTCCCCGACCGGCCCGTCTTCGCCGGTCTCGGCCCCGCCGCCGGCTGGTGCTCCGCGATCGGCCAGCGGCTCGATCCGCTGCACCGCCACCGGCTGCAGGTAGGAGCGAAAGAGTTCGTCGCGCTCGACGTAACGCGCGCCGCGGTGGCCGTAATGGCGCTCGCGCACCCCGACGCGCACCCGCAGCGCCGGCCCATCCGAGGCGCGGAACAACAGTTCCTTGGGCTCGTCGCGCAGGATCAACCGCGGCCAGCCCCCGCCCGCGGGCGCCGCCTGCAACTCCAGGCCGAGCGCCAACCCGCCCAGATCCAGCCGCTCCTCGGCCGCCCGGCCCGCCTCGCGCTCGGGGTGGGTGCGGCGCCAGCGGCCGCTGAACACCCGGGCCAGCCCGGCCGGGTTGGCTACGAACAGGGCCAGGTGGTGGTCGGCCTCGTCCGGGCTGTCCTCGACCACGTCGAGCATCCAGCCAGCCCGCCGGCCCAGGGCCAAAGGCTCCAACCGGCCCAGCGCGTCGCCGGCCAGCGGCGCCGAGCGGGTCAGCAGCACGTAGCGCCCGGGCCCGGCGCAGCGGTAGGCCGCCAGATCCAGCCCGGCCGGGTGGCGGGCCACCACCAGCGCATCGACCCGCCCGTCGCCGTCCAGATCGACGTCGCGCTCGGCCACCACCTCGCGCCCCGAACGCCGCAGCGCCCGGTAGGCCGCCGAGCCGGTGAAGCCGGCCGGCGGCTCCGCCCGCGGCGGCGGAGCGGCGGCGTCCGGCGGCGTCCGGCAGCCGTCGTCCGCCGGCGCAACACCGCCGGACGGCGCGGCGGCCGCAAGGCCCGGCGCCGACCCGGACACGCCCGACGCGCCGGCGGATCCCACGGCGTTCACGGGGCCGGCCGCCAACAAGCGCGCAAGCGAAACCGCCGCGACGGCGATGCCTGTGACCCGGCTCACGACTCGCCCGCCCAGACCGCCTCGGGCCGTTGCGAGGGATCCTCGTACATGGCCTCGATCAGGTCGCGGTAGCGGATGGCCACCTCCTGGCGGCGGATCTTGCTGGTGGGCGTGATCTCGCCGGCGTCCACCGTCAGCGCCGCCGGCAGCAACGCGAAACGGCGGATGGTCTCGAAAGAGGCCAGCCTGCGGTTGCAATCGTCGATCTCGCGCTGGATCAACTCGCGCACCCGCGGGTGGGCGACCAGTTCCGAGATCTTGTCGAAGGCCAGCCCCTGGTCCTCGGCGAAGCGCTGCAGGTGCTCCTCGTCGAGCGCGATCAGCGCGGTCAGATAGCGCCGCCCGTCGCCGTAGACCATGGCCTGGTGGATGTAGCGGCTGGTGCGCAGCAGCTTCTCGATGTTCTGCGGCGAGACGTTCTTGCCGCCCGAGGTGACGATGATGTCCTTCTTGCGCCCGGTCACGCGCAAGAAGCCCTCGATCTCGAAGTACCCGGTGTCGCCGGTGTGCAGCCAGCCCTCGGCGTCGATCGCCTCGCGGGTGGCGGCCGGGTGGTTGTAGTAGCCGTTCATGACGTTGGGCCCGCGGATCAGGATCTCACCGTCGCTGGCGATGCGCTCTTCCACGCCCGGGATGGGCGGACCCACCGTGCCGAAGTGATAGCGGTTGGGCCGGTTGACGTTGGCCGGCCCCACGTTCTCGGTCAAGCCGTAACCCTCGAGCACCTGAATGCCCAGGCTTTCGAAGAACTCGGCCACCGTGGTCGACAGCGGCGCCCCGCCGCAGATGAAAAACTTCAGCCGGCCGCCGAAGCGCTCGGCCACGCGCCGGCCGAGCAACAGGCGCCGGTTGAGCAGATCGCGCAGCGTCAAACCGACCCCCAGGGGCTGGCGGCCGATGCGCCGGCGGGCCACCCGGGTGTTGACGTCGCGGGCCCAACGCACCAGGTTGCGGCTCAGCGGGTTGCGCTCGCCCATCTCCTGCCTGATGGCCACCAGGATCTGCTCCAGCACCAGCGGCACCACCGTCATGAAGGTCGGCCGCAGCTCGGCCATCTCGCGCTCGATGGCGTCGAGGCTGGTGGTGAAGGCGTTGGCATAGCCGACGCTGACCCCGGCCAGCACGATCGAGCGGGCCAGGATGTGCGACAAGGGCAGGCACATCAAGTGCAGGTCGTCGGGCCCCAGGGTGCCGCGCATCACCTCGGCCAGCGCCTCGGCCTGGAACACGACGTTGCGCTGGGTGATCATGACCCCCTTGGGCAGGCCGGTGGTGCCCGAGGTATAGACGATGGTGGCCAGGCTGGTCGCCTCCAGGACTTTCTGCCGGGTGGCGATGGTGCCCGGAAACTCGGTCTGGTGCACCCTCCCGGCGGCCAGCAGCTCGGACCAGGGCAGGGCGCCCTCGCCGCGGGCCGGCCCGCGCATGACCAGCCGCTGCTCGAGATCGAGATCGCAGGCGAGGCACCGCACGTTGGCCAGCTCGCGCTCGCTTTCGACGAATACCGCCCGGGCGCCGCTGTCGGCCAGCACGTGCTGGATCTGATCGGGCAGCGAGTTGACGTGAACCGGCACGCTGCAGCAGCCGGCCTTGAGGATGCCGATGTCGGCCAGCACCCACTCCAGCCGGGAGCGGGCCAGCAGGCCGATGCGGTCGCCGGGCTCCAGCCCCAGCGCCATCAAGCCGTGGGCGATCTGCGAGGTCAGGCGATCGAACTCGAGCCAGCTGACCGTCTCCCAGCTGCCGCCCACGCTGTGCAGCAGGGCGGTGCGCTCCGGGCTGGTTCTGACCCGATCGGCAAACAGGTCGATGAAGGTGCGGTCCACGCGGCCGGCCCCTTTCCCTCCCCGGCTGTTGCTCTCCCCGCACGAGAATACTGGAATCGCCGCCGGCCGACAACCGCCGCTGCGCAGCGATCGAGCCCTTCGGCGATGGTAAGTGTTTCTTAGGGGGTCTGTCCCAGACCCTCTCGCCTCGAAAAAGCGTGGTTTTTCGAGGCTCACCCCCAATGTCGGCGCACTGATGCGCGCCGCGCGAGCGAGCCGTCGTTCGCTCGCGGCAATGTTTCCAGCCACTTGGCGATGGTTGCCGTTTCCAGCCACTTGGCGATGGTTGCCGCTTACCGGCGATGAATGCCCGGACCCGGCAGATCGTCTCACGAAGCAGACCCGTCTCAGCCAAGAGGAGGTCGACATCGGCTGCATTCTGGATCATACCCCGGCGCGGGTCGGATCCGTTTTCCCCTACTCCACTGGCTAGATCGGTTTGCTTTTGGATCTCGCTATGTTCTAATGTCAGGCTGTTTGAGCCTGACAGACCCGACAGGGTAGCGGAACGGGTCAGCCGAGGGAGCACTCTGTGGATCCCAGCCTCGCCCAGCTCGAGCGCTACCGGGTGATCGAAGAGGTCGGCCGGGGCGGGATGGCTGTGGTCTATCGCGCCCACGACCGCTCGCTGGACCGCGAGGTGGCGCTGAAGGTGCTCCACGCCCACCTGGCCGGCGCCGACGAATCGCGGCTGCGGTTCCAGCGCGAGGCCAAGGCGGTGGCCAGGCTGCGCCACCGCAACATCATCGAGATCTACGACTTCGCCAGCCTGGAGCAGGATCGCGGCCCGTCCTACATCGTCACCGAGTTCATCGAGGGGCCCACCCTGAAAGCCTTCATGGAGCAGCACCAGGCCTTCTTCCCGGAGGTGGCCGCCCTGATCGGCATCGAGATCTGCGCCGCCATCGGCCACGCCCACGAACTGGGCATCATCCACCGCGACCTGAAGCCCGAGAACGTGATGATCACCGCCGCCGGCCGCCTGAAGCTGATGGACTTCGGCATCGCCAAGGTGATCGACCAGCAGCAACAGATGACCGTCACCGGCACTATCCTGGGCTCGCCGGCCCACATGCCCCCCGAGATGCTCGAGGGCCGGCCGCTCGACGTGCGCAGCGACCTGTTCTCGTTGGGCACCATCCTGTACTGGCTGGCTACCGGCCAGCTGCCCTTCACCGGCCAGAACCCGCACCAGGTGCTGCGCCGCATCCTCGACGGCGACTATCCGGATCCCCAGCAGGCCAACCCCGAGGTGGGCGCCGAGCTGGCGCGCATCATCAAGCGCTGCCTTGCGCTGCAGCCCGAGCAGCGCTTCGCCTCGGCGACCGAGCTGCAGCGCGCACTGGAGGCGGTCGTCTCCGGGCTGGAGCTCGACGATGCGCCCAGCGAGCTGGCCCGCTTCTTCGACCAGCCCGAGCAGACGCTGAGCGCGCTGCGGCCACGGGTGGCCAGCGCCTTGCTCGAGCGCGGCCGGCGGCAGCTGCAGGCCAAGCAGCACCGCCCGGCGCTCGAAGCGCTGGACCGCCTGCTGGCCATGGAGCCCGGCCAGCCGGACGCCCTGGCCCTGATCGACGGCATCGAGCGCCGCAAGCGCTGGCTGCGCCGCGGCGCATGGACCGCCGCGGCCCTGGGGGTGGCCGGATTGCTGGCCCTCGGCCTGTGGGCCGCGCTGGCGCTCTGGCCCCCCGCACCCGACCAGACGGCCGACGGCGGCCGATTGGATGCCGGGCTGGCCGCAGCCGGCGGATCGCCGCCCGATCCTCGGCCGCCGGCAGCCGACGACGGCGGCCCGGCGGGGCCGGCGACCGGCGACCGCACAGCGGCGGTGGCCGCGGGCCCCGACGGCGGCCAGGCGCCGACCGCCGGC
>CAYVQE010000052.1:0-36049 GCA_964454005.1 uncultured Myxococcales bacterium
TTTCACCCCACCGCATCGGCCCAAATCAACCTTGACAAATGGTGGGGAGTCCCCATCCCCACTCCGCTGTCACGAAAGCGACGCAAGAGACACCTCCACCAGGCTGTTCGGCTGATCATCTCATCCCGACCAACGATACCATATCGCGGCCGGGTTTACAGTCCCGCTGGAAATTGGCAATCAGGCACGACCCCCGTACCTCACCTTCCGTCCCGCACCTTCGATTCCATTCCCACCACCGGCTCGATCTGTGCCACAATGCCAGTCGAACCGGATAGACAAGCGCCTCGACGAGTCGCTGCCGCACCCCGACACCGACGAGAAGAGCGCTTCGGACCGAGGACACGGCATGGCCGACATCACCATCATCAACCTGAACATGCTCTACGTGCGCTACTTCGACACGGTGGAGCGCGAGCGGCACTTGCCCCTGGGCCCGCTGTACGTCACCGCCGCGCTGGAGCGTGCCGGCTTCGACGTCGACCTGCGCGACTATCAGCTGCACGAGGCCGACGATCTCTTCTCCAGCCGGGAGATGCTGGGCTTTCTGGAGGATCCGGCCCCGGTGGTGGGTTTTTCCTGCATGGCCAACCTGCTGCCTTTCACCCTGCTGGCCATGCGCGACTTCAAGGCCGCCCATCCGGAGTGCACCACATTGCTGGCCGGGGTGGGTCCCAAGGCGGTCGAGTCCCTGATCCTGGAACGCTTCGACCAGGTCGACATCGTGGTGCGCGGCGAGGCCGAGCACTCGGCGCCCATCCTGCTCGACTGCCTGCGCCGCGGCGGCGATCTGCACGCTGTGCCCGGCATCAGCTTCCGCGATGGCGATCGCGTGGTACACACCGAACGTCCCGCCCGCATCACCGACCTGGACGGACTGGGACCGCCTGCCTGGCAGCATGTCGATCTGTCGCGCTACTCCGGCTTCGGCATGATCACCTCCCGCGGCTGCCCCTACCCGTGCACCTTCTGCTCGGTGGCCCCGGTCTGGGACCTGGAGTCCCATCACCGCTCGGTCGAGTCGGTGGTCGACGAGATGCGCTTTCTCAAAGAGCACGCCGGCGCCGAGCTGGTGCTGTTCCAGGACGAGTTCTTCCTGTCGGGCCGCAGGCGGGTGCTGCGCTTCTGCGAAGCGCTGGCGCGGGCCGGGCTGGACATGAAGTGGAAGGCCTTCGGCCGCATCAACCTGACCGACGCCGACATGCTGGCGGCCATGGAGCAGACCGGCTGCGTCGAGATCCGCTTCGGCGTGGAGTCGGGCTCGGATGCGGTGCTGGAACGCACCAAGAAGGGCTTCTGCGCCGAGCAGACGCTGGAGGTGGTGCGCCTGGCCAGCGAACGATTCCGCCGCGTGGATCTATTCTACGTCTGGGGATTTCCCTTCGAGACCATGGATGACTTCTACCGATCGGTCTTCCAGATGGTATCCTTCCGCATGCTGGGCGCGCGCATCCTGCCCTCGCTGCTGTGCTTGCTGCCACAGACCGAGATCTACCGCACCGATATCGACCCCGAGCGGCTGGAGTTCGCCCCCGATCTGCTGCCCGAGTACATGGTCACCGGACACGAGGTCAGCCACTTCGCCCACATCGAAGTGCGCCCCGAGCACCAGCGCGTGTTCGACTTCATCCGCCAGCACCCGGACATCTTTCCCGGCTTCTTCCACTGGGACCTCGCGGGCAACGTGCGGCCCAAGCTACGCGTGCTGCAGGAGCACGGTTTCTACCCGGCCTCGGACGAGGAGTTGGCCGCGCTGGATGTCGAGTCCTGCGGCGCCCACTCGCCCCGGCTCAACGCCTCATCGCGGGACCTGGCCACGCGTGCCGACTGAATGGCGCTCAGCTGTGAGGCATGGCACAATGTCGCTCGAGCCGAGAAACGGAGGCCACCCATGAAGCGCTCGCGCATGTTCGGCGACGGCGACCCCGCCGCCCCGCTGGCGAACGAGCCGGACGGGGCCATGGCCGAAGACGGCCGCACGCCTTTACCGCGCACCACCATCGTCGGCGGCCGGCCGCCGGAGCAAGACCGCAAGGGACCGCCGGTGCCCACCGGCATACAGCGCTTGCTGCGGCTGGCCGCGGTGGATGCCAATTTCCGCAGCCGGCTGGTCGAGCGACGCGACGCGGTGGCCGAAGCGGCCGGGATTGCGCTCAGTGCGTCGGAGCGCGCCATGCTGCGCGCCATCCCGGCGGCCCAGCTGGCGGGCATGGCCGCTCAGCTGCCCGAGCCGCCCTCGGCGCGGCGCGACTTCCTGCGCAAGACGGCCGCCACCGCGGTGGTGCTGCTGGGCGGTGCGGCCCTGTCCGACTGCTCGGGCGAGGGTTGCGGCCAGGCCGGCAAAACGGCCGAGGCCCCACCAGATCGACCGCGCCACAAGCCCATGGAGACCGAGGGAGGTGCCGCGCCGCACGAGCCCGAACCGCAACGCAAGCGGGACCGCGAAATGATACGCTTCGGCGGAGCGGCCCCCGACGAGCCACCCGAACGCCCCGAGCCTGAAGCGGTCGACGCGGGCCAGCCGGAAAAACCGCATCGCAAGCCGGCCGATGGTGGCACCCGAACGAAATCCGAGGGCGGCTACGCTCAACCACCCCCCGGCTGGCAAGGCGGCGAGGTGGAGCAGGCCGAACCGGAGCCGCCGCGGCCGGTGCGCCCGCAACCGACCCGTGGCATCCGCATCGACCGGCCATCGCGTCGCCCGGCAGCCGAGAGCGGTCACGACGAGGAATGAGACGTGACCTTCGTCCCCATGGCCCCTGATCGCCTTGGGTGGTATAAACCAGAAAGATGCGATCACCATGATGAAGGACAGGAAACAATAGCGAGCATTCGCTCGGACGGGAGGAAACATGCGTGATGCATTGCTTGGCGCCTTGGCGGGGTTGTGCCTGGGGCTGTGCGGCTGCGGCGACAGCGACGTGGAGATCCTGGAGTGCGAGGGCGCCTGCTCCTGCGACCAGGACACCAGGACCTGCACCTGCCAGGGTGGCAGCGAGTGCGTGGTGGGCGGCGAAGAGGACGTCACCCTGGTGTGCGAGGGCAACGCCCGCTGCGAGCTGTCCTGCGGCGACGGCTGCCGGGTGGAGTGTCCCGGCACCGCCGGGTGTGAGGCGGAGATGGGAGACGGCAGCTCGGCAGTATGCAACGGCACCGGCGACTGCGCCTACACCTGCCACGGCGACTGCCAGGTCGACTGCCCCGGCGTCTCGCGCTGCCTGCTGATCTGCGACGACGGCGCCAGCTGCAGCTTCGAAAACTGCCCCGCAGCCATGCTCACCGACTGCGGCGACAACACCCAGGCCTGCCGTACCGCCTGCCCGGACTGATCATCCCGCGCTCGACCCAACCGGCACCGGCGGCCTAGCAGAGAGGATGCTGTCGATGGACTTCGAGCAACGCGACCGGCAGCGCTGGCTGCTGAGCGATCGAATCCGACGCCAGGTGGATTGGCGCAACACCGCCCAGAACCGCGGCCAGCCGCCGCCGCCGATCCAGAAGCCGCCGCCCGAGGACGCCAGCCGCATCGCGCTGCCGGGCCCCGAGGCTTGGGACGGCTTCGACCGGGTGTCGCTGCTGGCCGCCATCGCCGGCCGCCAAAGCCGGCGCGCGTTCAGCGATGAACCGCTGGCGCTGGCCGAGCTATCCTTCCTGCTCTGGGCCACCCAGGGGGTGCGCGGCCGAGCCGGCCCGCAGGCCGTGCTGCGCACCGTACCCTCGGCCGGCAACCGCCACAGCCTGGAGACCTACCTGGCGGTGATGCGGGTCGAGGAACTCGAAACGGGGTTGTACCGGTACCTGCCCCTGGACCACGAGCTGGTGCTGGAGCGGGCCGACGACCGATTGGGACCGACTGTCACCGCCGCCTGCCTGGGGCAGCGTTTCTGCGGCGCCAGCGCGGTGACCTTCATCTGGACCACGGTGGCCGAACGCATGGAGTGGCGCTACGACCTGGCCGCCCACCGGGTGATTCCACTCGATGCCGGCCACGTCGGCCAGAACCTGTACCTGGCCTGCGAGGCCATCGGCGCCGGCACCTGCGCCGTGGCCGCCTACGACCAGGAAGCCATGGACGCCCTGCTCGGCGTCGACGGCAACGACGAGTTCACCCTGTACCTGGCTCCGGTGGGCAAGACCGACTGATTCAACGGACCTCCGTCCCCGGAAACCTCCCGTCCCCGGAAACCCGTCCCCGGAAACCGCCGTCCCCGGAAACCGCCGTCCCCGGAAACCGCCGTCCCCGGAAACCGGAAATCCCTCGTCAAACCGGCAGGTATTGTCAGGTAAGAGGTGCCGCTGGGAGGAGCCAGGTGGCTCGTATCCCCGCTACGCGACCGAGATGTGGATGCCGGAGACCAGAATCGCAAGCCCCACGCCGATCATGGCGGCGGGCATTGCGTTGACCAGCAAGGCGAGCGTCAACTTGAGATTGGCAGTGGTGTTGGTGGGCTTCTTCTTGCGCAAGTCGGTCGGGTCCCGGGAGTTGACGTAGAGGTCGATGGTCGTGCCGGGAGCGTGTTTCGCCAGGGTCCGTTTGTGGCTGCCCATGAAGTTGTGATAGCTGTCGGTCAGCGCGATCCGGCCTTTGAACGGGTCACCATCGACCTCGTAAGCGACAGACGCTTCCGCCTTGTAGACCGCTCCGTTCTCTCCCAAGTGCTCGTCGAGCCAGGATTCTCGCACCACCGCTTCGATGCGGTCGAACACGACGCCGGAGCTGAGCGTCTTGCGTTCCCGCAAGGCATCGCGCAGCATCCCGACCGTCGCCAGCAGGATACAGCCACCCGTGATCATGACCAAAGCACCCCCGCCCAGGGTCGCCCAGCCCTGAAAAGACGGATCGTTGGTGTGGATCGCAATGGGCCATTCGCCGTACCAGAGGGAGAACACCACCGCGGCAATGACGACTTCCACCACGATGGGCAGCGCCACCCTGCCGCTGCCTGCAGCGTTCTGAGCTTCCGCCATCAGATCATCGTAGGATACCCTGCCCAAAACGCTTCCTTGCCGCCACCGAACGGTAGTGACTCCAGACGGGCAAAAAACGTACTAAGAATACAGAGCATTGTCAATGTTGAGAAATCTGCCTCGTCTTTTCAGGCTCCAGACGTACCGCATCGCCACGCATCGCGGGTCGGCCCGTCTGGCGGCGCGATGCCATCATGAAGCCCTGAACGGCTACAATCATTCTTCGGGTAGAGTTAGTTCGAGTTCGAGCATCTGCTGGCCGACCTGGACGGCGCGGCGCAGCAGGCGCTCGCCGTCGCGGTGGAACTCGACGTGGTAGGAGCCGGGCGCGGGCAGCAAGCGGGTGCAGCGGCCGTCGCGGGGCCGGGTGGTCCAGCGCTCGCCGGCGCGCAGCCGCTGCTCGGCGATGCGCACCTCGACCTCGGCCGGGCCGCCGTCGGCGTTGCGCACCGTCAGCCGCAGGCCGGGTCCGTCGAGCAGCCGGTCCAGCAAGCCCGTCCACAGCGGCCGCAGCGCTTCGACGATGGCACGGCGCTCCTTGGGCTCCGACGGCGGCGGCCAACCGGCCGCCTCCACCAGCAACGCCACCGTACCGTGGGCGTGGCGGTGCCAGTCCTGCTCGGCGCCGTCGACCAGATAGATCCCGGGGCGCACCTCCAGCCGGCCGCCCTGCGGGTGATCGGCGGCTGCCGCCACCAGGGCGCGGGCCAGCGGGGTGGTCTCGTCGTAGATCGGCTCGCGGGTCTCGGGGCTGGTATACGGCACCACCATGGCCACCGTGCCCAGATGGTAGGAGATGGCGGCAGCGAACCGCTCGCGGCGGGCCAGCTCGGCCAGGGCCCGGGTCTCGGGCTCGGACAGCGGTGCCGGCCCGCGGTAGCGGCGCGAGATGGGCCGGCCACTATCGTCCAACGTGCCCCAGGCGAAGGGGTAGTTGCGGTTCAGATCCACCCCTTCCAGCACCTCGCGCTGGCCGTCGCCGTCCAGATCGCGGCCGTTCTTGCGCCCGGCGCGCACCGACTGGTGGATGAAGTGGTGCAGCCCGTCGGGGTTGACCAGGGGCACGAACCACAGGCGCAACCCGGCCAACCAGCGCCGCACCCGCGGCTGATCGGCCCCTTCCAGCAGCCGGCGGGCCGCGTCGAGCACCATGCTGGTGGTCAGCACCTCGTCGCCGTGGTGTGAGCCGGTCAACAGCAGCGCCGGTCTTTCAGCGGCCGGCGGGCCGGGCCCGGCGATGGCCAGCGCCCAGACCGGCCGGCCGCCGTGGCTGGTGGCCAGCCGCTCGACCCGGCAGCGCTCGGGGTGCTCCCGCTGCCAGCGGTGCAGCAAGGCGCCGACATGCTCCGGCGCGTAGGTGTGGGCAAAGGGCCCCTGCGGCGGTGGCGGCGCGTCCGGCCCGGCCTCGGTCGGCGCCCCGGCGGCAGCGGTCAGGTGGCGCAACAGGTTGAGATCCAGGTACTTCCAGGGCAAATCGGTGGCCGAGCGCAGCACCTGGCGACCGGCGCAGAAGGCCCGCTCAAGACCGAAGGGGTCGGTACGCCAGGCCGTCACCGGCGTGGGCTGGGGCCAGGTCTCGAGCGGTTCGGTGCCCGGGCCCGGCGGCCCGGGCTGGTCGCCCGGCAGCCAGACGGCCACCGGCGGGCCCACCGGCGGTGCGGCCGGCAGCCGCCGGCAGGCCGGTCTCAGCGCCAGTCGGGTCAGCCGGGCGGCCCGCCGGCCGCGGCTGCAGCCGGCCATCAACCCGACGCGACCGGCGATCCCCGAATCCAGGTGGGTCGACACCTTGCCCAAAAAGCCTCCGTCGTCGGCATCGTAGACCACCGCCACCAGGTGCGGGCCCATGGCGTGCAGCAGCACCTCGACCGAATCGCGAGCGTGGCTGCCCAGCCAGACCTTGTGGTCGATCAGCCGCGCCCGGCCGTCGCGGATCTCGACCAGCCAGACGAAGTTGCCACAGATCCGCAGGCCGTAGCCGCGCACCAGCTCGCCGCCGGCGGCCGCGGCCCGCAGCAGCACAGTGGCCTCCACCCGCCGCCGGCCGGAAAAACGCGCCCGTACGGTGCCGTTTTCGATGCGGGTCGCCTCCCCGCCGGCCAGCCAGAACCAGCCGGCCGGCGCGCGCCGCCGCTGCGGCTGCACCCGATCCGACAGCACCTGCCAACGCCCCCTGCGCTTGTGGGTCTGCGGTGGGTCCGCGACGCCCGGGCCGACCAGCACCCGTTCGGCCTCGGCGTCCAGAGGCACCAGCCGCGGGGCACAGCGGCCGGCGGCCGGCAGCAGCATGGCAGCGGCCAGCGCCAGCAGCACGACCTCCGTCCCCTTCACCGCACCCAGCAGCATGACCTCCGTCCCCTTCACCGCATCCCCTTCACCGCAGTCCTCATGACCTCCGTCCCCGCCGCATCCCCGCCGCAGCACCGTCCCCGCCGCAGCATCCGTCCCCGCCGCCGCAGTCCCCCGGATCATGACCTCCGTCCCCTCTTTATCCCCTCTTTAAACGGTGGGCCAGGTAGGTGACCACCAGGATGGCCAGCCCGATCAGGGGGTAGTAGGCGCCCGGCTCGGCGGCGAAGGCGTTGCCCAGCATCACCACCAGCACCACCGCGTTGGCCGCCAGGTAGACCAGCGGCAGCCAGGGGTAGGCCCAGGCGCGCCAGGGCCGCTCGGCCGCCGGCTGCCGGGCGCGCAGCACGAACAGGCTGGCCACGGTCAGCGAGCCGCTGACGACCATGGCCACGCTGACCATGTCCAGGATCTGCTCGAAACGGTTGCTCAGGATCAACAGGCAGGCCCAGCCGCCGCCCAGCCACAGCGCCCGCACCGGCACCCCGTTGCGCGGATGCAGCCGGGCCGCGCCCTGCCAGAAGGCGCCGCCGCGGGCCATGGCATAGGCCACCCGGGCGCTGCCCAGCACCGAGCCGTTGAGCGTGGCCAGCAGCGCCACCGCCACCACCGCGGTCACCGCCAGCCGGGCCGCCCGGCCGCCCAGCACCTCGGCGCTGGCCGAGCCCGCCTCGCCGGCGCCGGCCAGCCCGCCCAGGCCCAGCACTTGCAGAAAGCCGGTGCACATCAGCGCGTACAGGCCGGTGACCACCAGGGTGCCCAACAGCAGCGCCCGCGGCAGGTTGCGCTCGGGCCGGCGCACCTCGCCGGCCAGGTAGATGACCCCGTTCCAGCCCGAGTAGGCGAAGTAGATCGGCAGGTAGGCGGCCACCAGCCCCTGCAGGCTGACGCCGCTGAAGTCCGCCGGCGGACCGGGCTGCTCGGGCTCGATGCCCGGCCGGCCGAGCACGAAGGCTGCCGCCAGGGCCAGGGCGCAGATGGGGATCAGGGTGGCCAGCGTCTGCAACCGGCCCGAGGGCATCAGGCCCAGCGTATTGACCAGGGTCAGCAGCAGCACCAGCACGACGGCCACCAGCTGCGCCGGCTGCAGCTGCCAGCCGATGTCTGTGGTGACCAGGGGGGTGGTCAGGTCCACGCCCAGCAGGGACGGCAGCTGGTAGGTGCACATGCCGGTGGCCACCGCCGCGATCGAGCCGGCAAAAATGGCCGCCAGCAGCACCCAACCGCTGGCGAATGCCACCGAAGGGCCGAAGGCCTCGCGCTGGAACACGTAGTCGCCGCCCGAGCGCGGCATCATGACCGAAAGCTCGGCGCAGGCCACCGCCCCGCCCAGCGCGGTCAGGCCGCCAGCCAGCCACAAGCCCAAAAAGGCCAGCTGGCTGTCGACGTGGCGGGCCACGATCGGCGGGGCCAGGAAGATGCCGATGCCCAGCATGGAGCCGGCCACCACGGCGAAGGCGGCCACTCCGCCCATCACCCGCGGCGGTCGTTCGGAGTTCGGCGTCGACTCGGGGCTCACGGCGCGGTCCGCTCCTGCCGGCCGAGATGTAACCGGCCGCGATGCAGCCGGCCGGTCCGGCCGCCGTCGGTCAGCGACCCGCGCCGCTGGCCGCGGCGCAGCCGGCGCCAGCGCTGCCGCCGCTGGACGGGCTCCTCGATGAACTGCTCCAGCGGCCGGGCCGGGCTGAGGGCGTGGCGCGGCAGCAGCACCCGCACGCTGGGTACGGTGGGACGCCGCAGCCAGCGCAGGAAGTTGTGGTACCACTGCAGCACGTAGGCGTAGTCGTCGCGCACCGGCCGGGTGCGCAGCAGCAGCGACCATTCGTCCACCGGCAACGCGGCCACGTTGCGCCGAAAGTCAGGCGTGTACTGGAAGTACTGCTCGGCGTTGGACAGGTAGAGCGCGCGCACCGTGCGCCCGTGGCGCGCCAGCACGCGGCCGAGCCGGCGCATGGAGCCCCGGGCGGTCAGGTCGCCGCGCAGCGGGTGCAGGCGGCCGGTGTGCACCAGCGCGCGCAGGTGGGCGTACTGCTCGGGATCGGTCAAAAACACCGGCTGGCCGGCCCGCCGGTACGCATCGCGCAGCCCGCGCAGGCGCACCGCCACGGCACGCCGGTAGCGGCGGAACACGGCCAGGGCGCGGCGGCGCAGCCGCGGCCGGTCGGCCAGGGCGCTGCGCAGCAGCGCCGCGCTGCGGCGCCGCTGGCGCCGGTGCCAGAACTCGAGGAAGCGCTCGGCGTCGGGGCTGTAGGCGAAGGCCACCCGATAGACGTGATGCAGATCGACGACCACCTGGTCGAAGTCGAGCAGGATCAGTAGCTCGGGCCGGGCCCAGCCGGCCATGGTGTAGTTCTGCTCGGCGCCGACGCCGATCCACACCCCGCCCAGCCGCTCGACCGCGCGGCGGAAGTGGTACTGGCGGCGCTCGTTGGAGGCCACGTAGTGCAGCCCGCAGGTGGTCGCCGGCGGCAGCGGGTCGGGCCGGATGCGCTGCAGCGCAGCGGCCAGCTCGGGCTCGAGCGCGAAGCGCAGCCTGCCCTGCGGATCGCGGAACCAGACCGGCTGCTCGACCGCCGCCGGCTGCAGCACCGCCTCCAGCGCCGCCCGCGACGGGATGCACACGGCCGCCGCCGGCGGGCCGCGGCGGGCGAAGGTGTTGAAGTCCAGCTCGCGCCGAAAGGCGGTGCGCGCGGGCACGGCGACGAAGTCGCCTTTGGCCAGGCCTACCGCGTGGCGCAAGCTGGCCGGGCTGTCGAGGTGGTAGCCGCGGCGCAGCCGCTCGAGCAGCACCCCGGCGATGGGCGCCCGCTCTGCGGGCCGCCTCGCCTCGCGCTCGACCAGGGCCGCCAGCGCGACCAGCCCGCCGACGTCCAGGCCCAGTTCCGCGGCCCGGGCGCGGCGGCCGCCGTCGAACCACTCGCCGAAGGGCGCACACAGCGCCCGCCAGACCACCTCCGGCCCCAGGCCGGGCGGCGGCGCATGGCGGCCCGGCAGCACGCAACCAAGCAGATCCGCACCGCCGCAACCCAGCGCGGCGGTCAGCTCCGGATCGCGGGCCCGGGCCAGCAGCTCATCGGCCGCCCCCAGCCCGGCGCGCTCCAGCCGCAGCACCAGCTCGTCCAGCCGCAACCCGGCCTCGATCGCCACCGGCCGCGGCAAGGGCAGCTCGACCGCCCCGGCCGCCGGCAACAGGGCCAGCCACGACCAGACCACTACGGGCAAACGCGACCAGCGCACAGACAATCCGCATCTCCTCCACGGGCTGCCGCCCGCAGGAGAAACATACGCGTCGATTCGCGGCCAAACAAGGGCTGACGAAACTGGATCTCTCGCCCCGCGGCCGACACCGGACCGATTCGCGCGATTCTTCCCCATCCCGGAACCATGCATTTTTTACTGTACAAACAAAATTAACCATGCCAATTTACACGCAGAGGAGTTAATAGCATGGATGAATCGCTATTCCGTATTCTCCAGCGGCTGAACCCGCAGATCGATCGGCCCGCCGACCAGCCCGAAATCATCGGCCGTTCCTTGCCAAAGCATTTTCTGCCACGCCGGCGGCCGCTGGGCCTGCACCCGGGCAAGGCCGATCTGGTGATCGGGCCGCGTCAGACGGGCAAGTCGACCTGGATCCGCGAAGCCCTCACCCACCGCAACGAGCCCGTCCTGGTGCTCAATGCCGAGGAGCCTCGAATACGCGAGCTGTGTCGCTCCCCGGCCCTGGCTCTTGCCGAGCTCGCAGCCGTCTTGACCGACGAGACCATCCTGGTCATCGAGGAGGTCCAGCACCTGAAAGAGGCGGCCCTGTTCATCAAGGGCCTGGTCGATCTCGAGCCGAAAAAACGCATCGCCGTCACCGGAAGCGCCTCGTTCCAGCTACGGTCGCACACCCGCGAGTCACTGGCCGGACGCGCCCGGCGCACCCGCCTGCTGCCTTTCAGCCTCGAAGAGCTGGAGGCCAGCGTGGCGACCGATCCGCTGCCCGCAGTCCGCGAAGACAGACTGGCCGCGCTCTGGAGGCGCTTGTTGATCGAAGGCGGGTATCCGGGCGTCTGGTTCGATCCCGAGCCTCAGGTCGAGCTGCACCACCTGGTCGAGACCTTCGTGCTGCGCGACGCATCGGACCTGCATACCATCGAGCGGCCCGATGCTTTTCGCAAGCTGCTCGAGCTGGCGGCAGCCGACATCGGCAACCTGGCCAATCTCAACCAATGGGCCGCCACTGCCGAGGTCTCGCGCACACTGGTGGCGCGCTACATCGAGATCGCCAGCCAGGCGCACGTGCTCGAGTTGGTACCGCCCTTTCGCGGCGGGCGCCGGGCAGAGGTGACCCAGATGCCCAAGGTCTTCTTCATCGACAACGGGCTGCGCAATGCCCTGTTCGGCGGCTTCGAAAAGGAGGCCGGCCGAGCGGATCGCGGTGCGCTCTGGGAAAACGCCGTCTTCGGTGAGCTGCTCAAGCGCACCGATTTGCTGGATCAGGTTTTCTACTGGCGAACCCGCAACGGCGCCGAGGTCGACTTCGTCGTCAAGCGCCGCGGTCGGCTGGGCGCCATAGAGGTCAAGGCCGGCCCGCTCGGCCGGCCCTCGATCACCCGCGCCAGCCGCAGCTTTTTGAAAGCCTACCAACCACGGCTGCTGTGCGTGATCAACGCGACGCTCGAGGACCGCACCGAGATCGAAGGTGTACCGGTCCTCTTCTGCCGCCCCTGGGAGATGGCCGCCTTCCTCGACGCTCTGGATGAATGAACCGCGGCCACCTCAGGCGCCACCGTCAGGCTGGTCCGCCAGGAACACGGCCAGGGCGAAGCCCTAGGCTCCCATGCAGCGGCCGCGCCCCGCAAGCGCAACCGCACGCCCGGCCGCCCGCACCCGCCCTGCCGCTGCAGCCGAAATCGGTCCGTTTTCGACCGCCGGCCTGTAAGCCCGCGGCCGCGGCCGGCGACCTATTGGCGGACACGACGCGGAGGACCGGACCATGGCACGCAAGCTCTACGGCAAGCTGGAACAGAACCTGTCGCTGACCGACCGCATCTTCCGCCTGCTGTTGGCGGCGGCCATCATCGGCACGGCCGCGGCCCTGGGCAGCTGGTGGGGGCTGGCCAGCGCCTACTTGCTGGGCACGGCGGCCGCCGGCTGGTCGCCGCTGTACCACCTGATCGGCCACTCCAGCTGCCGCTACCGGGGCCCGGATGCCATTTGCGACGAGTCGGAACGCTGATCCCGGGCGGCGCCGCCGCGCTCAAGCCTGACCGGCGGCGGCCTTGAGTTGCTCGACCTTGGCCACGTAGCGATCCATGGCGGTCGCCGCGTCCAGACCGCGCAGCGCAGCCCAGGCGTCGTACTTGGCCCGGCCGCGGATGTCGAGCATGCCGGGCCGCTTGCCCTGTACGTCGCCCAGGGTGGCCTGCTTGTACAGGCCGTAGAGCTCGAGCAGCACATCCGGCGGCTGATCGGGTAGACCCTTGACCTCTTCCAGCGCTCGTTCGAACTCGGCTTTGCCCATGGGTTCCTCCCCTCGAGCGGCTGACCGCCGCCATCTCCTGCATACCCCGCGCTGCGCCGCGGGGCAAGTCGTGCGCGCGTCCCGCGGGCGGCGACCAGCCGTATGCTCTGGAAGCCCCCGGCGTTTGGCGTTAGACTGGCCCATCCCGCTCATTCCGGGCGGAGGAACGGGAGGCACCATGCGAATCGCTCTCTGGCTGACGTTGTTCACGGCTTTCGGTCTGCTCGGCTGCAGCGGCGGCGGCAACCCCTGCGACAAGCAGGGCATCGACTGCTCGGGCCACGGCAGCTGCGAGGTGGTCGACGGCCAGCCGCGCTGCAGCTGCGAGCCGGGCTACGGCTCGACCGGCACCGACTGCGTGATCGACTACGATCTGACCCTGCTGCACATCAACGATCGCCACTCCCACTGGCTGGGCCAGCTCAACTGCGACTACGACCCGCAGGCCGCAAGCGACGGCACCGTCGGCGGGGCGTCGCGCTGGATGAGCCTGGTGGAGCAGGAGCGCGCGGCCAGCGAGGACGTGCTGCTGCTGGACGCCGGTGATTTCACCATGGGCACCCTGCTGGTGGCCGCCGAGGACACCGCCGGCGATCTGAACACCATGCGCCGGCTCGGCTTCGACGCCGCTGTGCTGGGCAACCACGAGTTCGACTGGGGCCCGGACGGGCTGGCGCAGATGATCGCAGCCGCCGAGGCCCCGGTGGTGCCGCTGCTGTGCAGCAACATCCAGTTCGACCCCGACGACCCGGCCGACGATGCGCTGCAGGCGCTGTACGGGCCGGCCGGCGAGGAAGGCAAACGCATCCATCCCTATTTGCTGCTCGAGCGGCCCTCCGGGGTGCGCATCGGGCTGCTGGGCCTGGTCGGGCTGGAGGCGGCGGCGGTGTCCAACGCCACGCCGGTGACCTTCTCGCGCAACATGGATGCGCTGGCCGAGCGCACCCAGGAGGTGGTCGATGCGCTGCGCGACGAGCAGCAGGCCGACGTGGTGGTGTTGCTGGCCCACATGGGCGTCGGCGGCCAGCCGGGCGACTGGGGCGGCGAGACGGTCGAGCTGGCCCGGCGGGTGTCGGGCATCGACGCCATCCTCAGCGGCCATTACCACAGCTTCGTCGAGCAGGGCTTCGCGGTGCCCTGCGAGCGCGAGGGCTCCGACTGGACCACCCTGGTGCTCGAGGCCGGCAAGTACGGCCAGGCCGTGGGCCGCTGGCAATTGCAGCGCAGCCAGGGCGAACGCAGCGCCAGCGCCGAGCTGATCTCCGTCGACGCGGCCCTCGACAGCCACGCCGCCACCCGCGAGGCGGTCGCCGGGCTGGTGGCCGACGTGGAGCAGAACTACATCGGCCAACACTACCCGCTGCTGCCCGAGCCGGGGGCTTTTCTGACCGGCGACCTGCTGCAGCCGCTGACCTGCGGCGACTGCGATCTCGAGCGCCACCTGTTCGAGAACAACAACCTGGGCTACCTGCTGGCCGACGCAGTGGCCGAGGCCACCGGCGCCGAGCTGGTGGCCATCTCCAACGGCGGCGACCTGCGCGCCTCGCTGCCGCGCTGCGCCGACGGTTGCTTCGATCTGGCCGACACCTTCATCGCCGCCCCGCTGGGCATGGGGCCCGACGGCCTGTTGGGCTACCCGCTGGTGACCTTCTACATGAGCTGGCGGGCGCTGAAGCTGGTGCTGGAGTCGACGGTGGTGGACCAGGGCTTCGACAACAACGACTACATGCTCAACCTGGCCGGGGTGCGCATCCGCTACGACTCGCGCAACCGGGGCCTGTTCTCGGCCATCGAGCGCATCGAGACCTACGATCCGCTGGACGAGTCGGATCCGGGTACACCGATCTACGACAAGGCCCAACCCGGCGAGTATCTGGTCGACCAGGACAGCCTGGTCCGCATCACCACCTCGCTCTATATCGCCAGCTTTCTGGCGACCTTCAACCTGGATCCGCTCGACGCCCAGGGCGAGCCTTGGCTCGATGCGCAGGGCGAGCCGGACTGGCCGGCCATGATGGACAGCGACGGCGAGGGCCGGCTGCTCAAGGCCTGGGAGCTGCTGGCCGGCAAGCTGGCCTCGTTCGACCAGGCCGGCCTTCCCCACCGCTACTGCGACGACGAAGCGCTCAACCCTCACGGGCCCTACTGGCGCCGGGTCTGCGACGTCAACCCCGGCGACGACCCCGATAAGCCCAACCCCACCGGCCACACCTGCCCCTGAGCAGCAGACCCAGCAGCAGCAGCAACAGGCCGGAGCCGGCCGGGGTGCGGGTGGCGCAGCCGCAACCTCCGCCGCCGTCGTCCGGGCCGTGGACGTTGAACATCCAGGTCTGGCTCCAGTCGCCGGCCAGGCCCTGGCTGTCGACCGCGCGTACCCGCCACTGATAGGCGGTGTCGAAGTCCAGCGTCTTGGTGACAGCGGCCATGACCTGGACCGTCCCCGGCATCACGTCCGGCATCAGCACCCAGGGCTCCTGCTGGCCCATCAGGCGCACCTCGAAGGTGTAGGTCAGCGCGTGGCCATCCGGGTCGACCACCGCCTCGGCGATCAGCTCCGGGTTGGCGGTGTAGATGTCGGCCATGTCGGGCGGGTTGATCAGCCGGGGCGCCGGCGGCGGCCGGTTGTCGACCTGGCCCTGATCGACCCGCAGCGCCACCGGCACCTCGAACGGCGCGTTGACCGCCTCGTCCGAGGCGATGCGCACGCTGCCGGTGTAGCGTCCCGGCTCCAGCCCGGCCGCACTGGCGCTGACGGTCACCCCGGCCGGGGCGGCGCCGCCGGTCGGGTCGCAGCTCAACCAGGCCGGCTGGCAGTCCAGGTCGAAGCCCAGCTGGCCGGAGCCAGCGTTGCTGATCTGCAGCTGCTGCGGCGCCGGATCGGCGCCGCCCTGCTCGGCGGTAAACTCCAACGCATCCGGTGAGACAGCAATCGCCGGCCCGGCGCTCAAGGTCCAGTCTATGGTCAAGTGCAGCGGCGCGTTACCGGCCCGCGGGCTGTCGATCACCACCTGGGCCTGGTGCAGCCCGGCCTCCAGGCCGGCCGGGTCCAGGGTGGCGACCACCAGCGAGGGGTGGCCGGAGACGTAGGTGCCGCTGGGCGGCGCCAGCGTCACCCAGCCGGCATCCGTGCTCACCGACCAGTCCATGGTGCCCCACTGGGCGTTGGAGACGTAGAACTCGACCTCGACCGGATCGCCGGCCACCGCGTCGTACTTCTCGATGCGGTCCGGGTCCACCGCCAGCTGCGGCTGATCGCGCACCTCGATGCCCAGCTCGACCCGCACCGGATCGGCGCCCGGAGCGCTGATGCGGATGTTGCCGGCATGGAAGCCGGCGCCCAGGTCCTGCACCACCGGGGTGACGGTCACCGTCGACGGCGCGCTGCCCGCGCTCTGGCTCAGGTGCACCCAGTCGCCCTGCACCGCCGCGCTCCAGCTCAGGCTGCCGCCGCCGGCGTTGCTGATGGTGATCGACTGGCCGGCCGGCGGGTTGGCGCCGACGGTGTGCTCGAAGGCCAGGGTGTGCGGGCTGACCGCGATGAGCGCCGGGGCCGGATCGACCTGGAAAGTCACCGGCACCGGCAGCGGCGAGTTGTCAGCCCCGGCCGCGGTCAGCAGCAGGTCGGCGCTCGCCGGCCCCAGCGGCTGGCCGGCCGGGTCGGCCCAGACATCGACGCGGGTGGGCGTGGTGCCGCTGGCCGGCGCGACCTGCAACCAGTCGGCGCCCGGCGCCAGGTCGAAGTCGAACTGGGTGGCGCTGGTCGACGAGATGGTCAGCTCGACCGGCGCGCAGGCGCCGCCGCCCTGCACCGCGCTGAATTGCAGCGCGGCCGGGTTGGCCAGCAGCGAATCGCTGTCGCTGCCGATGGTCACGCTGGCCAGGTAGCGGGCGTCGTCCAGCGACTGCAGCGCCCAGGGCCAGTTGGCCACGGTCTGCCAGTCCTGTTCGGACACCTGATCCATGGCGAACAGGAACAGACCCACCGACTGGCCCATGGAGCGCTGGATGGGTCCGCTGCTCAGATCGAAAGCAGCCTCCAGCACCCGCTGGTCGCCGTCGCGGCCCCAGGCCTGGACCACCCCCTGGGCCTCGGCGAAATCGCCGACCTCGCGGCCGCCGCCGGTATTGTAGTACGGGGCGAACCAGGCCTCGCCATAGGACAGCAGCTGCAGCTCGCCGTCAGCGCCGGCGGCAGCCGGCCAGATCCCGTCGTCGGCGTTGTCGATCACCAGCACCACCGCGTCGACTTCGTCGTCGTCGGCGTCCGGGTAGGCGAAGGCCATGTAGAGCTGGCCGCCGTCGTGGACCAGCTCGACGGTGGCCGTGCCCGGATCGTTGGGATCCATGTCGATGGTGGCGCCGCCCAGGTACTCGCCGGCGGCGATGGTGCCGTCGACGCTGGGTGCGGCGGCCGCGTTGTAGGGCGCCAGGGCCGAGGGCAGCTCGATGACGTAGGCCTCGACCGGCAGCGTCTGCGGCGAGTTGGCCGCCTGCGGCGCGCTGAAGGTCAGCTCGGTCTCGTGCACGCCGAGCTGCAGCCCGGCCGCGCTTGCGTTCAGGGTGATCTCGCTGGGCGCGGTGCCGGCCTCCGGGCCGACCTGCAGCCAGGGCGCGTCCCAGTCGACCTGCCAGTCCAGGCTGCCGCCGCCGTCGTTGCGCAGCTGCACGATCTGGCTGGCCTCGTCGTCCACCCCCTGGACGAAGACGAACCAGGGCGCCTCGGCCGGCAGGCCCAGCATGGGGTCGCCGCTGCCGGCGTTGGTGTGCATGGCCACCTCCGGGTCGCCGAACAGGGTAGCGGTGTAGAAGACCCAGCGCATGCCGCTGTCGGCGCCCAAGTAGCCGGCCAGCTGGTCGCGCGAGGCGTCGTGCATGGGGCCCAGCCGATCCTGGCCCGAACGGAACAGGGCGTCCCAGAACAGGCGATGGAACAGGTTGGAGTAGCCGCCCAGGCCGTAGCGGGTGTTCATCACCACCGCAAAGGCCCCGTGCTGGCGCAGCGTCATGTGCTCGGCGAAGGAGTCCTGCCAGTAGAACTCGCGATCGTATTGATCGTCCAGCCGGTTGTCGAAGGCGCCGCAATAGCAGCCCTGGCTGTACTCGAAGAAGTAGACCTGGTTGCTCATGCCGGCGTCGATCTCGTCCGCGGTCAGACGCATGTTGTAGAAGGTGTAGGAGTGGCCCAGGTGATTGATGATATGCGGCTCGGCGCTGATCTCGGCCAGCATGTCGCCGCCGTCCCAGGACTCGGCCCCACCCAGGTCGCGGTCGTAAAGGGTGCTGGCCTGGAAGAAGGGGTTTTCGGAAAAGCCCAGCGTATCGATCCCGTTGGCATCGGACGAGACCCGGATGCGCTCCAGGTAGCCCTTGCCCCAGTCCTCGGCGCTGTTGCCGTCGCCCCACAAAAACTCGCCGGCCATCAGCACCCGGTTCAGGTAGGCCGAGCCGGCGTTGCCGTAAGCCAGGGTCTTGCGCACGAAGTGGCCCACCTCCTGGCAGGAATCCACCGGCGCCCGGCCCACCGACAGCTCGGCCAGCAGGTCGGCATCGTCGCCGGTCTCGCCGTAGACGCCGTCGCCGTCGGCGTCGAAGTCGCCGTCGAGCGCGGCGTAATAGAGATCGCTGGGCACATCATCGTCGCCCGAGCCGATGTTGCCCCACAGATCGCGCACCGGAACCACCGGCGCCTGGGTCTCGCCGCCGACCTCGGCGCCGTCGGCGTCACCGGCCAGCAGCACGAACTCGGCGCCGTGGTTGTCGTACATGTCGCGCAAAAAGGAGCGGATGCGGGCGGCGTCGTCGGCGCCGGAGTAGCCCGAGCGGATCGACTCGACCGTCTCGATGCGGGTCGGGATGCCGCGGGCCTCCTTGTCGGCGGCCAGCGCCTGCAGGTTGTTCGGCCCGCCGCAGTCGGCCATGGCCTGGCTGGTCACGATGATGTAGCGGTAGTCCGGCGCCCGGTCGCCTGTCGGCCGCGGGGGGTATGCTGCGAGCGCCTGCGGGTTGGCCACCAGCGCCGCCACCCGCTCGAAGTCGGCCGCTCTACCACGGAATGCGGCCAGCTCGCCGGACGGTCGCCGCTCGGGGCCGGTGGTCACCCGGACGCGCAGCCAGGGTGAATAGGCCAAGCGGCCGCTGGCCGGATGGTAGACCAGCGGCGACAGCCGCAACACCAGCACTCCGAAGCCGCGCAAGGACTGCTTCTCGGCATCCAGCAGGGGTTGCGCCGGGTAGGCGTCATGGCTGCCGTAGATGACCGCGTCCGGGGCGGCGCGGACCCGCCGGGGCTGACTCAGCGGCTGCGGCGGCTGGATGGGGAACACCGCGTGCTCACCGGCGATGGGCACCGGCTCGGCCCGCTCGACCTCCACCGCCAGCGCGGTCTGACCGGGCGGCAGCAGCAGGCGCACCAGCCGCAGCGGCAAGGCCGGCGCGCCGGGTCGCCCCACGGCCAGCCCGCCGGCCAGGCGCAGGTGGGTGTAACCCTGGGCGTCCACCTCCAGCCGCGGCGGCTCGACCGCCAGCTCGTACTCGACCACATCGGCCCGCGCCTCGAAGCCGACCAACAAAAGCCCGAACAGCAGGCCCGCCATGCCCATCCGTCGCATCGAAGCCTCCATTCCCACGGTGTTTATACGAACCGAGCGCGACCCCTCCGCGTTCCGCTGCCCGGCGCCGATCATGGCATCTGACGGAGGAAAAACCGCGATATGCATCACACTCCGGCGAAATCCGGCCGGCCCGGTGACCCGCGCCTGCGGTCGTGTTAGACTGTCTACGATTTCATGGGCAGTCCCCCCGTGGATGCGGGGCAAGGAGGAGGCATTCGATGAAACGGCTCTGCCTGCTGATCGCGCTGGGTCTGGCCAGCGCCTCGTTCGCGGCCGGTTGCGGCTCGAGCAGCGATCCCTGCCATCCCAACCCGTGCAGCGGTGAGAACCGCACCGTCTGCGAAGTGGTCGGCGGCAACGCCGTCTGCCGCTGCGATCCGGGCTTCGTCGAGGACAACAGCGGCCAGTGCGTGCCCGAGGCGGACTGCAACCCACCGTGCGGCCAGGGCTTCCACTGCGCCGACGGCCAGTGTGCGCCCAACGTGTGCGACCCACCCTGCCCCGAGGGCGAGACCTGCCTGGCCGACGGCGGCACGGCCTGCATCTGCGGCAACGAAGGCCGCTCGTGCCAGCCGGGCTTCAAATGCAGCGGCGGTCAGTGCCAGCCCAACACCTGCGAGCCGCCCTGCGGCCCCGGCGAGACCTGCATCGACGAAGAGACCGACGAGTGCCGCTGCGGCCAGGGCCCGGCCTGCGGCGAGGGCGAGATCTGCCACAACGGCCGCTGCCTGGGCGCCTGCGACGACGGCATCGACAACGACGGCGACGGCTGGACCGATATGGCCGACCCCGATTGCCAGGGCGGGCCCGGCGAGGCCGGCTTCGGTTACACCACCTGCAACGACGGCATCGACAACGACGAGGACGGCGACACCGACGCCGACGACGCCGATTGCGCCGACGCCATGGACCCCTCCGAGGGCGATCCGGAAACATCGTGCACCGACGGCACCGACGACGACGGCGACGGCTGGATCGACGACGCCGACCCCGATTGCCGAGACGGCGACCAGGAGGCGGGTTACGGCGACACCGCCTGCAACGACGGCATCGACAACGACGGCGACGGCGACACCGACGCCGACGACGCCGATTGTGCGACGGCCGGCAGCGACAGCGAGGGCGAGGTGATCGACAGCTGCAACGACGGGGTCGACGACGACGGGGACGGCTGGACCGACGAAGAAGACCCGGACTGCTGGGACGGCGACCAGGAGGCCGGGCTCGGCGACACCGCCTGCAACGACGGCATCGACAACGACGACGACGGCGACATCGACGCGGCCGACGCCGATTGCGCCTCCGCCGACGGCGACAGCGAAGGCCAGGCCGGCGACAGTTGCAGCGACGGCGTCGACGACGACGGGGACGGCTGGACCGACGCCGACGATCCCGACTGCATGGGCGGCCAGCCCGAGAGCGGTTTCGGCCAGACGCCCTGTAATGACGGCGTCGACAACGACGGCGACGGCGACACCGACGCCGACGACGCCGACTGCGAATCGGCGCTCGACATCAGCGAGCAGGCGGCCGCCGCCACTTGCAGCGACGGTGAGGACAACGACGACGATGGCTGGATCGACGACGCCGATCCGGACTGCATGATGGGCATGGACGAATCCGGCACCGGCTTCACCGCCTGCAACGACGGCATCGACAACGACGGCGACGGAGCCACCGACAGCCAGGATCCCGACTGCGACGACGCGCTCGACCAGGACGAGGGCACAACACCGGCAACCTGCACCGACGGCGCCGACAACGACGACGACGGCTGGGTCGACGGCGACGACCCCGATTGCATGATGGGCAACGACGAATCCGGCTTCGGCGTCGGCGAGTGCAACGACGGGCTGGACAACGACGGCGACGGGGCGACCGACGGCGACGACCCCGAGTGCGAGTCGGCGCTGCATCCATCCGAGTCCGGCACCCAGTCGGACAACTGCAACGACGGCATCGACAACGACGGCGACGGCTGGATCGACAGCGCCGATCCCGATTGCATCTTCGGCAGTCCGGCCGAGTCCGGCTTCGGCACCACCGCCTGCAACGACGGCGAGGACAACGACGGCGACGGCGACACCGACGCCGCCGACGTCGGTTGCGATGATGCGCTCGACGACGATGAGGACGAGTCAGTGGCCAACGACTGCAACGACGGCGTCGACAACGACGGCGACGGCTGGACCGACAGCAACGACCCCGACTGCATGGGCGGCACCGAGGAGTTGGGCTTCGGGGTATTGGCCTGCAACGACGGCGAGGACAACGACGGCGACGGTTTCACCGACGCCGCCGACCCGGGCTGCGACAGCGCTTTCGACTACACCGAGGGCGACTCCTCTTCGGAGACCTGCCACGACGGGATCGACAACGACGACGACGGCTGGGTGGACATGGCCGATCCGGACTGCGCCATGGGCAGCGGCGAGTCGGGTTACAGCTACACCGTCTGCAACGACGGCCGCGACAACGACGGCGACGGCGACACCGATGCCGATGACACCGATTGCAGCGACGCCTTCGACATGACCGAGGCCCCCGACGACGGCAGCTGCCAGGACGGCGTGGACAACGACGGCGACGGCTGGATCGACGGCGACGATCCCGACTGCGCCATGAGCGGCATCGAGGAAGGCTACGGCTTCATCCCTTGCAACGACGGGGCCGACAACGACGACGACGGGCTGACCGACGCCGACGATCCCGGATGCGACAGCGGCTTCGACAACGACGAGGCCGGCTGACCGGCAGGCCGATCTTACCGCCTCACTCGATCTCGCTCAGGTCGATGTCCTCGAGCAGGGCCCGGACCTCGGGATCCTCGAGGACCTCGTTCAGCTGCGGGTTGGCCATCAGTGCCGAGACGTCGCGCCGCTCCGAGGCCTCGACGATGGAGCGGTTGCCGAGCAGTCCCTTGATCTTGGGATGGGCCAGCAGGCGTTGCACCTTGGGATCATCGGCCACCTTGCGGCGGAACTCGGGGTCGCTGCTCAGCCGGCTGAGGGCCTCGACGTCGCCGACCACCGGCAGGTGCATGCCCCGCAGCACGTTGTGCTCGCGGGCCAGCGCCACCACCAGCGATTGATCGTAGCCCAGCTCGGCCGAGCGCAGCGGGCCGCTGAGGCGCTTCTCGAGCAGGGTGACCGCGTTGAGCAGCAGGAACAGGATCAGCCCGGCCTTGGCCATGCCGAACAGGGAGCCGGCCGCGCTGTCCCACAGCCGGCGGCGGCGGGCCTTGTCCGCCGAGCGCCGGCGGCGCAGGCGCCGCAGCACGCCCCAGCCCACCGTGGCCAGCACCATGTAGATCAGCAAGAAGGCGATGAAGGTGCCCATCACGTGACCGAGCAGCGGCGGGATTTGCAACCCGCCGGCCAGCCAGGCACCCAGCGGCCGCCCGACCAGCCCGGCCAGCAGGTAGGCGGCCACCAGGGCCGCCAGACGCATGGCCTGCATCCAGAAGCCCGAGATCCAGCCCAGCAGCCCGAACACCAACAGCGCTCCGACGAGAATCAGGTCCAGAGTCATCGGCAGCCTTCCCCCGGCGGCTCGGCCAGGCCCTCGTCGATGCCTTCGCGCAGTTCGTTCCAGTAGGCGCGGGCGGCGGCCGGCCGGTCCTGCTCGAAGTGCCACAGCCAGTCGCCCAAATCGGCGTCGTCCGGCGAGTCCTCGCGGACCGCCCGCAGGTAGGCGTGGATGATCCGCTCCAGCCGGGCGCTCTCCCAGTAGCCAGGCGCGCCCTGGGCGTGGATGCGCCGGGCCAGCGCGGTGTGGTAGGCAGGGTAGTCGAGATCGACTCCCAGGTGGCCGCAGACGATATCGGGCCAGATCTTCTCCGACCAGCCGCGGTGGAAGCGGCACATGCCGGCGTTGTCGGTCGTCAGCTCGGCCACCATGCGCCGGGCGCACAGGCGGCCCAGCTCCCGCGGCGGCCGGTAGTCGAACTTGTAGTAGACGTAGTACTTGCCCATGATGGCGCCCGGGGCGAACATGCCCGGCACCCAGTACTGGTTGGGCACCATCCAGCCCGCATCGCCGTTGGCTAGATAGACCGCCCGATCGCGGGCGGCCGGCCCCAGCGCGCGGGCTGCGGCCCGCATGCCCCCGGCCAGCAGGTGACCCGGTTCGGCGCACTTGTCCAGCAGCGCCAGCGCCAGCCGGCCGTTGTGCTCGGAGTCGGCCACCGGATCGAAACCGTCGGTCGCGAACACCGGCCGGCGCGGCGTCGCCGCGTCCAGCCCCAGCTCCGCCGCGGTGGTCAGCCCGGCGTCCAGACAATCCATCACCCAGGCCAGCATGCCACCGATCTGGATGCCGTCGAAGCCGAGCGCATCGGCGTGGTGGTTGACCCGTTCGGCCACCCGCTGATCGAACACACCGATCAGCGGCCCCATGGTCTGGTAGGGCTCGTAGTCCTTCTTGTAGTCGCCCCAGTACTTCTTGCATACCGCCGGGCAGGGCTCGCCGCACTGCGACTGCTTGCGCTCGGCGATGGTCTCCTCGTTGAACTGGCGCAGGTAGTGGTCGCGCACCAGCCGTTGCCACAGCGCGTGGCGCTCGTCGCGCGACCAGTCGACCGAGCGGTAGTTGAACGACAGCATCAGGTCGGTCAGCTTCGAGAAGTTCACGCCGAAGGTGCCGCCCGAGCGCCATTGCGGGTCGTAGCGATACTTGGTGGTCGCCTCCAGATCGACCAGCTTCATCTTCTTGGAGAAGCGGCGCTGGAAGTAACCGTCGGCCTCGGCGCGATCGGTCAGATCCTCGTCCTCGTAGTCGCCGCCGTAGACCACCGCACAGATGTTGTGATCCTGCAGCAGCTTGCTGCCGAAGCCGCCGCGGCCGGCCCAGCAATCGATCGGGGTGATCTTGCCGCGGCGGGTCTTGGACGAGCCGATGGCGCCGTAGCGGGTGGCCCGGGCGGCCGGGCCGACCGCCAGCACCCGCGGGGTGCCGTGGCCGTCGAAGCGCTCGAAGGCATAACGCTGCAAGGCGTAGAAGCCTCCCGGCCCGCGGCTGCGATCGGCCCAGACCCGGTCGAGCGGCACCGGTTCGAGCCGGGCCTTGGGGTAGCCGTCGCGGACGCCGGTCAACACCAGCAAGGAAGGCTGCGGCGCGCGACCGCCGATGGCCAGGTAGGAAAGCCCGGTGCCGTCCCAGATCAGCGAGCCGCCGCCCAGGGTCGAGACATAGAAGCCGCCCCACAGCGGCGAGCGACCGGCCACGATCAAACGGTTCGAACCGGGCAGCACGCTGCCGGCCAAAACCCCGCTGCCGAAGCACAGCGAGTCGCCAGCGGCCTGCAGCGACCAGGCGAAATCGACCGGCCCCACCGCCTCTTCGGGGAAGCGCAGCTCGCGCAATGTGCAGCCGCCGTCGGCGGCATCGAGTATCAGGGCCACCTGGATGGGCTCAGCGGGCATGTGGCTCTCCCCCCGGCGCGCGGCCGCGGCTCAATCGATGCGGTAGTCGACCTTGATGTTGCGGCCGGCCTCTTCGGCCAGCTCCTTGAACCGCTCGTTGTCGGGCTCGAAGGCCAGGGCCATCTTGAACGAGCGCTCGGCCGCCTTGAAGTTCTTGGACTTCATCTCGCGCATGCCCTGCTGGACCATCCGCCGGCCCTGCTCGGTCTTGCCGATCTGCTCCTTCTTGGCCTTCTTGTGTTGCTGAGCCGACTCCTCGTCGTAGCGCAGCCTCCTGCCCTCGGACTGGGCGAGCTGCTGGTCGTAGAAACGGCGCTTCTGGGCATCGCGCAGGGTGACGTAGGCCTCGGTCACCCGCTTGGATACCAGGTAGATGGCCCGCTTGAACTCCTCGTTGGTCTCGTGGAAGTAGCGGTCGGGGTGAAACATGCGCGACTGCTTGTGATAAGCCTTGCGCAGTTGACCCAGGGTGGCCTCGCGGGGCACCGATAGGATCTTGTAGTAGTCCAGCTGGTCGATGATCCCGGCCACGGTGATGACCTTGATGGCGAACTTCTCATCCACGGCCACGGCGCGCTCCTCCGTACGGCGGCGATTCGTCAGGCCAGATCGATACCGGCCACGCTATCGCGCGCTGCCGCGATCTCCCCCTCGCTCAGCCCGCTCGACAAGCTGACCTCGGTGGCGGCGCTCTGGCCGGTCTCCGGGTCCAAGGCGGATACGTTCAGGATGCCGTTGGAGTCGATCTCGAAGGTCACCTCGATCTGCACCTCGCCGCGCAGCGCTACCCGGAAGCCGGAGAACTCGAACTCGCCGAGCAGCTCGTTCTCCTCCTGGCGGTTCGACTCGCCCTGGAAGATGCGGATGCGCACCCGCTCCTGGTTGTCGCGCGAGGTGGTGAAGGTGCGGGTGCGATCGATGGGCACCGGCGTGTTCTTGGCGATGATCTGCTCGCTGTAGCCGCCCACCGTGCCCAGCCGCAGGGTCAGCGGCGTGACGTCGAGCAGAAAGGCCGAGGAGTCGGCGTCCATCAGCGCCTCGGCCTGGATGGCCGCGCCCAGGGCCACCACCTCGTCCGGGTCGATGCCCACGGTGGCCTCGCGGCCGAAGTAATGGCGCACCGAATCGCGGATCAGGGGCAGTCGGGTCGGTCCGCCGACCAGGATGATGCCGTCCAGATCGCCCACCGTCATCCCGGCCGACTGCAGGGCCTCGTCGCAGACCTTGAAGGAGCGCTGCACCAGGTCCATGGTCAGCTGGACGAAGGTATCGGAATCGATCACGGTCTGGAAATCATAGACCTGGCCATTCTCGTCGGTGTAGGCCTCGGGCACGTGGACCTTGACCTTCTTTTTGACGCTGAAGGCCTTCTTGGTCTCCTCGGCCACCTCGCGCAACCTCTGTAACGCGTTGACGTCATTGCGCAGGTTGACGTTGGTCTGCTGCATGAACAGATCGGCGAAGTAGTCCATCAACCGCATGTCGATGTCGTCGCCGCCGAGGTAGGTGTCGCCGGCGGTGGCCAGCACCTCGAAGGTGTCGTCGCCGATCTCGAGCACCGAGATGTCGAAGGTGCCGCCGCCCAGGTCGTAGATGGCCACCCGCTCGTGGAGGTTCTTGCCGAAGCCGTAGGCCAGCGCCGCGGCGGTCGGCTCGTTGATGATGCGCAGCACCTCCAGCCCGGCGATGCGGCCGGCGTCGTGGGTGGCCTGGCGCTGGTTGTCGTTGAAGTAGGCCGGCACCGTGATCACGGCCTTGGTGACATCCTGTCCCAGGTAGGCCTCGGCGATCTCCTTCATCTCCTTGAGCACCAGGGCCGAGACCTGGGGCAGGCTCAGATCCTCGTTCATCACCTGGATGCGCACGCTGTGGTTGGGCCCCTCGGTGATGGCATACGGCACCACCGCCTTGGCTTTCTTGACCTCCGGCGAGAAAACGAAACGACCGATCAGCCGCTTGGCCGAGTAGATGGTGCGCCGCGGATGGGTCAGCAGGCGCCGCTTGGCGTCGTTGCCCACCTGGATGCGGCCGTCGTCGAGAAACGAGACCACCGAGGCCTGGGTGCGCTCGCCCCACTCGTTGGGGATGACCGTCGGCTCGCCTTCCTCGACGATGGCCACGCAGGAATACGATGTGCCCAGATCGATTCCGATGACCGGCTCGGCTGCTGCCATGCGTCCGCTCTCCTCGCCAGCGTCCCGGCGCCAGCGCCGTATGATATGGCCCCGGATTCTACGGAGTTCGCCGGCGGCCGTCAACCGATTGACAGACAATATCGAGGGCAAATACGCTGTGTTGGCATGTCCGCGCGCCACACCCAGAGCCCAGCCGACGAGCCCGGCGACGCATCCGGCGAAGCCGGCTCCGGCCAGCGCGCCGGCCAGGCCTGGTCGGAGGTGCTGCTGGCCGGCACCCGCGATCTGGCGGTCAAGCTGCCCCGGCGCCTGTTCGAGATCGACTTCGACCTGGTCGACTCGACCGAAGAACTCAAGAAGAAGATCGCCTGGATCATCCGCATCCGTTTCGTGGCCAACCCGGCCGTGGTGCTGCTGATGTGGGCCACCAACTGGCAGGGCCTGACCAGCGGCGCCAGCGCCCTGAGCCGGGTCACGCTGTACTCCACCGCCATCGTGGCCGCGGTGTCGATCGGACTCAACGTGCTCTACTTCTGGCTGCTGCGGCGCGGCAAGCTCGACCACCGCGGGCTGCGCCGGTTCGTCTTTCTGCAGCTATGTCTCGACGTGCTGATCTTCGCGGTCTACATCTGGCGCACCGGCGGGGTCACCAGCCCGTTCAACTTTCTCTACTTCCTGCCGATCATCGGCTCGTCGATCCTGCTCGGCGGCGGCAGCGGGCTGGCCATGGCCGGCATCTCGACGCTGACCTACAGCCTGGTCGTCGGCCTCGAGTCCTGGGGGGTGCTGCCGCACGTGAGCTACTTCGTGGCGCTGGATCAGTTCGCCCAGCGCTCGAGCTACATCGTGCTGATGATGCTGGTCAACCTGTTCGCCTTCGTGGCCGTGGGCGGGGCTTCGGGCTTCTTGATGCGCCAGGTGCTGCGCAAGGCCCGCGATTTGAGAGAATCCAACCTGCGGTCCGAACGGGCCGCCAGCCTGTTCCGGATGCTCTACCGCGTATCCGAGGTGCTGCAGCACGAGCGGGGCATGGACGCGGTGCTCGACCGCATCTGCGACGTGCTGGTCACCGATCTGGACCTGGATCGGGCCCTGATGTACGTGCGCGAGGGCGATGTGCTCAGACTGCGGCGGGTGGCCTACCACAGCCGCATCCCGGAACCCGAACGCCGGCCGCTGCGGGCCGAGATCCCGCTGCGCGCCGAGGAGGGGGTGACCGCCCGCTGCGCGGTCGAGGACCGACCCTTGAATGTCACCGACCCCACCCGGCAGGCGGGCATCAACGTCGAGTTGGCGCAACGCATCGGGCTCAACCCCTTCGCGGTGGCACCGATGACCTACCGCAACCGGGTCCAGGGCGTGCTGGGCATCGACCGCTCGGCCGGCCTGGGTGTGATCACGCCCGAGGAGTTCGAGATCCTGATCCTGTTCGCGCGCCAAGCAGGCCAGACCCTGGCCATCGCGGTGTCCGAGTCGCAGGCGCTGCCGGTCGTCGATCCATGATCCCCTTGCGGTCGGCGCGGAATGAGACTAGCATGAAGGCCGTAATGGGAATGCAAGAATCGCGAGGAGTTGCGGCATGATGAAGCTGCGGGCGATCCTGATCGGGGTACTGCTGATGGGCCTGGCCGGAGCACTTTCGGCCCAACCGGCCGAGGCCCCGCCGCCGGGCGACGTCGGGCTGCCGGTGGTGCCGCTGATCGATGAGGACGCACCGCTGGTCATGGTCTGGTTCACCGAGGCGCTCGACGTACCACTCGACGACGCGTCGGCCATCGAGACCCAGCTCTTCGAGGACATCGGCAAGCGAATGGATCTGCGGATGTTCTCGCGCGAGAAGGCACTCAAGCTGGTCAACGAGACCGGCGATCAGAAGCTCCAGCAGTGCAAATGGGAAGACGACTGCCTGAAGGCCATCGGCCGGCTGGTCGAGGCCGACCAGGTCATCGGCGTCAAGATGTCGGGCAGCGGCGGCCAGTACTACCTGGCCTTCAAGCACATCGCGCTCGACGAGCAGCCGCAGCGCAAGACCGCCATGGTCGGCGGCAGCATGTCGAAGCTGCTGATGAGCGGCATCGGCAAGACCCTGACCGAGCTGCTCGGCCCGGCGGAGCAGCAGCCCGCCGGCGAGCCGACCGCGCCGGCCGCCGAGGACGGAGCCAGCCGGGCCCCGGCCGCCGGCAACGACCCGGCGGCGGTGGCCGTGGTGCCCCTGGTGCCGGAAGCCGAACCGACCGCCGAGCCGGTCGCCGCGCCAGCGCCCCAGGCGACCCCCGAGCCGGAATCACGGCCGGCGGTCGAGCCGGCACCGGCCGCCGCCGAGCCCGGCCCGCAGGCGCCCAAGGCCCGCGTGGTCGAGGCCCGGCCCCGCGACGAGCAACCGCCTCCGCCGCCCCGGGGCCCCGGCTTCTTCCGGCGCCATCTGGGCTCGACCATCGCTTTGGGTGTGGGCCTGGCCGCCGCCGGCGCCGGCATCGGCTTCGGGGTGATGGCCGATCAGGCGCAAAACGACGTCAGCCACCAGTACGACCCGACCACCGATGACGCCGGCCGCAACAACGCCCTGGCGGCCAACGTGCTGTTCGGCGTGGCCGGCGCGGCCGCCATCACGGCGGTGGTGCTGTTCATCGTCGAGCCCGGGCCCAGCGCCGACGACACCGCCGGAGTCGACGTGGTGGCGACCGGCACCGGTGCGCTGGTGCGCTTCTGAGCACCCCGCAGGAGGATGCGACGGTGAACGGCTGGAGACGAATCGCAGCCCTGGCGGCCGGCCTGCTGCTGGCCGGCGCCACCCTGGCCGGCTGTATCTACGACCCCAGCTACGAGGGCGCCTTCTGCGGCCCGGGCCAGGTCTGCCCCGACGGCTACGTCTGCGACCCGCAGACCAAAAAGTGCACCGAGCAAGGGACCGCCACCGATGGCGGTGTGGACGGCGGTGATCCGGGCGGCGATCCGGGCGGCGATCCGGGTGCTGACCCCGGCGGCGACCCGGGCGGCGATCCAGGCGGCGATCCGGGCGGCGATCCAGGCGGCGATCCAGGCGGCGATCCGGGCTCCGATCCGGGCGGCGATCTCGGCCCCTGCGGCGGTTGCCCGCCGGGCAAGTGGTGCGACGAGGCCAACGGCGCCTGCCTGCCGTGCAACAACCTCGAGCACTGCGGCGACGACTGCCAGCCCTGCGGCGAGCAGGAGACCTGCGTCGAAACCGGCGGCGACGGCACCTGCTGCCAGCCCGAGTGCGACTTCGCCCACGCCTGCCAGCGCATCGACTGCAACGGCTCCACCTACCTGTGCAAGGCGGGCTTCAGCCCGTTGACCTACGACTGGTTCTGGTTGCAGGCGGCCGGGCCGCTGATCTGCGCGCTGACCGATCAGGACGGCATCGTGGAGTCGGCCTACACCTGCGCTCCGGACGACGAGAACGAGCTGCTCTACTTCTGCCCCTGGGGCGGTTCCTGCCAGGAGGACGGCACCTGCCAGGTCGACCAGGACTACGCCCGGGGACACCACGACTGCGGCCCCATGTTCGGCTGCGTCGACGGCGCCTGCCGCCTGCACCTGAAAAACGGCCAGCGCTGCGAGTTCAACTTCGACTGCGAGAGCTTCTGCTGCTCGCGGGCGGCCGAAGCGACCTGCATCGAGGCCGATGATCGCAGCGGCTGCAAGATCGCCCATGCCTTCTACAGGGAGGGCTTCAACGAATACACCTGGCACGCCATCAACCGCCAGCCGGAGCAAGACCCCCACGACCTGAGCAGCTGGTGGTGGGAGGGCGGCGAGCACGTCCCCGGCTGCGAGCACGACCGGGAGTGCGACACCGGCCGCTGCAAGGACTTCTTCGACGGCCCCACCGCCTGCGCCCTGCCCAGCTGCCTCAACAACACCGAGGCCGACACCATCCGCGGCGACTACTTCTGCGCCAGCAGCCAGGAAGACCACCAGGTCCACATCAACGTGGTGACCAACCAGGACCCCTGGCCCGACACCCCCGACGACTGCGTCTACCAGCAGTAGCGACGAAACCACGATGCGATCACAAGACACCGACCCTCATCCTCCACCCAGACAGCGATTCCTGATGTGCCCCCTCCAACCGTTTGGCGAATCGCGAATGCTGATAAAGAAAAGACCGTCCAGGGTATTCGAATCGCGGGACAAATCCCGCTCTACGCGGGTGTATGCAATGCCTGCGAAGGAGGCGTCGATGAGACGAACGAGCCTGGTCGCCATGGTCGCATTGTCCACCCTGCTGCTCGGGGCCTGTGACGAGGATCTCGGCGCCACCATCGTGCAGAAGCTGCGCAAGTGCGATCTGTTGTCGGCGGGCGACTTCAACTTCCCGGAGATCGACAACTCCAGTGAAAACCGCTGTCTGGTCGATTGCATTGTCGACGCCTCGTGCACGGAGATCGAGGCATTGGTCTGTGAAGGCGAGATGGACGCTGGGCTGCAGAGCTGCATGATGTCCTGCGCCTCGGATGAAGAGTTTCAGTGCCGAAGCAGTGGCGAGCGCATACCGGCGAGTTGGGAGTGCGACTGTGAGCCGGACTGCGAAGACGGCTCCGACGAGGTCGACTGTCCGCCCTCGGCCTGCTTTGAGTGCGACGGTGGCTGGATTATTCCCCAGGACTGGGTTTGCGACTGCGAGACCGACTGCGACGATGGCACCGACGAGGTCGGCTGTCCGGCCTCCGCCTGCTTCGACTGCGCCGACGGCGGCTGGAGCATCCCCCAGGAGTACGTCTGCAACGGCTTCGAGGACTGTGAAGACGGCTCCGACGAACCGAGCCGTTGCGCGACCTACCTCTGCCCTTGATAGGCTGTTCCCGGGCCCGGGTCCATCTGCTTCGAGTATCGATCCGCGCTCTGGAGTGGAGTTGCCGCGGGACCGCGCTGCGGCTCAGTCCGAGTTGAACAGCGGCCAGGGGTGCGGCACGAACAGGTCTTCGTAGATGCGGATGGCGTAGCGGTCGGTCATGCCAGCGACGAAGTCGCAGACGGCCTGCAGCCGCTCGTCCGCATCGTCCGGCAGCGGCCTGCCGGCCCAGCGGGCGAAGACCGCGGGCTGCTCGCGCAGGGCCTGGAACAGGTCGCCGAGCAGCTTGTGGCACTTGGTGAACTCCGCGTGCACCACGGCGTTGTCGTAGACCCGCTCGTAGAGCAGGTCCCGGATCTGGCGCAGCGCGTCCTCCAGCCGCTCGCTCATGCGCACCGCCGGATCGCGATCCAGGTCGCTGGTGGCCAGCACGTCGCGCACGGTGCGGTCGATGCGGGCCGAGTGGTTCTCGCCCAGCGTCTCCAGCAGCGCCGGCGGCAGCTCGGCCGACCGCAGCACCCCGGCGCGCAGGGCGTCGTCGAGGTCGTGGTTGACATAGGCCACGATGTCGCTGAGCCGCACCAGCTGGCCCTCCAGCGTGGCCGGCAAGGCGTCGCCGGCGCCGGACAGGATGCGGCCGCGGCCCTTGGAGTGCTTGGCGATGCCGTCGATCGTCTCGACCGTCAGGTTCAGCCCATGGCCGCCGCGCTCGAGCCGCTCGACCACCCGCACGCTCTGATCGACGTGGCGGAAGCCGCCGGGCAGCAACGCGTTCAACACCCCCTCGCCGGCGTGGCCGAACGGGGTGTGGCCCAGGTCGTGGCCCAGGGCGATGGCCTCGGTCAGCTGCTCGTTGAGCCGCAGCGCCCGGGCCAGGGTGCGCGCGATCTGGCTGACCTCCAGGGTATGGGCCATGCGGGTGCGGTAGTGATCGCCCTCGGGAGCCAGAAAGACCTGCGTCTTGCGCAGCAGCCGGCGGAAGGCCTTGCAGTGCAGGATCTTGTCCCGGTCGTGCTGGAAGGCCGGCCGCACCGGACAGGGCGCCTCGTCGCGGACCCGGCCGCGGCTGGCGTCGGAGAAGGCCGCCCGCGGGTGCAGCGTGGCGCGCTCCTGCTGCTCGAGCATCCGGCGTATCTCCATCCAGCACCTCCCGGAAGCGAAGCTCTCCGCCCCATCGATTCCGCCGGCCGCCGCCGGATCAGTGCACCGGCACCAGATCCACCTGACGGCGCGACAGGTTGGCCGAGGCGATGCGCACCTCGATCTGCTGGCCCATGCGGAAGGCGCGCCCCGAGCTGCGGCCCACCAGCGCCAGCTGGCTCTCGTCGTGCTCGTAGTAATCGTCGCCCAGCTCCGAGACGTGGATCAGACCCTCGACCCCGCTGGGCTCGAGCCGGGCGAACAGACCGAAGTCGGCCGTGTGCACCACCCGGGCGGAGAACTGCTCGCCGATGCGCTCGTGGGCCCAGGCGGCCTGGTACAGATCGTCGGCGGCCCGCTCGGCCTCCATGGCCCGCCGCTCGGACCGGCTGGCCGCAGCGGCGATCTGCTCGGCCCGCTCGGCGCCCAGCGGCCAGCGATCCAGCCGCGGCGGCCGAGCCAAATCCAACCCGGCGGCGCCGGCCCGTTCCAGCGCGGCGGCCAGCAAGCGGTGGACCACCAGGTCGGGATAGCGCCGGATGGGCGAGGTGAAGTGGGCGTAGCTCTCGCTGGCCAGCCCGTAGTGGCCCAGGTTCTCGACGCTGTAGCGGGCCTGCATCAGGCTGCGCAGCAGCATCTGCTCCAGCGCTGGCGCAGCGGGTTTGTCGCGCACCGCGTCCAGGTATTCGGCCACCTCCAGCGGCTCGGGCTCGCTGCCGAACGGCGGCGGGGCACCCAACCCGGTGGCCACCTCGCCGAACAGCTCCATCCGCTCGGGATCGGGCGGCGGGTGGATGCGGTAGATGACCGGCGCCCCGGCGGAGCCCAGACCGCGGGCCACCACCTCGTTGGCCGCCACCATGAAGGCCTCGATCATCCGGTGGGCCAGACCGCCAGAGGTGGGGCGAATCTCGGCCGGCCGGCCCTCGGCGTCGAGCCGGATGTCGAGCTCGGGCAGGTCGAACCGGATCTGACCGCGCTGGCGCATGCGCTCGAGCAGGGCCCGGGCGCAACCGGCCGCGGTCTGCAGGCGATCGACCACCGGTCGCGCCCGATCGCTGGGCGACCCGCCGTCGAGCACCGCCTGCACCTCGTCGTAATCGAGCCGGGCGCTGGAGCGGATCAGGGCCCGCCGCGCCCGGCCGCCGCGGGCCCGGCCCTTGGGGCCGACGTCGATCTCGAGGCACATGGCCTCGCGATCGCGGCCCGGGGCCAGGCTGCAGCGCCCCTCGGACAACGCGGCCGGCAGCATGGGAAAAACCTCGCCCGGCAGGTAGGTCGAGCAGCTCCGCCGCAGCGCCTCGGCGTCGGTGGCCGAGTCGTCCGGCACGGCCGCGGCCACGTCGGCGATGGCCACCCACAGCCGCCAGCCATCGCCGGCGGGCTCGACCAGCACCGCGTCGTCGAAATCCTTGGCATCGACCGGATCGATGGTGAACAGCGGTAGCTGGCGCAGGTCGGCCCGGCCGGGCGCGGGCGCGGCCTCCGGGTCGGCCGCCACGCCGGCCTGCTCCTGCTCGACGGCGGCCGGAAAACCGCGCTGCAGCCCGAACTCCAGCACCAGCCGTTCGCGCTCGGTGCCCAGGCTGCCCGGCTCGCCCAGCAGCTGCACCAGCCGGCCGCGCGGCCGGTCGCCCGGGCCCGACTCGACCACCGCGGCCACCACCTGACCGTCGCGAGCGCCCAACCCGCCCTCGTCGCTGATCAGCACCGGACCGCCCAGCCGATCGTCGTCGGGCACCAGCACGGTGGACTTGGCCTGCTTGCGCAGCAGACCGACGATCGGCTGGCGGCCGCGTTCGACAATGGTGACCACCCGGCCCAGGTCGGGGCCGGTGCGGCGCTTGCGCGTCGGTTCGGCCAGCACCACGTCGCCGGGCAGGGCCCCGCCGAGGGAGTCGAAGGCGATCACCAGCTGCGCCTCGTCCTCGGCGCCCAGCAAGAACACCCCGTCGCGGCCCGGCCGCCCGAGCACGCCCTCGACCTCGCGGCCGGGCGGCGGCCGGCTGTAGCGGCCCTGGCCCTCGGCGATCACCTGGCCCCGCTGGACCAGATCCTTGAGCAGGCGGCGCAGCCGCCGGTCGGCGTGCTTGGGCAAGCCCAGCTCGCGGACCAGCTTGCGCAGCGCCAGCGGCTTGCCGGGCGGCTGCCGATCCAGCCGTTCGCGGATGCGTTGCTGCAGTTGCTCGTCGTCCTTGCGGCTCAAAGCTACGCTCCGATCAGGGCGGCGGCGTGGTCGCAGACCACCGCCCGGATGTCCGTCTCGCCCAGGCCCCGATCGCGCAGAGCCGAGATGGTGGCCGGTAGGGCGAACAGGTGAGAGGGGTTGACCCCCATGTCCGAGTCGATCACCAGCCGCTCGGGGCCGCAGCGCTCGACCAGGTCGGCGGCTGCGGCCGGGCCCAGCTTTGCCGGATGGACGCTGAGCCCCAGCCAGCAGCCGGCCGCGCGCGCCGGCTCCAGCGTCTCGGCATCGAGGTGATCGGCCAGCACCCGCTGCGGCGGGCAGGCCGAGTCGACCAGCAGCTCCAGTGCCCGCTCCAGCAGCCGGCGCTTGTTGCGCCGCGGCGTGTGCAGCACCAGCGGCAGCCCGGCCGCGGCGGCCACCGCGAAGGCCCGGGCCAGCACCCGCTCCTCGCGCTCGCCGCCGCGCTCCAGGCCCACCTCCCCCACCGCCGCCGCCCGGTACTCGGCCAGCGCCTCGGGCCAGGCCTCCAGCATGCCATCGAGATCGTTCTCCGGGATGCCGGCCGGGTGGATGCCGATGCCGATCCAGGCCCGCAGTCCGGCCGCCTCGATACGCGGCCGGTCCACCCGATCGAGCCGGCGGAAATGATCCAGCAGCGAGTCGGGCGAGCGATAGCCGCCGCCCGGCCCGGACAGCGCCAGCAACCCCACGCAGCCGGCCGTGGCCAGCCGCGGGAACTCCTCGACCGATCGCGAATCGGCGTGCACGTGCGGGTCGACAAAAGGCAACGGCGCGGCATCCATCCCGCGCGCATCGTACCCAGCGCCCGTTCCGGGGGTCAAGAGTTCAAGGGTTCAAGGCAGGGCAACGGACAAAGTCAACGATGTCCGGGGGCGCCTGTCTGGTCTGGATC
>CAYVQE010000053.1:0-35587 GCA_964454005.1 uncultured Myxococcales bacterium
CCGGCTGACCGTCGAGCTCGCCGTCGCCGCCGCCGCCGCCGCCGCCGCCGCCGGGGCCGGCCGCGCCGCCGTCGGCCGGGTTGAAATAGCCGGTCTCGCCGGCGAAGCCCGAGACGTGGATCACGCCGCGGATGTTCACGTCGCCGGTGGCCAGCAGCTGCAGCGGCACGTCGCCGGTGCCGTAGACCAGCGCCCCGGTATCGATGATCACATTGGCGCAGGTCTGCACCCCGCTCCAGAAGACAACCTCGCCCGCGCCGACGATGCAATCTGCCGGCCCGGTGTCCTCGAGCACCTCGAACGGCACCGTGGTCTCGCCGGCCAGGTTGGACAAGGTCACCTGCGTCGGGCCCAGGGGGGCGTCGGCGGCGATCTGGAAGGTGGCGAACAGGTAGAGCCCCGAGGCCTGGTAGCTGATGTTGGAGATGGCGATGCCCGGGTTGTCGGTCACCAGCGTGCAGCCGAGCAGGCCGCTGCCGTAGAAGCCCACCCGCACCGAGCGGCCCTGCAGCCCGCTGTCGGGCGACACCGTGCTGACCTGCGGCACGTCGACCACCCACAGCTCGCGGGCGGCCGAGGTGCCGCCGCCGGGGGCCGGCGTGTGGACGGTGACCTGGCGGATGGCCACCGCGCTGACCGCGGCGGCCGGCAGGCTGGCGCTGAGCATGCCGGAGTCGATGAAGCTGGTGGCCAAGTCCCCGCCGTCGAGCTGCAGCACCGATGTGGGCACGAAGTTCGAACCCAGACCGCGCAGCTCGGTGCCGGCGGCGCCCACCACCACCTGCTCGGGGTCGATGGCGGTCAACACGGGCACCGGGTAGTCGGCCACGGTGATGCTGGCGCTGTCGCTGAAGCCCGCGTTGCGGGCGGTGATGGTCACCGGCCCGCCCGGCGCCAGCGCCGAGGTCAGGCCGTCGGCGTCGATGGCGACCACGTCGGCGTCGGACGTCTCGTAGCTGGTGCCGCTGGCCGCCGCGGTCAGATCGCGCTGCGAGCCGTCCGAGTAGAAGCCGGTCACGGTCAGCTGCAGCGTCTCGCCCACATCGAGCCCGGCGCTGGCCGGGGTGATCTCGATGCGCTCGAGCAGCGGCTGGGCGACCGAGATCAGGCAGGCGTCGTCGAAGCCGCCGAAGGTGGCGCTGACGGTGGCCTGGCCGGCGGCCAGGGCGGTGACGCTGCCGGTGGCATCGACCGCGGCCACGCTCGGGTCGGAGGAGCTGTAGCCGGCCAGGGCGGTGACGTCCTGGCGCGAGCCGTCGGAGTAGAGGGCCTCGACGGTCAGCTGCAGCCCCTCGCCGACGTCGAGCGCGGCGCTGGCGGGCGAGACCTCCAGCCCGATCTGCACCACCGGCTGGTCGACCTCCACTGCGACATCGTCGCTAAAACCGGCGAAGGAGCCGGTCACCGTCGCATCGCCGGCCGCCTGGGCGGTCACCTCGCCGCCGCCGGCGACCGTGGCCACCGACGGATCGCTGGTGACAAAATCGGTCTCCAGGGTCACGTCTTCGACCGTACCGTCGCCGTATTCGGCGAAGGCTTGCAGCTGGCCGCGCTCGCCCACCTGCAGCGCGAGCTGATCGGGCTCGATCCAGAAGTCGACGATCTCGGCGCCCACCACCGTGACCGCGCATTCGTCTGAAAAACCGCCGAAGGTGGCGCTGATCAGCGCCTGGCCCGGATCCACGCCGCGTACCAAGCCGCCGGCATCGACCGTGGCCACCGCCGGGGCCGAGGTGGCGTAGCCCGCCCGGGTGGTCACATCTTGCGAGGAGCCGTCCGAGTAAAGAGCCAGGACGCTGAGCTGAAAGCTCTGGCCGGGATCGATCCGGCGGCCGGAGGGTTCGACCGCGATTCCGATCAGCTCCGGCTGGGCGACGACGCGGACCTCGACCGTATCCTCGAAGCCCGCGAAGCGGCCGCTGACGATCGTCTCGCCTTCGGCCACGGCGGTCACCAACCCGCCGCCGGCCACCTGGGCCACGCTCGGATCCTGGCTGGTGAGCTCGGCCTGTGCGGTCACCTGCTCCAGGGTGCCGTCGCTATACTGCGCCCAGGCGGTGAGCGGCTGCTGGTCACCGGGCTGCAGCTCGAGCTGGGTCGGCTCGAGCCAGAAATCGACCACCGTGACCTGGCGCACGGTGACCGAGCAGCGATCGCGCAGCCCCTCGAGCTGGGCGGTCACCGCCGACTGGCCCGGCGCATGCGCGGTCACCAGGCCGGCGGCCGATACGCTGGCCGCGCTGGGGTTGGAGGCGCTGTAGCTGGCCAGCGCGGTCACCTCCTGTTGGCTGCCGTCGGAGTAGAAGCCGGTCACGAACAGCTGGACCTGCTCGCCGACGCCCAACTCGACCGCCGCCGGCTCGACCTGCAGATCGACCAGCTCTACCCCGCTCACCCGCACCTCGGCCGCGGCCAGCAGCCCGCCGAGCTCGGCCCGCACCCGGGTGGTGCCGGCCGCCACGGCCCGCACCAGGCCGTTCGCGCTGACGGTGGCCACGCCGGGATGGTCGCTGGTCCAGTCGACCGCACCGGTGACGTCCCGCTGGCTGCCGTCGGAGTAGAAGGCCAGGGCCAGCAGCGGCGCGGTCTGGCCCGGCGCCAGATCGACGGACTCGGGCACCACCACCAGGTCCACCGCTTGCGGTCCGGTCACCACCACCGGCAACTCGGTGGCCACGCCGGCGTTGCTGATCCGCACCAGCGCCTCGCCGGCGGCCACCGCCGTGACCAGACCGTCCGCTCCGGCGCCGACCACCCCGTCGGGCTCGACCCGGTAACTGGTGCCGGTGGCGGCGGCGGTCAGGTCGGCCTGGCTGCCATCGTCGAAGCGGCCGGTGACCTGCAGCTGTGCCTGCTGGCCGACCGCCAGGGTCAAGCTGTCGGGTTCAACCGCCAGCGATACCAGGGTGCGGTCGAGCACCTCGATGGCGGCAGCGGCCGAAAAACCCTGGTAGCTCGCCATCACCTGGGCCCCACCGGGGGCCAAGGCTTCGACCAGGCCCCCGGTCTGCACCGCGGCCACCCCCGGGTTCGAGGAGGTGTAGTCGGCCTGGGCGGTGACATCCTGGCGGCTGCCGTCGCTGTAGACGGCCGCGACCGCCAGCTGCAGCTGTCCGCCCAGCGACAGCTCGGCCCGCTGCGGGCTGAGCTCGATTCCCTCGAGTTCACCACTCGCGGTGACGGTGACCCGGGCCAGCGCCGACAGCTCGCGGTACACCGCGCTGACCTCGACCTCGCCCGGACGCAGGCCGGTGACCCGCCCTCCCGCAGAGACATCGGCCACGGTGGCGTCCGAACTGGAGAACACGGTCTCGGGATCGTCGGTCAACATCGCTTCCGAGCCGTCGGCGTAGGTGCCGATCAGCGTCAGGCCCAGGGTCTCGCCGACCGGCAGGTTGGCCGCGGCCGGTTGCAGGGCGAGCTCGACCAGCTCCGGCGTACCGTCGCCGACGCGCAGGGTGCTGGTGGCGCTGAGGCCTTCGTGGGTGGCGGTGATCGTCGCCCGGCCCGGGTTCATGGCGAACACCAGCCCGTCGCCGGTGGGGGTGGCCACCGCCGGGGTGTCGCTGGCATAGCTGGTGCCCAGCGCGTCCCGGGTCAGATCGAGGTCGGTGCCGTCGCTCAGCCGGCCGATGACGGTCAGCTGCACGCTTTCGCCCACGTCGACCTCGGCCTCGATGGGGGTGATCGCCAGCTGATCGAGCGTGGCATCGCGCACGCTGGCGTCGATGTGATCCTGCTTGCCCCGCCAGGCGGCCAGCAGGCGTACCCGGCCGGCCGCCTCGGCCTCCAGCTGCATGCCGGTGTTCAGGCGCACCACGCCCGGTTGGTTGAGACGCAGCACCAGCTCCGGCTCATCGGTGACATCGTGCACCGTCCCGTCGGCCAGGCGGGCCTCGACCGCCAGCTGCACCCGCTGGCCGATGTAGAGCTCGGGCGCATCGGGCAGCAGGCGCAGCGAGACCACCGCGTCGTCGTCCAGCGGCGCCGTGCGCCCGCAGGCGCCGAGGCCCGTGGCGAGTGCGGTCAATATGGCGAGCGTCTTGGTCAGCCGCAGCATGGCAACCCTCCCAATCACTTTGAATTCTAGATCGAATCGGCGCCGGCCGCCAGCCGCTGGCCGCCGTGCCGGTCTGCCGGTTGACGCTCTCGGGCAGCCCGCCTATTCTGCTCGCACGGGGCCGGAGAACCCGGCCACAGCCCGGGGGAGGCGAGCCATGGCCGAAACCGATGCCGAGCAGCGCGCAGCAGGGTCCGCGGCGGATCTGCAGCCCGAGAGCTGGGTCGACGCCCATGGTGATGCGCTCTACCGCTATGCCATGATGCGGCTGCGCGATGCCGACGCAGCCGAGGAAGCGGTGCAGGAGACCTTCCTGGCCGCGCTGAAGGCCCGCGAACGCTTCAGCGGCCGCTCCAGCGTGCGCACCTGGCTGGTCAGCATCCTCAAGCACAAGATCGTCGACTACATCCGCAAGCGGACCCGCGAGAAGCCGACCAGTGAAGCGGATGCCTCCGAGACGCTCGAAGGCCTCGAGCAGGAGCTGTTCAACCGTTTCGGCCACTGGCGCGGCGGACCCGCCAAGTGGCTGGTGGACCCCGACGAGATCAGCCAGCGGGGCGAGTTCCGGGATGTCTTCGCCAGCTGTCTGCAAGATCTGCCCGCCAGGATGGCCGATGCCTTTGCCCTGCGCGAGCTCGACCAGCAGACGAGCGAGGAAATCTGTAAGGCACTGGGCATCAGCGAGACAAATTTGTGGGTCATGCTCCACCGGGCGCGCTTGAAGCTGCGCGGCTGTTTGGAGACGAATTGGCTGAGCGAAACAGCGTGAAGGGTGTGCCATGCTGACGTGCCGCGATGTGAGTCGTCTGGTCTCGGACAAATTGGAGCGCGAGCTGCCGAAGCTGACCCGTTGGCGGATGCGCCTGCACCTTTTGCTGTGTCCGCAGTGCAAGCGCTACGCACAGCAGGTGGAGTTCGTGCATCAGGTCGCCGGTGATCTGTTCCGCGAGCTGCGCGACGAGATTCCCGGCACGGTGGGCCTGAGCGAAACAGGCCGCCAGCGCATCAAGGAATCGCTGCGCTTAGGCGCCTCACGAGGCAGTCCGACCCAGATCTGATCCCATCCACAAAATGTAAGCTGAGCGGTCGCTGTACGACTGACTGGATGAGCGCGCCGGGGAAGGTGTGTGCGATGGAAATCCGGTCGGGTACGAGGACGGCCAAGCTCGCCACCGCGGTGGTGTGCGGAGGAATGCTCATGAGTGCCGAGACGGCGAAAACGCAGCAACAGACACAAGACGTGGCCGCGCGCGATGCGGCGGAAGTCCGGCGCGCCGGGAACCGTCTGGCCGGCGAGCGATCGCTCTATCTACGCCAGCACGGGCACAACCCGGTGGACTGGTTCCCCTGGGGACAAGACGCGCTCGACCGCGCCCGCGATCTGGATCGGCCCATCTTTCTGTCCGTGGGCTATAGCTCTTGCCACTGGTGTCACGTGATGGAGCGCGAGGTCTTCGAGCACGACGATGTGGCCGCGGTGCTCAACGCGCATTTCGTGCCCATCAAGGTCGACCGCGAGGACCGCCCCGATCTGGATGCCGTCTACATGGAGGCGGTGGTGGCCATGACCGGCAGCGGGGGCTGGCCGATGTCGGTGTTTTTGACCCCAGCCGGCAAACCCTTCTTCGGCGGCACCTACTTCCCGAAGGAGCAGTTCATGCTGCTGCTCGAACGCGTGCGGCAGGCCTATCGCGACGAGCGCAGCAAGCTCGAGCAAGCCGGCGACCGACTGCGCGATCACATCGCGGCCGGGATCGATCCGGGTTCGGGCGGCGAGTTGGGCGGGCAGCTCTTCGAGCAGGCGGCCGCCCGAGCGGTGCAGACGGCCGATCGGCGCTGGGGTGGGATCCGCGGTCAGATGAAGTTCCCCATGCCGGTGCGCTGGCGTTTCCTGTTGCACCTGCTGCGCAAGACGGACGACCCCGAGTTGGACGTGTTGCTGCGCACGACCCTGGATCACATGGCCTCGGGCGGCCTGCAGGATCAGCTGGGCGGTGGCTTTCACCGCTACTCGGTCGATCCGCACTGGGTGGTGCCTCATTTCGAAAAGATGCTCTACGACAACGCCCAGCTGGCCGGGCTCTACCTGGAGGCCGCGGCCGTGTTCGACCAAGCGCGCTATGCCGAGGTGGCGCGGGCGACCCTCGATTTCATGCTCGCCGAGATGCAGCTGCCGAACGGTGGCTTCGCGGCCAGCCTGGACGCCGATTCGGACGGCCGTGAGGGGGCCTACTACGTCTGGACGCCGGAGCAGTTGGCCGCTGTGGCCGGCGATCAGGACGGGCCGGTGCTGGCCGCCTTGCTCGGGGTGGATGCGGGCGGCAACTTCGACGGCGCTTCGGTGCTGACCCGCCGCGCGGATCTGGACGCCTTGTCCCAGCGCTTCGAGAGCGAACCCGACGAGTTGGCAGGGCGTCTCGATCGCCACCGTGGAGCGCTGTTGCGGGCGCGCGCGCAGCGGCCGCGGCCCGCCTTGGACGAGAAGGTGGTCACCGCCTGGAACGGCCTGGCCATCGCAGCGCTGGCCCATGGGGCGCGCGCCCTGGGAGAGCCGCGCTACCTGGCGGCGGCTCGAAGTGCGGCCGATTTCCTGTTGCGCGAGCACCGCCGCCAAGACGGCGGTCTGTATCGGGTGTCGAACGGGGGCCAGGCCGAGCACGCGGCGGTGCTGGACGACTATGCCCTGCTGGCCCAGAGCCTGCTGGGGCTCTACCAGGCCGGCGGCGGAGACGATGCGCTGTCTGCGGCACTGGATCTGATCGCTTATGCCCGGACCCATTTCGCCCATCCGCAGGCGGGCTATTACCTGTCCGAGCAAGGTCGCCCGGCGCCGCTCGGCCGGCAACGCGAGATCGCTGACGGCGTGCAGCCCTCGGGCAACGCCGCCCTGCTGGGCGCCCAGCTCGAGGCGGCGGCTTTGACCGGCCGTGAGGCCTGGCGCGAGGATGTGCGCACCCAGCTAGAAAATTTCTCCGGCCTGCTGGCGCGGGCGGGGCTGGAGATGGCCGCATGGAGCGACGTGGTCTTGAAGCTGGACGGGCCCTTCTACGACGTGGTGGTGGCCGGTGATGCGTCCGCCCGCGACACCGAGGCCCTGTTGGCTGTCATCGACGCGCTGCAGCCGCCGCACGCGGTGCTGGCCCGCGTGCCGGCCTCCGGTGCGGATGCCGCGGCCCTGGAACGCGCACCGGCGCTGGCCGGCAAGACGGCCATCACCGGCTCGGCCACCGCCTACGTATGCCGGGCCGGCGCCTGCGAGCGGCCGACCGGTGAACCCGAGCAGCTGCGGCGACAGGTGATGGAAGGGTGGAAGCGCTGAGCGCCGGCTGCAGACGGGGCCGGAGTTGGCCCGAAGCGCCCGGGGAATCTCGGTTCGGCCGGTCGTGGTCGTGGGTTTGCATGCTGGCGGCGCCCTGGCTATGCTGCCCATGAGCGCGACCCGTGACCGGAGGTCCCCATGTCAGATCGCACCCCGCCGGCTGAGGAAGCGCATGACGAGCCCAGCCGCGATGCGCTGCGCCTGCTCTACCTGCCCTGGGCCTGGGGCGTGTTCGTGCCCTGGCTGGCGGTGAGCACCGTCTCCTTCGGGGCCGCGGCCGTGGGTCTGTGTAAGGTCTCGCCACGGCTGGCCTTCCACATTGGAACGCTGTGGTCCTGGCTGCTGTGCCGGGCCAACTTCACCCGGGTCTCGGTGCGCGGTCGCGAAAACGCCGTTCCGGGTCAGGCCTACGTGGTCATGTCCAACCACCAGAGCCACTTCGACGTGCTGGCGCTGTACGGCCACTGGGGCCGGCAGTTCCGCTGGGTGATGAAGGAAGAGCTGCGGCGGGTGCCCGGGATCGGCTGGTACACCGCCGCCGGGGGGCACGTTTTCATCGACCGCTCCGATCGGCAGAAGGCCATCGAGTCGTTGCGCGCGGCCGGGCCCCGGCTGGCCGCCGAGGGCATCTCGGTGGTGTTCTTCCCGGAAGGCAGCCGATCGCAGGACGGGCGGCTGAAGCCGTTCAAGAAGGGCGGTTTTCGCATGGCCGAGGATCTCGACCTGCCCGTCCTGCCGGTGAGCATCTCGGGTTCGCGCCACGTACTGCCCGGCAAGACCCTGCGCCTGCTGCCCGGCCACATCCGCATCACCTTCCACGAGCCCATCGCCCCGGGCGACTACGGGCCGGAACGGCGCGAGGAGTTGGTGGCGGCCGTGCGCGAACGGATCGCCTCCGGCTTGACGCCCTACGAACGGGGTGAGTCGGACCGCGATGACTGACGGCGGCGCAGGCCCAGCAGCAGGACCAGGGCCGGCAGCAGCCCACCGGCGGCTGCCGGGGTAGCGCAACCACAGCCGCCTTGACCGCCGGCGTCGTCTCCGCCGGCGTCGCTGTCGCCATCCGCTGGTGGGGCGGCTTCGCCGTCGATCGCCCCGTCCGCCCCATCCGTCGAATCCGGTCCGCCGTCCTGTTGGTCTTCGCACTGGGCCGGTGGGGCCTGGGGTGTATAGTCCGAGCAGTCGCCACACCCCCAGGCGCCGCTGGCCGGGTAGACGTGGCGTCCGCCGCCGCTGCCGCGCACCAGAAACCAGTAGCGGTGGCAGCCGCCGGCGAGCTGGCGCTCGACCATCCAGGTGCCGTTCTGCGCGCTGCCGGCTTCGCGCTCCATGGCGAAGCAACGCCCATCGAGCACCAGCTGCACCGACCGCGGGCCGCCACCCGGATCGGTGACGTTGAGATAGAACCGGGCCGGCGAGCCCTGCTGGGGACGATGGACCCCGGCCGGCAGCCGGGGCGCTTCGGCCGCGCCGCTGCCGACGTCGCCGAAGTAGAACCGATCCCAGCAATCGCCCGCGCCGCCGGCGAAGCCCAGCCCGATGCGGGTGTGGCGCTGGTCGGCGTCGAGCAGGATGCGCCGGTGGCCCTCGTAGTTCGGGCACTCGGTCACCCAGGCGGCCACCGCCGCCCAGCCGTCGCTGTTCTGCACCGCACCCACCTCGCCGTTGGCGCTGAAGCCGAAGCGCCCGCAGCGGGCCCAGGGGTCGGTGCCGTGGCCGCCGCCGGTGGTGCAGTTGAAATGGGCGCTGCCGGGCTGGCAAGCGCATTCCTGTGCTCCGTCGCAGGCGGTCTGGGCGATGTCGCTCTTCAGCTCGCAGTAGGAGTCGTGGCTCAGCCCGCCGCCGTTGCGCAGGCAGTTGTTGCAGTGGAAGCGGGCGGCCCGGGAGCCGGCGATGTCGAGCACCAGCGGCGGCGCGGGTGAAAAGGCGGTCGAGCCGTCGCCGCCGCATTCGCCCGAGGTGCCCAGGGCCCGGCTGTTGGGCTCGGCGCGCGCCCGGTTGATGGCCACCAGCATCAGCCGTTCCTGGTAGTTGGGGTAGCCGTCGACCGGCACGCCGGGAGCGGCCTGGTGCAGGCGGTCGAACGTGCTGTTTTCGGAGATGGGTTTGCAGCCGCTGGTCGCGATGGCCAGCAGGCCGGCCAGCACAGCGGGAATCGCCTGGGTTCGCGCGTTCATTGGAACAGCCTAGCAGATTCGGCCGCCGCCATCAGTGGTATTCCCGCCGCCAGCGCTGGTAGAGGGTGTCCAGCGGGCTTTCGAATACCGTCTGCACCGCACGCTCGATGTCGCTGCCCTGGCGCAGCAGCGCCAGCAGGGTGAGCAACTGCTCGCGCCCGAAGTGTTGCATCAGATAGGCGACCGCGGCTTCGGCCTGCAGGTACAGCGCCGATAGCCGCTTGGGATCGAAGTGCCAGGCGGCGAAGGCGGCCTCGAGCTGGCTCCAGGGCTGCAACCGATCGGCGGCGAGCAGAGCTTGCAGCCGAGCCCGGTGGCGTCGCTGGCGGGGGTCGGCGAGCCATAGCGCCAGACCTTCGCTCAGCCATCGCGGCGACCGCCGGTAGGTGAGCTCGTCGACGTAGCGGTGGACCATCTCGTGGGTCAGGATACGCAGCCAGTCGGCGCGGCTGCGGTTCGCGTTGGCGTAGGTGACGATGCAGCCCAGGGTGTAGAATCCCTGCTGGTGGACGGCGCCGGGGCCGGTGGTGCGTTCGATGAAGCGCCGGCGGTTGGCGAACACCTTCAGCCGTAGCGGTTCCAGCAATCGATGGTCGAACAGTCCGCTGGTCAGGGCGTGGGCCTTGACCAGGGTGCGGTACAGGTCCGTCGGGTCGAAACCGGCCGGCAGTTCGGCGTGCACATCCAGCCGGCCGAGCGAAAAGGTGTGCTGGCTGGTCTCGACCGGAGCGTCGGCCAGGTCGGCCAGCGCCCGCTCCAACCGAAGGCGGTCGTCCGGGTCGTCGGCCAGGGCCAGGGCGCGTTGCAGCGACCGGCGGGCGTCCTGGTAGCGGCCTTCGGACAAATGGATTTCGGCCAGCACCTGGTGGGCCGCGGCGGAGCCAGGCTGCCGGCGCAGTGCGGCCAGACGGCGGTTGCGGCGGCGCCAGGCGCTTTGCATGGCTCGCAGCACGGCGTCGACCCGGGGTTGCAGCGCTGGCATGATGTGGGCCGCCCGCCGGGCCCGTTTGGCGGCCGCCTCGAAGTGACCGCTGGCGAAGGCGTCCAGCCCCCGCTGGAGCTGGCAGCGGGCCAGCCGGCGGCGGCCATGGCGGACGGCGCTTCGGGTGGCGCGGGCCGGGGCCGGGTTCAGGTCGCTTCGGCCGGCCAGGGTTCGGTGGCGGCGCAGGGCGCGGCGGCTGACCGCCGCCGCCCAGGTCCAGTCGTGCGCCTGCCACAGCAACTCGGCCAGGTCGTCCAGGGGCGCGGGGGTGGTCGGGGCCAGGGCAGCGGCCCGCTCGTATGCCGCTTCGGCTCGCTCGAGCATGCGGTTGGCGGCACGGGGTTGGCCGGTGGCGCGGTAGTAGACCCACAGCGAGCCGCGGATGCGGCCGAGGGCCCGGTGCAGGCCCGGGGCCGGCTGCTCGGCGGCGATGGCCTGTTCCAGATCGCGGGCGGCGTGGCGCAGCATGTTTTCAGCGGCCCGGTAGCGGGCCTGGACCACTGCGCGTTCGCTGAGCACCCCGGCCAGGGCGGCGCGGACGAACAGGATCTCGGGAGCCGCCGGGTGGCGTTGCAGGCCGAGCCGCAGCGTCTCGGTGGCCTGGTCGAACTGGCCTTGCTCGAGGTGGGCGCGGGCCAGCAGGGCCCAGCGCATGGGCGGACCGGAGTCTTCGGCCATGCGGGCCTCGAGGATGCGGATGGCCAGCGGACCTTCACCGGCCAGGACCAGGTCGAAAGCCAGCCGGTCCAGGGTGTCGCGAATGGCGGCGGCCAAGCGCGGCAACCGGGGGGCGTGGCCAGGCCGGGCTCGGGTGGCCGGCAGCAGGCTCAGCAGACCGGCCACGGCCGGGGCGAACCGCTCGCGGTCGATCAGCGTGCGGCAGCTGTCGAGCAGGCTGACCAGGATCTGGGGGTGGACGGTGTCGGGGTCGGCGCGATCGATCGCGGCCCGGTACAGCTCGACGGCCTCGGGGCAATCGCCGCGGTCGGCGGCCCGGCGGGCGGCCTTGTAGAGCGGCGAGGTCGGCGGGGCGGCGTGGACCGGCATCGCGACGGCGCCCAGCCAGCAAGCGAGTAGGATCGGTAGACGGTGCAAGGGCGATGTCCTCTCTGAGTCACGATGCCGGAATCACGATCATTTTTTCCGATCGGCCTCGAGGCGTCAACCGCCGCGGGGCTTGGGTGTGGAATGCTACCGCGCCGGGTCGAGGACGGTCGGCGCCGGATGGGTCTGGAAAATTTGGAAGAACTGCTGTCGCTAGTCGGCGAATCGGCGGCAGAATCCCCTTGACACCTCGCAGCGCATCTGGCAACTTCCCGATTCGCTTCCGACGGCCAGGTAGCTCAGTCGGTAGAGCAACGGACTGAAAATCCGTGTGTCGACGGTTCGATTCCGCCCCTGGCCATGGTCGCTGCCCCGCCCCCACCGGGTGCGGGGTTTTTTACTTCGTAGGGTATCTCGTAAGGTATCAGCCACATTCCAAACGGGTATCAACCGCTGGCCGGACGCCTCGATCGCAGCCACCTTGCGCGCAAGATGTCGCTGAAGACCTCCACGTATCCCTTTTGGCCCGAGAGCAGTTCTTCGATCGCGGCGTTGATTTGCTGACAGCGCGGATGCCTCGGGAGGGGGCGGGCTTGACAGTGCGACCGCCCGCGACCTATTTCAATTGGTATGGGACTGCTCGAGCGAATTCCCGCGCGCCTGCGTCCGGTCGTGCTGCGCCGGATCATCCACCTCTATCCGCCGCACCTCGGCGCCGGTGTTCGGGTGGAGCGTATCGCACCGGACTGGTGCCAGATCCGGTCTCGATGGATCTGCGCTGGCCTGGTACAACCGCAACTACGTCGGAACGCATTTCGGCGGCAGATGCGTCGTTCGATCCAGGAAACGAGCATTGTCGGTCGCCGGGCAGCGCCCATTGTGTCGCGTCTCCGGTGGCGCTATTCTGCTACACGAGGCAATCCAGTACGAAATCTGGGGGCTGCGCCATGAGGAACATGTTGCTGGTGGTGCTGTTGGTGGCGGTCGGGTTACCCGTACGGGCCGGACAGCCGAAGGCGATGATCAAGGGCACCACCTACGAGTGGCTGGACACCGAGGCTGTCCCCTGTGGGGTGCTGTTCGAGTCGCAGCTGCGAAGGCTGGGCTTTCGGATCATCGAGCGAACCAGGTCCGAATCCGAAGCCGACGTGGTCGTGTCCACAGCGGCCGCCTGTAGCGGCATCATTCCGCCGGGCAGGATGGGCAGACCACCCATGATGCGGTTGCCGAACAGTCACTGCATCGTGCAGGGCGTGGTTCGCGGTCCGGCGGTACGCAACTTCACACTCCGGGGCAAGGGCAACAGCAACACCGGTCATCTGCAGGCGCTGTCCGACGCCTGCCGGCAGGCGGCCGAGCGCATGGTCCGCCGGATCGGCGGCAGCGGCAATCTCGATATCAGGAAGCGTCCTCGGACCAAGGACACCAGGTTTCGGCTCCGGGTCGCATTCCGCTGGGAGGGAAGGCTCGAGCCGATGCCGCTGGTGACGGCCACCAGATTTTTCAAGCGGGCCGGTTACGAGGCTGAGTTGACCAAGGGCGGCGCCCAGCGTTGCATATTCCAAGTGGTCATCAAAGAAGATCGAAAGCGCTTCATCCACCTGCTCCAGACCTACCTGCAGAGCAAGTACGCGGTCGAGCCCGTCAGGAACACGGGCGCCGGGGTGGTTTTCAAGCTCTCGACCCGGCCCGAGTGACGCGAGCCAACCGAGGTTGCCCGAGAAAGGTATTACCCCCGAGAAAGGTATCACCCACCTTCCAGAGTGTCCGGTTTCCGGACACGGCGCGCGATTCGCTACAGTATCGCGCGCATACCGTCTTCGGCGTGATTAGAATTTTTTCAATGAATTATGTGCGTCGGCGGATTAGAAGCATCGGCTGGTACATTGATTGCACTGAGCCCGAGCATGCCTTATCCCCTTCGCTACATGCCGCGGCCCGACACCATCTACGAGGTCACCTGGCGTTGCCTCCAGCGACGCTTTTTGCTGCGGCCGTCGACCTTGCTCAATCTGATCGTGCTCGGGGTCATCGGCCGGGCTCTCAGCCTCTGTCCCGGCGTACAGATATACGGCCTGTTCGTCGCCAGCAACCACATCCACATGCTGATCAGCGTGCCGAACCTGGAGATGCTGGCGCAATTCATGTGCCACGTGGGCAACAACATCTCCCGGGAGGTCGGTCGCCTCCACGGCTGGAGCGGGCACATGTGGCAACGGCGCTACCGCTCCATCTCGGTCGAGGATGCCCATGCGCTCTATACTCGCCTGCACTACCTGTACTCCCACGGGTGTAAAGAGAATATCGTTTCCAGTCCGCTGGAATGGCCAGGCGTGTCGAGCGCTCGCGCGGTGGCCTACGGTGAGTCCCTGGAGGGCATCTGGTACAACAGATCCGCTTACTGTCGCGCCGCGCGCGGTTCGAAGCCGGTCAACCTGGAGGACTTCGCCACCCGTTACCCGGTGCCGTTGAGCCCGATGCCGGGATTCGAGGATCTCGAACCGGCCGCGGCTCAGGCTTTGTACCGGGATCTGATGGCCGAGATCCGCGACGAGACCTGGCGGCGTCACAACCGCGAGGGCACGTCACCGATGGGCCGCGAAGCCGTCTTGGCGACCCGGCCGCATGATCGACCGCGGGAAACCGAAGACAGCCCGGCCCCGCTGTGTCATGCGTCGAGTCGTAAGATGCGCCTCGATTTCTTGGAAGCCTATCGGCGTTTCGTGGCAGGTTATCGGTGGGCGGCAGCAGCATTCCGCAGTGGGTTGTTCGATGTGGAGTTTCCGGGAGATTGCTTCCCGCCGCCGCCGCCGGCGTACTGCCGGGCGAGCGGTCCAGACCCACCTTGAGTGAAGCGGAGCGGCGTATCGAACGATGACTGGAAAGGCCACATGGCCGACTCAGGCTGCCCGGCGTTGGCCGACATGACGCCCGAGCCATTGGGACAGAAGCTCCCGGTCATCCGAGTCGATGTGGACGAACCGGCCTCGGTTGCCGACCCTTTCGCCCCAAGCGACCGGACCCAGCACCTCGCCGGTGGCCCGGATCCAGTTGTCGGTGCCGTGCAACTCGATCAGCACCCGCACCCGACTGCCCACGGGCAACTCGCTGTCGTGCTCGAAGCAGAAACCATCTGCTGACACGTTGCCCGCCCGCTCGCGGCTGAAGGAACTGCCCGGGAAGCGGGCCCGGATCGTGGTCGCGATGCGCCTGCGGCTGCGGGCGGGCCGCTGGTGTCGCTGTGCTGGCTGGAACAGCTTGCCGATCCGATCGATGAATCGCATGAATCCCGAATCCCTCGCGTCTTCTCGTACTGTCCGTTCTGGCGAAACAGACGGAGCGATTCGGGCATTCGTTCAAAAATTATCGCAAAAACAAGGATATGTGAGCAAGATCACGCCATCCGGGGATGACGGTGATCCCGGTCACCCGTGCGGCGGCGGGTGTCTGGCCATCAGTTCAGCCGGCCGGCTTGCTCTCTGACGCCAGGGCGTAACGGGTCGCGCGTTTCTCGCCCCGGGTCTGGACCTCACCGGCCTCGCGCAGCTTTTTGGCCACGCGTCCGGTGACCTTGCTGTCGAGCCCGATCGCATCGCCGATCCGGGCCGCGCTGGACCAGGGATTGCTGCGCAGGAAGTCGAGCATCTGCTGCTTGGACTCTTCCATCTCGGCCTTGGTCATGCGTTTGCGTTCGCCCCTGGAGGCGGTCGAGGCGGCCACGGCCTTGGGGGCGCGACCGCTGAAGAGGTCGAGCAGCTCGCTCAGGCTCATCGCCTCGAGCTGTGGCAGCCAGCCCTGCTCCTGGGCCATCTCGTACAGTCGGCCGACCGTGATCCGTTCGGGATCGAGTTCTGTGCCGGCTATTTTGCTGCGGATGAACTCGGCGAGCACCTGCTCCTTACCGCCGAGCTTGTCGATCAAGAATCGATAGAACTCCCGCTGCTCTTCGTGTTCGGTCATGGCTCGCTCTCCTCAGGCCGCCGTCGGCGTTGGTTGTTCGATGCTTCGCTGGCCCGCAGCCGGGCTTTTGTAGCAGTGGGGCAGCATCGTTGAAATCGCGCCTGAACGCAACCCCTTCTTACGCCCCTATTACTGCTGCACGGTTCCGAAAACCTCATCGAGAATGACGGACTCTTCCTTACACTGCCAGGCCCACTGCTCGACCACCGGCCGCAGATCGGAGTAGACCGGAGCCATGACATAGATCATCTGCTGGCCTAGACGCTGTCGGCGCGCCGGGGGCAGCGTCTGCAGCGATTCGATTGTCATGCGATCGGGAATTTCTTCAAGCTGCTGGCGGTGCTGCTCCAGCTGTTGATCGAGGGCCTCGACGGTGGCCTGGCAATTCCCGTCATGCGACTCCAGAATCAGGCGGACTGCTGTGATGTGCTCGGCGTCGGCTTCGAGCCAGTCGGGAATGGCATCGGTATCAGCCACCTTCCGGGCGATGACCGAGCCTGCCCGGAGGCGGTCGACTCTTCTGTTGAAGCCTTCCAGATCGAAGGCTGGTGGGCTTTTCAGGAGATGGTAGATGGCGATGACGGTGCCCGTGGCGACGAGCACCAGCAGCAGCCAGCGTCGCATGTGACCTCCCGGGCCGAGGCTACCGCTGGCCGCAGCGGGGTGCAAGACGGTTGGCCGGCTAGAGATTCGAGCTGCCGCGCCGGGTGCGGAGATAGAGCACCGCCATCAAACCCACTCCGGCCACGGCCACGCCTACGAACAGGAACAGAATGGGCAACAGCTGGCCGCCCGATGCCTCGTACATCCAGCCGATGATCTGCTCCTGGAAGATGGGGCCCACCGAGCCCATGCCGTTGATGATCCCGGCCGCGACCAGGGCGCCGCGCACCGAGCCCACGTCGATCGCTCCGACCCCGGACACCAAGGAATCCGGCCCGTAGAGCATGAACCCACAGAAGCCGAGCGAAACGGCGAAGGCGGCCACCGAGGCGGTGCCCCAGAGGTACATGGCGCCGAAGCTCAGCGCCATCAAGCCGAGCATGATCAGGCTGAGCAGCGCCCGCCGGCCTCTCAGTAGGCGATCGGTGACGAAACCGGCGACCAGCACACCGGCGAAGCCGGCCATGTCGAACACGACCGACAGGTAGCCCGCATCGTCGCAGTGCAACCCGTAGTTGCGCGACAGGAAGTAGGGCGTCCAGGACCACAGCGCATAGCGCAGAAACTTGATGCAAAAGTAGATGGCTCCCATCAGCAGAATCGTGGTGACCACCTGCCGGGACCATCCGAGGGGCTGGCGCCCTGCGCCGGTCGCCGCTGCATCGGCCTCCGGTGGCGGCCGTTCAGCCGACTCCAGGCCCACGTCCTCGGGGGTGTTGGGATGGAGCAGCAGCACCACCGCCCAGATGACCAGCAGCACCAGCGCGGCGCCGAAGAACGACCACCGCCAACCGAGCTGGCCCAGCATGAAGGCGGCGAAGGCGGTGGCGGCCAAAGAGCCGACCTGGTAGCAGGTGGACCAGACCCCCAGCACCGATCCCCGCGTCTCGCGCTTGAACCAATAGCCCAGACTGCCGATACAGCCCGGCCAACCGGTGCCCTGGGCCATGCCGTTGACGATCATGAACAGCAAGAGGGTCCAGAAGCCGTTCTGCAGCCCGAACATCGCATTGCAGCCGCTGGAGATGCCCATCCCCACCAGCAACAGCAGCTTGGGCCCCAGCTTGCGGCCGAAGTAGGCCGAGGAGAACTGCCCCAGCGCATAACCCACCAGGTAGCCGGTTCCGATGTGGGCCAGGTCGCTGGCACCCAGCCCCAGCGTAGCGCCCAACGGATCTTTGACCACGTAGAAGGCCTTGCGGCAGAAGTAGTAGCCGACGTAAGCCAGCCAGGTGGCGATCAAGATCTTGATCTGCCAACCGCGATACCGACGGATGTGGGCGCGGTCGGCCGGTGCGGTCATGGCGGGCTCAGTCGCGCGCCAGGCGGGGCTGGACCAACTCCCGCAACCAGTTGGCGAACTCGCGTTGGCGCAGCGCCGGATCCAGCACGTCGTCGTCGATGCCGAGTTGCCAGCGCAAATCCTTGCGCCCGGGTGCGGCGGCCAGCGCCTCGAGCCGGGCCACATGGTCGCGCAGATCGTCCGGGCTGCGGAAGAACCCCTCGGGCAGCAGCTTGGGCTCGCGGGCCACGATCAAGCGCGCCACGTCGGCCAGCGTGTACTCCGGATGGTACTGCACCGCCCAGAACGCACCGGATCCGTGCTCGACGGCGATGGCCTGGACGTGGGTGAAATCATTCGACGCCAGCAGCTGAGCCCCGGCCGGCAGCCGGGTGACCTCGTCGACGTGCGAGATGAAGCCGGCGTAGACCATCGGCTTGCCGGCCAGGAAGGGATGATCGCGACCGGATCGAGTCAGGTGGATGTTGCGGGCCAGGCCCATCTCCCGACCGCGCGGATTGGGCTCGACCGTACCGCCGGCGACCACGGCGGCCATCTGCAGGCCCCAGCATGAGCCGTACTGGGGCACGCCGCGCTCGAATGCCAGTTGGCAATACGGAAACTGGCGCGTGACCCTCTCGTCGTCGCGGTCGTAGATGGTCAGATTGCAGCCGGTCCAGAGCACTCCGCTGTACCGGTCCGGCGCTGCCGGAGGCTCGGGCTCGTCGGCGGCGAACCAGCGGTCGAAGGTGGCGCCTGGTAGATGTGCCGCCAACATCCGGTCGTACTGGAGCCAGGCGTGGGGCATGCCAGCCCGGTCGAACTCGGCGCGGCTGGCCGCGGGGTAACCGTCGACGATCAGAAAGTGGGTTTGCGCCACGCTGGTCTCCAGGCTTCAGCGGCTCTCGAATTCAGCAATGAACTCAGCCAGATGCGCATAGCTGTCGCATACCGCATCGGCTTGGGACTGCCCTCCGGAGCGATCCCGCACGGCCGTAAACAGCACCGCCCGAGCGCCGACCGACCGGGCCCCGGCCACGTCCTTGGCCTCGCGATCCCCGATGTGCAGCAGCTGCTCGACCGGAACCCCGGCCAACTCCGCGGCCCGGTGGAACAGCGCCGGTTGAGGCTTGGCGGCGCCCACCTCGTCGGAGAACACGAAGCCGCTGAAGTGCTGCTCCAGGCCGTGGTGCCGCAACAGCTCGCGCAGGGCCCAGCCCGGCGAGAAGATGGCATCCGAGATGACCACCAGTGGGCGGCGTTGCGCCTGTTGGGCGATGAAGCCGCCGGCTCCGGCCACCAGGTCGGGTGTGATTTCGAGCTCCATCCTTTCGTGCCGTTCGATCAGGCTGGCCTGTTCGTCGGCCGGCAGCGCGCGGCCCAGCCCGCTCAAGATCACATCGAGCCGCTCGGCCACCGGCCAGGTGACGCGCTGGCCGTACCAGACCCGGCGAAATGCCGCATCGGCGGTGTCGTAAGCACAGTCGATCAGCCGCCGTTCGATCGGCTCGTGCCGCTGTAGGGCTTCGGCTACCAGGGCCCGGCGGGCTCGGGCCTTCGGGGCCAGCCCGGCGGCGGCCCGCTTGGGCTCGTCCGAGTCATCGATGAGCACCGTGTCCCACAAGTCGAAGGTGATGGCCCCGATCGGCGGCATGGCTGCTTACCAGGCGGATTTGAGCAGGGCTTCCATGTCCTGCGAACTGCACCGTCGGGGGTTGGCGCCGTGGCAGCCGTCCTCCATGGCCTTGTCGACCAGCGGGGCCAGGTGGGCGGCACAGGCGCCGGCATCGGTCAGCCGCTGGTTGATGCCCAGCCGTTCGAGCAGCGCCTCGACGGCCTGGGCGGCGCCCTCGCCGGTGATCTCGGCAGCGCCCAAGGCCCGGGCGATGTCGCCGACCCGATCGGGAACCACGGTGGCGTTGAAGCGCAACGCGTGGGGCATCATCAGGGCGTTGGCCAGTCCATGGGAGATGCCGCAGACCGACGACAGCGGATGAGCCAGCGAGTGGATCACGCCCAGGCCTTTTTGGAAAGCCACCGCGCCCATGGTGGCCGCTGCCATCATCTCGCGCCGGGCCGGGGCGTCCTCGCCGTTGGCCACCGCCCGCGGCAGATTCTCGGCCACCATGCGCATGGCCTCGAGCGCGATGCCATCCGCCATCGGGTGGTAGCCCTTGGCGAGATAGGCCTCGATGCTGTGGCTCAGCGCATCCATGCCGGTCTCGGCGGTGATGCGCGGCGGTAGCTCGTAGGTCAGGGTCGGATCGCAGATCGCCAGCGCCGGCATCAACCGGTTGGAGAACAGCACCACCTTGCGGCCGGCGGCGGCCACGGTGATGACCGCCGAACGGCTCACTTCGGAGCCGGTGCCGGCGGTGGTGGGCACGGCCACCAGCGGTGGCAGCGTGCCTGTGATTTTGGCATCGCCGCCCTTGAGGTCGTCGTAGGCCTCGAGCGGTTCGTGGTGCTCGACACGAATCTGGATGGCCTTGCCGGCATCCATGGGGCTGCCCCCGCCGAGCGCCACGATCACGTCGGCCCGGTGGTCGCGAAAGGCGACGGTCCCCGCCTCGACCTGGGCGTCGCTGGGATTGGGATCGACCTCGGCGAAGGTGGCATATGCGATGCCCGCATCGGCCAGCAGGCGTTCCAGCCGGGCTGGAATCGAGGTTCGGGTCAGTCCGCGATCGGTGATCAGCAACGGCCGCGACCAGCCCATGGCGCTGAGGGCGGCCGGCAGCTCGCCGAGCGTGCCCTCGCCGAAGAGGATGCGGGTTGGAAAGAGGAACTCGGCTCTCACCTGCCACCTCCCTGTAGGGTGCCAAGACGCGGGCGCAGAATAGCAGATCGCAAGCGGGGGGAAAAGCCGGAAATCTGGCGTCCGGGCCTTCGGCGGCGTCCCGCTTGGTTCTATATCCTCTCGAAATAGCGCTGTATTTCCCAGTCTGAGACCCAGCGATCGCAGGCCGCCTGTTCGCACTCGGCGAAGTGGAGGTAATGCGCCCAGACCTCCTCGCCGAAGGCCGTCCGGGCCAGGCGGCTGTCGCGCAGGGCCGCGAGGGCTTCATGGAAGGTGGCTGACACCTGTTCGCTGGCGTCGCCGGCGTAGGCGTTGTCGCGGGTGGGCGGCGGCGGCTCGCGGGCCGCCTCGATGCCGGCCAGCCCGGCGGCCAGGGTCGCGGCGTAGGCCAGGTACGGGTTGACGTCCGCTCCCGGGATGCGGTTTTCGATCCGCAGGCTCTGGCCGTGGCCCACCACCCGGAAGCCGCAGGTGCGGTTGTCCTCGCCCCAGGCCACCTTGGTGGGGGCGAAAGAGGCGGCCTGGTAGCGCTTGTAGGAGTTGACCAGTGGTGCGAAGAACCAGCTCAGCTCGCGGGCGTGGGCCATGCAGCCGGCCAGGAAGTGGCCGAACAGCGCCGAGGGCGCGCCAGCGGCCTCGTCCCAGAATGCGTTTCGGCCGTGCTCGTCGACCAGGCTGGTGTGGATGTGGCAGGACGAGCCCGCCATGTCGGCAGCCACCTTGGCCATGAAGGTGGCCGACACCCCGTGCTGTTGGGCCAGCAGCTTGGTGCCCTCCTTGAACACCAGGTGGCGGTCGGCCATGGTCAAGGCATCGCAGTAGACCAGGTTGACCTCGTGTTGGCCGCGGCCCCACTCGCCCTTGGACGACTCGATCGGCACCCCGGCCTCAGGCATCTGCTCGCGCAGCGCGTGCATCAATGCTTCGTCCGGACTGGTGCCCAACAGATGGTAGTCGACGATGTAGGCCGTGGTCGGCTCGAGGTCGCGGTGCCCCCGGTCGGCGATCTCGCGGTAGCTGCCGCGGAAGGTGTAGAACTCGAGTTCCGAGGCCATCTGCGGGTGCAGGCCCCGCTCGGCCAGCCGTTCCAGCTGGCGGCGCAGCACCTGGCGCGGGGCGACGGCCACCGGCCGGCCCTGGTGGTCGGCGATGTCGCACAGCACCAGCGCGCTGCCCGGTAGCCAAGGCGTACAGCGCAGGGTGCCGCGATCCGGCAGCAACACCATGTCGCCGTATCCGGTCTCCCAGGAGGAGAAGGCGAAGCCGGGCAGCGGCTCGAGTTCGACGTCGGCGCACAGCAGGTAGTCGCAGACATGCAACCCACCATCGCGCAGGCGTTCGAGGTAGACGGCGGCCGGCACCCGCTTGCCCATCAACCGGCCGTACGGATCGGCGAACGCCACCGCCACCGTGTCCAGCTCGTGTTCCGCGATCAGTCGTTCAGAATCCATATCGCGTAATTTGTATAGCACGCGGCCGGACTTGGAATCAATCGGGCGGCCTGGTAAACAAGGCCCATGAGTGAGTCCGCCCGACCCCTGCAGCAGATGTTCGACCGCGTGCCGCGGCGTTACGATCTGATCAACCACCTGTTCACCTGGGGGCTGGATCAACGCTGGCGCCGGCGCGCTGCGCGGTTGTGCCTGCAAGCCGAGCCGAGCCGGGTGTTGGATCTGGGCTGCGGCACCGGCGACCTGGCCCTGCGGCTGGCGCGCTCGGCACCGGAGTCCACCGAGCTGGTGGCGGCCGACTTCTCCGAGCCCATGCTGGCGGTCGCCCACCGCAAGCTGGCCCGGGCCGGGCTGGACAGGCGAGTCGAACTCGTCTGGGCCGACGCGGCCGAGCTGCCCTTCGCCGACGGCTCCTTCGGTGCGGTGGGCATCGCCTTCGCCCTGCGCAATCTCATCTGGCGCAACCCCCACGCCGCGCAACACCTGGGCGAGGTGCGCCGCGTACTCGCACCGGGCGGGCGCTTGGTGATGGTCGAGTCGAGCCAGCCGCGCGGCCGGGCTTTTCGCCAGTTGGTGCATTGGTACCAGCGGGCGGTGGTGGCGCGCCTGGGCGGTGTGCTGTCCGGCCAGCGCGGCGCCTACCGCTACCTGGCCCGCTCGGCTGCCGCCTTTCCCGACCCGGATGCCCTGGCCGCTCGGCTGCGCGCCGCCGGCTTCGCCCGGGTGACCCACCGCCGGCTGCTGTGGGGTGTGGCCGCGGTCCACGTGGCCTGCCCCGATTGAGTCGACATTACCCAGGCAGCTACGGATGGTGGGCGCCGCGGCCCGCAGGCGACGGTCAGGCCTCGACCCGCCGCCGGATCAGATCCAGGGCGCTGTAGGCGGCCAGCAGCCGGATGGCATCGCGTTCGAAGGCTGGAAAGCGGCGCAGCTTGGTCTGTACGCCGTCCGCACCGGCGGTGGCGAACCAGACCGTGCCCACCGGTTTGTCCGGGCTGCCGCCGCCCGGACCGGCGATGCCGGTGATGGCCACTGCCAGATCGGACTCGGCCAGCCGGTGCGCACCGGCGGCCATGGTCCGCACGCATTCCTCGGATACCGCCCCGTGTGCGGCCAGCACCTCGGGCGCCACCCCGAGCAACCGCTGCTTGGCTTCGTCGGCGTAGGTCACCGCCGACAGCACGAACACGGCCGAGGAGCCGGGCTTGTCGGTCAGCAGCTTGCCCACCAGCCCGCCGGTGCAGCTCTCGGCCGCCGCCAGCGTCAGGCCGCGGTCGCGCAGCAGATCGAGCACGGTTTCCGGCAGCCCGGTGTCGCCGCCGGCGAACACGTGGCGGCCCAGTCGTTCGCGCACCATGCCTTCGGCCCGATCGAGCAGCTCGGTGGCCGGTCCGGCCGCCAGGCCCCGGGTTCGCAGCTTGATGTGGATCTCGGGCATGGCCGCCCGGAAGCCGAGTTCCAGCCCGGGCAGCTCGTCCTCGAGCGGACCGACCCGGTCGGCCAGCCAGCCTTCGCCGCGGCCGAAGGCGCGCAACATCCGCTGCCGGGCGGGCGCCGTCTGGCCGCGCAGCCGGTCCAGCCGCGGCAGCACCTCGTCCTCGAGCATGGGCCGGAACTCCCGTGGCGGACCCGGCAGGCAGAACAGCCGGCGGCTGTCGCGGCTGGCGACGATGCCCGGGGCGGTGCCATGGGGGTTGGCCAGCGATTCGGCTCCGCGCGGCAGGCGGGCCTGGCGGGTCTGGTTGTCGGTGAACGGCAGGCCGGCGGCGTCGAACTTCGCCCGCAGCGCGGCCAGCAGGTCGGGCGCCGGCTCCAGCGCCTCGCCCAGCACCGCGGCCGCCGCCTCCAGCGTGCGATCGTCGAGCGTAGGACCCAGCCCGCCGCTGCAGACGACCACCTCGGCCGTATCCAGAGCGGCCCGCAGCGTCGCTTCCAACTCGCCGGCCGCATCGCCGCAGGTGAAGCGCGGCCCCAGCGCGAAGCCGCGTTGGTCGAGTGCGGCCGCGGCGAAGGCGGCGTTGGTATCGAGCACCTCGCCGCGCAGGATTTCTTCGCCGGTCGATACGATGCTGACGCGCATGTCCGGCCCGCGCTCAGTAGGCCTTGGCGAAGACCACCCGCTTGTCGGATCGGCCACCGCAGAACGGGCAGCTGCCCGACTCCGGCTCGGCATCGAGCGGGAGGCAGCGGATGGTGGCCTTGGTCTGCTGCTGGATCTGCTCCTCGCATTCGGTGCGGCCGCAGTGGTGGGCCCATAGGAAGCCGCCCGGGTCCTCGAGCTTGGCGCGGAACTCCTCTTCGCTGTCGACCCGGAAGCTGAACTCCTGGCGCAGTTCGAGTGCGCGCTGGTACAGGTTGTTCTGAATCGCGGCCAGCGTCTCGCCGACCCGTTGGCCGAGTTCGGCCTGGGGCACCGCTTGCTTCTCGCCCGTGTCGCGCCGCACCAGCACCACCTGGCCCTGCTCCATGTCGCGCGGTCCGAGTTCGATGCGGATCGGCACCCCGCGTTGCTCCCAGTGGTGGTACTTCCAGCCGGGGCTGACGTTGGGCCGTTCGTCGACCTGGACCGCCCGGTCCAGCCCGGTGTCGCCGGCTACTTGGCGGGCGGCCGACAGCACCTGCTCCGGATCGGCCTTTTTGCCCAGGATCGGCACCACCACCGCCTGGGTGGCGGCCAGCCGAGGCGGGATCACCAGGCCGCGATCATCGGAGTGGGTCATGATCAGCGCTCCGATCAGCCGGGTGCTCACCCCCCAGCTGGTGGCCCACACGTGCTGGCGCTCGCCCTGCTCGTCCTGGAAGGTGACGTCGAAGGCGCGGGCGAAGTTCTGGCCGAGGTGGTGCGAGGTGCCGGCCTGCAGGGCGCGGCGATCCTGCATCATGGCCTCGATGCAGTAGGTGTGGTGGGCGCCGGCGAATTTCTCGCGTTCGGTCTTGAGCCCCTGCAACACCGGGATGGCCAGAAACTCCTCGGCCAGCCGGCGGTAGACCTCCAGCATCTGGCGGGCCTCTTGCTCGGCCTCTTGCTCGGTGGCGTGGGCGGTGTGGCCCTCCTGCCAGAGGAACTCGGTGGTGCGCAAAAACAGCCGCGTGCGCATCTCCCAGCGCAACACGTTGGCCCACTGGTTGATCAGCAGCGGCAGATCGCGGTGCGACGCGATCCATTTGCGGTACATGCTCCAGATGATCGTCTCGGAGGTGGGGCGGATGTAGAGCGGCTCCTCGAGTTTCGCGCCGCCGCCGTGGGTGACCACGGCGCACTCAGGGGCGAAGCCCTCGACGTGCTCGGCCTCTTTGTGGAAGAAGTGCTCCGGGATCAGCAGCGGGAAATACGCATTGACGTGACCGGTGGCCTTGAACATGTCGTCCAGGATGCGCTGCAGGTTCTCCCACAGGGCATAGCCGTTGGGCCGGATGACCATGCAGCCCTTGACCGGGCTGTAGTCGGCCAACTCGGCCGCCTGGATCACGTCCAGGTACCACTGGTTGTAGTCTTCGGCCCGGAGGGTGATCTTGGGTTCCTGACTCTTGTTCTTGCTCATGGATCCGATCCGGTGGTTCAGGAGTATGGAAACAGGGTCGAGCTGCCGATCAGCACCAGGGCGATCAGGGTCATACCGGCTACCGCCAGGGCGGCCGGGTCCAGCCGGAAGCTGCGGGCCAGCGCGTCGAGCCGGATCCGGTCCGAGGGGCGCAGGTTGGCCCGGCGCCGGCGCAACAGCTGGCGGGCAGCCCGCACGTCGCCGGCGCTGGCCAGGACGCTGGCCTGGCGCATGGTCAGGCTGGTCAGCGCAGCGCTGTCGGACGCGTCGTCCGGGCGGCTGAACGGCTGGGGATCCGAATCGGCCATGGCCCGGGCAGCATACGACCGGCCGCGCGAGCAGATCAACCAAAACCGTGACGCGCGTGCCATGGACTGCGCAGCTTGGGCACAGGGTTCGGGCGGCAGAGCGGTGGCGGCAAAACCGCGAGCCACAGCCAAGCGCCTGCTTGCACGGGTGGAAGTCGCAACCGGACACCGCCGGTATCTTGGCACCTGGATTGCAAATCAGTCGCGCAGCCGCCGGTCGTCCGGCGGTCGGACCGGACCAAGGGCCCGGCCCGGTGCCGGGGACGCCACAGGAGGTGCCGAGATGCAGGGGCAGGAAATGCAACGGACGCAGCAGTCGCCCGCTGCCGACGAGGGCTCCGCGGACAAGGTGCAGTGCTTCGTCAGCAAACGCGTCATCGATCGCGACCAGGCCGAGCAGGTCGAACATCCCAGGGAGGGACTGGTCTGGGTGGCCAGCGAGTACATCAAGTCATAGACCGGCGCGTTCGTGGCGCCGAGTTTGTCAAAAGAAAAAAGCCTTATTATACAGAAGACTGCATTCAATAGATAAAGCTGTACCTCTGCTTTTGGCTGTTTCTCCAACCGCTGGTGTCCTTTTTTTGTACATGGAGCATCCCGCCGAGGCCTCCAGCATCGCCGTCCACAGAATAAAAGCCGAAATTACAATAGATTGAGATGGTGGCCAGCGCAGGGTGGCGGGCTTCACCCCAGCCAGGCTGGTGTTGTTTTTTTGTACACCAAATCTAGTGTGACTGGCCGCGTTCTGGACGATCTTTTCAGAAAAAATCCGCCTTTTTCTTGACTTCGGGCCGCTGTCTATCAGACCATCGCTTGAGTGGGAAATAGTGGTATCGGGTGGCTCGCAGTGGCAGTCAGCTCCACAGAGCGGAACCGGGTGCCACGGCGCTGACGGGGAGCGCATTTTGTTCAAGGGCAGGTTCGAGCACACCATCGACGCCAAGGGGCGGGTCAGCATCCCATCCCGCTTCCGCGAGATCCTGGCGTCGCGCTACGAGGACGATCGGCTGATCGTCACCTCGTTCCTCGAGCCCTGCCTGCTCGCCTACCCGGTGGCCGAGTGGCAGGCCCTCGAGGAGCGGGTTCGCGAGCTGCCGCGCTTCGACCCAGCGGTGATCCGGCTCAAGCGGGTGCTCGTCTCGGGCGCTACCGAGTGCCCCATCGACAAGAATGGACGCATCCTGATCCCGCCCGTGCTGCGCGACTTGGCCGGGCTGGAGCGGGAGATGATCTGGGCGGGGATGGTCGACAACATCGAGATTTGGTCCCGGGCAAACTGGCAGCAGATGTTCGAGCAGGCCCGCGGTCCGGACTTGGCCGAGGCCATGGGCAAGCTGGGCCTCTGAGCCCGTCGACCGATGACCGCCCCGGCCGAATGCGCGTTCGGCCACGGCCGGCGAACCCCTGCCCGGGGAAGGGCGGCGGCCGAGGAGGGAGAACCGACGGTGGATGCACCGCTGCATCGACCCGTGATGCTCGAGCCGACGCTGCGCCTGCTGGCACCGCGGCCGGGTGGGCGCTACGTGGACCTGACCACCGGCGCCGGCGGCCACGCGCGGGCCATCCTCGAGCGCAGCGCACCCGACGGCCGTCTGCTGGCCATCGATCGCGACGCCGATGCGCTGGCGGTAGCCGAGCACGAGTTGGCCCCGTTCGCCGACCGGCTGCAGCTAGTCCACGGTGCCTTCTCGCAGCTCGACGTCCACCTGCGCCGGATTGGCTGGAGCCAAGTCGACGGGTTCCTGGCCGATCTGGGTGTGTCTTCGATGCAGTTCGATCGCGGCCACCGGGGTTTTAGCTTCGAGCGCAGCGGGCCGCTGGACATGCGGATGGACACCAGCCGCGGCCGCCCGCTGGCCGCGCTGCTGGACGTGCTGGACGTCGACCACCTGGCCGCCGCCCTGCGCCGGCTGGGCGAGGTGCCGCAGCCGCGACCGCTGGCCCGGCGCATCCTCCAGGCCCACCAGAGCGGCGAGCTGGTCGATACCACCGCCTTGGCGCGGCTGGTCGGCTCCGGCCGGCGGCCGGGCAGGATTCATCCGGCCACCAAGGTTTTCATGGCCTTGCGCCTGCTGGTCAACGACGAGCTGGGCGAGCTCGAGCGGTTGCTGGCTCGGTTGCCCGAGCCGCTGGCCCCCGGTGGCCGGGCGGTGTTCATCGCCTTCCACAGTCTGGAGGACCGGGCCATCAAGCGCCGCTTCGCCGAGTTGGAGCGCGGCTGCATCTGTCCACCCGATCTGCCGGTCTGCGGCTGTGGCCGCCGGCCCGCGCTGCGGTTGCTGACCCGCGGCGCGTTGCGGCCTGACGAGCAGGAGTGCGCCCGCAACCGGCGGGCCCGTTCGGCGCGGCTGCGCGCCGCCGAGCGGTTGGCGGCCTGAGCGGGAGGAGCGGATGGCCCAGGCCAAACCGAAAGCCAAACCGAGACCGCGCCAGGCTGCGCCGCCGGTGGCCCTGCCGCCGCGCTGGTGGGCCTGGATGCTGGCGCTGTTGTTGCTGGCCGGGGCGGCCGTGCTGCTGGTGCGCACCCGCGTGGCCGCGGTGCAGCTGGGCTATGCCTTGAGCGAGGCGGCCGAAGAGGGCCGCGCGCTGCAGGCCGAGCACCGCAAGCTCCTGGTCGAGGTGGCCACCCTGCGCAGTCCGCGCCGGTTGCGGCGGCTGGCCGTGGAGCAATTGGGCATGGTCGAGCCGACCGCGGCCCGCATCCTGCGCTCGGATGAGCGCGGCCGGGGCGAGCTGGCCCTGCGGCCGGAGAGGTGACGACGCGTGGCGGAGAAGGGCTACACCCGCTGGATGCGCATCCGGCTGTTGAGCGTGGCGGCCTTGTTGGCCGTGGGCCTGGGCGTGGTGTTGGTGCGCATCTGGACATTGCAGGTCTCGCAGGGCGACTGGTTGCGCGATCTGGCGCGCGATCAGTACCTGAAGCAGATCAGCCTCGAGCCCATGCGCGGCGCCATCGTCGACCGCCACGGCGCCTCGCTGGCGGTCAGCGTCATGACCGACTCCGTCTTCGTCATGCCGCAGGATGTCGAGGATCCGCAAGCCACCGCCCGGGTCTTGGCCGGGGTGCTGGACATCGACGGCTCGCGGTTGGCCGAGCAGATCGCCCGCCGCAAGCATTTCACCTGGGTGGCCCGGCGCCTGCCGTCGGGTCCGGCCGCCCGGGTGCGCCGGCTCGAGCTGCCCGGCGTGCACCTGACCCGCGAGAGCCGCCGCTACTATCCGGCCCGCGAGCTGGCCGCTGCGGTGATCGGTTTCGCCGGCGACGGCCGCGGGCTCGAGGGGCTGGAGCTGTTGTTCGACGGCCAGCTGCGCGGCTCGACGGTGCTGGCGCGCGGGTTGCGCGACGCCCGGGGCAACATGCTGTTCTCCGAAGGGGTCGGGGCGGCCGAGGCCGAGGACGGCCCCCGGCTCGAGCTGACGCTCGACCTGACCATCCAGGAGATCGTCGAGCGCGAGCTTGCGCGGGCGGTGCGCGAGTCCGAGGCCCGGCGCGGCATAGCGGTGGTGATGGAACCGCACACCGGCGAGGTGCTGGCCATGGCCAGCACACCCTCGTTCAACCCCAACACCTACTGGGAGTTTTCACAGCGGGACTACCGCAACCGGGCGGTGACCGACTGTTTCGAGCCCGGCTCGACGATGAAGGTCTTCAGTCTGGCCGCCGCCTTGCAGGCCGGCACGGTCCGGCCGCGGAATGTGTTCGACTGCGGCTCCGGGCGGTTGCGGGTGGGGCCGCACACCATCCACGACCACGGCCAACGCAGCGACGAACCGGTGCCGCTGGCCGATGTCTTGATCCACTCCAAGAATACCTGCACCGCCATGATCGCTTTGGACCTGGGCGCCGAGGAGCTGTACGCCGGGCTGAGCCGGTTCAACTTCGGTCGACCGACCGGGGTCGATCTGCCGGGCGAGGTGGGCTGCCGGCTGCGGCGGCCCGAGCGTTGGTACGAGGTCGATCTGGCCACCATCGCCTTCGGCCAGGGCGTCAGCGTCAGCGCGCTGCAGCTGACCACCGCCCTGTGCGCGGTGGCCAACGGCGGAATCTGGATGCGCCCGCGGATGGTGCGCGCGATCCACTCCACCGGCGACGACCGGTTGCGGCGCTTCGAGCCGGAGCCGGCCGGCCGCGTGCTCGACGCCCGCTGGGCGGCGGTGCTGCGCGACATGATGGTCGGCGTCACCCAGCCGGGCGGCACCGGAACCCGCGGCGCCATCCCCGGCTTCCTGGTGGCGGGCAAGACCGGCACCGCCCAGAAGCCCGACCCGATCGCCGGCGGTTACTCCAAGGACAAGCGGGTGGCATCGTTCATGGGCTTCGTGCCGGCCGACGAACCGCGCATCGCCGCGCTGGTGGTGATCGACGAGCCCGGCACCAGCCCCTACGGCGGGGTGGTGGCCGCCCCGGTGTTCGCCCGCATGGGCGAGGCCATCCTGAGCTATCTGGGGGTGATGCCGCGAGCCGGCGCCGGGGCGCGGGTGGCCGAGCCGTCCGCGCCGCAGCCCGCATCCGGGCAGCAGTGGGCCGCCAGCAGCGCCCTGGATGCGGCCCCGGTGGCGACCTCCGGCCCGAGCGGTGGGCTGCCCGACCTGCGCGGGCGCTCGGTGCGCGCCGCGCTGCACCTGTTGCGCCGGCGGCGTCTCGAGGCGGTCGTGGTCGGCAGCGGGCGGGTGGCCGCCCAGCGGCCGGCCCCCGGCACCAGGATCGAGCCGCCCGGCCGGGTGACCCTGCTGCTGGAGCACCGGCCCCTTGGCGCCGGAATTGCAGAAACAATGGACAGCGCATCGAGCCGGGGTCGAGGCCGTCAGGGCCCGTGAGCCCGGCGCGGCCGAGCGAAGATGGAGTGTGGTGGATTTGACGCAGACGGCGAAAAAGTTGAAGCAGCTGCTCGGCGAACTCGAGGACGCCGAACTGCAGGGCGAGGCCGAGGTCGAGGTGCGCGGGTTGACCACCGACTCGCGCCGGGTCGAGCCGGGGTGGCTGTTCGCAGCCCTGCCGGGCCAGCGCAGCGACGGCCACGCCTTCGTCGCTCAGGCGGTCGAGCGCGGCGCCAGCGCGGTCCTGGTCTCCAGGCCGATCCGCGGCGCCCGGCCGCCGGCAGTGGTGGTGGTGGCCGACGTGGCCGCCAGCCTGGCCCGGCTGGCCGGCGCCTTCACCGATCACCCGTCGCGGCGGTTGGAGCTGATCGGCATCACCGGCACCAACGGCAAGACGACCCTGACCTACCTGCTCGAGGCGATCTTGGCGCGCGCCGGCCGCCGGCCCGGGATCATCGGCACGGTCGACATCCGCTACGGCGATCGCGACGAGCACAGTCCGCACACCACCCCCCAGGCCCCCGAGCTGCATGCCCTGTTGCGGCGGATGGTGGCGGCCGGCGTGGACGTGGCCGCGGTGGAGGTCTCCTCGCACGCCCTGACGCTGCAGCGGGTCCGCGGGGCCCACTTCCGCGCGGCCGTGTTCACCAATCTCAGCCGCGACCACCTGGACTTTCACGGCGATCTGGAACGCTATGCCGCGGCCAAGGCCCTGCTGTTCGAGCGCGAGCTGTGCGAGAGCCGGGCCGCCGACAGGCTGGCGGTGGTCAACATCGACGATGCCCATGCCCGCCGGGTGGTGGCGGGCTGGGACGGGCGCACCGTGCGCTACGGCCTGTCCGGCCGCGGCGACGTGTTCCCGACCGGACAGCCGCGCTGGGGCCTCGATGGCATCCGGGCCCAGCTGCATACCCCGGCCGGACCGGTCGCGGTGCATAGCGCGCTGATCGGGCGTCACAACCTCGAGAACCTGACCGCGGCCGCGGCGGTGGCCTGGGCGTTGGATGTCTCCCCGGTGGCCATCGCCGCCGGACTGCAGGATTGCCAGCGGATCCCCGGGCGTCTGGAGCGGGTGGCGGGCCCGGTCGACGGCCCGGCGGTGTTCGTCGATTACGCCCACACCGACCAGGCCCTGGTCAACGTGCTGGCGACCCTGGGCCCGCTGACCCGCGGCCGGCTGCTGGTGGTGTTCGGTTGCGGCGGCGACCGCGATCGCGGCAAGCGACCCTTGATGGCCGAAGCGGTGGCCCACGGCGCCGGGCTGGCCGTGGTCACCTCGGACAACCCGCGCTCCGAGGACCCCCGGGCCATCATCGCCGAAGTGGTGCCGGGGCTCACCGACCAGGGCTGGCGCCGGCTGGAGCCGGCGGCGTTGCGCGACGCGGCGCAGGCCTTCTGCGTCGAGCCCGATCGGCGGGCTGCAATTCGGCTGGCGGTGGCCACGGCCCGGCCCGAGGACGTGGTGCTGGTGGCTGGCAAGGGACACGAGACCTACCAGCTGGTGGGCGACCGGGTGTTGGAGTTCGACGATCGGCTCGAGGCGCGACGAGCGCTCGAGCTGCGGGCCGGCGGAGCGGTGGAATGAGCGACCGAGCACGGGCGCAGACGGCGCTGTCGACGGCCGGGCGGGTGGCCGCGGCCACCGGTGGCGAGCTGGTGCAAGGAGCCGCCGCGACGGCCGTCTGCACGGTGACCAGCGACAGCCGGGCCGTCGAGCCCGAGGCCCTGTTCGTGGCCTTGCGCGGCGAGCGGTTCGACGGTGCCCGCTTCTGCGCCGCGGCCGCCGGGGCCGGCGCCAGCGCGGTGCTGGTCGAGCGGGCCGGCTGGGAGGCCGGGCTCTGCGCGGAGGTGCCGCCGTCGGTGGCGGTGGTGGCGGTGGCCGACAGTCTGCGCGCGCTCGGCGATCTGGCCGCCTGGCACCGGCGCCGCTTTTCGGCGCGCGTGATCGGGGTGACCGGATCGAACGGCAAGACGTCGACCAAGGAGATGATCGCGGCGGTGCTCGGTGGCCCGCCGGCGGTGCTCCACAACCGCGGCAACTTCAACAACCTGATCGGCATGCCGCGTTCCCTGCTCGAGCTGGGCCCGCAGCACCGCTGGGTGGTGTTGGAGATGGGGATGAACGTCCCCGGCGAGATCGCCCGGCTGGCCGAGGTGGCCGCGCCCGAGTGGGGCGTGTTGATCAATGTCCACCAGGTCCACCTGGAGGGACTGGGTAGCCTGCAGGCGGTGGCTGCGGCCAAGGGCGAGCTGCTAGAGGCGCTGCCGGCCGACGGCGCGGCCGTGCTCAACGCCGACGACCCGCTGGTGTTGCAGCAGGCGCGGCGCACCCGGGCGCGGCAGCTGACCTTCGGCCAGAGCCCGGCGGCCGATGTGCGGGTGGAGCGGATGGAACCCACGGCCCGAGGGCTGACCGTCGGGCTGCGCCTGCCCTGGGGGCCGGTGGAGTTCGAGCTGGAGCGGATCGGCGCCCACAACGCCATCAACGCGGCTGCGGCCGCCGCGGTCGGTCAGCTGGCCGGCCTGGACGGGGCGCTCATCGCCGAGCGGCTGGCCGCGGCCCCAGCGCCGCCGATGCGCATGGAGGTCAAACGCCTGAGCGATCTGTCGCTGCTGGTCGACTGCTACAACGCCAACCCGCGCTCGGTGCAGGTCGCCCTCGACAGCCTGGGCCGGCTGCCGGCCGGTGGACCGCGGCTGGCCGTGCTGGGCGACATGGCCGAGTTGGGCGCGGCGGCCGAGCAGCTCCACCGCCAGGTGGGGCGGGCGGCGGCCGAGGTGGGCATCGACGGCCTGTGCACCATCGGTCCGCTGGCCGCCCACATCGCCGCCGAGGCCCGGCGCGCCGGGTTGGCCGGCGTGGAGCAGGCCGCCGATTTCGAAGGGCTGCTGGATTGGGTCGAGCGCCGACGGGCGCCGGGGGGCTGGTTGTTGATCAAGGGATCGCGCCGGATGCGGCTGGAGCGGCTGGTGACCGCTCTGGTCGAACGGGACGCTGCTGCGCGCGCCAGCGCCGGGGAGCCGTGAGCCGCCATGTTGTACTACCTGCTCTACCAATACGATCAGTGGGTCAACGTGGTGCGCTACCCGTCCTTTCGGGCCATCGCCGCCGGCGCCACCGCCCTGATCGCCGGTCTGCTGCTCTATCCGCCCTTCATCCGCTGGTTGCGGTCGGTGCAGGCGGGCGCCTCGAACATCCGCGAGGACACTCCGGAGACCCACCAGGCCAAGTCCGGCACGCCGACCATGGGCGGGACGCTGCTGCTGGTGGCCATTCTGTTAAGCTGCCTGCTGTGGTGCGACCTGACCGACCTGAAGGTGCTGGCGGTGATGGCCATGATGACCTGCTTCGGGCTGATCGGCTTCGTGGACGATTTCCGCAAGCTGCGGCTCAAGAACTCCAAGGGCCTGCCGGGCAAGCTGCGCCTGGCGGCCGAGTTCGGCGTGGCCGGTTTCATCATGACCATGCTCATGATCCAGCCGGATTGGGACACCCGGGTCTCCTTCCCGGTAGTCAACTTCGAGCTGTTCAACCCGGACATCGGTTGGGGCTACATGGCGCTGGCACTAGTGGTCATCGTCGGTACGGCCAACGCGGTCAACATCACCGATGGCCTCGACGGTCTGGCGGTGGGGCCGATCATCACCTCGGGGTTCGTGTTCCTGGTGCTGGCTTATGCCGCGGGCGCGGTGCTGCTCAAGACCTTCGTGTTGGCCGAGTACCTGCGCATCCCGCACATCCCGGGCGCCGAGGAGCTGGCCGTCTTCTGTGCGGCGCTGATGGGCGCCGGCATCAGTTTTCTGTGGTACAACACGTTTCCCGCCTCGGTGTTCATGGGCGACGTGGGCTCGCTGTCGATGGGCGCCAGCCTGGGTACGCTGGCCGTGCTGACCAAGAACGAGATCGTCTCGGCCATCATCCACGGGGTGTTTTTGATGGAGATCCTGTCGGTGATGATCCAGGTGCTGTCGTTCAAGCTGACCGGACGCCGGATCTTCCGCATGGCGCCGCTGCACCACCACTACGAGCTGAAGGGCTGGGCCGAGCCGAAGATCATCGTCCGTTTCTGGATCATGTCGATCATGCTGGCGCTGGTGGGATTGGCCAGCCTGAAGCTGCGCTGAGGAGGGCGCGTGGACCGGGTGGGCTCCATTCTCGACGGGTTGGCCGGACGCCGCGTGCTGGTGGTGGGCCTGGCGCGCTCCGGCGCGGCCGCGGTCCGGGTGCTGGCCTTGCGCGGGGCGCACGTGATCGGCACCGATCGGCGCACCGCGGTGGCGGCCGCCGGCGACTTGGCGGCCGCAGGCGCAAAGCTGCGGCTCGGCGGCGATCGGCCCGAGCTGGTGGCCGCCAGCGAGCTGGTGGTGCTCAGCCCGGGCGTGCCGCTGGACGGCGCCCTGGCCGCCGCTGCCCGCGGGCACGGGGTGCCGGTGATCGGTGAGCTGGAGTTGGCCTGGCGGCTGGCCGCCGTCGAGACCGTGGCCGTGACCGGCACCAACGGCAAGTCCACCACCACCGCCCTGTGCGCCCATCTGCTCGAGCGCGCTGGCCGGCGGGTGTTTCTGGGCGGCAACATCGGCCGCCCGCTCAGCGAGCTGCTGCTGCCGGAGACCGCGGCGGCGGCGCCCGAGTTGGCGGTGGTCGAGGTGTCTAGCTTCCAGCTCGAGCACCTCAGCGCTGACGACGCGCTGGTGCCGCGGGTGGCCGTCTGGCTGAACCTGACGCCCGATCATCTGGACCGCCACGGTGACCAGGCGCGCTACGGCGCCGTCAAGCGGCGGCTGTTCGCCGGGCAGGGGCCGCAGCAGACCGCCGTGCTGTTCGCCGACGACGACTGGGTGCAGCGGATGGCCGCAGGGCTGGCGGCGCGGCGGCGCGCCTTCGGGCGCGACGCGCGCACGTTGACCGCAGCCGATTGCCGCATCGACGGCCGCCGGTTGCTGCTCGAGAACAGTCGGCTGGAGTTGCGCAACCCGCGTCTGGCCGGCGACCACAACGCCGAGAACGCGGCCGCCGCCGTGTTGGCGGCCGTCGAGTTGGGCGCCGGGGTGCCGGCCCTGCAGGCCGGGCTGGACGACTTCCCCGGCCTGGCCCACCGGCTGGAGCCGGTGCGCGAGCTCGCTGGTGTGCGCTGGATCAACGACTCCAAGGGGACCAACCCGGACGCCACGGCGAAGTCG
>CAYVQE010000054.1:0-35502 GCA_964454005.1 uncultured Myxococcales bacterium
TACGCGGCTTGGACGTGACTTGATAGCCGGATCGATGCGGGGGATCGGCACACCTACCCGGGCACCCGCTACATCGCACTGGCCGAGATGTTCGGTTTGGAGGAGGGCGAGGAGAAGTGCCGCCGGCCAGCACGACGTTGCGGATGCCGTTGTTGTAGAAGTAGACCTTGGGTCGGCCGGTCAGCTCGGCCCGCTTGCCCGAGACCCAGGGCCGCAGCAGCTGGATCAGCTGCGCCTCTTCCAGGATGGCGGCGTAGCGCTTGCCCGTGGGAATGCCCAGGCCGATCGAGGCGCGGTTTTCCGAACCAGTCGTTTACCTGGTTTCGTGGTTTTGTTACCACACCAGCCCCCCCGGCGCCGACGCTGAGAAAATCCAGCCAAAAATCCCTTGTTTGTTGAGAATAACGAGCGCTGTGGGCCAAGAAAGAGTTGAACGGATGGCCCAGGACGGCGTGCATTCGTTTTGCATATGGTCTAATTACCACGCTGATGCGCCCGGAAGGGCTATTCCGTTCGAGTTGAAAATGAAATTATACTAATAATACATGGTGTTGCGTTTGCGGGCGGTTTCCGGTGGCGTGGTATGCTTCTTGCTGTTTCCTCGGACAGCCGGGAGGTGCGCAATGACCGTGGGAGCAGCCTTGCAAGAGAAGCTGGACCACAGCGAGCTTCGCGAACAGGACGACCGGCGCCGGGGCTCGCGGGCGGACATCGCCCGCCGGCTGCGGCGCAGCCAGCGCCAGCTCGACAACGGGGCCGGTCACCGCCGGCGCATCGAGCAGCTGCGCGCCGAGGGGGCCTCGCGGCGCCAGGCCTACGAGGAAGGCGAGCGGGTGGGCCGTGCGGGCCAGTTGAGCAACCTGGCCGACGTGCTGTATGCGGTGCACCAGGCCGGGCTGGGCCGGGCCGCGGTCTGCGAGGAGTCGAACGTCCACGTGCTGTTCCGGGTCGAGGACTGCGTCTGCAACCAGACCAACACCGACACCGGCTGCGCCTTCGTGGCCGGCTACCTGGCCGGAGCGCTGGCGGCCTGCGGCCGCTACCGCGATACCAAGGTCAGCGAGCAGTCCTGCCAGCAGCCGGCCAGCGGCAGCTGCGTGTTCCGGGCCGAGCTGCGGCTGCGGACCTGAGGTTGTCTAAAATAACGTTAATACGGGGCGATATGCTCCATTTTGAAAAAGCTGGTTGAACGATTGCAGGGGCCAGGAGATCGGATCCAGACAGTGGTTCGGGACGGGAGCACGGAGGCCCGACAGGAGAAGGTGGTTTGAGTCAGGACGAGGCCGGGTGAATGGGAGATAGGGTGTGACGGGTCGGTGGCGTGGCTTCTCCGGTCCGGCGATTCCCCCGTTGCTCTGTCCCCTGCAATAGTTGGAAGCGGGCCCGAGGCGCTGTTCTCGGGCCCGTTTTTTTGTCTTCGGGCCGGTTCCGGACCCGGCTCTCAAATTGACAAACTGCACCGATTCTGGTCAACTGTCGGGCGACCTGAGCGCGGGGACGGTTTGGACGAGAACGGCGCAGACCAAGGGCTCGACCGTCTGGAACAGCTGCTGGCGGCGGATCCCACTTCGGAGCAGTTCGCCGAGCTGGCTGAGGCCTATGTGGCCGCCGGCCGGGTCGCCGAGGCGATCGAGGTCTGCGAGCGCGGCCTGGGCTTCCATCCGGATCGGCCGGCCGGCCACCTGGCCTACGCCCGGGCCCTGCTGGCCGAGGAGCGGCTGGACGAGGCCATCGGCGCCCTGGAACGGGCCTGCGCCCTGAAGCCCCGCGATGCGGCCGTCCACGGCCGGGCCGGCACGGTGCTGGCCGACCGCGGCCAGTACCCGGCCGCCGTTCCCTACCTGCAAAAGGGCTTGCGGCTGGACGAGTACGAACCCTGGGTGGGCCGGCTGAAGCAGCAGCTCGAGACGGGCCTGGGCGAGCCCTTCGAGCGCATCGCCACCGGGCAGTTCAGCCGCGATGCGGTGGAAGCGGCAGCCGGACCGGAGCCGGCAGCCGGTGCCGGCGAGAGCCTGGACGAGGACGACGACGAGGACGAGCCGCCCACGGTGTACGAGACCAACCCGCTGGCGCGCCAGCGCGCCGGCGGTGGCGATGGCGAGGCCGGTTGCGGGGAGGCCGGTCGCGGGGACGGTCGCGGGGACGGTCGCGGGGACGCGGCCACCGAGTTCGACGATGCCGCCGGGCTGCGGGCCTCGGTGTCGCACGCGGTCGATTCCCTGGGCGCCGAGGCCGGCGAGCCGCCGACCCGCTTCGACCCGGAAGCCGAGGACCGGGCCATCGCCGAGCCCGATCGGGGCCAGCCGCCCACGGTGATGCACGACGGCGGACCGGCCGCTGGTGAACTGGCCGACGCGGTCCCATGGGCCGACAGTGGCCGCATCCAGGCCGCCGCTCCGGGCGAGCCGCCGACCCTGTACGCCGACGGAGCAGAGCCGCCGTCCGGCTCCGAGCCGGCCGCGGCCGCACCGCCGGATGCAACCCGCCCCTCACAGTCGCGGCCCCGGGGGCCGATGTTCGCCGATCCGGCGCCCCAGCCGGCGCCGGCCACCTCGATCAGCTACTGGAAGGTGTTCCTGGTGGTGGTGCCGTTCTTGCTGGTGGCCGTTGCCGGCGGCCTGTACTTCGGCTTCCGCCACCTGCACAACGAGAAGGTCGCCGGCCTGCTGGAGCAGTCGTTGGGCGCCATGGGCCAGGACACCTTCGCCGGCTACAGCGATGCCCGCCAGACCCTGCAGCGGCTGCTGGAGATGGAGCCCGAGCACGTCGAGGCGCGGGCCCTGCTGGCCATGGTGGCGGCCCGGCTGCACGATGAGTACGGGCCCAACGTGGAGCTGCGCGAGGAGGCCGAGCACCTGCAGGCCGCGCTCGGCCAGCAGCCGGAGCTCGGCCAGCGGGCGGCGGTGTCGCTGTTGTGGGCCCGCTACCACGTCACCCCGCGCGACGAACGCCAGCCGCTGGCCGAGCCGCTGGCCGCAGCCCGCGAGCGCTGGCCCGAGGACCCGCGGCTGACCGCCCTGACCGGCGAGCTGGCCGTGCTGCGCGGCGACCTCGAAGCCGGCACCCGCTGGCTCGAACAGAGCCTGGAGCGCGATCCGTCCAATCCGCGCACGCTGGCGGCGCTGGCCGAGCTGGAGATGCAGACCGAGCGCTGGCGCCTGGCCGGCGAGCACCTGGTGCGGGCGCTGGCCATCAACGCCGTGCACGTGCGCTCGCTGCTGGCCCTGGCCCGGCTGCGCATCGAGCGGGGCCGCGACCTCGATCGCGCCGGCGAGGAACTCGAGCGGGTGCTCGAGCTGCCCGAGGTCACCGACCGCCGTCGCTCCGAGGCCCACCTGCTCTACGCCGACTGGTCCTTCCAGCGCCATCAGCGCACCCGGGCGCTGGCCGCGGTCAAGGCGGCCTCGGACCTGCGCCCCGACGAGCTGGCCTTCCAGCGCCGGCTGTCCGAGCTGTGCCTGGAGTTCAACGAGCTCGACGAGGCGGCCGCTCACGCCCGGCGCCTGATGGAGCTCGACCCGGACGACGTCAGCCCCCGCTTGCTGCTGGTGGCCACCCAGCTGCCCCGCGGCCAGCACCAGGCCGCATTGAAGACCCTGGCTGAGTTGGTCGGCAAGAAGGTGCCGGCGGCGCCGTTTCTGCTGCTGCGCGGCCGGGCCCTGCTGGTCGCCGGCCGGCCCGAGACCGCCCTGGCCGATCTGCAATCGGTGCCCGAGAACACCGACGAAAAGGTCGCCGCCCGGGCCTTCGCCGTGCTGGCCCACCTGGCCGCCGAGGATCGGCGCTCGGCCCGCAGCGCTGCGCTGGCCTTGCAGCGCCAGCATCCGGACCAGCCGCTGGCGCACTACGCCATGGGCCAGTACCGCGAGACCCGCGGCCTGCTGCGCGGGGCGGCGGCCGCCTACGAAAAGGCCATCGAGATCGACCCGCGTTGCTTCCGAGCCCACCGCGCCCTGGCCGCCATCCACGCCGAACGCGGCAAGATCGAGCCGGCGCGCGAATCGATCGCCGCGGCCTTGCGGGCCAACCCCTTCGACGCCGCCAGCCACATGCTGCGCGGCCGGATCGAGCTGGCCGGCGATGCGCCGCAGGCCGCCCTGCAGGCCTTCGCCCGGGTGGCCGAGGACAATCCCGGCAACGGCGAGGCATTGATGGGCATGGCCGAGACCCTGCTCGAGCTGGGCGATGTGGACAAGGCGCTCAAGGCGATGCGCAAGGCGCGCCGGGCCGGGGCCGACGATCCCCACTCGCGCCACGTCGAGGGGCGGGTGCTGATGGCCAACGGCCGCTTCCACCGCGCCATCCGGGCCCTGACCGCGGCCGACGAGGCCCAGCCGCGCGATCCGGCCATCCTGGCCGATCTGGGTCTGGCCTTGCTCGGAGTCCGCTCGCTGCGTCGCGCCGAGGAGGCCTTCGAGCAGAGCCTGCGCCTGGCGCGCAAGTGGCAACGCCTGCCGCGGGCCCAGGAAGGCCTGGCCAAGGTGCTGCTGGCTAAGCGCAAATACGACGACGCCGCCCGCGCCTTCGCCCGGGCCGCCCTGTACGCCCGCGGCGATGAGGAGCCCAAGGCCGAGATCGTGCGGCTGTACCTGGCCGCGGGTCGGGCCATGCTGCGCGACAAGCGGGCCGGCGACAAGCGCTACGCCCGGGCGCGCTACTTTTTCGCCAAGGCGGTCAAGCATGCGCCGGAAGACGACCCCGAGCCGCTATACGAGCTGGCCGCCGCCTACGACCGGCAGCAACGGCTGCGCCCGGCGCGCAAGGTCTACGAGAAGGTGTTGAAACAGGCCCCGGAGCACCAGCTGACCCTCTACCGGTTGGGGCTGCTGGAGTTCGACGACGGCAAGGACCAGCGGGCCAAGGAGCTGCTGACCCGTTTCCTCGAGACCGAGCCCCGCGGCCGACTGGCCCGCATGGCGCGCAAGGTGCTGCGCCGCATCGATTGAGGTGGACTTCCCGGCCCTCGGGGTTGGAGAGCTCGGAGCGCGAATCGATGGATCCCCAGGCGGCGGCCGGCCGCTTCATCGTCATCGAGGGCATCGACGGGGCCGGGACCTCCACCCAGGCCGGCCGGCTGGTCGACTGGCTCGAGCAGCGCGGCCGGCGGGCGCTGCTGACCGCCGAGCCGACCCGGGGCCCGGTGGGCGCCCTGCTGCGCCAGGTGATGGGCCACCGGCTGGTGGCCCGGCTGCCCGACGGCAGCAGCCGGCCGATGGCCAACGACGTTATCGCGTTGCTGTTCGCCGCCGACCGGCTCGACCACCTGCAGGTCGAGATCGAGCCCTGGCTGGCGACCGGGGCGGTGGTGGTCTCGGACCGCTACTACCACTCCAGTCTGCTGTACCAGTCGCTGGACGGTGACCTGGACTGGATCCGCCGGCTCAACGCCCATGCCCGGTCGCCCGACGTGACCTATGTGCTCGAGCTGCCCGCCGACCAGGCCGCGGCCCGGCGCAGCAACCGCTCCGCGGCCGAGATGTACGAGCGCGACGCGCTGCAGCGGCGGCTGGTCGACGGCTACCGGCGGCTGGCCGTCCTGCTGCCGGACGAGACCATCGTGCCGATCGACGGCGCCCAGCCGGCGGATGCGGTGCATGCCGCCATCATCCACGACCTCGGCCGGCGGCTGGGCCTGGCTGTAAACGATCGTTCCGGCGAGCCCGAATCCGAGGATCGTTGAGGAGGTCGTCCCGCGGTGGGCCGTTACGACGCCATCATCGTCGGTGCCAGCTACGCCGGCCTGGCCTGCGCTACCCAGCTGCCGGGCCGCTCGGTGCTGGTGCTCGAGCGCCATTCCAGCGTGGTCGACAAGCACCGCGGCTGCCTGGGCATCCATTTGCCGCTGCGCGAGCGCCTCGAGGCCCGCGGCGACAACCTTTACCTGCACGCGCTCGATCTGCTGGTCGAGGGCGGGGTGCGCGGTCGGGTCAGCCGGCTTGAGCTGCGCGGGGTGCGCGAGCGGGCCAGCCTGCAGCTCGGCCGGCCTGTGCTGCTGCTCGACGAGCGGCGCATCAAGGGGGCGCTGCTGCGCCGGGCTTTGGAGTCGGGCGCCGAGGTGCGCATCGATGCGCCGGTGCGCGGCGTGGACTTCGACGGCCGCCGCGCCCGGGTGCGGGCCGACGCGGACCACGAGTGCCGGCTGCTGATCGGCGCCGACGGCAGCCAGAGCTTGGTGGCCGATGCGCTGGGCATGCAGCGCGAGAAGCTGGCGGTGTTGTTCGAGCGCGAGGTCGAGCTGGATCGGCTCGATCTGCCGGCCGATAGCCTGTTGCTGCAGTTCGAGCAGAGCGGCTCCTGGTTCGCGGCCCTGCCGGCCGGCGAGCGGATGCTGGCGGCGGTGTTCCAGCTGGTCGGGCCGCGGGGCGTGCCGCAGGATCTGGATGCGCGGCTGGACGACAGGATCGAGCGGCTGGGCGCCGGCCGGCGGCTGGTGAACCGGTCGGCCATCGTGCGCTTGCTGGAGCCGGCGCCGCTTAGCTACCGCGACAACGTGGTGCTGGCCGGCGATGCATTGGCCAGCTACGGCCTGGCCACCATCTCGGGCGCGCTGAGCTGCGGGGCCCTGGCCGGCGCGGCCGCCAACCGCAGCCTGGCCGGCAGCAGCTATGCGTTGCCCGACTACCACACGCGCTGGCGCCGCGCCAACGGCCAGGTCTGGCTGGACCAGATCCGCCACCTGGTGCCGCTGCTGGCCCGCATCGAGGACCGGCGCATCGACCGCGCCATCCGCGCCCTGCGCAGCGGCGGCGATGCCGCGCCGGGTTCGGCCCGCTTCTGGCTGCGGCTGCCGGGCATGCTCGCGCGGCTGTTCATGTGACCGCGATCACGTCGGTTTTTCCACGACCCGGCTCCGATCTGCCACGGATGTCAGACCTGGTGCTGATCGACCACAGTGGACATCGCTGCCGGCATCGGGCGAAACTTCCGTATTAAGTCAGCTAAAACAATATGTTGAAGACGAGGGCGGACCGGCCTCGATACCCGGTCGGTGCGTGGCACAGCCATTGCACAATCGATGGAAGATGGTTGGCAGCGAGGGCCGCCGGGCGGCCGCAGAGGAGTTCGTCATGTACCACAGCCAGAGAGCGAGGTTGGCCATGAGACGTGCCAAGCAACCGATCGCCGAGGACCGCCGTGACTCGCCGCGCTTCGAGGTCCAACTGGCCATCCGCTCCGGTGGCGGCGACTACAGCGAGCGCTACGGGCGGCTGGGCATCAACGGCTTCTACTTCGAGACGACCGAGATTCCCATGATCGGCCAGCGGGTGTACGTCAAGGTGGCCCTGATCGGCCTGGGGGTCGAGGTCGAGACCAGCGGCACGGTGGCCCAGGTCATGCCCGCCCGCGGTCACGTCGGGGTGGTGGCCCGCTTCGACGATATCGGGTTCGAGACCGAACGCACCATCGCCCGCTGGCTCGACCTGATGAACCTGGCCTCGCTCCAGGCCGCCGGCTGATCCCCCACCTGCCGGCTCACTGCAGCTGATAACGCGAGAAGGCCTGGGCCAGGTCGTTGATGCGGTCGAGGTCGGCGCCGTCGAAGGTCAGCAGATCGTCGTAGGTCAACCCCTCGACCAGGTCGATCGGGCCCAGGGTGACGGTGGCGCCGGCGGCCAGATCGGCCATGCCGTCGGGCGGCGCCGGCAGGGTGTAGGTCACCGTGTCGGCATTGGCCAGGTAGACGTCCCAACCGCCCTCGGCTCCGGTCAGCGCCGAGCGGAACAGGTCGGCCCCGTCGACCCGGCTGGCCACCAGGGTGCGGCTGCCGGCGTCGAAGCTGGCGTCTTCCGGGAAGCCCAAGAAGCCGCCGGCGAACTCCACGTCGGTCGGCAACTGCTCGGTCACGTGCAACACCGCGGCCAGGTCGGTGGCCATCTCGTTCTGGTCGGTCTGCGGGAAGCCGAGCACCAGCACGGCGTAGCCGCCGGCCTCGAGCCCGCCGTAGGCCGGCGCCATCTTGAGCACCAGCGGCGGAATCAGCCCGCTCGGATCCTGCTCGGCGCTCATGCCGAGCGGGGTGAAGCCCAAGGGGGTCATGGCGCCGGTGACGTAGATGGCGGTGCGCATCTGGGCGCCGGCATGTGCGGGCAGCTGCGGCGTGGTCACCCCCAGCGCCAGGTTCTGCGGCGTGGTCGGCGCCATGTCCAGATCCAGCATGGCGTCCCAGTCGGGCCGCATCTCGGCCGTGTCGCCGTCGTTGTCCCGGTCGTCGGCATCGGCCACCAGCGGGTAGGGGAAGACATCGACCACCGGGTGCACCCCGTGGTTGAGCAGCGAGAAGTAGGGCAGCAGCTCGATCAGCACCGTCTCGATGTCCTGGCCGCCCCCGGCCAGGTTCCACAGCACGTCGTCGTCGATGCGGCCGCCCATGCTCCAGCCGGTGCGCAGCCCCCGCTGGCCGACCACGTAGTAGGTGTCCTTGATGGCGATGTCCTGGCCCATGGCCGACAGCTCGGCCACCAGCTGGGCCGGCAGCGGCAGGTTGTACTCGGTGTTGGGAATCGGCACCTGGAAGATCTGGCCCATCAGCTGGGCGAAGCTCATGTCGATCAGGTTGCCGGCCAGGCTGGTGCCGGCCACGCCCAGCCCCAGCGCGCCCATGCCGGCGAATGTCATCTGGCCGGTGAAACCGCCCACCGCGGCGTTGCCCGAGCGGGCGGGCAGCGGCAGCAGCAGATCGACGGCGCTGGTGGCGATGACCGAGACGTAGTTGTGCTCGGCGCTGAACACGTGGATGTCCACGGCCGCCTCCGGAGCGGCGAAGCTGGCCACGCCGCCGGCGTCGGTCGCCTGCGTCTGCGGCGCCTCGCCGTCGTCGAGCACCACCGTGGCCCCTGCGACCGGCTGCCGGTCGAGCGCATCGATCACGGTCACCCGCAGCTCGTCGGCCGCCACGGCCGGCTGATTGGTCAGCTGCAGCGGATCGCTGTCCACTCCGGCGGCCACCGCGGTGGCCGTGATGGCGGCCGGCCCGGCCTCGGCGCCGCCGGTGGCCAGACCGCTGGCGGCATCGACCGCCACCCGATCCGGCGCGTCCGAACTCCAGTTCAGCTCGACGCCGGGCAGCTCGTCGCCGGCCTGGTTCAAGGCGATGGCGGCGAGCTGCAACTGCTGGCCCGCGACGATCGGACCGCCTGAGTTGAGGATGATCACCTCGTAGACCGTGTCCCCCGGATCCGGCGCCACGCACGCGCCGGCCACGCAGATCTGGCCGGCGTCGCAGTCGGCATCGCCGCGGCAGACGTGGGGCAGGCAGCGGCCGCCGATGCAGTCCTGATCGGCGTCGCAGTCGGCCTCGGTCTCGCAGCTGGGCACCGGCCGGCAGTGGTTGTCGATGCAGATCATGTCGTCGAGGCCCTGGTCCCAGCAGTCCTGATCGATGCTGCACTGCGGCCGCTCTTCACAGATCTGATCGATGCACTCGTAGTTGGGCTCGCAGTCGGCGTCGGTCTCGCAGGGCGTGTAGCTCTCGCAGCGGCCGCCGTTGCAGCGCACCAGCTCGCCGTCGCAGTCGGCGTCGCTGCTGCACTCGGCCGGGACGCACAGGTTGTCCTCGCAGATCTGGCCGGCCGGGCAGTTCTGGTCGCGCAGGCAGCGATCCACGCAGTGGCCGTCGATGCAGGCCACCAGCTGCGGGTTGCCGCAGTCCTCGTCGGCGGCGCACGGCCGGGCGCAGCTGCCATCCTCGCAGACCGTGTCGGCGGGGCAGTCGGCGTCTTGGCTGCAAGAAGGCGCCAGCTGGCAGATCCCGTCGAGGCACAGCTCGCCGGCCGCGCACTCGTCATCCTGGGCGCAGGGCACGTCCTGGCGCGGCTGGCAGGTGCACTCGTCCTCGCAGTACTCGTCCGGGGCGCAGTCGGCGTCGGTGGCACAGTTGCAGCGCGGCCCGTCGACGCAGCGGTGCTCCTCGCAGTGCTGATCGGCGCCGCAGTCGGCGTCCTCGTTGCATTCGGCCTTGGCGCAGTATCCCTCCAGACAGACCCGCCCCCCGGCGCAGTCTGCGTCCTCGGTACACGACGGCGCCGGCTGGCACTCGCCGTCCAGGCACAGGGTGCCCGCTTCGCAATCGTCATCGCTGGTGCACGGGGTATAGGACGTACCGTCGCCCCCGCAACCGATCCATAGCCAGGACAACCCGATCGCCAACAGCTGCAACGCAGTGGACCGCATGCTCGCCTCCATTTCGGCTGGTCTGCCTGACGCTACCACCGCAACAGGCGCCCGATCAAGCCCTGCGGCAAACGCTTGTAGTTGTTTTCATTTGACAAGTTCGGCGACTTGGGCATACTCTGCGCCCTGGTGTCCGACGTGAACCATCCGGCCCTGCGGGCCGAGCAGGAGAGGATGCGATGAACAAGATCTGGTTGTTGGCCGCAGCGCTGCTCGCCTTGGTCTTCACCTTCGCGTGCAACAAGCAGAAGCCGCCCAAGCTCGACTACACCGAGAAGCTGGAAAAGGGCCTGTTCACCCCCAACGGCATGCCCGGCGACGGCCACGTCGGCGGTACCCACGAGGAGCATCGCTACCACGGCTACAAGTCGCTGGCCAAGGACGCCGCAGCCGACCGCCAGCAGGCCGCCCCGCCCGCGACCGGCGACCCGGCGGGCCAGGACGAACCCGCCGCCAAAGAATCGGTCGAGGAGAAACCCGCCGTGGATGACGAGGGTGGGGAAGGCGAAGAGGGCGAAGAAGAGGACGACGAAGACGACGAAGAGTAGTGCTCCGGGCCGGCGACCGCCCGCCCCAGTCAGCCCTTCCCCTTAGATGGAAGTTCCCTTGGGAACTTCTAACTCACTGATTTTTCTAGTGGGCTTACATGGGAACAACGGCCTGTGTGCTCTCTAACTCGTTGATTTTATTATCCCCCGCCCTTCGGGCGGGGGAACTTCAACTTAGAAGAGCACAGCTCCGGCGAAGAGACAGGACCGGCAGCCGAGTCACACCACCCCGCTCCTAGGGTCGGAGCGACGCGCTGTCCATTTGTCGACACTCTCTTGCGGTTGGAACGACGCGGCTTATTTCATACGCCGCCGGTGGCCGAACAGGCAGGCCAGGCCGAGCAGCGCCAGCCACAGCCAACCCGCCGCCGGGCCGGTGGCGCAGCCGCAGCCGCTGGTCTTGCCAGCGCCGCAGTCGGCGTCCTGGCCGTCGACCAGACCGTCGCAGTCGTTGTCCAGCCCGTCGGCGCAGGAGACCTCGCTGGGCTCGGGCGGCTCGCCCGGCTGGCATTGTTGGGGCTGGCCGTCGACGCAGGCCGGCACCACCGCAGCGCACTCGCCCACACCGCAGCTCAGCTCGCCCAATTCTTCGTCGGTCTCGCCGTCGCAGTCGTCGTCGCGGCCGTTGCAGGTCTCCGCCGCGGCGGGATGCACCTCCGGCTCACCGTCGTCGCAATCGTCGCCCGCCGGGCAGTCTTCGCCGCTGGCGTAGTGACCGTCGCCGTCGGAATCGAGACAGCCTTGGCAGCCCGCATCCTCGTCGGTCTCGCCATCGCAGTCGTCGTCGATGCCGTTGCAGCGCTCTTCGGCACCCGGGTAGACCAGCGCATCGCCGTCGTCGCAGTCGTCGCCGGCCGGACAGCCCGGCTCGACGGCTGGATACCCGTCGCCGTCGGCGTCGCTGCAGCTCTGGCAGTCGGCCTCGTCGGTCTCGCCGTCGCAGTCGTCGTCGACGCCATTGCCGCACTGCTCGATGGCGCCGGGCTCAACCGCCGGGTCGCCGTCGTCGCAGTCGTCGCCGCCGCAGGCCGCATCGGTGAAACCGTCGCCGTCGGCGTCGGCGCAGGGACACGGCTGGTCGCTGCCGTCGCAGTTCTGGTCGATGCCGTCGCCGCAGATCTCCTCGGCGCCGGGATGCACGCTGGCGTCGCCATCGTCGCAGTCGGCCGGCGGCGAGAAGCCGTCACCGTCGGCGTCGGTCGGCCCGGCGCAGGGATCGTCGGCCAGGGTCTTGACGATGTCGAACTCGTCGATCACGCCCTGGCCGCCCTGCAGGCAGCCGGTTCCCGAGACCCGCTCGGCGCGCACGTGCATCACGTTGTTGGACACGGTGATGTGGATGTAGTGGTGCAGCGGATCGCCGACGGCCAGGCCGTCCTCCTTGTCGCGGAACCAGTATAGCGGGTCGGTGGCCGCTCCGCCGCCGCCGGAGACGATGTAGCAGGTGCCCTCGTCGTAGGAGGCCACCTCCTGGTGGCCGGCCATCGGGTTGTAGCGCTCGTAGATGTGGTCGTGGCCGTTGATGACCAGGTCCACGTGGTGGGCGTCGAAGATGGGCACGAAGGGCCAGGACTTGCCGTCCTCGTTGGAGCCGTGGCTGCCCGAGGAGTAGACCGGTACGTGGAAGAAGACCACTTTCCACATGCGGTCGGTGGCTGCCAGGTCCTGCTCCAGCCAGGCCGTCTGGGTGGCGATGTCGTAGGTGTGGGTCGACAGGCAGACGAAGTGGACGTTGCCGTAGTCGAAGGAGTAGAAGTCCTCGGTGCCGGTGACCGGATTGCGGGGCAGGGCGAAGAGCCGGTTGTACAGCGCGCCGTCGCCGTCCACGTCGTCGTCGTCGTGGTTGCCCAGCGCCGGCACGATGGCGAACGCGCCCATCCAGGGCGCCGTGGTCTCCAGGAAATCGGCCCACTCGTCGGCGTTCTTGCCTTCCTCGACGAGATCGCCGGAGTTGATCACGAAGTCCACTCCCTGGGCGGCGATGGCTTCCAGCACCGTGGCCCAACAGAGCGAGGTGCCGGAGAAATTGCCGCGGTTGTCGGCGGCCACGCCGAAGGAGAAGGGGGTGCAGACGTCGGCCGGGGCGGTGACGAAGCTGTGATCGCCGCTCCAGCCCGCGGCCGGGCCTCCGACCCGGTAGTGGTAGACCGCATCCGGCTCGAGCCCGGTCAGCTCCACGGTGTGCACCACCCCGAGTTCGTCACCGACCTGCTCGGCGCTGCCGCTGGCCTCGAGGCCGTAGCCGGCGTCCGGGCCGTACTGTACGATCGACTCGCCGTCGCCATCGCTGTTCCAGGAGATGAACATGGCGTGGGCCGGATCGGCCGTGGGCGAGCAACGCACCCAGCGCGGCTCGGCCCGCAGCCCCGGCGCGGCCAGCAGCCCGGCCGCCGCCAGCAGCAGGGCCGCGGCGACAGGCGAAAGTCGCGGGAACGCGAACGGTGCGCCTCTCGGTCTCAGCATGATCCATCTCCAGCCGTTTCGGTCGGTTGCAACTTGCGGCCATCATACCACAGATGGCCGAACCCCGGCAGTGGGCGCTCATTCGTAGCGCAGCGCGGCGATGGGATCCAGATTGGCTGCCTTGCGGGCCGGGGCCACGCCGAAGAACACACCCACGGCCACCGAGAAGCCGAAAGCCACCAGCACCGCCCACAGGGTGATCTGCGGCGGCGGAAACTCGGGCACGGCCGAGGTGATGGCCATGGCGATCAGGGAGCCGAGGCCCAGGCCGATCAGCCCGCCGATGAGGCTGATGACCACCGCCTCGATCAGGAACTGGGCCAGGATGTCCATCCGCCGGGCGCCGACCGCCTTGCGCACCCCGATCTCGCGGGTGCGCTCGCGTACCGACACCAGCATGATGTTCATGATGCCGATGCCGCCGACCAGCAGCGATATCGAAGCGATGCCCAGCAGCACCAGGGTCATGGTGTTGGTCAAGCGGTTGGCCGTCTTGACCAGATCGGCCTGGCTGACGATGGTGAAGTCCTCGCGGTCATTGTGCCGGTGGCGCAGGATGCGCTTGATGTCGGCGATGGCCGGCTCGAGGTTGGTGGCGTTGGCCGCCTTGACGCTCAGCGCGCTCAAGCCCTCGAGATTGAACAGGTCGAGCGCGCAGGTGACCGGAATGAAGACCACCTCGTCGTAGTCGACCCCCAGCGACTGGCCCTTTGGTGTCATGGTGCCGATGATGCGGAAGCGGGCGTCGGCGATCTTGACCGGCCGGCCGAGCGGCGCCCGCTCGCCGAACAACTCCTCGGCGATGGTCTGGCCGATGATGGCCACCCGCCGGCGGCCGTCGGCGTCCTCGCGGCTGAGAAAGCGCCCGGCGGCCACCTCGAGGTTGTGCACCTGGATGTAGGCGTCGTCGGTGCCCAGCACCAGCGCCTCACGCGCCAGGGGACCGTTCTCCACCTCGCCGCCGCCCATGACCCGCGGGGCCACGCCGACCACGTTGTAGGAGCGCTGGCGCAGGGCGCGAACGTCGTCCAGGGTCAGCTTGCGCACGGTCGACAGCGCGCCGTGGCCGCCGCCGCGGGTGGAGCGCTTGCCCGGGGTGACGAACAGCAGGTTCGAGCCCATGCCGGCGAACATGTCGGTCAGGTAGACCCGCAGCCCTTCGCCGATGGCCACCAGCAGGATCACCGAGGTCACTCCAATGACGACCCCCAGCGTGGTCAGAAAGGAGCGCAGCTTGTTGGTGCGGATCGAATCGACCGCCACCCGCGTTTGGTCCAGCCAGTCCATGGCGCCTCAGGCTCCGGTGTCGCGCACTATCAGGCCGTCGACGATCTCGACCTGGCGCTGGGCCAATGAGGCCAGCTCGCGGTCATGGGTGACCATCACCAGGGTCACCCCCTCGTCGGCGTTGAGCCGCTCAAACAGGTCGATGATCTCGCGGCCCACCTTCTGATCCAGGTTGCCGGTGGGCTCGTCGGCCAGCAGGATCGAGGGCCGGTTGACCAGAGCCCGGGCGATGGCCACCCGCTGGCGCTGGCCGCCGGAGAGCTCCGACGGCTTGTGGTGGGCGCGTTCGGCCAGGTCCACCCGGGCAAGCGCCTCTTGGGCGCGCAGGCGCCGCTCGCGGCGGCCGAGACCGGCGTAGAGCAGGGGCAGGGCCACGTTGTCCAGCGCCGACTGGCGTGGCAGTAGGTTGAAGGTCTGGAAGACGAAGCCGATCTGGCGGTTGCGCACCGCGGCCAGGGCATCGTCGCGCATGTTGGAGACCAGCTCGCCGCTCAGCCGGTAGGTACCGGCGGTGGGGGTATCCAGGCAGCCGATCACGTTCATCAGGGTCGACTTGCCCGAGCCCGAGGGCCCCACGATGGCCAGGTAGGCGCCCGCGGCCACATCCAAGTCCACGCCGCGCAGCGCGTGGACTTCGTTCGTGCCCATGCGGTAGACCTTGGTGATCTCGCGAAACTCGATCATGTGCAGTTCCGTCGTTCGCCGCCTTTGGGAGGTCGGCTGGGGTCCCGAACTCAGTACGCCGCTCGTCCGGCGGTGGCCGAGCCGGCCGGGTGCACCCGCACTCCGTCGCCCAGGCCGTCTACCTCCAACGAGATGATGACCCGCTCGCCCTCGCGCAGCCCTTCGCGCACCTCGGTGCGATCCCAATTGGTCAGGCCGCACTGGATGTCGCGCAGCTGCGCCCGATCGCCGTTGAGTACGTAGACCTGGCGTCGATCGGCGCGGCGCATGACCGCCGCGGTGGGCACCCACAGCACGTCCTGCCGGCGGTCGGTGACGATCTCGATGTCGGCCGACATGCCCACCTTGAACTGCGCCGCCGCGCCGTCCAGACCCACCTCGACCTGCAGCGAGCGGTTCTGGCGCATGTCCTCGAGCACCACCGGCGAGATGTAGTCCAGCTCGCCGGTGAAGGGCCGGCCGCGGAAGGCATCGGTTTCGATGCGCACCTGCATCCCCGCATCCAGCTGCCCGATGTCGGCTTCGTCCACCGGCGCCTCGATCGTCAGCCGGCTGTCGTCGACCAGCTCCAACAGGGGATTGGCCGGCGAGATCACCTCGCCCAGCTCCACGTGCACCTGGGTGATCAGCCCGGCGAACGGCGCCCGGATACGCGCGTCCTCGAGCGCCTCGCGGGCGAGCTCGACCGAGGCCTGCAGTTGAGCCACGTTGGCCTCGGCGGCCGCCACCGCTTCTTTGGCCAGGGCGTGCTCGGCCTGAAAGCGTTCCAGAGCACCCGGCGACAGGGCGCCGCGGTCGGCCAGCTTCTGGTTGCGCTCCAGGGCCGACAGAGCCGTGTCGCGCCGCAGCCGGGCGGTGCGCAGGGCGCTGCGGCCGGCCTCCAGGTTGGCCCGTGCCAGGCGCAGTCGGGCGGCCAGCCCGGCGTTGTCGAGTTCGAGCAGCCGGGCGCCGCGATCGACCCTCTGGCCGCGCTCGACGTGCAGTGCGCTGATCGGGCCGCCGCTGACCGCCCGCAGCGTCACCCGGCGCTCGGCCTTGACACGACCGGCCTGGATCGAGGGCACCATGGCCTCGACCACCCCCCGGGTCACCGGCACCACCCGCACCTCGAGCGAGCGGTCCGGCCAGAGACCGATCAGCAGACCGATCACGGTCAGCAGCAGGATCAGCTGGATGCTGCGGCGAAACCAACGGGCGGCTGGCGACTGCTCGCGGGACATGCTCACCCTTCGGCGACTCGAATTGCTCGACCCGACGAGCCGCCCCCGGCCGTGGGGTCGGACAACCGCTGCAACATTATCACGGGCTGGAGAACGCGGAAAGTTTCTGGCAGCGGCAGCAACGCCGCCGGCGGGCGCGGACTACTCGCAGGCGCGAAAGGCCTGCTCGCGGTGGCCGTGGTCGCGCACCCGATTGCGGTCGTCGACCAGCACCACCCGCGGCTGGTGGTTGCGGGCCTCGATCTCGTCCATGCGGGCGAAGGTGGCCAGGATGACCTTGTCGCCGGGCGCCACCAGGTGCGCCGCCGCGCCGTTGATGCAGACGCAGCCCGACCCGCGGGGCCCGGAAAGGGTGTAGGTGACCAGCCGGGCGCCGTTGGTCACGTCCCAGACGTGGACCTCCTCGCCGGGCAGGATATCGGCCGCTTCCAGCAGGTCCGAGTCAACGGTCACCGAGCCCTCGTAGTCGAGGTTGGCTTCGGTCACGGTGGCACGGTGGATCTTGGATTTGAACATCTTGCGTTGCACCGGTTCTCCCTCCGTCCAGAGGCTGGAGCCCGGATGCGCTGAATCGCTTGATGCTGGGGATCTGTGCCGCTGCTCAGCGGTCCCGGTCCCGATGGATCCAGGCCTGGCCTCGTCGACGCGCCGCGTGCTTGTCAAACAACCGTGGCCCCCGCCCGTGGCAGTGGACCCGATCGACATCTTATCAATTGCCCCGAAATCGGGTCGAAGTCAACCTCAATGTCCAGTCGCCGGTCGGCAAACAGGTCGCCATCCAGCCCAACCAGCCGGAAAATGGAAGGATAGCCGGAAATGGCAACCGTCCGGCGCAGACTGCAGCAGCACGGTCGCCCGAACGGCTTGCTCGGTGCGGCCGAGCGTGCCGGCACGGCCCCGAAGCCGCCCTGCAGAGCCGGTATCGGAAACTCCTTTTGCGGCATCCGTTGCATGGCAGCGCCTTGCGGCAGCCCGGGGTCTGAAGCCCGCGCAGTTGGACGTGTAACAAAAACGATGCTGTTCATCCCTTTGGGCGCCAATGATCAGAGAGCATGCGATCACGGATAGCCCTGACAATAGACGGTCACCGGTCGGTCGATCCAATTTTTCTTAGCGCCCCAATGCTCTTCGAGGAGGTCCTCGCTGTCTTTCCGGCAGCGACCGCCGGCCGACAAAGAAAAGACCCAAATATTTTTCTTGCGTTTCATGCGGACTTATGGCAGATATAAAGGTTCCGCAGAAAAAAGGGGCTTGACTGCCGCCGGGCTTTTGCTATGCTCGGTCACTGGGCGATGCGAGTCGCTCGGGTTCGTCGCCGACACGTACGACGGCCCGTGACCCGCTCGACCGAAAGGGCCGCCGCGGCCGATCCCGGAATTTCGTTTACGGGGTGAAGGGGTCGGTGGAGGCGTGCTCAAACGGTCGCTGCGATGCGGGCGCAGTCGGCGAAGAGGCGCCAAACCCCAGGAGGGTCGGCAGGCTCGAGAGAGTCTGACCAACTCTCCCGCCGAGCAATACTCTGGAGGCCATCCCGTGGCGAGACGGCGAGTCGTTGCGGGACAAGGTCAGGAGAGGAGGGGCTCTTTTGGAGCCTCATCGCGGGAGAGGCGGGACCCTGGAGGGGATGAAAGCCCAGGAGAGCAGCGGGTCGTTGCGTCACCTGAAATACGGTCGCGACGACAACGGATCCGCGTCTGGCCCAAGGCCCTGGAGTCGAGCCGTTCCGCGGCGGTCAACGGCAGGAGGGCAGGAGGCCCCGAGAGGGTGTCCTCGGCTGGACGCGGGGGGAAAGCTCTGAAGGGCGGAACCCCATGGGCGTTACCGGCATGAAACAAGGCCGGGAGGCGTCTGGAGAAGCAAAGCGCTGAGAGGTTGCGAAAACCTGAGAGCGCAACGTACCGGGTGAGGCAAGCCCGGGTGAAGTGGGCTCCAGACTGCCGCATGCGCCGAAGGGGAACGAACCCCATGAGAGCGGCTGGACCCGAGGTTTGGAGGGTCCGGTGGGCACGCCCGGTGATACTCTGAAGGGGATTGCAACCCTGAGGGAGGTACGCTGCCGGAAGAAAGTCCGGCAGACCAGAAGCGACGCGAAAACCTCAAGGTCCAGCCCGGCTTCCGAATCACGGGCGAAGGACGAAGAGGGATTTCGTAACCAATGCGCGAAATAGCGTCGCTTCAGATACTCCGAGAGGGAGCAAAACCCCAGGAGAGGATGGGCGCTTCCAGCGATGGAAACGTGCCGGCCGGGTGAAGGCCTGAAGCTCTGAAGGGGACAGCGAATCTGTTCAACTCGCATCGCCCTTTTTCTTTAATCCCTGGCAATAATCAAAAGGTACACCAGAAGCGAAACCGCGGCCGGTCGCTGCTGCTCGGGCTCTGGCGGCTGCTCGGCTTCGCTTGCCACGACGACCACATCTCCGACCCCTATCGGGCGGCAAAGCGGCGCGGGTTGGTGCAGGCCTGTCGATTCTGCAGGGCAAATGCTTGACGCCGGGTCCGCTGCGATCCATTCATGCTGACGTGATGTCTGGGCAGGGAAATCGACACGGCCAGCGTTCCGGACCCCGCCGCGGCGGCCGCCGCCGCCGGCGCCGCGGTTGGAATCGACGCCTGCACCACCGCTTCGGCCCGGAGTCGCTGCTGCTGGTGGGGCATCTCAAGGTCGGCAAGACCACCGTATTCTCCTGGCTGGTGGGCCGCGAGCAGCAACAGGTCGACTACCCGGGCACCGGGATGCAGCTGGCGAGCGGCAAGCTGCCCGGGGAGCGCTTCACCCGGCTGGTCGATGCCCCGGGCGTCCATTCGCTGCAGGACCGTTCCGAGGATGCCTTCGTGGTGCGCGACCTGCTGGTCCGCCAGCGGGTCGGCGGTGTGGTGCTGGTGATGGACGCCAAGAACCCGCGTCGCGGTCTGGCCCTGGCCCTGCAGCTGGCCGAGACCGAGCTGCCGGTGGTGGTGGCGCTGAACATGGCCGACGAGGCGCTGCAGCGCGGGGTGGAGGTGGATGCCGAAGCGCTCAGCGCCCTGCTGGGCGTGCCGGTGGTGTCCACCGTGGCGGTCGAGGGTCGCGGTCTGGGCCAGCTGCGCCGCAGCCTGGACGACGCGCGTCCGATCCGCTTGCGGCTCGAGTTGCCAGAGCCGCTGCGGCCCGCGGCCGAGCGCATCCGCGAACTGCTGGCCGAAAGCCCGGTCTCGGCTCCCGGCCTGACCTACCAGCTGCTGGCCGATCTGCCGCGGGCCCACGATGTGCTCGATGACCACGTGGACAGCGATGTGGCCAAGGCGGTCATCGAGGCGCTCAAAGAGAGCCGGGGCGCCTCGACGCTGCAGCCCGACATCGCCCTGACCGAGGCCGAGCACGTCCAGGCCGAGTCGGCCGCCCGGTCGGTGGTGCGGCTGACCCCGCCAGCGCGCACCCGATTCGCCGACCGGCTGGCCGTCTGGTCCCGCCGGCCGGCGTCTGGCATCGCCCTGGTGGTGCTGGTGCTGGCGCTGGTCTACCTGTTCGTCGGCTGGCTCGGGGCCACCGTGCTGGTCGATCTGCTGGAAGGCCAGCTGTTCGGCGAGTGGTTGCTGCCCTGGCTCGAGGGGCTGGTGGAGCGATTTCCCGCCACCTGGGTGCGTGAGCTGTTGATCGGACCCTTTGGTCTGATCACCGTCGGCGTGGTGCTGCCGGTGGGCATCGTGTTGCCGGTGCTGGCGACGTTCTTCCTGGCCTTCGCGGTGTTGGAGGACTCGGGCTACCTGCCGCGTATGTCGTTGCTGCTCGACCGGGCGTTGCGGCGTATCGGGCTGACCGGCAAGGGCCTGGTGCCGCTGGTGATGGGGTTTTCCTGCGTGACCATGGCGGTGCTGACCACCCGCATGCTCGACAGCCGCAAGCAGCGCCTGATCGCCACCTTGTTGCTGGTGCTGGCCGCGCCCTGCGCCCCGCTGCTGGGCGTGATGATGGTGTTGCTGGGCCGGCTCGGCATCGGGGCCACCCTGCTGACGTTCGGACTGATTTTCTTCCAGTTCGGGCTGGTGGGTTGGCTGGCCAACCGCATCCTGCCCGGACGGCGGCCGGACTTCTTGCTCGAGTTGCCGCCGCTGCGCGCCCCGCGGTTGCGCAATACCCTGACCAAGACCGGCCATCGGCTCTATTGGTTTTTGCGCGAGGCCATCCCTTACTTCGTGCTCGGCACCCTGGTGCTCTATTGCCTCGATCAGCTCGGCCTGATCGACGACATGCGCGATCTGACGCGCCCGGTGCTGGTGCGATTCGTGGGGCTGCCGCCCGAAAGCGCCGATGTCTTCCTGATGTCCTTCGTCCGCCGCGAGGCCGGGGCCGCCCTGCTGGTCCAGCAGGCCATGGGTGGCGCTTACGACGGGGTGCAGGCGGTGGTCACCCTGCTGGTGATGACGCTGATGATCCCTTGCGTCAACACGCTGCTGGTGATGTTCAAGGAGCGTGGCCTGGTCGCGGGCAGCGCCATTCTGGTCTTCGTCATGACCTATTCGCTCTTGTTCGGCGCCCTGGTCAACCAGGTGCTGCGCGCGCTGGGGGTGACGTTTTGAGCACTGAGAAGATGGATGCGAACGAGCGCGAGGTCGACGAGCTGCTCGAGGCCATCTGGACCTGCCGCGAAGAGGGAATGGACACGGTGGAGCAGTGTTTGGCCCGTTCCCACGTGACGGTAGGCCGCGATGCGCTGGAACGGATGCAGAAGCGGGGACTTGTGCGGCTGGTCGGCGAGCGGGTGGAGCTGACCGGCGATGGTGAGAGCCGGGCGCGCTCGATCATCCGCCGCCACCGGCTGGCCGAACGGCTGCTGGTCGATGTGCTGGGCATGAGCGCCGAGCAGTCGGAGCAGATCGCCTGCGACTTCGAGCACACCGTGGTGCCCGAGGTGACCGCCGGCATCTGCACGCTGTTGGGCCATCCTGATGAATGTCCCCACGGCAAGCCGATCCCGCCGGGGCCCGACTGCGAGGCCGGCCAGACCGAGGTGCGCCAGGCGATCCATGCGCTCAGCGAAGTGCCCTGCTCGGAGCAGCCGGTGCGGGTGGCCTACCTTCGCACCGGCGACCACGATCGGTTGCACCAGCTGCTGTCGTTGGGCTTCGCGCCGGGCACCGAACTGCGCATCCACCAGCGCACGCCGGTGCTGGTGGTGCAGATCGATCAGAGCGAGTTCGCCCTCGATCGGGAGGTGGCCGGCGATGTCTACGTCTGGACCGAGGCCGAGCCGCGCTAGCCCGTTCCGGGCGCTGGTGCTGTGCCTGGTCGCCGGGTTGGCGCTGTGGAGCTGTGCCGGCGCCGAGATCGAGCGGCCCGGCCCGCTCGATCCACCTTCGCCCGCGGCGCTGTACGCCCAGAAGCTGCCGGCGCTCGACGGCGGCACCGTCGCGCTGGCCGACTACCGGGGGCGGGTGCTGCTGCTCGACTTCTTCGCCACCTGGGCCCAACCCTCGGTGGTGGCCATCCGCAGCTACGCGGTGCTGCAGGCCAAGTACGCCGACGACGGCCTGGCCGTGGTGGGCGTGGCGCTCGACGAACTGGGCCGCGGGGTGGTGGCCGGCTACGCGGCCGGGATGCAGATCCCGTACCCGGTGGCTTTGGCCACCGAGGAAATCCGCCAGGGCGAGTCGCCCTTCGGGCCGCTGGATGTCGTGCCCACGCTGATGGTGTTCGACCGCCGGGGGCGGCTGGTGCGGGTGTTCGTCGGCCTGATCCCGGTCGAACAGCTCGAACGGCTGGTGCAGCGTCTTCTCTAGCCTCGCAGCAATATGGCCCCGTCCGTATTGCCACGCCGCGTTATTATGATAGAATCGCCAATTCGAATGTCGCTCGCACGAGGGAGAGCACCATGGTCGACACGTTGATGCGCGGCGGATTCATGATGGTGCCGATCCTGCTCGGGTCGGTGCTGGCGCTGACCATCGTCATCGAGCGCCTGTGGGCCCTGCAGCGGTCGCGGGTGGCTCCCGATGCCTTTCTCAAGCGCATGGACCGGATGCTGGCCGAGAACAAGTGCTCCGAGGCGCTGTCGGCCTGCCGCGAGAACGAAACCCACGTGGCCCGGGTGCTGGCGGCCGGGCTGGAGCAGGCCGGCCGGCCGCGGGCCGAGGTGACCGAGGCGCTCGAGCTGGCCGGCCGCCAGGAAGCCTCCGGGCTGTCGCGCTGGGTCGGTGCGCTGGGCGCCATCGCCGCGCTCGAGCCCTTGATGGGCCTGCTGGGCACCGTGCTGGGTCTGATCGAGTCGTTCCGCGACGTGGAGCGGCTGAAGGTGGTCGGCAACCCCAGCGTGGTCGCAGCCGGCGTGTGGCAGGCGTTGATCACCACCGCCACCGGGTTGATCATCGCCATCCCGGCCTTCGCCATGTACCGCTACTTCCGCTCGCGTATCTCCGTTCTGGTGCTGGATATGGAGTCGAACGCCTTCCGCCTGGTGCAGCAGCTGTCGGCCGAGGCCTGCCGGCAGGAGCCGGCGGAGGAGGGTGAATGAACTTCGGCGAGCGCCACGGGGGCGATGAGGAGATCACCCTCGAGCTGACCCCCTTGATCGACATGGTCTTCCAGCTGCTGGTCTTCTTCCTGCTGACCACCACCTTCGCCATCAACGTCAAGGAAGGCGGCATCGAACTCGATCTGCCCCGGGCCAAGTCCACCCAGATTCCAGCCATGGCCCAGCACGTGGTGGTGGCCGTGCTGGACGATGGCCGCATCGTCATGGGCGGCGAGGCCGTCAGCAAGCAGGATCTGAGCAGCGAACTCGAGCACATCCACCAGGAGAGCCCCCAGACCCTGGTTGTGGTCCAGGCCGACCGGACCGTGCCCCACTGGCGGGTGGTCGAGGTGATGGACATGGCCGCCACGCTCGGGTTGAAGCGGCTGGCCATCGCCACGGTCGAGGAGTAGGCCGAACTTGGGCACCCGCGAGAAGATCCTGTTCACCATTGCCTTGGCGCTGGCGCTGGGGTTGGCGGGCTACGGCCTGCTCGGGCCCGGCAGCGGCAAACGGGCCCAACTGGCCGCCGAGCTCGAGCGGTTGCAGCGCGAGAACCGCGAGTTGGCGGCCGAGAACCGGCGGCTGGCGCTGGAGGTCGATGCGCTGCAGAACAGGCGGGACTATCAGGAAAAAGTCATCCGCGAGGAGCTCGGGCTGCTGCGGCCCGACGAGGTCATCATCCAGCTGTCCGAGAGTGTAGACGGCGGCCAGCCGGACGCGGCGCGCTGAGCGCGGGAGCGACGGGGCATGGGTCTGGGCCGACACCTGGCCACCGGGTTGGGCTGGTTTGAACGCCAGGCGCTGGTCTACCTGGTGGCTTCGGGCTACGCCGCCGCGCTGCCGGCCAGCCGGGGCCCGCAGCCCGGCTGGCCCTGGCTGGTGGCCACGGCGGCGGTGGCGCTGCTGCTGGTGCACCGGCTGTACCTCGTCTACCGGGTGCGGCGAAGCCTGGTGCCCGATCAGCGCAGCGCCGGCCAGGCGTTCTGGCAGCTGGAGCTACTGGTCATCTGCGCCGCCAGCGCCTTGATCCAGCTCACCGGCGGCCTGTCGGGTCCGCTGGCCCCGCTGCTGTGGTTGCTGCTGGCCGCCATCGGCGGACTGGAGGCCGATCGGCGCCGCGCCTCCGCCGGCCTGGTGCTGGCGATCGGGCTGGTGCTGCTGCCGGCGTTGACACCGGCGCTGGCCGGACGCACCACCTGGGCGGCATTGTGGCGCGACCAGGGCTGGTCGCTGCTGGCCGCGGTGCTGGCCCTGGTCGCCTTCGCCTACCTGGGTCGCCTGCTGGTGGCCGGGCTGGCGCTGCACATGCGCCTCGAGGCCGGCCGCGACGCCCGCGAACGGCAGGTCCAGGCCAAGCTGGAACGGATACAGCAGGAGCGCGACGCCCAGCAGTACCGGCTGCACGCCGGGGTGGCCGACCTGCGTGGCGGCGAACGCTCGGCCGACAAGCGGCAGCGCTCCTCGCTGTCGAAGCTGCGCCAGCGGGTGCGCTCGCTGCTGGTGATCCTGTACGAAGCCCTGCGGCCGCACACGGTGGCCTTCTTCCTGCTGGACAAGGATGGCCGCAGCTTGAAGCTGATGGACCACCTCGGCGGCGGGGACGACGGTGCGCTGGTGGACGAGCCGCTGCCGGCCGGCCGCGGGGTGCTGGGGGCCATCCTGAAGAACAGGCACACGGTCTCGTTCAACCACGCCCGCTGGGACGCCGACCGCTTCGCCTACTACCAGCGCCGGGTGGAGCTCAAGACCTTCATGGGCGTGCCCATACTGGAGCAGGACGAGCAGGGCGAGACCCGGGCGCGCGGCGTGCTGCTGGTCGATCGCTGCGCCGATGTGGCTTTCGGCGAGGACGACGAGCGGTTGCTGTTCGCGGCCGCCCAGGAGCTGCTGCACTCGATCGACACCGAGCGGGTGCTGAGCGCGACCGAGAAGATGGGCGGTCTGCTGTCCGCCTCCGAGCAGCTGATCCGCTCGGTCAGCCTGGCCGAGGTGGTCGATGCCTTGCTGGAGCAGGTCCAGAGCCTGTTCCCGCTCGCCGACTTCACCGCCATCGCCCTGCGCGACGGCAGCAGCACCTGGCTGGCCGGGGTGCGGGCCGGCAGCGCCTTCGACGCCTGGCAGCGAGAGCACGCCCAGCAAGAGATCGAGCCCGAGAGCCTGGTCAACCAGTGCGTTCAGAGCTGCGCCGTGCTGCCGGCGACCGATTTCGAGCGCCGCAGCCGCAGCCACCGCCAGGTTTTCGGCCACGGCCTGCGTTTGACCGGCCTGCGCGCGTTGAAGTGCTTCCCGCTCAAGGTGGCCGGCACCGAGGGGCGCAAGTCGCAGCCCGGCGAGGAGCAGGCCATCGGGGCGCTGGTGGTGGCCGGCCGCGATCCGCGGCTGTTTCCGGCCGCGGCCGACGAGCTCGGCGCCATGGTCGAGTTGCTCGAGATCCTCACCAACATCGGCGCCATCGCCATCCAGAACGCCCAGCGCTTCGAGCAGCTCGAACGCCTGGCCACCACCGACGGGCTGACCGGACTGCACAACCACCGGCGGTTCAAGGAGATGCTAGATGAGGAAGTGGCCGCCTCGCTGCGCTACGACAGGAGACTGTCGATGATCTTGACCGACATCGATCACTTCAAGGCCGTCAACGACACCTACGGCCATCCCATGGGCGACGAAGTGCTGCGCCGGGTGGCCCGGGTATTGAGCGATCTGGCCCGCGAAGCCGACCGGGTCTGCCGCTACGGCGGCGAGGAGTTCTCGATCATCCTGCCCGAGACCGATGCCGAAGGCGCCCGGCAGCTGGCCGAGCGCTTCCGCGAACAGATCAAGGCCCAATCCTTCACCTGCGACGGCAAGCAGTTTCGCATCACCCTGTCGCTGGGCATCTGTACCTTGCCCGATCATGCCCGTCACCGCCAGGAGCTGATCGATCGCTCCGACCAGGCCCTCTACCAGGCCAAGGACGGGGGCCGCGATCGGACCGTCCAATACGCCGACATCGCCGCCGCAGCGCCTCCGGGAGCCTGAAATGAAAAAGAACTTCGTCCTCGACACCAACGTGCTGCTCCACGACCCGAACGCCGTGCTGTCCTTCGGCGACAACGACGTGATCATTCCGATCTACGTCATCGAGGAGATCGACCGGTTCAAGAAGGAGCTCAGCGAGCTGGGCCGCAATGCGCGCATGGTGGGCCGCATGGTGGACAGGTTCCGCGCCACCGGCCGGCTGAACGAAGGCGTGGTCATGCCCACCGGAGGCACCCTGCGGGTGGTGTTCACCAACCGCCAGCTGCCGGCCGAGATAGGCATCGGCCAGAAGATGGATCACAAGATCCTGTCCGTGGCCTTCGAGCTGAACGAGCGCGAGCCCGACAAGCCGACCATCTTCATCACCAAAGACACCAACCTGCGCATCAAGGCCGACTCGCTGGGCATCATCGCCGAGGACTTCGATACCGAGCGGGTGACGGCCGACGATATCTACTCCGGGGTGGCTGAGCTGGAGACCAGCGGCGAGCTGGTCGATCGCTTCTACGCCGACGGCAGCCTGGATCTCGCCGAGCTGCCCGATTGGGAAGCGGTGGCCAACCAGTTCGTCCACCTGCGCGACGCCGCGGCCAGCAACCACGGCGCTCTGGCGCGGGTGGATCCCGAGCGGGTGCGTATCAACCCTTTGATCAAGCCGCGGGGCGGCACCTGGGGCATTCAGCCGCGCAACCGCGAACAGACCTTCGCCTTCGACCTGTTGCTCGACGATCGGGTCAAACTGGTCACCCTGGCCGGCAAGGCTGGCACCGGCAAGACCCTGCTGGCCCTGGCCGCCGGTCTGCACAAGACCTCCGAGGAGGGGGTGTTCCAGCGGCTGCTGGTCTCGCGACCCATCTTCCCGCTCGGCCGCGACATCGGCTTTTTACCGGGCGATGTGGAGGACAAGCTCAACCCCTGGATGCAGCCGATCTACGACAACGTCGAGCTGCTGATGAACCTGACCCGGCGCGACAAGAGCCAGGGCCGTTCGTACCGTGAGCTGATGGACATGGGCCTGATCGAGATCGAGCCGTTGACCTATATCCGCGGCCGCTCCATCCCCAACCAGTACATCATCATCGACGAGGCCCAGAACCTGACACCCCACGAGGTCAAGACCATCATCACCCGCGCCGGCGACGAGACCAAGATCGTGCTGACCGGCGATCTGTACCAGATCGACAACCCTTACGTGGACTCGTCCAACAACGGCCTGAGCCACGTGGTGAACCGATTTCGGGGCCGCAGCATCACCGGCACGGTGACGCTGCGCAAGGGCGAGCGCAGCCAGCTGGCCGAGATCGCCAGCGACGTGCTGTAGCCGGACGATCCGGGGAGGGAACCATGGACGCCAGCAGCGAGAACGCGCGCGTACACGCCCGCATCACCGGCATGGTGCAGGGGGTGGGCTATCGTTTCAGCACCGTCCACCAGGCCGAGCGGTTGGGGGTCGCCGGCTGGGTGCGCAACCGACCCGACGGCTCGGTCGAGCTGCTGGCCGAAGGACCGCGGCAGCGGCTGGAGTCGCTGGTCGACTGGTGCCGGCGGGGCCCGGCCCAGGCGCGGGTCGAAGCGGTGGAGACCGAATGGCAGTCCGCCCAGGGCGAATTTCAGAGCTTCGGCGTGCGTTGATCGGTATATGAAGCATGCTGCCCCGGCCCGTCGGCCGGGGGCGGAAAAGGAGAGCGCGATGGGTGCTGCGGGGCGTATTCCGCCGTTGCTGCTGGTGATCGGACTGCTGCTGCCGAGCGCCGGCCGGGCCGATGACCGATTCGATGCGCTGCACGAGGTGCTGCGCCACTTCGAGGTGGCCTTCGTCGACCGCGCCAATCCGTCGGCGCTGCTGCTCGGCGCCCTGGAGGGGCTGCACCAGGCGGCACCCGAATGCCGCATCCGGCTGCACGGCCAGCCCGAGCTGTTCCGGCTCGAAGCCGGCGGCCAGAAGGTGTCCATCCGCCGCCAGGCCCTGCGCGACATCCCGGCGCTGGAGAAGGCATTGATGGCCGCCGCCGGCCTGGTGGTCGACCAGAACCTGGCCCAGCCGGCTGCGCTGCAACGGGCCATGGTGCGCCAGCTGGTGGCCCACTGCGGCGATCCCTGGAGCGTCTACCTGGACGCCGAACTCTACCCGCGCTTACTGGACGACGGCAGCCGGCAGCTGGGCTCGACCGGGATGCTGGTCGAGCTTTGGGGCGACGGGCTGCGGGTGCTCGACGTGCAGGCCGGCTCGCCGGCTGCCGCGGCCGATCTGCGCCGCGGCATGCGGATCGATGCCATCGCCGGCCGGCCGGCCGAACGGCTCAATGAGCTGGAGGCACTGGCGCTGATGCGCGGCCCGCTGGGGGCCGAGGTCGAGGTGGTGGTCGCCGGCGAGAAGCATCGGTTGAAGCTGGCCGCCGAGCCCAAGCGAAATATGGCGGTCACGCCCATCGAGGGCGGGCTGGCCCACGTGCATATCATGAACTTTCGCGACGGCTCGGGGCGGCGGCTGGCCGCGGTGATGCGCAAGCTGGGCCAGCACTTCGACGGCCGGCTTAAAGGTCTGGTGCTCGATCTGCGCGGCAATCCGGGCGGCCTGGTCACCGAGGGCACGGCGGTGGCCGGTCTGTTCCTGCCGGCCGGCGAGGTGGTGCGGGTGGTGAGCAAGAAGCACATGCGATCCGAGGTCGAGCGCAACCCGCGACCGGGACCGTACCGCGAGCTGCCCATGGTCGTGCTGGTCGATCACCGATCGGCCAGCGTCAGCGAGATCGTGGCCATGGCATTGCGCGACTACGACCGTTGTCCGCTGGTGGGCGAGAAGACCCTGGGCAAGGGCACGGTGCAGGTGGTGCTGGAGCTGATGGACGGCTCGGCGCTCAAGCTGTCGACCGGGCGTTACTATTCGCCCAAGGGCACGCCCATCTACGAGGGCATCGAGCCGGACCAGGAGGTGAGCTGGGACGGCCGCGGCCAGGACCCGCAGCTGGCGCGCGCGCTGCGGCTGCTGCAGTCCAAGGCCCGCTGAGCGTCGAGGCTTGATTCGGTGGCGAAACAGTGATTGGCTGCGGTCGTCTTGCGACCGCGAAAGGCGAACGAGGATGGGAGGTGAGCGATGAGACGATCGGCTCGCGTTGTGGCCTGCGTGGCCGGATTGGCCACCGTGACCCTGCTGGCGCCGGGTGCGCTGGCGAACAGCGGCCAGGAGGTGCTGGAACGGGTGGATCGCAAGGAGTACAGCGCCGAGGATACCTCCGCGGTGGTGCAGATGGAGCTGATCGACAAGGATGGCACGGTGTCGAAGCGCAAGATGGAGATGTACCAGAAGGGCGAGGAGAAGCGGCTGATCAAGTTCCTGGAGCCGGCCGACGTCAAGGGCATGGCCTTTCTCGACGCCGGCGACGACAAGATGTACCTCTATCTGCCGGCCATGCACAAGATTCGCCGCATTGCCGGTCACGTCAAGAACGACAACTTCGCCGGCACCGACTTCTCCTTCGACGACCTGTCGAGCGAGAAGTTCTCCGAACGGCTGAAGGTCGCGGGCATGGAGGAGACCGACGGCCACTACCTGCTGAGGCTCGAGCCCAAACCCGACAGCGACACCCAGTACGGCAAGCTGAACATGTGGGTGCGCAAGTCGGACTTCATGTTCGATCGCATCGAGTTCTACGACAAGTCCGGCGAGAAGTGGAAGGTGATGACCCGCAAGGACTTCCGCGACGTGGGCGAGTACCGGCAAAGCTTCTGGGTGCAGATGGAGGATCTCAAGAAATCGCACCGGACGCGCAATATTATCCAGTCCATCAAGTGCGACACGGGCCTGCGCAGCCGCTTTTTCTCCAAGCGTCAGCTCAAGCGCTGAGCCGCCGGGCCCTTCGCCGGGAGGTCGTCGATGTCCGCGCAACGCCTGGCCTGCCTCGCCGCCGCGCTGTGGTTGCTGCCCGCAGCGGCCGCAGCCGACATGGACCTGAACGGGGTCGTGGCCACCGAGAACTTCATCGGGGTGCGCGACGGCGAGTTCTTCGACTTCCGCAACGCCAACTGGTTCCAACTGCGCATCCAGGCCGAGCCCCACAACCAGGTGCGGGCCCGGGCCAACCTGGAGCTGCGCAACACCAACTTCACCCAGGTCGAGACCATCGACCAGCTGTGGGACCGGGGCCGGGTGGAGCCCATTTCATGGCGCATCAACGAAGCCTACATGGACCTGTACGGCTTTTTGTTGGACACCGATTGGGCCCTGTTGGATCTGCGCGTGGGCAAGCAGGTGCTGGCCTGGGGCGAGGCCGACGGCTTCAACCCGACGAACAAGTTCGATCCGTTGGATCTGGAGAATCCCCACGATTTCAAAGAAAAGCTCGGCAACGTGGCCCTGAAGGCGACCGTCTACGCCGGCGACGACCTGTTCAGCATAGAGGGCGTGGTGGTGCCGCGCTTCTTGCCCTCGGTGCTGCCGGTGGATCTCTTCCTGGGCGACGACGTGCTGAACAACCCGTTGATGCCCGACTTCGACATGGCGGCGCTGAGCCAGGGGCTGCCGCCGGGATTCGAGAGCTATGCGCTGCAGCTCGAGCAACCGGGCTACGAGGTGCTCGACACGCACAACCCGGCCGCCCGGGTGCAGGGCATCATGGGCGGGGCCCGCATCCGCTGGGCGCTGTGGGGCTTCGACTGGACGATCAGCTACGCCCGCGCCCGCGAGTCCATCCCGGTGCCGAAACGGGTCGAGGCCTCGGCCGAGCTGGTGGCGGCGGACGATCCCGAGTGCGCCGACGAGGAAGGCTGCATCGCGCTGGCCTTCGACGAGGTGAAGCTGATCTACCCCTGGGTGCACGTGCTGGGCTTCAACCTGCGCGGCAGCATCTGGGACATCGGGGTCTGGGGCGAAGCGGCGCTGATCTTCCCGCAGGGCGTCGAGCTGGCGACCGTGGCCCGCGACCCGCTGGGCAACGAGCTGTCGGTGCCGGGCCTGACCGCCATCGACGACGAGCCCTATACCAAGTGGGTGCTGGGCGCCGAGTACACCTTCAGCGGCGGCTACTTCGTCAACCTGCAGTGGGTGCACGGCTTCTTCGTCGAGATGAGCGGCCACAAGCTGCACGACTACCTGTTCCTGGTCTTTCGCAAGGCCTGGCTGACCGACAGCCTCGAACTCGAAATCAATCTGGGCGGCGAGCTGGATCACAACCGCGGCCGCGACGCGCTCGGCTGGCTGCTCAACACCCAGCTCAGCTACGCGCCCTATGACGGCTCCAAGATCGTGCTCGGCTACCTGATGGCGCGGGGCGAGGCAGGCACCACCTTCGACATGTTCGAGCAGCTCGACCAGGCCTACCTCAAGTTTCGGGCCGATTTCTGAGGAGCGTCCATGGACGCATTCGCCCGTTGGGTCATCCGTCTGCGGTGGTGGATCATCGTCGCGGTGATGCTGCTGACCGCGGCCGCCGGCGTGGCCATCGCCAAGTGGGCCTACATCGAGGCCGATTTTTCCAAGTACCTGCCCGCCGACGATCCGGTCGTCAAGCGCTTCCAGGAAGCCGGCGACCGCTTCGGCGGCGTGGCCGTGGCCATGGTGGGCGTGGAGTTCGACGACGTGTTCACGCCGCGGGCGCTGCGCTGCATCGACGAGCTGTCGCGGACCATATCTCAGATCGACGGCGTCAACTGGGTGGTCAGCCTGACCGAGATGGACGATGTCCAGGCCGAGGAGATCGACGGTGAGCCGACCGTGGCCGTGCGGCCGGTGGTCGATCCGCAGGCCATCCCCACAAGCCCCGACGACCTCGCCGAGCTGCGCGACTACGTGCTGGGCAAGGAGGAGCTGGTCGGGGTATTGGTCGACGCCGAGGGCAAGCTGGCCAATCTGACCTTCAGCATCACCGGCGACGCCGATCGAGTCGAGGTGGCCAACGCGGTCAAGGACGCCATCGCCGGCTGGTTGGCCGGGCGCAAGCTGCCCATCGCGGGCACCCGGGTCGAGCCGTCCTTGGCCCAGCCCGCCGGCCTGCAGATGTTCTACTTCGGCGGGTTTCCGTACTGGATGAAGAACATGTCCGAGATCATCCTGGCCGACATGCTGGTGCTGGTGCCGGTGGTCAGCCTGGTGGTCATCGTCATCCTGTTTCTGTCCTTCCGCTCCTTGCGCGGCGTGCTGCTGCCGCTGGCCACGGTCATCGTCAGCGCCACCTGGGCCATGGGGTTGCTGTCGGCGCTGGGTCTGCCGATCACCATGCTGTCCAACGTCATCCCGGTGCTGCTGATCGCGCTCGGCACGGCCTACGCCATCCACCTGCTGCACAAGGTCGACGAGGTGCGCATCGGCGATGGCGAGCACCACGAAAAGCAGCTGCGCCGGGCCATGGTCGACGTTATGGTGCCCATCGGGCTGGCCGGGTTGACCACGGTGGTCGGGTTCCTGTCGTTTCTGACCTCCAACCTGGTGTTCATCCAGCACACCGGCCTGATGGCCGCCTTCGGCATCTTCAGCGCCATGCTGGTGGCGCTGACTCTGCTGCCGGCGGTGCTGTCGCTGCTCAAACCGTCGCGAACACAGCGCCGCGGCGACGAGCAGGACAGCGGGGGCGTGTTCGGCTGGATCTTGGCCGGCCTGGGGGCCCTGGCCTTGCGGGCCTCGAAGACGGTCATCGCGCTGGCGGTGGTGGTGGCGCTGGTGGCGGCGGTCTTCATCCCGCAGATCGACCGCCAGTTCAACATGGTGGCCTACTTTCCCGAGGACAGCCCGGTGCGCCGGGCCGACGTGATGATGAAGCAGAAGCTGGGCGGCAATGTGCCCATCTGGATCACAGTCGCCGGGGATCCCAAGCACCCGTTCGTGCTGGGGCAGATGCTGAGCATCGAGAAGTTCCTGCGCACCATCGAGGACGTGTCGAACGTGCGCAGCGTGGCCAGTCTGGTCGCCGAGATGAATCGGGTCATGTTCTCGGCCCGCACCATCCCATCCACCGAGCGCGGGGTGGGCAACCTGTGGTTCAACCTCGAAGGCAAATCGGTGCTGAAGCAGTTCGTGGACGAGGAGGGACAGCACGCCCTGATCCAGGGCGTCAGCGCCGAGTCGGACACCGGCCGGTTGCGGGTGATCGTGGCCGAGGTGGAGGATTTCCTCGAACGTCTGCCCAGCCGCGCCACGGCCATCGAGCTGGCCGGCGCCCCGGCCGGGCTGGCCGAGAGCGCCCGCGCGGCCCGCCTGGACCACGTGGCGCTGAACACCGCCCTCGATCTTCGTTTCCGCCTGCCCGAGCGGGAATGGAAGCTGGACGACGTCCGTGCCTGGCTGCTGCAGGCGCGCACCAGCCCGTCCGGCCCGGCGCCGGCCGCCGCCTACCGCCAGGCGATACAGGCGTTCTTGCTGTCCGACGAGTCCGACATGCTGATCGAGGACGAGGCGGTGGCCGCGGCCATGGCCGAAGCCGTGGCCGCACGGGCTGCCGAGCGCGGGCGGCTGCAACGCGAGCGGCTGGAGAGCCTGATCCGCGAGACCCTGCCGGCGGCCCTGGTCGCCGACGATCCCAAGGGCCCCGGCTACCTGTCGAAGTCGCTGGCGGTGCTGGTCGACGACATCACCGACGCCCGCCGCAGCCGGCTGCTGCTCGACGAGCTGCTGGCCCGGCTGCCGGCCGAGGCCGCAGCCGACGAGCGCTTGCGCGAGGACCTGCGCGGCGATCTGGCCCCGTTCAACACCCGGCGCGTCTTCTTGCCGCTGGCGCCGGACGAGCAGCCGCCGGCCGGCGGCCAGGCGGTGGCTGCCGAGTTCGCCCAGACCGGCATGCACCATATCTCGGTCAACGTCGACAACCGGCTGGTCTACAGCCAGCTGTCCAGCCTGGGGCTGGCCGGCCTGGTGGCGATGTTGCTGCTGATGATCCAGTTCCGCTCGCTGCTGGCCGGCCTGCTGGGCATGATCCCGATGGTGGTCACCCTGCTGGTCAACTTCGGCACCATGGCCGCGCTGGGCATCCGCCTCGACTCGGCCACCGTGCTGATCGCCTCGCTGGTGGTCGGCGTGGGCATCGACTACACCATCCATTTCCTGTCGCGCACCCGGCTGGAGCTGGTGCGCTCCGGCGAGCCGGCCGGCGCGCTGGCGCTGGCCCAGCGCACCGCCGGCCGCGCCATCCTGATCAACGCCATAACCGTCACCGCCGGCCAGCTCGTGTTCCTGTCCGCCGAGCTGATCCCGCTGCACTACTTCGGCGCCCTGCTGGCGCTGGCCATGGTCACCAGCGCCCTGGCCGCGGTGACCGTCATGCCGGCGGTGCTGATCATCACCCGGCCGCGCTTTCTGCGCCGCAAGGGCCGGCTGGTGGCCGAGCCCCAATCGACCGGTTGACCGAGGAGGCTCTTATGCCGAGGAGGATGCCAATGCGTGGTTGCATCGCGGGGCTGTGGGTGGTCTTGCTGGCGCTGCCGATCAGCCTGAACGCCAGGCAGGGCAAGGCCCAACAGCTAGAGGTCGTTGGCGATTATCCCAGCCGGCGGTTGGGTGCGGGTCAGACGCAGCACACCTACCACCGGATCGCGCCGCTGCAGGATTTCCGGCTGCGGGTCAGCGGGCCGCTGTCGCTGGTGTTGGCGGTGCGCAGCAGCGACGCCGCCCGGACCAAGGTGGTGGTGGAACTAGACGGTCGCGAGTCGAAGGAGATCGAGCTGGACTTGACCGCGGGCCAGCAGGAACTCTACCTGCGGATACCTGCGGGCAGCCACCGCTTGAAGGTGATGCCGCTGGAGCGAATCTGGCTGCGCTCCTACCTGGAGCAGCGCCGGCGGCTGGCGGTGCTGTTGCCGCGCATCAACGCCGACCTGGACGAGAGCACCGGAGAGACACTGAACGAGGCGCTGCTCGACGAGTTCCACCAGTCGGGCCGGCTCGAGGTGCTGGGCGCCAGCGACATCGCGGCCATGCTGCGCCACCAGGAGCAGCGGATGATGTTCGAAGGCTGCACCGACAACGCCTGCCTGGCCGAGATCGGCGGTGCGCTGGGCGCACGCTGGATCGCCGAGACCAGCATCGGTGAGGTGGGCCAGCGCACCCTGGTCACGGTCAAGATCCTGGATGTCATCGAGGCCCAGGTGCTGGCCCGGGCCAGCGAGACGGTCGCCGGCAATCAGGCCGATCTGATCGCCGCCGTGCGCCGTGCCGGCGACCAAGCGGTGCAAGCCATCTCGGGCACCCGCTCGGTGATCAAGCTGGGCGCCGAGCCGGCGTCGGAGGCACCGGAGCCAGCGGCCGCGTTGGCGGTCGCGTCCGAGCCCATGGGGCGATCGGGCTGGGGGCACGTGGCTTTCTGGAGCGGTCTGGGCGCGCTGGCCTTCGGCGGGGTGGCCATGGGCGTGTCCATGCAGGCCGCGGCCGATTTCGACGACGGCGACTGGTCGGCCCGTGACAGCAGCAAGACCTGGGCCGGGGTGATGTGGACCGGCTTCGGCCTGGGCGCGGCCTTGATGGTCACCGGCACCGTGCTGTGGCTGATCGAGCCCGACGATGAGGCGCCCGCCACCGCCGTCGGCGCGGCCCCCACCGCCGCCGGCGACGGCCTGCTGCTGGGAATCTCAGGGAGGTTCTGACACAGGAGCTTTTAAAAAACCGAGTTCGATAAGAAGTCGGTTTTTTATTTTTGGGAT
>CAYVQE010000055.1:0-34677 GCA_964454005.1 uncultured Myxococcales bacterium
GCTCGGCACAGTATTGCCGCAGCGATGCATGATATAGTGGACCTCCGGGTTGTCGCTAAGCCAGAATAAGTCTTCGGTATCGCAGGCTGGTCCTGTTCTTTTCGTGTTGCACCGCTGTACAATATCCATGAGATTGTCTTCTTCACGCCATGCCTTGTACGGTACCACGCTAAACGAATTGACGCCTAGCTCAATATCTCTATAGTCTCTGGAAAGCTTGGCCTCCAGCGAGATTCGAGCCGAGAATGGTGGAAGAAAGAGTTCTCCGATCTTTTCATCCCCGAAGATCGGTACATTGACCGTGAAAGGGGCAAACGACACTGAGAAGTATGAATCCAGGTCGACCCAGATATCGACAAAGACGGGCTCGAATAGTGGATAAAAATATGGATATGCAATCCAGCGCATTTCTCCAATGTTGTCGATACGCAACTCCCCATCGACAGCGTATGGTAGCTGGAGTTCGGACAACTCCTTGCGCACCTCGGATAGCACCTTTGGTAGCCCCAGATTCGTGTACTCGCAGTGGCTGCAGACTAGACCCTGAGCGAAGTATCCCTGATTGCATCTGCAAGCGGTCTCTTCACCGTCGAAGTAGCAAAGGCCATGCCCTCCGCAGTTCTCCTGGTTGCAGGGCCCGGTGGCGCCATCGGCGATGCAGCTCAGCTGCTCAGCGTGGTAGCCGGGATCGCAGGCGCATACTGCCCGTATCTCGCCGCCCACCTGCTGCAGCACGCAATCACCGTGACCGGTGCAGGTGACACCTTCGCAGCTCGCGGTGAATCCGGAGCAGTCGATCAGCAGCTCTTTGCATTCGTCGCTGGCGCTTTCCAGGAAGGTCTCGCCTGCGCGCAAGCTGTGCCCCTCGACGCATTTTGGATTGAACTCCGCGTTGAGGAAGTAGAATGGGTCAGTGGCGTCCTCCTGCTCCCCCGACGGCATGGTCACCGCTCCGTGGGGGTAGGGCCGGCCGTGGCTGTCGACCCAGCCCCCGCTCTCGTACTGCCCGGCGGATTCTCTGAAGTCGAGACAGCCCGGCATGGACAGTGACAGGCAGGTGACAACGAGTAGGCGAGCTGCTTTGGTGGCGCAAGAATGCATGGACCCCTCCCTTTTTCAAGACCTGCGATCGGCAAAGACGATCTATCGAACCGGGTTCAGCGGCTGATCGGCCGGCATCGGATCTGCGCTGGGCTTGTCTTGACCAATAGGCATAGGGTGGAACGGGCCTAAGTGGACTTGTCGGCCGTGTGCGGGATGAGCGGGCCGGCCAAAACCGAGGCTGAGACGAACATGATCGATCCACGGCCCCTCCCCTCCGCTGGGACCTGCATCCAGGCTCTCTGCCCTGTGCTCAAGGACCCATTGTAGCACAGGGCCGATGCCGAATGTGTTTTTTTTTACAAAAATCGGCATACGCGTAACAATCGAGAAAGCCTTTGGTTTTTCCCGAAGGTGAGGGAGGTGTCTTCCGGCTCTGTGAAGTCGGACGGCTGCTCAGTCGTCTTGGCCATCCTCGTTGGGATGTCGGGAAGGACCGGGCGGTTCCAGGCGGACGGTGTAGAGGGCGTCGAAGGGGATCTGGTCGAGGGCTTCGATGCGGACCTCGGCGCCGGGTTTGGCGTGGATGACGCGGACTTCGCCGGCGCGGCGGCCGTGGACCAGGCCGGTGTGCCAGACGCCGAAGCGCCTCTGGCCGCGCACCAGCAGCGGAGGGTCGGCTTGCAGGTTGTAGTCCTCGAGCAGGAAGAACAGCACGTCGCCCTTGCGCAGCTTGCCGCGGTCGAGCTCGGCGGCCAGCACGCCGGCCAGGCCGGGCACGGGCCGGCCGAGCTGGTTTTGCTGCACGCAGCGGCTGGGCATGACCGAGAACCGCGTCCAGGGGGTGCCCAGCACCTTCTCGTAGGCGAAGAAGATCAGCGACTGGCAGTCGATGCCCGGCCGGCAGTGCACCCGCCGGCCGTCGCGCAGACAGCCGGGCCGGCCGGCGCGGCCGCCGAAGACATAGGGTCGACCCAGGTAGCTCTCGGCCGCGGCGATGATGCGGTCCTGAACGCTGGGGCGCCCGACCGCGGGTTGAATCGGCAGCAGGCCGAGCAGCAGCAGGCCGGCGATGCCGGGGCCCGTGATTCGCATGGCAGCTCTCTCCGGCTCAAGCCACTTCGATTTTAACCTTGTAGTCGAGCCCGGCCCTTTCTACGGCGTCCTGCATCGCCAACTGAACGAACTGCTTCTCGCTGTAGCCCAGCATGCGGGCGATTCTGGCAGCCTTGGCCGGGCTTACGGCTTTTCGTCCCTTTTCGATATCGCAGAGATGAGACTTGGACATCCCGAGCTTTTTGGCGAAGACCACCTGGCTCATTTCCTCTCCCTCTCGAATCGCCAGGATATAGCGCCCGAAGGTCAGTGGCCCACCGGCCAAGCCCTCCAGAAATTCGACGGCCTCGTTCTTCTCAGTAGTCATGCTTGCTCACCTCCTTCAGGACCACGAAAGAGATCGAAGCGCGATCGTCGACCACGTAAATCGCGCGATAGGCCCTAGACAGACGGATTGATCGTTGGCCAGCGCGCTCACCTCGCAAAGGCTCGTCATGGTATCCGGGTATCTTCCTGGCTTCCGCAAGGCCCTCCAGAATAGCGAGTTGGACCCAGGCCAGGAGTTTGTCCACCACGTGCTGCGGGACTTTCCGCAACTGCTTCTCAGCACGTCGTGATATTTCAACCCGGCATTTCATGGGCCCATAGTACACCATTTTAGTGAACCCCGCAAGAGCGAATTCCCTCATGTAGAAGGTGCAGTCCAGGGTAGCCGTTCGAGAACCCGTGGACCACGGGCAGTCAGGGCTTCCGTGGCCAGCTTGCGCTTATTGTACCCCGGCCGGAGATCGATGATAAGCTCGTCTTCATCGTGAACCGTCCGCTTCCCATCGCCTGGCTGTTGTGCCCGCTGCTCGCCGCCGCGGCACCGGCACGGGCCCAGGACGAGGACCTCGACGGCGAGTTCGCCCTGCTCGAGGCCGAGCAGCAGGTCTTCTCGGCCGCGCGCCACCAGCAGCCCATCTCCGACTCGCCGAGTTCGGTGACCGTGATCGAGCGCGAGCAGATCGAAAACACCCACTGCCAGGACCTGGTCTGCCTGCTGCGCCAGGTGCCCGAGATCGAGATCCAGCGCATCCAGCCGCTGCACCAGGCGGTGGGCGCGCGGGCGCTGACCAACGAGCTGAGCGACAAAGGCCTGGTGCTGGTCGATGGCATGGAGATCAACCTGGAGGCCTTCGGCTTTCCCAGCTGGGGCGCGCTGCCCATCCACCTGCAGGACATCGAGCGGGTCGAGGTCATCCGCGGGCCGGGCTCGGCGCTCTACGGCGCCAACGCCCACTCCATGGTCATCGCCATCACCACCCGCCGGCCCGACAGCGACCGCGTCGAGGCCTTCGCCGCCGGCGGCGAGGGGGGCTTCGTCGCCGGCCACGCCCGGGCCGATGTGCTGGCCGGCCCCTGGCGCCTCCAGGCCCTGGGCGGCTACACGCTGGACGATGACCCCAGCTCGCTGCGCCATCCCGGCCGCCAGGTGACCCGCGGCCGGCTGCGCGTCGAGCGCGACTGGGCCGCGGCCGGCACCAGCCGGCTGGACCTGGGGCTGGTCGACCTGTCCGGCACCCAGTACACCGTGCTGGGCCCGATGGCCATCGACGAGACCCTCTTCGCCTACGCCGCGGCCAGCCACAGCAGCGAGATCATCGACGCCCGCGTCTGGTTCACCGCCCTGGACGCCGACGTGCGCTTCGACGTGCCCCTGGAGGTCGAGATCAACGGCCAGTGGACCGAGCTGGGCCGGGTGCCCGACAACGTCGCCATCCTGAGTACGGCGCTCGACGCCGACGTGCAGGCGCACTTCAGCCCCTGGGCCGACAACCAGGTGGTCTGCGGCGCCAACTACCGCTGGTTGACCTTTCTGTCCGATCAGAACACCCCATCAGAGACCCACCAGCACCGCGCCGGGCTGTTCCTGCAAGACGAGCAGCGGCTTTTCGATCAGCTGCTGCTGGTGGCTGGTGTGCGGCTGGACTACAACAGCATCACCCCGTTCACCGTCAGCCCGCGCGGGGCGGTGGTCTTGAAGGTGACCCCACAGCAGGTGCTGCGGCTGTCGGCCGGCCAGGCCTTCCGCAAGCCGTCCTTTTTCAACACCTCGATGCACATCAACAGCGTCGAGGGCTCGGCGGTGGCGCCCAACCTGGGCGCGTTCTTCGAGCGCAGCATCGGCAACGACGAGCTGGGCAACGAGGACGTGACCACGGTCGAGCTGGGTTACCGGGGGCGTTTTCTCGATGCCGACCTGACCGCGGTGGCCGCGGTCTACTACAACCTGTACCGCAACCAGATCGGCTTCAACGAGGTGCTGGTCGACAACCAGCTGGGCTTTCCCGACCTGAGTCGCAGCCAGTTGGGCTTCGTCAACCGCGATGCCGCACTGCAGTCGCTGGGCGGCTCGGTCATGCTGCGCTGGGAGCCGGCCGCCGCCTGGCGCATCAGCGGCAACTACTCCTACCGCTACACCTGGACCGACGACGAGCTGAACGTGGGCGCCAGGCCGTACTGGCCGGGCGGCGTGCACGAGGGCCAGCCGGCCCACCTGGCCAACCTGAGCGCCAGCTGGGTGCCGGAGTCGGGCCCGCGGGCGGGCGTGGCGCTGCACCTGCGCTCGGGGTTCATCCAGGTGGTGCGCGAAGGGGCCAGCCTGTTCGGCGAGCGCTTCGTCGTCGAGGAGCAGCTGGCCGCCATCCCCTCGGCCTTTTTCGCCTGGCGTATCGCCGCCGAGCAGCGCTGGGTGGAGGCCGGGCTGCGGGCCACCAACGTGTTCAACCACCGCTACTGGGAGACCGCGCCGCAGACCCGCTACGACGGTACCCCGGTCGGCGGCCAGATCTTCGGCCGGGTGATCTCGATCTACCTGCGCGGCGGGTTGTAGGGGCGGGGTTCATCCCCGCCCGGTCGACGCTAGGCGACTACGGGCGGGGGCGGAGCGGCCGGCTCAGCGGCCCTTGAATGCTGGGTCGCGCTTTTCCAGAAACGCCGCCACGCCTTCGGCCTTGTCGGCCGTGCCGCAGCTCAGCGCGTGCAGGTAGGACTCGTGCGCCAGGCCCTCGGCCAGCGAGCCGTCGGCGTGGCGCAGCACGGCTTCCTTGGCGTACTGCACAGCCAGCTTGGGCCGGGCGGCAATGGCGCCCAGCAGCTTGCGGGCCTCGTCCAGCAGCGCTTCGGGGGCCACCACCCGGTTGACCAGCCCGATGCGGTGCGCCTCGGCGGCGTCGATCGGATCGCCGGTCAGGATCAGCTCCATGGCCCGGCCCATGCCCACCAGCCGCGGCAGGCGCTGCGTGCCGCCGGCGCCCGGGGTGATGCCCAGCTTGACCTCGGGTTGGCCCATGCGCACGCCCGCGGCGGCGATGCGCATGGTGCAGGCCATGGCCAGCTCCAACCCGGCGCCCATGGCCCAGCCGTTGATGGCCGCCACCGAGGGGATGGGCAGCTCCTCCAGCGCGCCGAGCACCTGCTGGCGGCGTTTGGTCACCCGGCGTCCCAGCCGGGTATCGCGCACGTTCAGCTCCTTGATGTCGGCGCCGGCCACGAAGGCCTTCTCGCCGGCGCCGGTGACGATCAGCCCGTGCAGCGCCTCGTCGGCCTCCACCTCGGCCACGGCCGCGGCCAGCTCCTCGACCGTGGCGTCGTCGAGCGCGTTGCGCATCTTGGGCCGGTCGATGGTCAGCAGCGCCAGCGGGCCGTCCTTTTCGAGCCGCAGGTTGTCGCCCATGGCCGTCACCCGTCGTAGTCGTAGAAGCCGTGGCCGCTCTTCTTGCCGAGCTTGCCCTGCTCGACCAGCTCGTCGACCACCGGCGGGTGCGCGTAGCGCGGGTCGTCGAGCACGCGCCGCAGCGTTTGCATCTTGGCCCGGTGCACGTCGAGGCCGATCATGTCGACCAGCTGCAGCGGGCCCATGGGGTGGCCGGCGCCCAGCTTCATGGCCTTGTCGATGTCGGCCGGCTTGGCCACGCCGGTCTGCACCAGCCAGGTGGCCTCGTTGAGCAGCTGGCCCAGCACGCGTGAGACGATGCCGGCCGGCGCCTCGGCCTCGCAGACCACCGGATCCTTGCCCAGCGACTCGGCGAAGGCCGCGGCTGTCTGCAGGGTCTCCGGCGCGGTCTTTTGGCCCGGCATGATCTCGACCAGCTTCATGACCACCGGCGGGTTGAAAAAGTGCATCTGGACGATCTTCTCCGGCCGGCCGGTGGCCGCGGCCACGGCCGAGATGCTCAGCGAGGTGGTGTTGGTGGCCATGACCACCTCGGGCCGCACCAGCCCGTCGAGCTCGGCGAAGACCTTCTTCTTGATGTCCAGATCCTCGACCACGCTCTCGATGACGAAATCGGCCTCGCGGGCCGCCTCGTTGCCAACGGCGAAGGTCATCTTGTCGAGCACCGCCCGCTTGTCGTCCTCGCTGATCTTGCCCTTGGCGATGCGCTTGTCGAGGCCCTTTTCGATGCGGGCGGCGGCCTTGTCCACCAGCTCCTGCGCGATGTCGGTCACGGTCACGGCAAAGCCCTTCTGGGCGCAGAGCTGACCGATGCCGGCACCCATGGTGCCCGAGCCCACCACCACGACTTTCTCGATATCCACGGCGCGCCTCCTATCCCGAAGCTCCGTCGGGAGCTTCAAGCCCATTGGTTTTCTCCCCCGCCCTTCGGGCGGGGGAGTTCGAGGTTCCTATCCTGAAGCTCTCTCGGGAATTCCAAGCCCATTGGTTTTCTCCCCCGCCCTTCGGGCGGGGGAGTTTGCGCGGGAACTTCAGCCCGTCAGTTGATTCGTTCGACCACCAGGGCCACGCCATTGCCGCCGCCGATGCAGGCGCTGACACAGCCGATGGTGGCGCCGCGATCCTTCATGGCGTAGAGCAGGGTGGTCAGGATCTTGGAACCGGTGGCGGCCACCGGATGGCCCAGCGCGATAGCGCCGCCGTGCACGTTGGCCTTGTCGCGGTCGATGTTGAGCTGGCGCTCGCAGGCCAGATACTGGGCGGCGAATGCCTCGTTGAGCTCGAACAGATCCACGTCGCCGATCTGCAGCCCGGCGCGGTCCAGCGCGGCCGGTATGGCCTTGACCGGCGACAGGCCGAAGCGCTTGGGCTCGTAGCCGACGAAGGCGTAGCCGCGCACCTTGGCCATGGGTTGGAGGCCCTCGTCCCGGGCCATCTCGGCGTCCATCAGCACCTGGGCGGCCGCCGCGTCGCACAGCGCGCAGGCGTTGCCGGCGGTGATGGTGCCCTGCTTGTTGAACACCGGCTTGAGCTTGGTCATCTTCTCGGCCGTGGTGCCGCGGCGGAAGATCTCCTCGTCCGCGAAGACGTCGATCTGGCCTTTGCGGCCGGGCACCTCGATGGGCACCACCTCTTCTTTGAACTTGCCGCCGTCGGCCGCCGCCTCGGTGCGGTTGTGGCTCAGCGCCGCGTACTCATCCTGCTGCTCGCGGGTGATGCCCAGTTCTTCGGCCACCGCGTCGGTCAGCTCGCCCATCAGCCCTTCGCCCAGAGGGCAGCGGAAGCCGTCCTTGTGCATCAGATCGACCATGTCGCCGTTGCCCATACGCTCGCCCCAGCGGGCGCCCGGCAGGGCGTAAGGGATCTGGCTGCTGGACTCGGTGCCGCCCACCATGACACAGCGGGCGTCGCCGGCCTTGATGGCGCCGGCGCCGAAAAACAGCGCCTGTAAGCTGGAGCCGCAGCGCACGTTGACCGACACCGCCGGGGTGTCGGTGGGCACGCCGCCGCGCACCGAGCAGACGCGGGCCGGGTTGGGGCCCACGCCGGCCTGCCAGGCGTTGCCGAATACGGTCTGGTCGATCAGGGCCGGGTCGATGCCGGCCCGTTCCACCGTGGCCGCGACGATCTTGGCGCCGAAGTCGGTGGCGCTCAGCTTGGCCAGCGAGCCGCCGAACTTGCCGCCCGCGGTGCGGGTGGCGCCGAGAATGACGACGTCTTTCATGATCTCCTCCGAATGCGAAGAATGGGTTGGCAGTCGGGTATACGGGCCTTGCGGCTCAGCGGTTGGCCTTGCGGTAACCCAGCAGATCGTTGGAGATGATCATCTTCTGGATGTTGGTGGTGCCCTCGACGATCTGGTACAGGATGGCGTCGCGGTGGAAACGAGCCACCGGGTACTCGGTGGAGTAGCCGTAGGAGCCCAGGATGCGCATGGCGATCTCGGCACAGTGGGTGGCGGCCAGGCTGGCGCTGTACTTGGCGTAGCTGGTCTCGAGCACATTGCCCAGCTGGCCCTGATCCTTCTGCCAGGCGCTGCGGTAGAGCAGCATACGGGCGGCTTCGATCTGGGCGGACATCTCGGCGATCAGGGCCTGGTTCATCTGGAACTGGCCCACCGGCCGGCCGAACTGTTCCCGCTCGTTGCAGTACTGCACCGCCGCGTCCAGGCAGGCCTGGGCCAGGCCGACGCCGCCGGCGGCGCAGCACAGCCGAGTCTGGTTCAGCGAGCCGAATACGATCTTGGCGCCGTCGCCCTCCTGGCCCAGCAGCGCGTCGGCCGGTAGCTCGACGTCGTCGAAGCCGATCTCCGAGGTGGGCGAGGAGCGGGTGCCCAGCTTGTCCAGGTCGCTGGCCTGCACCCCGTCGGCGTGCATGTCGACGATGAACGCGCTCAGGCCCTTGGAGCCCTTGTCGCGGTCGGTGTAGGCGTAGACGATGCCCAGGTCGGCCCGGGAGGCGAAGGAAATCCAGATCTTGGAGCCGTTGAGCAGCCAGCCGTCTCCCTTGCGCTCGGCGCGGGTCTTCATGCTCATCACGTCCGAGCCGGAGTTCGGCTCGCTGATGGCGAAGCAGCCGATCTGCTCGCCGTCGATCAACGGCGGAATCCATTTCTTCTTCTGCTCATCGGTGCCGTGGCGCAGGATGCTCAAGGCGGTGCCCAGGCACTGGGTGTTGAAGGCCACCCGGATCGAGGACGAGCCGCGCGAGACCTCCTCGCACAGCAGGGTCTGGGCCAAAAAACCGACGTCGGTGCCGCCGTAGGCCTCGGGGATCGGCGTACCGTAGAAGCCCAACTCGCCCATGCGCTTGACCACTTCGATCGGGAAGTGGTGCTCTTCGTCCCACTTGTCGGCGTTGGGCACGATCTCCTTGTCGGTGAACTTGCGAGCCTCCTCCTTCATCGCGAGCAGTTCGTCGTCGATCGAAAAATCCATGGGTTCCGTCCTCCAGGGGTGGCTTCCGGCAGCGCGGGGGCCCGATGCGGTGCGCCCGCACCCGGCCCGGGTCGAACTTCGCCGGTAGCATGCCCGGGGCGCCGAGGGCTGTCAACCCCGGGCCGCGAAGGCCCTTTTGCCCTCCCCAGGATCTCCCACCACGATCTGACTGATTTCCCAGATCGGCCGTGAGGTCAAGGAAGCGAGGCGTTTTCGAGCGGAGTCGTAGTCATCTACGTCGAGCATCGAAAACGCCTCGCTGACGCAGAGATCGCGGCCGAGGTGGGAAATCAGGGCCTCCCATCCACTGTTGACAAACCAAATCGAGGGTGCACATGCTCGGGACGTTCGCGATGGAGGTCGCTGTGATGGGTGACGGTGTGGTCATCATGTTGGTCGGGATGGGGGTGGTTTTCCTCTTTCTGATCGTGCTGATGGGCGGGATCCGGCTGATGGCGGTGCGCCGCCGGCGCCAGCCCGGGCCGGCGGCCGGGTCCAATCCGGCTCCCCGCCCCCGGTCGCTGGAGACATCGGGCAACGGGCTGCGGGCCGGCGGCGACCCGGCCGTGCAGCGGGCCGCCGTCGTGGTGGTGGCGCTGGAGCTGGCGCGGCGGGCGGCCGATCAAGCCGGGCGCGGTGTCGACTCACCCTCCTGGCGCGACAGCGGACGCGTCTGGCACCACCGGGGGCCCCAGGCCGTGGCGACGGTCCTGGCCGGACGCCGGGGCGCGCGGTGAACCCGTCCGAGGCCATCGTCGAGTTCAGCCACTCCACCGGCATCTGGCACCTGCACTGGCAGGACCTGGTGATGTGGGCGGTGGGCGGGCTGCTGATTTTCCTGGCCATCCGCAAGCGCTACGAGCCGTTGCTGCTGCTGCCGATCGGCTTCGGCTGTATCCTGACCAACATCCCGGTGGCCGGCATGATGGAGCCGGGGGGCTGGTTGCGCCTGGTCTACGACGCCGGCATCAGCACCGGCCTGTTCCCGCTGTTCATCTTCCTGGGCCTGGGGGCGCTGACCGATTTCGGCCCGCTGCTGGCCCGGCCGTCGACCGCCTTGCTGGGCGCGGCGGCCCAGATCGGCATCTTCGCCACCCTGGCCGGGGCCCTGGCGCTGGGCTTCGACCTGCGCGAGGCGGCCGCCATCGGCATCATCGGCGGGGCCGACGGGCCGACCTCGATCTACGTCAGCTCGCGGCTGGCCGAGCACCTGGTGGGCCCGGTGGCCATCGCCGCCTACTCGTATATGGCCCTGGTGCCGATCATCCAGCCGCCGCTGATGCGCTTGCTGACCAGCCAGCGCGAACGGGCGGTGCGCATGGAGCAGGCCCGCGAGGTCTCACGCACCGCCCGGGTGCTGTTTCCTCTGGGCACCGTGCTGCTGTGCGCGCTGCTGGTGCCCACGGCCACGCCGCTGATCGGCATGTTGATGCTGGGCAACCTGCTGCGCGAGTCCGGCGTGGTCGAGCGGCTGAGCAAGACGGCGCAGAACGAGCTGATCAACATCGTGACCATCTTTTTGGGCGTCTGCGTCGGGGCCAAGATGAGCGGCCAGACCTTTCTGACTTGGAGCACCTTGAAGATCCTGTTGCTGGGCGTGGTGGCCTTCATGCTCGGCACCATCGGCGGGTTGCTGCTGGGCAAGTTGATGTACGCCATCAGCCGGGGCAAGATCAACCCGTTGATCGGGGCCGCCGGGGTGTCGGCCGTGCCCATGGCGGCCCGGGTGGTCGAGATCGAGGGCCAGCGGGCCAACGTGAACAACCACCTGCTGATGCACGCCATGGGGCCCAATGTCTGCGGCGTGATCGGCTCGGCCATCTCCGCCGGGGTGCTGCTGGCGCTGGTCGGCTGACACCGCCCACGGGCGGTCCCGGGGGCAGACGGACAACTGACGAGGGGAGTGCAGAGCGATGAAGAGCGTCGAGGAGCGCCAGCAGGAGCTGCGTGAACGCCAGGAGCAGCAGGAGGCCATGGGCGGCGAGAAGGGCATCGCCAAGCAGCACAAGGGCGGCAAGCTGACCGCCCGCGAGCGGGTCGACCGCCTGTTCGACTCCGGGACCTTCAGCGAGACCGACATGTTCGTTCGCCACCGCTGCGTCGATTTCGGCATTTCCGACAAGCCGATCCCGGGCGACGGCGTGGTCACCGGGCACGGCCTGGTCGACGGCCGCCGGGTCTTCGCCTACGCCCAGGACTTCACCGCCCGGGCCGGCACCATGGGCGAGATGCAGTCGAAGAAGATCTGCAAGCTGATGGATCTGGCGCTCAAGGTGGGCGCGCCGGTGGTGGGGCTGAACGATTCGGGCGGCGCTCGCATCCAGGAAGGCGTCGACGCGCTCAGCGGCTACGGCCAGATCTTCTATCGCAACTCGCTGGCCTCCGGGGTGGTGCCCCAGATCAGCGCCATCATGGGGCCCACCGCCGGCGGTGCGGTCTACTCACCGGCCATGACCGACTTCGTACTGCAGGTCAAGGAGTCGTCCTACATGTTCATCACCGGCCCGCAGGTGATCAAGACCGTCACCGGCGAAGAGGTCAGCTCCGAGGAGTTGGGCGGCGCCCTGTCGCACGCCACCCGCAGCGGCTGCGCCCACTTCGCCTGTGAGGACGACGAGGATTGCATCGCCCGCATCCGTGAGCTGCTGGCCTACCTGCCGGCGAACAACCTCGAGGATCCGCCCCGGCTGGACACCGGCGACGACCCGAGCCGCGCCTGCCCCGAGTTGGACGGCATCGTGCCCGATGCCGCCAAGCAGTCCTACGACATGCGCGATGTGATCCGGGCCATCGCCGACCAAGGCCAGATGCTCGAACCGCACGCCCTGTGGGCCACCAACCTCATCGTCTGCTTCATCCGGCTGGCCGGCTCCACCGTGGGTGTGATCGCCAACCAGCCGACGGTCATGGCCGGCGCCTTGGATGTCAATGCCTCGGACAAGGCCACCCGCTTCATCCGTTTCTGCGACGCGTTCAACATCCCCATCCTGACGCTGACCGACGTGCCCGGCTACCTGCCGGGCACCGACCAGGAGTGGTCGGGCATCATCCGCCACGGGGCCAAGCTGCTGTGGTGCTATTCCGAGGCCACCGTGCCCAAGGTGACCCTGGTCACCCGCAAGGCATACGGCGGGGCCTACCTGGCCATGTGCTCGTCCGATCTGGGCGCCGACTGCGTGATGGCCTGGCCCACCGCGGAGATCGCGGTCATGGGCGCCGGCGGGGCATCGGGCATCATCTTTCGCAAGGAGATCGCCGCCGCCGAGGACCAGGAGGCCAAGCGCGAGGAGAAGGTGGCCGAGTACGAGGAACTGTTCGCCAATCCCTACAAGGCGGCCGAGCGCGGCTACATCACCTCGGTGATCCAGCCGCGCGAATCCCGCCAGCGCATCGCCGAGGCCTTCGCCATGCTGCGCAACAAGCGCGAGCTGCGGCCGATGCGCAAGCACGGCAACATCCCGATGTGACGCCGGTGGGTGAATCGGCTCGCCCGGTCACCCGTCCAATCCGATGTCCGCCCCGCGCGGCGGGCACATGCGCGCAACCGAGGGCCACCATGGGAGCTGCCAGCTGGTCGCTTGGGATCGTCGTTCTGGCCTTGGTCGGCCAGGCCGCAACGGCCACCGCCCCGGCTGCACCCGGGCCCGCAGGGGGCGGCCGCGCGCTCCGGCTTGAAGACTGCATCTACACCGCGGTGGTCAACAACCTGGATCTGGAACGGGCGCGGCTGGCCAGCCGCCGGGCGGCGCTGGCGACCGACGCCGCCCGGGCGACTTTCTGGCCGGTGCTGTTTCTGGCCGGCAGCTACGCCGACGCCCGCGCGGCCGGGGTGGACGACGCGGCCCGCAGTGCGACCGGGACGCTGGACACCGGCGTGGCCGTGCGCACCCCGATCGGCACCCGGCTGGAGGCCGCCGTCAGCAACGCCCGCCGCCACAGCGGCGATCCGGACGCCGACCCCGACCCCGCGCACAGCGCCCGGCTGGAGCTGCGCCTGGATCAACCCCTGCTGGCCGGCTTCGGCGTGGCGGTCAACACCGCCGAGCTGGCCGGCTCGCGCTGGCAGGCCGCGGTGGTGCGCCATGAGCTGCGGGCCGGCCTCAACGCTCTGCTGCGCGATACGGCCCACGCCTACTGGGAACTGGTGCTGGCCCAGCGGGAGGCCGCCCTCAAGGCCCGTTCGCTGGAGCGGGCCCGCAAGCAGTACCGGCAGACGGCCGAGAACATCCGCCGCGGGCTGCTGCCGGCCCACGACATCCACGTGGTCGAGGAGAGCATGGTCAGCTTCGAGCGCAAGCACCTCGATGCCCGCGACGCGGTGGCCGCTGCCCGCAGCGCGCTGGGACGGCAGCTACAGCTGGCTCCGGCGCAGGCGGACGGGATCGATGCGGTCGACGCGCCGGCCCTGCAGCCCGCGCCGCTGGCGCCGGTGGAGGCCCAGCTGGCCGCGGCGCTGGCCGATCAACCCGGCCTGGCCGCCCTGCGGGCCCGGGCGGCCGCCGCCCGGGTGCAGCTGGTCTACGAGCGCAACGCCCGCTTGCCGCGGCTCGACCTGGAGGCCAGCCTGGCGCTGAATGGGGTGGGCGCTAGCGCCGGCGCCGGGGTGGAAGAGCTGGCCGCTGGCGACGGGCACACGGCCTACGTCGGCCTGCGGCTCGAACTGCCCTTGTTCGATCTGCTCGACGACGCCCGCGTGGTGCGGGCGCGGCTCGAGGTGCGACGTCGCTTGCTGGAGCTGGAGGCGGCCGAGCAGGAGATGGTGCGCACCATCTGCGACCTGCGGCGTGATATCCGGCACGGCCGCCGCTCCTACGGCCTGGCCCGGCGGGTCACCGCCCTGGCCCAGGCCAAGCTGGACGCCCAGCAGGAGAAGTACCGGGCCGGGGTGGCGGCGCTGAAGGATCTGGTTCAGTTTTTGCGCGAACTCGACGAGGCCGAGATCGAGCAGGTGCGCACCCTGGTAGCGCTGCAACAGCAGCGGGCGGCGCTGCACGCGGCGGTGGGCGACCTGCACCGGCGGTGGGGGATCGATGTGGAGTGACGAGAACCGTGCCGCGGCCTTGGCTGTCTGCTTGCTGCTGGCCGGGGCTCCGTCGCCGGCCGGCGCCGCCGATCCGCAGGCGCCACCGACCGGCCCGGCGGCCCGGGCCCAATGGGCCCTGGGGCGATTGCAGCCCGCCGGTGCGGTCCAGCTGCGGGCGCCGGTGCCAGAGGCCGACGGCGGTCTGCTGCGCATCGAGCAGCTGGTGGACGATGGCACCGCGGTGGCGGCCGGCGACCCGATCGCCGTGTTCGGTCATTCCACCGCCGAGCGGCAGCGGCGCGCCGACCGCGCCTTGCGCCGGGCCGAGAACGGACGCGACCGCGAGTTGGGCCGGCTGCGCCGGCAGCTGGAGGCCATGGAGTCCGAGGCGGCTCTGGCAGCGCTGGAGTTGAAGAAGGCCGAGCTGGAAAAGAGCAAGACCGGGGTGCTGGCCCGCCGCGACGCCGAGCTGGTGGAGCTGGCCGCGCGGCGGGCGGCCTTCGAGCTGGACGCCGTGCGCCGTCGGATCGAAGCCCAGCGCGAGGTGCTGCGCGCCGTCGAGGCCGGGTGGAGCGCGCGGATCGAACAGGCCCGGGATCGCTGCGCGGCGATCGCCGCCGAGGCCGAGCCCTTGCGGTTGCTCGCGCCCGCGGCCGGTCGGGTTTTCGCGGTGGCGGGTGGCGCCGGCCGCCCGGTCGCGGCCGGCCAGCGCCTGGAACCCGGAGCGCCGGTGGCCGTGCTGGCCACCCGACCCGGCCTGGTCGTCGAGTTCGAGCTGCCCGATACCGACTGGGCTGCGATGCGCATCGGCCGGGCGCTGACCCTGCTGTCGCTCGACGGCCGCCGCGAGACATTCGTGCGTGTCGAGTCGCTCGGCCCGTTCGCGCGGCGCGGCTCGGGTGCGGCCGCGGTTGCGGTCTTCCGGGTGCGGGCCGAGTTGCCCGCCGAGCAGACCGGATTCAGCCCGGGGCAGCTGGTGCGGGTGGGGCCATGAGATCAAGGGCTGCCATGGTCGCCGCCGTGGTGCTGGCCGCGACGGCCCCGGGGCGGGTCGAGGCCGAGCCGCCGGGCCGGTCGGACGCCGGGCCGGGCCCGCTGCCCTGGTCGGTGGTCCACCGGGGCCGGCTGGCCGGCGAGCTACGCATCGCGGGCCGGGTCGCGTCCCGGCGGGTCGAGGTGCTGATGGCGCCGCTCTTGCCCGATCGGCCCCGGCTGGTGGTGGAGCGATTGGCGGCCGCCGGGGCAGCGGTCGAGCGCGGCCAGATGGTGGCGCGGCTGCGGCCGGTGGGCTGGTCCCGCCGGCTGGAGCGGGCCGCCGAGCGGGTGCCGCTGGCCCGGGCCGGAGCGGCCCGGCGCCGGGCCGAGCTGGACGCCGAGGCGGTCGAACGCGAGGTCGCGGTGAGCCGGGCCGAGCTCGCGCTCGAACGCGCCGAGCTGTTGACCGTCGAGGGCGTCGGCTTGACCCCGCGGCTGCAGGCCGAGCGGCTACGGCTCGACCGCCAAGCGGCGGCCCTTCGGTTGGAGCAGGCCCGGCGGACCGCGGCCGACTTCGAGCGCAGGCGCGCGGTCGAGCTGGAGCGGGCCCGGGCGGCGGTCACCGAGGCCGAGCAGGGACGGGAACGCTTGCGGGCGCTCGCCGAGCGGCTGCTATTGCGGGCACCGCTGGCTGGTCGGTTCGAGTGGGCGCCCGGAGTAGGGGTGGGCGCGACGGTGCGCTGCGGTGTCCGCTTGGCCACGGTGCGCACGGCCGCTGCGCCGGTGATCCGGGCCCGGCTGCAGCCGGATCCGGCCGCGACCTTCGCTCCGGCGCCGGACGGCCTGGCGCGGCTGCCGGCACTGGATGCGGACTGGATTCCGATTCGGTTGGAAGCGATCGAGCCGCGCTGTGCTGCCGGGGCGGGGCCCGACTGCCGCCTGCGCCTGACCGCGGTTCCGCGGTCCGACGCAACCGGGGGGCGGTTGCGGGCCGGTATGCGCGCCGAGCTGCGGCTGCGCTCGGAGCGGGCCGAGCCGGCACTGGTGCTCGACCGGCGGGCGGTGGTTCAACGCGCCGGCCGGGCGATGGTATGGTGTCTGGAGGCGCCCGTCGGATGGCGGGCGATCACTATCGGCCGCACCAGCCCTGAGCTGGTCGAGGTGGCCGCCGGTTTGCAGGAGGGTTGGCGGGTCAGCCTGGAACCTCAGCGGGCGGCGGCCGCCGCGGAGCGGGATGATGCGCGCGAGATGGACGATCGAGCTGAGCCTGGGATTGGCGGCACTGGCGCTGCTGAGCGGCCCGGTGGCGAAGGCGGTGCCGCCGGACGTGACGGTGCGCCTGGCCCCCGATGAGGCCCGCTTCATTCCGGGCCCCAAGGGCGACTGGCAGGCTTTCAGTTTGGATGCGCAGGTGGTCACCGCCCGCGCCTTCGATACCGCCGAGGTCCACCTCCACGCCCGGGCCGCGGGCGAGACCCTGGTGTTGCTGACCAACCACGCCATCCAAGCGGTGGTGTTCATCCGGGTCCGGGTGGGCCAGGACGAGGAGTTGGCGGCCGAGCCGCCGCCCGCGAAGCTGCGGCAGCAGTGCGGCTGTCGGGTCGCCGACGATCGGCTGCACTGCTCCTTGGTCGAGGGCGACTGCGTTGCGGCCGTGCGCGACTGGGTCGCCGATACGGGCTGGAGCGCGGATCGGCTGCGCTTGAAGTACGGCGTGGAGGGCTTGCAGCGGCTGCTGCGCGACATACGCCGGCGGCTGGATGCTGCCGGGCTGGACGGCATCGAGCTGGCATTCTCCGGAGCCAACCTGCGGCTGCGGGGCAGCCTAACGGACCGCGCCCGCTGGCGCGCGCTGCTGGTCGAGATCTACCGGGTCATGGTGGGGCGCATCCTGCTCGAGGACGAGATACGCATCGGTGCGCCCGAGGCCACGCCCTGAGAAGGCTCAGTCGGCGCGTTCGGCCAGCCAGTCGCGCAGCCGGGCCTGGCCGTCGGCGGCGAAGAACAGGAACTGGCCCCCGTGGCGGCTGCCCTTGGGCGATTCGTCGCGCCAGACCACCCGGCAGCGAACCTGGACCGACTCCTGGTCGCCGGCTTTGTCCAGGAACAACCAGACGGTGACCTCGCGGCCCGGGTCGAGGCAGTCCGGGATCTCGAAGCACAGGCCGTCCTGCGACAGGTTATGGGTCCAGGCCTGGAAGGAGCGGTCGGCCTGGATGTCGACCTTGATGCGGACCTTGTGGCGGATGAAGCGCCGGTGATAGGGGTAGCGCTCGACCGCTTCGGCCGCCTCGGATTGCGACGAACGGTTCGAGTTGCCGGTCGGACCATCAGTTGTCGATTCGGCCATGCTACCCCCTTTCGATGCGCACCGCTTGCCACCTGAATTGTTGCACTCCGAGGCGCACCGAGTACGATGTTAGCATACATCGTGCGATGAGGGCAAGCCGCCGCCTGCGCTCAGAATCTCCCATCACTTGGCGGCTGATTCCGTCAGGGTCGGTGGGCGATGTCATACAGCCCGTAGAAATCCAACCGGGCCACGGACCAGATCTGACCGTTGTCGGTCGACAGCAGGTGATCGCCGCCGTTGCCGGCCGCCGACCAACGGCCCTGGCCATCGGTGGCCAATGCGCCCAGGGGCCTGGATTGCGAGACGAAGTCAGCGGGCAAGTCCGCCACCGTCCACGATGTGCCGCCGTCGTCGGAACGCAGCATGAGGGGAGACTGGCCCCAACCCCGGGCCCCCTGCCCGACTGCGATGAAACGGCCCTGACCCCAGGCCACATGCGACAGATGCTCGCTGCGGCCCATGTCGACCGAACTCCAGCTCTGGCCGTCATCGGTGGAGCGCACCACCGCCCCATCGTCGCCGACCGCGACCCAGAATTCCTGCCCATCGCCGGCGACGGCCCGCAATGGGCCGGGCGCTGGTGTGTCGGCCACAGCGCTGAAAGCCGACGCCGGCGAGCCGTGGATGATGGTGCCGGCATCGCCCACGGCGATGAATCGATCGCCGTGGCAGGCGGCTCCGTGCAGGGCGGCAGCGGCCGGCGCCTGAACCGCAGACCAGTTCTGCGCCTGATCCGTCGAGGTGAACACTGCGCCCGCCTCGCCCACGGCCAGCCATTCCCCGGCGCAGACGGCCACGTCGTTCAAGGCCACGGCCTGTTCGAGCGCGACCACCGACCAGGTGCCGTCCGGTTGGCCGTGGACCACGTGGCCACCGGCGCCCACTGCTGCGCATTCGCCCTGGGAGTCGCAGGCGATGCCGAACAGGTCCTCTTCCAGCCCGGTCTCGTCCATGTCGTAGGCGTTATCCCAGGTGGAGCCGTCCGCCGAGTAGGGGATGGCGCCCTGCATGCCGGCCACCAGGAAATGGGGCTCGGGATCTTCCTCCGGTTCCGGGTTGAGATCGGGGAAACGTTCGGCTGCGCAGCTGGCCTCATCCAGGCTAATCGTGCCGTCGACGTCGGTCGGTGGGCCGGCGAAATCGCCTTCTTCCGGATCCCAGGGCAACCTGAGGCGGAAGTCCATCTCGATCCGGCCGGTGGTGCCGTCCGCGATCTCCAGACCGCCCACCACCGTCAAATCTGCTCTGTACCCCTGGATGTCGTTTTCCAGATCCAGTTGGCCGGAGTAAACGGCGCCGGACTTCTCGCCCTGGTAGCCGTCGAATGACAGGCTGGCGCGCATCGCCTCTTCGTCCAGATCGGCGGTCACGCCGGCACTTGTGACCGCCCCGTTTTGCAGCAGCTCGATCATGGGCTGCAGGGAATCCGAGACCTCGTCCAGTTGCTGTTGGCTCAGCTCGGCGCAGCGCGGGTCCTCGACGGGGGCGCCATCTCCACCGCAGGCCGCCACAGCCAGCACCAGCAGCCCAATGGGGATGTTCGGAAGTGTTCGGTCACGCATGTCTGCCTCCACTTTGGCGTATGGCCCAGCCCACTCGGCGCTAGGGCCGCCGCTAGGTCTACCCCCAGATGGGGTCATTCCTAACGCCGAGAAGACCGTCTGTCGAGAGCAGAATCCGGTTTTTTTGGGACCGCTTTCCGGCGTGCCCTGTCTTGTGTCGCGCATTCTGGAGAGCTAGACTGGGCCGGAATCGAGAATGGAGGCAGGGACATGTGGCGCGCGCTGTTGGTGATCGGCATCTGGTTGGGGGCGCTGACCGGCGCGATCGCGCAGCCGGCGGCCGAGGCGGGGCCGCCGCGGCTGGCGGTGCTGCTGGTCGATCAAGCGGAGGGGGTGGGCGCTGCTGCGGTCAGCGAGCGCGACGTCATCGACCAGGCGTTTCAGCACAGCGGCGAGACGCTGGACTGGCGGTTGGTGGCCTACTCGCGGGTCGAGCCGCAGCGATCGGCCCAGCAGGTGCTGGCCGAGTTGGATCGGGCCATCGAAGCCGGCAAGAAGGCTTACCGCTACATGAAGCTGGACGAGGCCGAGCGGATCTTCGAAAACGCCGCTGGCATGCTGCGCCAGAACCCGGTGGTCGGCTGCCAGCCGGATCGGATGGCCGAGATGATGCTCTACTGGGCCCGGGCCGTGCTCGACAGCGGCGAAGAGCTCGGCGCCCAGGTGCTGCTGGGCCAGCTGGTGCGTTTCGATCCCGATGCCGCTCCCGATCCGGCGGTGATGCCGCCGAACCTGGTGGCCACTTTCGATCTGGCGCTCGACGAACGGCGGGGCCACGAGCGCGCCAAGGTCCTGCTGCAGTCGGGGCCGGCGGCCGCCAGCCTGTACGCCGATTGCCGCCGGCTGCGCGGCGGGGTGGTGGAGTTCCGGGGCGTGGCTGGCGATCCGCTGCTGCTGGCGGCCACCTGCCGCGAGCAGATGGTCTTCGGCCAGAGCCTGAGCCTGGCCGGCGGACCGCGCCGCTGGATCGACGTCCACTGCGGCCGGTCGGGGCAGCGGCGCGAGCTGGAGCAGCAGCTGGCGGCCTGGAGCCGCGCCGGCGGCGAGCTGGCCGCTCTGACCGGCCGGGCGGCCGCCGAGCTGGACGCTGCGGCCGACGCGCTGGGCGTGCGGCTGCTGCTGTTGGCCGCGCCGGGCGCCGGCGCCGGCGATGCGCTGCGGCTGGGCCTCTACGTTCGATCGAACGGATTGGCCGGCGCCCCGCTGGCGGTGGCGACGACCGCCTCCGGTCGGCCCGAGCCGGACGCTCTGGCCGCAGCCGTGAAGGAGCTGGCCGCGCGGGTGCGCTCGCCCAGCGTGCTGGCCGCCTTGAAGCCCGCGCCGGCGCCCGAGCCGGATGTGGCCGCGGTCGAAACGGCGGCCGCAGGTAGCGGGGCCGAAGGCGCGGCCGGCGCCGCCGAGCGAGGTCCGGCCTGGTGGGAGAGCTGGTGGTTCTGGACGGCGGCCGGGGTGGTGGTGGCCGGTGGGGTGGCCACCGGCCTGGCGCTGGGCCTGGATGCGGGTGGCAGCCAACCCTCGGGCCGGGTGGTGCTGACCATCGCCCCGCCCTGATGATGGTGCCGGTAGCGGTCGGTGTCGTGGCGAAGGACGTCGGGCGCTGCAAGGCCCACCTGAAGGAGATGCTCGTCAAGTCGGGCCGTCACCGCAGCGTGGCGCTGATGGACGTGCCCGGCACCATCCTCCGCGGCTTCAACCGGCGGGCGGGTGCCGCAGCGCTCGGGCGCTGAGCGGCGCGGGCCGGATGTCGGGCGCGGAGTCCTCCTCCTCGCCGGAGTCGGCCGCATCGCTGTCCGCGAGCGCTGCTGGCGACTCGGTGGCGACGGTCGGGGCCGCCAGCCGGTCGCGGGCTTCTTTGACCGCAGCCGCGGTTTGCCGGGCGGTGCGGCGCAGCCGGATCACGCCGCGCAGCTTCTCGGCCACGGTCGATGCGATGCGTACCCGCGAGTCGGGGTCCTCGACCCAGGCGACCGGCACCTCGACGATGGGGTGGCCGACCGCCTCGGCCAGCACCAGCAGCTCGGTGTCGAAGAACCAGTTGTCGTCTCGTATCCGATCGATCAGCGGTTGCAGCCGGGCGCGGCGCCAGGCCTTGAGGCCGCACTGGGCGTCGCCAAAGCCCACCCCCAGCGCGGCGCGCAGCAGCAGGTTGTACCCGCGCGACAACACCTCGCGCCGGGCTCCCCGCCGCACCCGCGCCCGCGGATGCAGCCGGCTGCCCACGGCCAGGTCGGCGCCGCCATCCAGCGCCGCCAGCAGCTGGGGAATGGCTCCCAGCTCGGCCGACAAGTCGACGTCCGAGTACAGCACGTAGTTGGCCCCGTCCAGCGCGGCCGCCGCCCGCAGCGCGCCGCCGCGGCCGGCCACGGCCCGGTGCAGCACGTCGATGTGCGGATCCGCGGCGGCCAGCGCATCGGCCAACTCGGCCGTGCCGTCACGCGAGCCGTTCTCGGCGATCAGCACCCGCCAGCGGTAGCCCGAAATCCGCCGCCGGCAGAAATCCAGCAGGCGGTCGACCGAACGGGCCAGGGTCCTGCTCTCATCGAAGGCCGGAAGCACGATGCGCACCCGGGGGGGCGCCGCGGGGGTCAGCTCCAAAGGTCTCTCCCGGGACCGCTCGGTTGCTGTCCGGCCAAGCGCATCAGACTGGTGGCCAGATCCTTCAGGTCGGGGTCGCTGCGCTTCGGTCTTTGGTCGGCGACCAGGAAGCCGGGGGTCTCGTCTCGGGCCGATGCGGCGTGATCGCCGCACCAGGCCTTGGGGTTGGGCGCCAGGGCATCACCGGTCGGCGCGCCGCCCAGGCTGGTCTCCCACGAGCTGCGCCAGCCCGGCGCGAAGGCGATCTGCAGGTCTGGCGCCCGATCGGCCAGCCCGGGCGCGGCCCGATCGGCCACCGGCTCGACCGCCCGGATCGGCTTGGCGCCCGTTGCCGGATCGCGAAGCTCCAGCAGCTTCTCGCGCAGGCGGGCCAGCAGCGCCCGCCGCGGTTTGCCCGGCGCCACCACCCCCTGCAACTCGCGGCCCCGCTGATTGACGTACAGCTGGCCGTTGCCCAGGCCGTAGGCCTGAGTGGCGGACCAGTCGACCGCCCGCAGGAAGCGGATCTCGGCCCCGGCCTTTTCGCGCTTGAACAGACCCTGCTGCTCGAGCCAGGTGTTGACGTGCAGCATGTGCTCGAAGGGGTGGAAGCCGTGGTCGGACATGACGATCAGGCGATCGGCCGGGCTCAGGCTGGCGGCCACCCGACCGACGATGGCATCCATCGCGGCATAGACCCGGCGCAGGGGCCCGCCGTCCTCGCGCTCCAGCTCGCGGTAGAAGATGTGGGCGGCGCGGTCGGTGCCGGTGAACACGCCCACCTGCACCCGAGCCTGACCGGCGGCCAGCTCGGCGAGCAACAGATCGGCGCGGTCGCGCATGGTGTCGAGCACCGCGTCCAGAAAGACCGGCTTGGGCAGCACCCCGGCGTTGACCGCCGAGGTATCGTGCACCCAGCCCACGGTCGGCAGGCCGTGCTCGGCCACGGCCCGCTGCGCCCAGCCGCGTGGGGTGCCGATGGTCAGCGCCGGCTGTCCGGGATCGATCTGGATCGGCGAGGCGTAGAGTTCGAGCGAATCGCGCACCGCCAGCAGGTGGAAGCGAACCCGGCCGGCCAAGGTGAAATCCGGCGTCGAGAAGCGCACCGGGAACCAATTGGAACGCTGGCCCTCGCTCAGCTGTGCCCGCTCACCGCCCAAGGCGATGGTCACCCGGCCCGCCCGGCGATCCAGCTCGAGCTGCAGCGGCTCCCGCAGGTACTCGCCCTCCGGGCCGCGCGGGCCCTCGAGCGCGGTGGTCAGCTCGGCACCCTGGGGCGCCAGGCGCACGATACGCCCGCCGGCCACCCGATCGGCGGCGCCGGCGGCGGCCGGTTCGCTGGTGAAGCGGGTGAACGACGAGTTGGTGAACCGGCCGTCCGGAACGCCCAGCCCGGCCAGCACCCGGCCGTGGCGCAGCCGGGGCGGGGGAAAAGCGTAGGGCACGAACAGCAGGCCCACCGGTACCCCTGCCCGATCCAGCGCATCCCACCAGGCCGGCCCGAGCCGATGCGAGGTCGCCCGGGGCGGGCGCACCTCGCCGGTGCCGAACCGGGGCCCGCGGATGGTATAGGGGGCGGTGCCCGGCAGATAGGTGCGCGGGTCGCGCTTGATGAAGCCGAACACGCCGTGCTCGGACGGATCGCGCCCGCTGGCAAAGGTCGACCAGGCCACCGGCGAGTTGGGCGGCGAGGTCGAGCCCAGCGCGCCCAGCCCGCCGCGCTCGGACAAAGCCGCCAGGTGCGGCAGGTGGCCGCTGGCGATCCAGCGTTCGACCAGTCGCGGATCCACCCCGTCGAAGCCGAGCACCACTACCCGGCCGCCGTCCCCGGTCTCGGCAGCGGCCGGCTTCAGGGCGGTGGCCGCCTTGCGCCCGTTGTTGCGGGCCGCTGGTTTGTCGTCCTGGCAGGCCGGCAGCAAGCCGGCGGCCAGCGCCGCTTTCAAGAAGGTCCGGCGATCGAAGCGACCAGTGCTCATGGCCTCGTGCTCCCCGCGCCAACCGGTTGACCCCCGACCGCACGGGCGGCGCGCAATTGGGCTATGGTAAGGTCCCCCCCCGCGCCGGTCAAGCCGAGGCGGAAAAACCCGGCAACGGTCGGTCATTCTTGACCGAATCGCTTGCCTGGTCTAATGTTGCGGCGGATCATCGGTCCGATCGCATCATCGCTGGAGGTCCTTGTTTGGAGGCCGAGGAACGGAAAAAGCGTGCCGAGTGGTCGCGTCTGCTGCGCTGGTTCGTGCGCGGGGCCATCAGCCTGGGGCTGATCGCGCTGCTGCTGGCGCACACCGATCTGGAGCGGGCGGCGCACTGGTTGACCCGGCTGGATCCGGGGTGGCTGCTGCTGGCGGTGGCCATCAAGGGCACCGGCATCCTGGCCGGCATCGTGCGCTGGAAGCTGCTGCTCGACGGCCAGCAGCTGCGGTTGCCGCTGGCCAACCTCGGCGGCGCCTATCTGATCGGGCGCTTCTTCGGATCGTTTCTGCCCTCGACCATCGGGCTCGATGCCTACCGCACCTACTATGCGTCGGTGCGCACCCGTCAGGTGGCCCGCACCGTGGCGGTCACCGTGGTCGAGAAGGTGATCGGCCTGTTCGCCCTGTCGGGCCTCGCCCTGGCGGCCATTCCCTTCGGCATGCGCCTGTTGCCACACGACGCCCTGTGGCTGCTCGGCCTGGTCATGTGCGTGCCCATCGGGGCTTCGGCGCTGGTGTTGTTGTGGCCCGGCCTGTTTTTGCGCCTGGCCCAATGGCTCCACGGCCGCGGCCGCAAGCTGGTCGGCGGGCTGGCCCGGTTGAGCGAGGCGGTGGGGCGGTTCGGGCGCCAGCGCGGGCGCCTGCTGCTGGCCACTCTGCTGGGCTTCGTCGTCCACGGCGCCACCGCTTCGATGTACGTCGCCACCGCCCGGGCGGTGGGGGTCGATGTTCCGGCCGCCGAGATCCTGTTCATCGGACCGCTGATGATCGCGGCCACTCTGGTCCCGCTGTCGATCGCCGGCATCGGTGTACGCGAGGGCACCTACGTGTTCTTTCTGGCGGCCGTCGGTGTGCCCACCGAGCAGGCCGCCTTGCTGGGTTTTCTCGGGTTCATGGCCGGTGAGGTCTACAGCCTGATCGGCGGCGCCGTCTGGCTGCTCAAACCGGCGGCGCGACCCGACTCGGATGACCGGTTGGCGGCGGTGATCAAGCGGGCCGCCAACTGGGCGCGCCGGCGCGGGCCAGAACCGGCGGTCGAGGCCGAGCCGCCGGCCGGACCGGGAGTCGGATTGTGAGAGACATGCGCACCGCGACCACCGGACAGCTGCTGCTGGCACCCGCCGCTTGCGTCGGACTGTGCCTGGGGTTGCTAGGCCTGCTGGAGTCGTTCTACGTGGCCCCCTTCCAACTCGCCGCCCAGTGGTACGGCTTCGGCCTCTACGCTATGGTGGGCCTGATGGTGGGTCTCGGTTTGGGCCTGCTGTTCGGCGGTCGGGCCCGCCGCCGCGATTTCGGCCTGCTGCGGCTGACCGCCCAGGCCGCCGTCTGGCCTACCTTTGGCCTGGCCGCCGCTGTGGCCGGTTTTCTGGTCTGGCGCGATCTGTGGGCCGAGTCGGTGGGCGGCGCCGGGTTCGGCGGCTGGCTGGCCATGCTGGGGGTGCTGGTGGGTGCGGCCGTGTTGGCTTTGCTGGCCCGTGAGCTGAGCCGGGTGGTGGTCGGCCGGGCCCGGCGCTGGGCGCTAATCGTGTTGCTGCTGGCGCTGCCGGGCGTGCTGCTGGCCCGGTGGATCGAGGGCGGCCGGGTCTCGGCGCCGCAGCCGGCCAGCAGCGCCGGGGTGGATGGACGCCCGCCGGTGGTGATGGTGGTGGCCGACGCCCTGCGCGCCGACGTGATCGGGGCCTACGGCGACGACGCCGGTGACACGCCCAACCTGGACGCCTTCGCCCGCGATGCGGTGCTGTTCGAGGAGGCCTGGACGCCTTCGACCTGGACCCGACCGGCGGTGGCCTCGATCATGACCGGGCAGCTGCCGGCCGTGCACAAGACCATGCACAAGGTGGATCGGCTGCCGGAGGGGTTGCCCACGCTGGCCGGCCTGCTGCGCGGCCACGGCTACACCACCCTGGGCTCGGTGACCAACGTCAACCTGGCGCCCGAGTTCGGGCTGGGCCGCGGCTTCGACGCCTGGGGCTACCTGGCGCCGCAGGCCCAGCTGGGTGCACCCGATGGCGGCCGGCGGCTGTTTCTGGTCGAGCTATGGAGGCTGGCCCGGCTGCGTTTCCTGCCGGGCCAGCGCGAGGTGCAGGACTACTACGCCCCGGGCGGACGGATCAACGCCCAGGCCCGAGACTGGATCGCGCCGCTGATCGAGGCCGAACGACCCTTCTTCGCCTACCTGCACTACATGGAGCCCCACGACCCCTTCTTCGCCCACCCGGTGACCGGTCACGCCATCGCCCGGGTCGAGCAGCCCGACCCGCCGCTCGAGTTGGCCGACGAGATGCTCGACCTGTATCGCCAGGAGGTGCGGCACTGGGATGGCGTGTTGGGTGAGCTGCTGGACTGGTGCAAGCAGCAGGGGCTCTACGATCGGGCCCTGATCGTGGTCACCTCCGATCACGGCGAGGAGTTCGCCGATCACGGCCATTTCTGGCATGGCACCAGCCTGTATCGCGAGCTGGTGCGGGTGCCGCTGCTGATCCGCTTCCCGGGTGGAGCCGGCGCGGGCAGCCGGCGCAGCGAGCCCGTCTCGCTGGTCGATCTGCTGCCGACCGCCCTGCGCGCCGCCGGCCTCGATCCACCCGATGGTCTGCCCGGCCGGATGTTGCATCCCGAGCCGATCGTGCCGGCCGCCTTGTCGGAGGCCCTGCCGGCGGCCACCGCGGTCGGTGCCGGCGACGAGGCGCCGGCCGGGACCGCCGATGCCGCTCCACGCATTCCGGCGCGGCCGTTGTTCGCAGAGGTCGATCACCAGGGTTGCGTGCTGCAGGCAGTGCGCCTGGATGAGTGGAAGCTGATCCTGGCCGACCCGAACAACCCCCGGGGGCTGGCCCCGACCGAGCTGTACCAGTTGGCCCGCGATCCGGCCGAACGCCACAACTTGGCCGGCTCCCAGTCGAAGCAGGTGGAACGCTTGCAGCAGGTGCTGCAGGCCGGCTCCCGGCAGGCGGCCGCCGCGCCGGATGTCCAGCCGGAGCAGGTAGAGGTCGACGACGCCACGGCCGAGCAGCTGCGGTCGCTGGGTTATACCGAGTGAGGCAACTGCGGTGCGCGTCCGCCGGCTGTTGATCGTCGGCTGGGACGGCGCCGAGCCGTCCCTGATCGGGCCCATGCTGGCGCGGGGCCGGCTGCCCAATCTGGCCCGACTGCGGCAACAGGGCGCGGCCGGACGCCTGCGCACCTGCCAGCCCGACTCCTCGCTGGCCGCCTGGACCGCGGCGCTGACCGGCCTGGGGCCTGGGCGTCACGGGCTGATCGATTTCGCCTGCCGGTCCAGCGGCAGCTATCGACTGCAGCTGGTCGATGCCCGCCAGCGTCTGGTGCCGACCGTGTTGGCGCAAGCGGCCCGCGCCGGCCGCCGGGTGGCCGCCCTGGGCGTGCCCGGCACCTGGCCGCCCGAGCCCGAGCCCCAGCTGAGCATCGCCGGCTTCGATTCCCCCCTGGCCACCCGGGCGGCGGCCGCGGCTTACCGGCCGGCCGGGCTGGGTGCCGAGCTGGCTCGAGCGGGCTTGAGCTGGCCTTACGGCGGCATCGACGAGCTGGCGGTCGGGCCGGGCTGGCACCTGCGGGCCGAGCACGTGCTGCACGCCAACCTGCGCCGCAAACGGCGGTTGGTCCGCTGGCTGGATGGCTGCGAGCCGGTGGATCTGCTGTGGATCGTGTTTTCCGAGAGCGACACTGCGGCCCACCACTTCTGGGCCTTCGCCGATCCACGATCGCCGCGCCACCGGCGGGTGCCGGCGCTGACCGGTGCGCTGGAACGCATCTATACGGCCCTGGACACAGCGCTGGGCGAGCTGCTGGCCGGCCTGGATCCGGGGGGCACGGCGCTGGTGATGTCCGACCACGGCGCCTGCGGTGCCGCCGCGGTGGCGGTGTATGTCAACCGCTGGCTGGCCGCGCGGGGTTGGCTGCATTTTGCCCGCAGCCGGCGGTCGCTGGCCCGACTGGCGGGTGGGCTGCGGGACCGGGCCGGCCGCCGGTTGCCGGCCGCGGCCAAGCAGACCATCCTGCGCAGCCGGCTGGCCGGCGTGGCGCTGGGCGTGGACGGGCTGGCGCGTTTCGGCGGCCTGGACCTGGCACACAGCCGCGCGTTCTGCGACGAGCTGCCCCAGAACCCGGGTATCTGGATTCACCGCCGCGATCGCGATCCGGTCGGGCCGGTGGCCCCCGGTCCGACCTACGAGGCGCTGCGCGACGCCATCGCCGCGGCCCTGCTGCAATGGCGGGATCCGCTGAGCGGCCGGCCGGTGGTGGCCCGGGTGCGTCGCCGCGAGGAGGTCTTGAGCGGACCGGCGGTCGAGCGGGCGCCGGATCTGATGATCGAACTGGCGCGCTGGGACGGCTACCGCCTGGTGGCGGCCGACAGCGGTGGCCGCCCGGGCCCGGCGCTGCACCGGCTGGCCCGCCACGAGCACACCGCTGGCAAGGGCAGCGGGACATCGGGGGCCCACGCAGCCGAGGGCATCCTGGTGGCGGCCGGGCCGCAGGTCGCCGCCGGCGCCGCACTGACCGCCGCCCGCATCGAGGACATCGCCCCGACCGCACTGCGCTTGCTGGGCCTGGAGCCGCAGGCTGGATTGGACGGCGCCGTGCTGCACCAGCTGGCACCCCGGCCGGCGGCGGAGTCGGCACCGGCGCCGGCGCCGGCGGTCGTGTCGGGCCCGAGCACTTCGGCCGCCGGCCGGGCGGCCGTGCGCCGCCGGCTGGAACGGCTGGGCTACCTATGACGACCGGTCACCGCGCAGCCATGGTGGCCGCCTGCCCGTACCCCAGCGGCCAGGGCACCCAGGCGCTGATCGGCGAGCTGGCCCGCGGCATGGTGGCCCGGGGTCATCGGGTGCACCTGATCTGCTATGCGCACGGGGGACCGGAGCGCCGGGAGCCGTTCGCCATCCAGCGGGCCTGGCCGCTACCGGGCTACCGGCGCCTGCGCGCCGGCCCCGATCCATTCAAACCGCTGCTGGATCTGGGGGTGGCCTGGCGGGCCGCGGACGTGGTGCGCCGTTGCGGCTGCAAGCTGATCCACGCCCACAACTACGAAGGGGCGCTGGCCGGCTGGCTTGCGGCGCGCAGCACCGGGGTGCCCTTGCTCTATCACGCCCACAACCTGATGGAGGACGAGCTGCCGCGCTACTTCCAGCGCTCGGGGGTTCGCGCCGCTGCGCGCCGCCTGGGGTGGGCGCTGGACCGCAGTGTGCCGCGCCTGGCCGGCCGGGTGCTCGCCCTGCACGAACCGATGGCCGAGACATTGCAGTGCTGTGGCGTGCCGGCGGATCGACTGCGGGTGGTGGCGCCGGGCATCGAAGCGGATGCCTGGACACCGGCCAACGGCGCCGTAGCGCAGGCCGGGGCGGACTTGCGGGTGGCCTACTGCGGCAACCTGGATGGCTACCAGGAGCTGGATTTGCTGTTCGCCGCCATGCGGCAGGTGGTGGCCGAGCTGCCCGGGGCGGAGCTGGTGCTGGCCACGCCCAATCCCCCGGTCGAGGCGCGCGCCTTGGCGCGGCGCAGCGGAGCCGGCGCTTTCACTCGGGTGGTGGCGGCGGCCGATCCGGCCGCCACCCGCCAGGTGCTGGCCGGCTGTGCGCTGGCGGTCTGTGCGCGCAGCTCGCCTTCCGGTTTTCCGCTCAAGAACCTCAACGCCGCCGCGGCCGGCTTGCCGCTGGTGGTCTGCCGCAGCGCCGCCCACGGTCTGGAGCCGGGCCGCAGCGGCCTGGTGGTGCCCGACGGCGATGCGCGGGCCATGGCGGACGCCGTCATCGAGCTCTTGCGCCAACCGCAGCGACGGTCCAAGCTAGGAAGGGCGGGCTGGGCGTTGATCCGGGAGCGCTACACGCGCGAACGCATGTGCCGCGAGGTGGAAGAGGAATGGGACGCGTTGGTCTGAGCCGCTGCTGGGCCGCCGGCTGGGCCGCGTGGTTGGGGTTGCTGCCGGCGGCTGCGGCGGACTGGCCGGTGGGCCAGAGCCGGCAGGGCCTGAACCGCGACGAGCCGCTGGTGCTGCAGACCGAGGGAACCGCCCAGGCGTCGCCCACGCTTGCCCTGGACGCGGCCGGGCGACCGCTGGTGGCCTGGGTGCGCGGCGACGACGGCCGGGAGCGGATCCGGCTGCGGCGGCTGAACGCCGCCGGCCAGCTGGGCGTGGCACAAACCGTGTGGAGCGGCGCCCGGGCCTGGCGGCCGCGGCTGGCGGCCGGCGCCGGCCGGCTGTGGCTCATCTGGTGCGGCCGCCGGCAGGCGCCGTCACCCGGCGATCACGGCCGCCACGTCTTCGCCCGTCGCCTCGACGGCCCTCGGCCCGGACCGGTGCTGCGCCTGTCGCAAGGCGCCGGCCGGGCCTGCGACCCGGCGGCGGTGGTCACCGGCGACGGATCCTTGCATGTGGTCTGGGAGCAGAGTTCGTCCGACCGGCCGGCCGGGGTGCGCGTCGCCCACCGGGTGGTCTCGCCCGTTGGCGAGCCGCTGGCCGAACCGGCGCTGGTGTCGGCCGGCCCGTTCGATCGGCGGCCGGCGCTGGTGGCGGCAGATGGCGGGCTGGTGGTGGCCTGGGACCGCCTGCGCGACGCAGCGCCGAACGGCGGGCTCGATCCCGATTACGACTTGCTGCTGCGGCGGCGTAGCGCCGACGCTTGGCAGGCGCCTCTGCTCATCGACCCGCGCCCGGGCATCCAGGCCGCGCCGGCGCTGGCTGTGGCGCCGGGCGGGGGTGTGCTGCTGGCCGCCCATTCCAGCCACCACCACGGTCTGGTCAAGTGGTGGCAGCTCTACCGGATCCGCGGCCGGCGGGTCGAATCGCTGGCGTCGCGCAATGCGGCCGCCTGGGCCGAGCCGGCCGGCGAGCAGCAGGGCGCCGAGTTTCCGTCCCTGGCGGTGCTGGCCGATGGCCGGCCGGCGATCGCCGCCCGCCGCTCGCAGGGCGCTTTATTGCAAATGGTCGACGCCGCGGGGGTGTCGCCGGTGCTGGATCTGACCCGTGCCGGTTGGGGTGCCCGGGGTATGCGGTCCGAGCTGGCCGCCGCGGCCGACGGCGGCCTGTGGCTGGCACGCCGCGGCCGGCGGCGGGTGGTGTTGGAGCATTTTGCGAGCGGATCGGATTGCGCCCGGCCCGCGAGCGGACCACCGGCCTTCGTCCAGCTGGTGGCCGGGCCGCGGCGGCCGCCGCGGCTGGCCTTTGCCCAACCGCTGGCGACCCCAGGGACCGAACCCCTGGCCGGGGGCGATCTGAAGGCGGCCTTCGGCGATCTGCATATGCACTCGGCCGTCTCCGACGGTACCGGTGCACCGGACGAGATCTTGGCCCGGGCCTGGGTGCGAGGGCTGCACTTCGCTGCGTTGACCGACCACGACAACATCGTCGGCCGCCGACTGCTGGCCTCGCAGCAGGACGAGATCGCCTGGCTGACCGATGCTTTCGATGCCCGACCGGGGTTCTGCGCTCTGCACGGCTACGAGTGGACCACCCCGCCGACGCCGCGCGGCCACGGCCATCGCAACGTGTACTACCGCGCCCAGCCGCCGGCCGAGGGCTGGTGCGGCTACCGGGGCGATTGCGGCGACTCGACCGCCTTGTTCGCGGCGCTGGCGGCGGGCCGGACCCTGGCCGTGCCGCACCACACCAGCTGGACCGGCACCGACTGGCAGGCGGCCGAGCCCGACGTGCAGCGGCTGGTCGAGATCGTCTCGGTGCACGGGCTGGCGCTGCATCCCCAAACCCAGCCACTGCCGGCCCGCGGCGAGCTGGCCGGAATGACCGCGGTGGACGGGTTGCGCCGCGGCCTGCGTTTTGGCTTCGCCGGCGGCTCGGATGCGCACGGCCTGGTCTGGCACCACGGGGTGGGACGCAAGCGGGATCCCTGGGCCTGCGGCCTGACCGTCGTCTGGGTCGAGCGGCTGGAGCGGGCCGCGGTGTTCGACGCCCTGCGGGGGAGGCGGACCGCGGCCACCACCGGCGCGCCCATCCGGCTGTTCTTCCGGGCCGCGGGCCGGCCCATGGGCGCGGTCGGGCGGGCTACGGCACCGGTGCGGCTGCAGGCCCGGGTCAGCGGGGCCCGCCCGCCGCTGCGGCTGGACGTGTTCCGTGATGGCCGATCGATCCACCGGCGAACCGCCGATCACACGTCGGCGGCGCTCGATTGGATGGACCGCGGGGTGGATCCAGGAACCCACGCCTATTACATTCAGGTGGTGCAAACCGATGCCGAGCCGCTCGAGGCGGCCTGGTCCAGCCCGGTCTTCATCCGGGTGGCGCCGGCCGCTGGACGATCGGCCGGCGAGAGGAGTGGATCGTGATGCGTGCCGAGCTGTGGACGAACGGTGGACCGCCGCGGTCCCGCCGCTGCCTCTGGTTGGCGTTGCTGCTGATCGCCGCACCGGTCGCGGCCGAGCCGGCCGGTGAGCGGACCGAATCGAAATCGAGCCCGCGCTGGAACGTGGTGTTGGTCACGGCCGACACGCTGCGGGCCGACATGTTGGGCTGCAACGGCAACCGCGAGGTGGCCACGCCGCACATCGACGCGCTGGCCACCGCCGGCATCCGCTTCGCCAACGCCTACACCAACATCACCACCACCACCCCGTCGCACGCCACCTTGTTCAGCTCGCTCTACCCGCGGGATCACAAGGCCTACTCCAACACCGCCCGCATCAGCTCGCGCATCCGGACGCTCGACGAGATCCTGGCCCGGGCCGGCTGGTACACCGCGGCCATTATCAACCTGCCGTGGCTCAATCCGGACATGGCCAACGTGGTGCAGGCCGGTCGCGAGGTGGCCGCCTGCGAGCGCATCCGCAAGGCCGATGCCACCGCGAGCTGGGTGCTGGGCTTTTTGGATCGGCGCCGGGACGCGAAAAAGCCATTCTACCTTTGGGTCCATTTCATCGACAACCACACGCCCTACCACGCCCCGGGCAAGTACGCCCGCATGTACTATCCCGCCGGCAAGGACCCGCGGGCCGGCAAGCGCGGTTCGCTGCAGCGGGTCTGGGGCGAGTTTCCCGTCCACCACCAGGACGAGCCGACCTTCAAGCGCTGGCTGCGCGGCATCACCGATGTGGACTACGTGATCGCGCTGAACAAGGGCTCGGTGAGCTGGCTGGATCACCACCTGGGACGCATCGTGGCTCGGCTGAAAAAGAACGGGCAGTGGGAACGGACCCTGTTCGTGTTCACCTCCGACCACGGCGAGTCGCTGGGCGAGAATCACATCTGGTTTGCCCACTCCGGCCTCTACGAGCCCACGGCGCGGGTGCCGCTGATCATCCGCGCCCCCGGCGGTCCAGCCGGCCGTTCGATCGAGACCCTGGTGCAGCTGGCCGACATCATGCCGACCGTGCTGGCGCGTCTCGGGCTCGAGACGCCGGACAAGGTGCGCGGCCGCGATCTGTGGCCGCTGCTGGCCGAGGACGAGCCCGCGGGCAGTGCCGTCTTCTTGGAGCACGCCGGCCGGCAGCTGACCGGGGTGGTCACCCCGCGCTTCAAATACATCCGCCACCGCAAGAGCAAGGACTACAACCCGCGCTATCCGCTGACCAAGGGGCGCGAGGAACTCTACGACCTCACCGCCGACCCGCAGGAGAAGAGCGATCTGGCCGCCGACAAGCCCGCGCAGCTCGAACGGATGCGCCAGCTGTGGCGCGAGCTGCGCGATCGGCGCGGGGCCGACTTCGAAGCCGGCAAGGCCGATGTGGACGCACAGACCGAGGAGATGCTGCGCTCGCTGGGGTACACCCAATGAGCAGCGGGCGCCTGTTGTGGGCCGCTGTGCGCAGCGCCCGCGCCCGCCGGATGAACCGCGACCTGGTCGGCTGGAGAATCGAACGCCACCTGGAACCGGTGCGGCTCGAGGACATGCAGGCCTTCGCTCGGGCTACCCGCGACGCCAACCCGGCCTACCGGGGACCACAGGCGGTGGCCCCGCCGCTGTTCATCGTGCGGCTGGTCTATCCCATGCTGCTCGAGGCCATGCTGCAGCCGCGCTTGCGGATGAACCTGCTGCGCATGGTCCACGGCGAGATGGACGTCGAATGGCGCGCCCCCATCCGCCCCGGCGATCGGTTGCAGCTGTCGATGGGCATCACGGCCATCGAGGACACGCCGGCCGGCGAGCTGCTGCGCTTGGCGGGCGAGGCCCGGCGCGACGATGCACTGCTGGTGCGCGCGGTGGCCGGCCTGCTGGTGCGCGGCCGCGGGGGCAAGCGACAAAGCGAGCGGGCTTCGGACGAAGCGGCCGAGGAGCGCTTCCGCCGCGAACTCGTCACCGAGGACGGCCAGCAACTGGAGTACGCCCAGGCCTCGGGCGATCGCAACTTCATCCACACCAGCAGTCTGTTGGCCCGGTTGGCCGGTCTGCCGCGGACCATCATGCACGGCATGTGCGTCTTCGCCATGAGCGCCGCCGGACTGGTCGACGAGCTGGCCAGCGGCGATCCGACCCGCCTGATCCAGCTGCGCGGCCGTTTTTCCCGGCCGGCCATACCGGGCTGGCGCCTGTCGCTGGTGGGCTACAGCGCCGCGGACTCGAGTCAAATCCCGTTCGCCGTGTTCGGCCCGACCGGCGAGCCGGTGATCAAGAAGGGCCAAGCGACCATCGACCGGCCCGCCGCATCACCCGCCGCTGCCCCGAATGCTGCTGCAGAGTAGTCGGGGATTCATCGATCGAGGGCCGGCGCTTCGAATAGAGCTTGTCGTACAAGGCGTTGTATTGATTTGCAGGCTAAGCATTTCCATGCTAAATTCAGTGCTGG
>CAYVQE010000056.1:0-34120 GCA_964454005.1 uncultured Myxococcales bacterium
CAGGAGCAGGAGCGCGGCATCACCATCACCTCGGCGGTGACCGCCATGCCCTGGAGCCAATACGACATCCACCTGATCGACACCCCGGGCCACGTGGACTTCACCGTCGAAGTCGAGCGCAGCCTGCGCGTGCTCGACGGCGCGGTGGTGGTCTTCTGTGCCGTCGGCGGCGTGGAGCCGCAGTCCGAGACGGTCTGGCGCCAGGCCGACAGCTACGGCATCCCGCGGCTGGCCTTCATCAACAAGATGGACCGCACCGGCGCCGACTTCGCCGGCTGCATCGAGCAAATGAGCGAAAAGCTGCTGGCGCGGCCGCTGCCGGTGCAGATACCGCTGGGCGCCGAGGACTCCTTCGAGGGCGTGATCGACCTGCTGGAGATGAAGGCGCTGCGCTGGCACAGCGAAGGTCTGGGCGCCACCTTCGATGCCGAGCCCATTCCGGCCGAGCTGGCCGACGAGGCGGCCGCCTGGCGGGAGCGCTTGCTCGAGTCGCTGGCCGACGAGGACGACGAGATCGCCGAGCACTACCTGGCCGGCGAGGACATCACGCCCGAGCGGCTGCGGGCCACCCTGCGCAAGACGTGCCTGGCCAACCGGGGCGTGCCCGTGCTCTGCGGCTCGGCGCTGCGCAACAAGGGCGTACAGCCCTTGCTGAACGCGGTCTGCGAGCTGCTGCCCTCACCGCTCGACCTGCCGCCGGTGGAGGGCCACCACCCCGAGAGCGGTGAGCCGGTGACCTTCGAGCGCGACGCCAAGGAGCAGTTCAGCGGCCTGGCCTTCAAGGTACAGCTGTGGGACGGACGCAAGCACACCTACCTGCGCATCTACTCCGGCAGCCTGTCGCTGGGCGAGACCGTCTACAACGCCTCGAAGGAGGTGGACGAGAAGATCTCCCGGCTGTTGAAGCTCCACGCCGACAAGAAGGAGCGCCTCCAGCGCGCCCAGGCCGGCGACATCGTAGGCGTGATCGGGCTGAAGAAGGCCACCACCGGCGACAGCCTGTGCAGCCACGACAAACCGGTCATCTTCGGCGTCATGCAGTTCACCACGCCGGTGATCTCGCTCGCGGTCGAGGCCAAGACCTCCAAAGATCAGGAGAAGCTCACCGACGTGCTGGAGAAGATGGTCGAGGAGGATCCGACCTTCACCGTCACCGAGGACGCCGAGACCGGCCAGACCCTGCTCAGCGGCATGGGCGAGCTGCACCTGGAGGTGCTGGTCGACCGGCTCAAGCGCGAGTTCCACCTGCCGGTCAACGTGGGCAAGCCGCAGGTGGTCTACCGCGAGACGCTGACCGGCGCCGGCGAGACCCGGGAACGCTTCGAGCGCACCTTCGAGGACGGGGCGGCCGGCAAGAACATGTTCGCCGGGGTCAGCCTGGCCGGCGAGCCGCTGCCGCGCGACTCGGGCGTGCAGTTCGAAAACGCCATCGAGGCCGAGCCGGACCAGGCCCCGCCGCCGGCCTGGATACAGGCCGTCGAGACCGGTGTGCGCGAGTCGGCCGGCTCCGGGCCGCAGACCGGCTACCCGATGACCGACCTGCGAGTGCGGCTGCTGGCGCTGGAAGCGCGCGACGGGCTGACCGACGAGGTCTCGCTGCACATCGCCGCCGCCACCGCCTTTCGCAAGCTGTGCCAGCAGGCCGGCACCCGGCCGCTGCTGCCGATCATGGCCATCGAGGTGGTGGTGCCCGACGAGTTCACCGGCTCGGTGATCGGCGATCTGAACGCCCGCGGCGGCAAGATCGAGGAGCTGGTGCGCCACGGCAACCGGGCCCACGTCCGCGGCACCGTGGCCCTGCCCAAGATGTTCGGCTACTCGACCGACCTGCGCTCGCTGACCGAAGGCCGTGGCACCTTCACCATGGTCTTCCGCGCCTTCGACGCGGAATGAGCGCCCCCGGCGGTTGACCCCCTTGGTGAAAGGCGCCAACATGGCGCCCGAAGACGCCGCCGCGGCCCGGGCGGCGGACCAGCGGAAGGAGCGTGGCCGACTTGCAGCGCCCAGCCATTGAACCCGGATCCGGAGTGCCGGCATGAGCGCGCCGCCGTCCGAACTCCTCGATCTGCGCCAGGCGCTGCACCGGGCCCCCGAGCTGGCCCACCGCGAGCGCCGCACCGCCGAGCGCATCCGCGGCTGGCTGGAACGCCACCAGCCCGCGGCCATCGTCGACGGGCTCGGCGGCCACGGCCTTGCGGCCGTCTGGCGCGGGCGCCAAGCCGGCCCGCGGGTCTTGCTCCGGGCCGAGCTCGACGGGCTGCCGATCGACGAGAGCATCGAGCTCGACCACGGCTCCACCAATGCCGGGGTGGCCCACAAGTGCGGCCACGACGGCCACATGACCATGGTGGCCGGCCTGGCGCCGCGGCTGCAGGCGGCGCCGCCGGCCCGCGGCGAGGTGGTGCTGGCGTTCCAACCGGCCGAGGAGACCGGCGAGGGCGCCGCCCGCATGCTGGCCGACGAGAAGTTCGCCGCCGTGCGGCCCGACTGGGCCTTCGCCCTGCACAACCTGCCCGGCCGCCCCCTGGGCCAGGTGGTGGTGCGCCGGGGCGTGTTCGCCGCCGCTTCCTGCGGGCTGCGCATCCAGCTCGAGGGCGCCACCGCCCACGCCGCCGAGCCACAGCGCGGCCGCAGCCCGGCGCTGGCGGTGGCCAGCCTGATCCAAGCGGTCAGCGCGGTGGGCCAGTTCCACACCGCGCTCGAAGAGGCCGCCAAGGCCACCGTGGTCAACGCGGTGATCGGCGAGGAGGCCTACGGCACCTCGCCCGGCCGCGGCCGGGTGGCCATCACCCTGCGCACTTACGACGACCAGGTGCTCGAACGGATCGAGCAACGCTGCCAGGAGCTGGCCGAGGCGGTGGCCGCGACCTACGGGCTGGCTATCCGCACCGACCGGGTGGAGCCATTTCCGGTCACCGCCAGCGACGAGCGCGCCGTGGCCATCGTCGAGCGCGCCGCCGCCCGGCACGGCCTGGACGTCGACCAGCCGGCGGCGCCCTTCCCCTGGTCGGAGGACTTCGGCCACTTCACCGCGGCCGCGCCGGGGACGCTGTTCGGCCTCGGCTCCGGCGTGCAGCAACCGGCGCTGCACCATCCGACCTACGACTTCCCGGACGGGTTGCTGGCCACCGGGGTGGATCTGTTCGAATCCATCGTCCGCCAGCTGACCGAGTCGCCACCGGCCGCCGAGTGAGCGGCCGGCAGGAGTCGCGCAGGTCATGTTCACGCCTTCTCGCATCGAGCTGTGTCGCGCCGCGTTGCGGTCCAATATCCGATTTCTGAAGCGGATCATCGGCCCGGGCACCCTCTACTCCTCGGTGATCAAGGGCAACGCCTACGGCCACGGCATCACCCACTTCGTGCCGCTGGCCGAGAGCTGCGGCGTGGAGCACTTCTCGGTGTTCAGCGCCGACGAGGCCCTGACCGCGATCGAGAGCCGCACCCGGGAAGAGACCCGGGTGATGATCATGGGCGCCATCGACGACGCCGAGCTGGAATGGGCGGCCGAGAACGACATCTCCTTCTGGGTCTTCGACCTGGACCGGCTCGAAGCGGCCGGCCGGGCGGCCGCGCGGGTCGAGAAGCCGGCGCGCATCCACCTCGAGGTCGAGACCGGCTTGAACCGCACCGGCCTCGAGCTCGACGAGCTGTCGCGCGCCCTGCAGCGCATCCGGGCCGAGCCGGAGCACTTCCGCATCGAGGGCCTGTGCACCCACTACGCCGGGGCCGAGAGCCAGGCCAACTACCTGCGCATCCAGCGCCAGATCCAGCGCTTCTTCGAGGCCTCGGTGCACCTGACCGACAGCGGGCTGGATCTGCCGCCGCGCCACTCGGCCTGCTCGGCCGCTGCCATGATCTACCCGCAGACGCGCATGGAGATGTGCCGCTTCGGCATCATGCAGTACGGGCTGTGGCCGTCGCTCGAGGTCTGGATGGACTACCTGCAGCAGCGGCGCGACTCGGGCCACGAACGCACCCACGATCCGCTGCGGCGGGTGATGCGCTGGTCGAGCCGGGTGATGGGCATCAAGACGGTCGAGCAGGGCCAGCACGTGGGCTACGGCACCAGCTACCTGACCACCCGCCGCGAGCGGCTGGCCGCCGTACCGATCGGCTACTCCCACGGCTTCGCGCGCGATCTGAGCAACCTGGGCCACGTGCTGGTGCGCGGCAAGCGGGCCCGGGTGGTAGGCCTGGTGAACATGAACGCCATCATGGTCGACGTCACCCACATCCCGGACGTGACCCGCGGCGACGAGGTGGTCCTGATCGGCAAGCAGGGCCGGACCCAGATCACGGTCAGCTCCTTCTCGGACCTGATCCGCAACGTCAACTACGAGGTGCTGGTGCGCCTGCCCAGCGAGATCCCGCGGGTGGTCGTCGACTAGCGAAAACCGGAAGCGCTTGACACTCAACGGCTAAGCGGTATGCTGGATCTGGCACGATACCGAACCCAGCCGCTGCCGGAACCGAACAACGACCGAAAGGGTGGCAGGCGCTCAGGCGCCGGTGGTTTGTGGGCCGGACGCGGCCGAAAGGAGGCGCACCGAAGCCCATGTCAGAAGCGAGACCCACGAGCGAAGCCACGGGACAGGACGCCGAGCTGCTGCTGGTCGAGCGGCTCGATAATCTGCCCGACTGGTCGCCGCTGCAGCGCCTGGTGGCCTTCTTGCATGAGGACATGAAGCCGTACGAGGACACGCCGCGCGACGTGGAGCGCGGGCTGCGCTACGCGCTCGATCCGGCGCAGCCGGGCGACGGCTTCGCCGTGCTGGCCGGGGCCGACGGCGCCCTGGTCGGGGCGGTGGTCTTTCTCGAGACCGGCATGGGCGGTTACGTGCCCGAAAACATCCTGCTGTTCGTCTGCGTGCGGCCCGAGATGCGCGGTCGCGGGCTGGGCGCGCAACTCATCCGCCGCGCCATCGACCACTGCGACGGCGACGTCAAGCTGCACGTCGAGTACGACAACCCGGCCAAACGCCTCTACGAGCGGCTCGGCTTCACCAGCGACTACGCCGAAATGCGCTTCAAGCGGGGCGGCTGAGCATGAACCGGGTGATCATCAACCTCGAGGCGCTGTATCACAACCTGATCACCATCGACGGCTGGATGAAACGCCACGGCGCCACCTGGACCGTGGTGACCAAGGTGCTGTGCGGCCACCGCGACACCCTGCGCGCGATGCACGGCTTCGGCACCCAGTCGATCGGCGAATCGCGGCTGGAGAACCTGGAAGTGATCCAGCAGACCATCCCCGGCGTCGAGACCTGGTACCTGCGGCTGCCCCACCTGTCGGCCGTCGAGGACGTGGTGCGCCTGAGCGACGTCAGCCTCAACAGCGAGACCGGCATCATCCGCGAGCTCGACAAGGCGGCCGCCAAGCAGGGCCGCCGCCACCGGATCATCATCATGATCGAGCTGGGCGACCTGCGCGAGGGCATCCTACCCGGCTCGCTGGTGCGCTTCTACGAAGAGGTATTCGAGCTGCCCCACATCGAGGTGCTGGGCATCGGCTCCAACCTCGGCTGCCTGGCCGGCGCCATCCCCAACGTGGATCAGTTCATGCAACTGGTGCTCTACCGCGAGCTGCTGGAGCTGAAGTTCGATCTGGGCATGACCACCCTGTCGGCCGGCGCCAGCGTGGCCCTGCCCCTGCTGCTGGAGGGCAACCTGCCGCGGGCCATCAACCACTTCCGCATCGGTGAGGCGATTTTCCTGGGCACGGATCTGATCTCGGGTGGGGTGCTGCCCGGGCTGCGCAACGACACCGTCGAACTCGAAGCCGAGGTGATCGAGATCAAGGAAAAGGCGCTGACACCGATGGCCGAGACCGGCACCCAGACGCCGTTCCAGTCGGAGATCCAGGGCGAGTTCAGCCCTGGCCAGCGCGGTTACCGGGCCCTGGTCAGCGTGGGCAACCTGGAGACCGACGTGGCTGGCCTGACGCCGGTCAATCCCGATTTCCAGATCGCCGGCGCCTCGTCCGACGTGACCGTGGTCAACGTGGGCGACGCGATCGGCGAGATGCGGGTGGGCAGCAAGATCCGCTTCCGGCCCAACTACGGCGCGCTGCTGCGCATGATGAGCGGCATCTACGTCGATCGGGTGGTAGATCCCTCGATCGAGGAGTTCCTCAAGTCGCTGCCCCCCAAGGGTCGGGTCGACATCCCGCCGGTGCTCGACGAGTTCGAGGCCTCCCCGAACTCCGAACCCACCGAGTCGACCCGGAACCGGTGAGCCCACCGGCGGCCGTGTCCGTCTCGCGACAGACAGCCCGGCCGGGATCGCGACGGCGGCACGCCCTGGCCTGGGCCGTTTGCGCGCTGGCCGGGCTGCTGCTGGCCGGCGCCGCCCATGCCGGGCTGTGGCTGTTCGACCACGACGGCTACCTGGCGCTGCAGGCCCTGTCCGACCCGGTCCACCGGCTGGTGCTGCTGGGTCTGCCGGCGGCCACCGGGCTGCTGGTGCTGTGCTGGATGTTCGCCGAGCTGGGCCGGCTACGGCGCTGGTTGAGCTGGCTCGGTCGCGGGTTGGCCGCCGTCAGCCTGGCGCTGCTGGCCGGGTTGCCGGCCTTCGTCGTCGGTTTCGATCTGCGCCTGGAGTCGCGCGGGCTGCAGGGCCAGCTGGTGCACCACGCCTCCGGCCGGCAGCCCCGCGCGCCCCGATCGCCCCGCGGTCCGTGGCGCGAAGCCTCTGCGGCCGCGCCCAACCTGCTGGTGCCGGGGCTGGCCGATGGCGATGCGCTGACCCTGGATCGCCGCACCCTGGCCCGCAAGCGGCCCGACGGCTCGTTCGCCTGGCACATCGAGCGCCCCGGACCGCCGCCGGCCGCCCTGCGTCTGGCCGGCGGCCGGATCCACTACAGCGGGCCCGGACCGCGCTACGAGGACGACGTGGTGCTGGCGGTCATCGAGCTGGCCAGCGGCCGCCGGCTGTGGTCTTACCACTGCCTGGGCAACGGCATCAGCCCACCCGCGTTCGCCGGCCGCCAGCTGGCTCTGGTCAGCTGGCGGCCGGCGAACGCGGCGGTCCATCTCATCGAACGCGACGGGCCCGCCGTGCGCTGGGCCTTGCGGCTCGACGACCCGGTACGCCTGGAACCCCGCTTCGGTCCGGCCGGGCTGGAGGTGGCCGCGGGGGAAACGCTGATCCGCATCGATCCGGCCAGCGGCCGGATCGACGGCCGACTCGCCGCCTGCGGTCGGCGCGATGTTGCCTGCCGCGACGGCCGGGTGGTAGCTTGGGAGCGGGGTGGCGGCCATTGACCGAGCAACGCACCATCTTCGACAGCCCCTTGCGGCGGGCACGCGAGTTCAAGGCGCGGCGGCGCTACGATGCCGCCCTGGAGGTGCTGCAGGCGGCCCTGCGGGAGAACCCGGACGATCTCAAGCTCAAGGCCTCCCTGGCCGACCTGCACTACCGGCTGGACCAGCCCCGGCGCGCCCTGGCCCTGGCCGGTCAGATCCTGCGCCAGGATCCCAACGATCCGCGGGCGCTGGTGGTCATGGGCAACGCACTGCTGGCACGCGGCCAGCCGGCCGAAGCGCTGGAGTACTTCAAGCTGGCGCTGGCGGTGGCGCCGACCGACTACCTGTTCGGACGCATCGCCCGCTGCCAGCTCGCACTGGGCCAGCCCCCGGCAGCGCTCGAATCGCTCAACCGGGCCGAGTCCTTCGGTTCGCCCAGCCCCCGGCTGCTGGCGCTGCGCGCCAGGGCCTACCGGTTGCTTGGCGAGCGGGAGGCCGAACGCCAGGAGCTGCTGCGCGCTGCGCGCCAGGCGCCGACCGATGCCGCCGGTTTCTTCCAGGCGGTCTGGCCGCTGCTCGAGGAGCTGGCGCCGCGGCCGGCCGCCACCGTATCGGCCCAGCTGCGCGAGACTCCGGGCCAGCAGGCCAACCCCCACCTGCTGCTGTTCGAGGCCGAGGCCCTGCTGCGCAGCCGCGACCGGCGAGGGGCGGCCGAGCGCCTGGCCGCGCTGCGCGCGGCCGGACCGCCCGCGGCGGTGCGCCCGGCCCTCGACCGGCTCGAGGCCCGGCTGGAACCGGCCGCGGCGAACCGGCCGGAGGGCGGCCATGAGCGCTGAGCGCTACAGCCGGCAGGTGCTGCTGGCCGAGATCGGCGCCGCCGGCCAGGCCTCCATCCGCGCCGGCCGGGCGGTGCTGATCGGCTGTGGCGCACTGGGCAGCTCCATCGCCAACACCCTGGTCCGCGCCGGGGTGGGCCGGCTGCGCTTCATCGACGCCGACCACGTCGAGCTGTCGAACCTGCAGCGCCAGACCCTCTACACCGAGGCCGATGCCGCAGCCGGCCGGCTCAAGGTCGAGGCTTTGGCCGCACAGCTGGCGCGCATCAACAGCGAGGTGGAACTGGAGCCGGTGGCCGAGCGGATCGACGGCGCCAATATCGATCGGCTGCTGGGTCGGCCCGAGGTGGTGCTCGACGGCAGCGACAACTTCGACCTGCGCTACCTGCTCAACGACCACTGCGTGCGCACCGGGCTGAGCTGGGTCTACGGCGGGGTGGCGGCCACTTACGGTCTGGCCATGCCGGTGGTGCCCGGCCGCACCCCGTGCCTGCGCTGCATCTTCCCGGAGCCGCCGCCGCCAAAGCAGGCCCCCACCGCCGACGACATCGGCATCCTGGCGCCCATCGCTCACCTGGTCGCAGCCGTCCAGTGCGCCGAGGCGCTGAAGCTGCTCAGCGGGCGGGTCGCCGCCATCCAGCCCCGGCTGCACACCGCCGATCTGTGGGCCGGCCGGCTCGACAGCTTGAAGCTCGGCGGACCGGAGCCGACCTGCGCCTGTTGCGGTCAGCGGCCGGCTGCACCCGGAACGGGCGGAGCATGAGCCCCGACCAGCCGACCATCCCGGACGCCCTGCTGCGCGAGGCCCGCCAGCGCGCGCGGCAAAAAGGCCGTCTCGACCTCGACGAGCTGGTCGCCCTGGTGCCCGACGGCACCACCGCGGAGCAGACCGCCGAGCTGTTCGACGCGCTGGCGCGCGCCGGCATCCCCACGGTCCACACCGGCACCGGCCGGCGGCCCCGATCGGACCCGCAGCTTCTGACGCGCGCGGAGGAGGTCGACCTGGCGCACCGAATCCGCAGCGGCCAGCGGTGGCGGCTGAGGGCGGTGATCCGCAGCCCGTCGTCTGTGCGCGAAGTGATTCGCTCCGCCAGGCTGGTCAAAGCCGGCAACCTGTCGCTGTGGCAGATGTTGGCCGACTACGAGGGCAGCCACCCGGACGCCGACCAGCACGAGGCCCGCGCGCATCTGCTGGCCGTCGCCGCACGGCTCGAGCACCACCTGCGGCAGCTGCGCAAATGGGTCGCCGCCGACGCCCACCGGCGCCGCTCCCGCTTGCGCAACCAGCGCATCGCCTCGGCCCACGCGGCCTTGCTGCACTGGATGGGCCAGCTCGATCTGCGCGAGACCTTCGTCGATCGGCTGATCAGCGAACTGATTTTTTGGGCCCGGCGGGTGGAAAGAGCCCGGGAGGGGCTTCGCGCCACAGCCCGGCGCTGGGAACTGCCGTTGGAGCGCACGCTGGCCGCCGCCGAGCTGAACGATGTCCAGCTGCGGGCGCTAGTGCGCGACGCCGGGCTGCGCGGTGCCGATCGGCGACAGGTGCACAACCGGCTCAAGAACCTGAGCCGCGAGATCGAGCGCGCATCGAAGGAGAGCGGGTTGAGCGTGGACGGGCTGTCGCAAGCGGACCGCGAAATCCGGCGCGGCCAGCGCGAGACCGCCGCCGCGCGCGATCGGCTGGTCGAGGCCAACCAGCGGCTGGTCATGAGCATCGCCCGGCGCTACCCGCAGCACAGCCTGGACTTTTTCGATCTGGTCCAGGAGGGCAACCTCGGGCTGCTGCGGGCCGCCGATCGCTTCGACCCCGAGCGCGGCTTTCGCTTCGGCACCTACGCCGCCTGGTGGGTCCGCCAGAGCATCGGCCGGCTGGTGGCCGAGCAAGGCAGCGCCGTGCGCATCCCGCCCCACGTACAGGAATCGCTGCACAAGGTCACCCGCATCACCCGCCGGCTGGTGTTGCGCACCGGCCGCGAGCCCACCATCGAAGAGCTAGCCGAGCAGATGGGCAAGAGCCCCGAGCGCATCAAGGAGATCCTGGCGGCCGGCCGGCGCCCGATGTCGACCGACTCGCGGGTCGGCGACAGTGAAAATTCGGCGCCGCTGCTCGATTTTCTACCCGACCCGCACGCCGGGCCGGACGAGGAGGCCGACCGGCGGGTGCAGCAAGCCGTGCTGCAGGACGCCATGGGGGCTTTGACCGCGCGCGAGCAGGACATCATCGCCCTGCGCTTCCAGACCGGCCTGACCCTGCAGGAGGTGGGTGATCGTTACGGCATCACCCGCGAACGCACCCGACAGCTGCAGGCCCAGGCCTTGCGCAAGCTGCGCAAACGGCTCAAGGCCGACCTGCTGCGCCGGCTGATCCACGACGACCGGTTGGCGGTCCCACCGCCGCAGCGCAGCTGACCTTCGCCGAGCCGGGCCCGGGGCCCGGTCGTGGATCGCGGCGGCCGGCCGCGTTAGAATGCCGCCCCATGCAGGATCTGATCACCAGCCTCGAGCGCGCCATCTCGCTCCATCTGCAGGGCCGCTCCGCCGAGGCGATCGAACTCGGCCAGCGCATGCTGGGCCGCAGCCGCGGCACGCCGCACGCGGCCGCGGTCCACCGTCACCAGGCCGAGTTCATGCTGGCCACCGGCGCCATCGACGACGCGCGGCGCATGGCCCAGGAGGCCGGAACGCTGGCGCGGGCCTCGCGCCATCCGGACGAAATCCTGGCCGCCAGCCTGGTGGTGCTCGACTGCGATCTGCACGCCGGCGCCGTCGCAGCCGTCCACCAGCAGCTGAGCGAACTGTGCGCGCTGGCCTCCGGCCGGCCGGAGCCGGTCGGCGCCATGGCGCGTTTGATGCTGCGGGTCGGCGAGCTGGACGGCGCGGTCGAGACCGCCGAGCGGGCCCGGAGTCTGCTCGACGAGAGCGACACCGGGCGCCAGCGGCCGTTGCTCGAGCTGGAGCGGGCCGAGCTGCTGCTGGTCGAAGGCCGGGCGCGGCTGCTGGCCGGCAGCCCCGACCGCGCCCTGGTGCGCTTCGAACGGGTCTTGGCCGAGGAGTTGATCTCACCGCTGCCGCCGACCCGGGCCCGGGCGCTGACCGGCGCGGCCCTGGTGGGCTGCGGCCGCGAGGCCGAGGGGCGCGAGCTGTGCTCCCGGGCGGTGGCCATGGGGCGCAAACGCTCGGCCGACCTGCACGGCCACTGCCTGCTGGCCGCCGCCACCGCCCACCGGCGGCTCGGCGAACCCGGCCTGGCCCGCGAGCAGCTGCGCGCAGCCAGCGCACTGCTGGCCCACCCGCTCGACCGCCAGGAGGTCTTCTACCGGCTGGGCGACATCGCCCGCGCCAGCGGCCAGCCCGGCGAGGCCGAGCAGTCCCTGCGCCGCGCCACCGACCCCACCACCGAGACCCTGTTCGGCCGCCGGGCGGTCCGGGTATTGCACCGGCTGGTGGGCCTGCGCACCATCTGAGCCGACCGGCCCGCAGGAAGCGGGCTGGCGGCGTTTCGCTCGCCCGTGCTATTCTGAAGCCGCTGTTGGTTCGCCTGCGAACGGGCAGGAGGGAGAAGCCATGCATCGAATCGCCAATGTTCCGATCGGCCTGGCGGTGCTGGTGGCCGCCCTGGCGGCGGCCGGACCGGCGCGCGCCCAGATGGAGATCCTGTCGATCGAGCCCGATTCGGCCGCTGCGGGCAGCGCGGTCGAAATCACCATCACCGGCGGCGCCGACTGCGTCTTCGACGCCTTCCTGTCCGTGGTGCGCTTCTCGCCGGCCAGCGAGGTGAGTCACGGCGAAGGCGAACTGGCCGGGCCGAACGGCCTGACGGTCACCATCGACATCCCGGGCGACGCCCCGCTGGGCCCGCAGACGGTGACGGTGACCAGCTACGGCATCGAGTGCGTCGGCGTCGACATGTTCGAGATTACCTGCGCCGACTGCGATCAGCCGGCGCTGGTGGCCGTCGAACCGGCACAGGCCACCGCCGGCAACACGGTGGACGTGACCATCACCGGCAGCCAGACCCACTTCGACGCCAGCACGGAACTCGAGTTTTCGGGCTCCGGCATCACGGTCGAGAGCCTGACCGCGGTGGATGCGACCCATCTCGATGCCCAGCTGTCGCTGGCCGCCGACGCCGCCGCTGGAACGCGTTCGCTCACCGCCACCACCGGCGACGAGGTGGCCGAAGGGGCCGACCTGTTCACGGTGATCGAGCAGCAGTGGGAGCTGGCGCCCGACAGCGGCCAGCAGGGCGCGGTGCTGCCGGCGGTGACCCTGACCGGCGGCAGCGGGATGAGCGCGGTCAGCGGCGCCGATCTGGGCGCCGGCGTGACCATCGGCTCGATCGCTGCGCCCGACGACGACACCCTGGTGCTGACCGACGTGGCCATCGCCGTCGATGCCCGGGTGGGCCGGCGCGAGCTGACGCTGCAAACCCCGGCCGGCCCGCGGGTGCTGGCCGCCCTGTTCGCCGTGCTGCAGGGGCCCGATACGCTGCTGCTGTCGATCGAGCCCGACCACGGCGATCGGGGCCATCCCGGCCTGGCCGTGGCGGTGGTCGGCCAGAACACCCACTTCAGCGCCGATCGGGTCTTTCTGGAGTTGCCAGGCAGCGGGTTGGTCGGCGCGGTCGAACAGGCCATCGACGACACCCACCTGGAGGGCCGGCTGGTCATCGCCCCGTCGGCCGCCGAGGGGCCCCACGACGTGGCGGTGCAGGTGGGCGGAGCCTGCGACCTGCTGGTGCCGGCGCCCTGCGAGCGGCCGGTGCTGGCCGACGGCTTCACGGTCACCGCTCCCGGCAGCCTGGACTCGGCCGAGCCCAACCTGTTCAACCCGGGCGAATCGGTGGAGGTGGCGATTCAGGCCACCGACGGCCAGTTCGACGCCGCGCTGACCGAGCTGGTGTTCGACCCGGCCGAGGGCATCGCGGTTACCAGTCTGTCGGTCGAAGGCCCGGACGCGCTGCGCGTCCAGCTCGACATCGCCGACGATGCGCCGGGCGATCCCCGAGATGTACGGGCGGTGACCGGCACCGAGGTGGCGCTGGGCCTGGAGTTGATGGACGTCCACAACCCGCAGATCCGCGACCTGCGACCGCCCCAGGGCACGCAAGGCCGCAGCTGGTTGCGGGTCGAGGTGGCCGGTGTCGACATTCCCTTCAGCGCCGAGACCGAGGTGGAGTTCTCGGGCACCGGCATCACCGTGACCGCCGTGGACTTCGAACCCGAGCGACCCGACCAGCTCACCGTCACCATCGACATCGCCAAGGATGCGCCGACAGGGCTGCGCGATGTGACCGTGCGCGGTGCGGACTTCGAGCTGACCGCCGCCGATGCCTTTCGGGTGATGCTGCCCAGCCGAGGCGACGGCGGCTGCGGCTGCGGCCGCCGAACGCCGAATGGCGCCCCGCCGGCCGCCGGCTGGGTGTTGCTCGGCGTCTGGCTGCTGCTCACGACCCGCCGCCGGCGATGACCTTCAGGCCACCACCGTCGCCGCCAGCCGGCGCTGCGGGTTCGCCGATTCCCAGGTAACGGGCCACCCGGCGGTAGCCGTCCTCACCGCCGGCGGCCAGGCTGCGGTAGGAGTCCTCGACATCGATATCGATCGCCGGGGCCACCCGGCGGCTGATCACCATCCGGGCCGAGGTGCCCAGCAGCAGCGAGACCGCAAACTCGAGGTCCCGCTGCCCCAGAAACACCCGAAAGGGGCGCGCCAGCCAGCGCGCCAGCCGCCGCGTCCAGCGGGCCGCCCCGGTGGCCATCATCAGCCCGAAGGCGTTGAGCACACCGCGTAGGAAACGCAGCCGGCCGGGCATGCGCAGCGAGTGGCTGGCCACCGCCCGCAGGATTGCGAACCAGTTGCGCCACAGGATGTGTCCCTTCTGATCCAACAACCAGCGCCGGGCATAGATGTCCTCGAGCAGCGAGTACAGCACCGGATCGCCGAGCAGCGGCCGGGCCAACCACAGGTTGTTCCAGCGCGCGTCGCAACGCCGCATGGGGATGGCTCCCAGCTTCCAGCGATCCAGCACGGTCTGGCGACCCAGCGCCTGCTGCATCCGCTCCAGCTCGGCGTGATCGCACAGCCCGGCCACCAGCGCCACGTCCGCGGGGGCGCGGCGCATGAAATGCTCCACATCGGCGGTGGTCAAGAAAGGCAGGTCCGAGGTGACCACCAGCATGCCCACCCCGCTGGCCGCCGGGTGCTGGCGGAGAAAGTCGCGTAGCCGGCCGGGCGCGCGGCCGAGTCCGGCCGCGGCGGCATAGCCCCGCGCGGGCAGGATGTGATCGAAGTAGGCCAGCAGGCAGTTGTCCAGGATGTCGGCCCCTTCGGGCACCAGGGCCAGCCGATCGCCGTGGCGGGCAGCCAGCGGCGCCAGGTGGTGTTCCAGCCCCGCGGGCTGGCCCACCACGAAAACCCGGCCGATGCCCGGGGTGGCCAGCACCGCGGCGGCCGCGCGGGCCACCAGGCTCTGACCGCCGAGCCGCAGGTAGGGCTTGGCCACCGTTTCGCCCTCCAGCGTGCGAAACGCGGTCCCGCCCCGACTACCGGCCAACACCAGCGCGTCGACCGGCTCGGGCGGCGATTCTTGTGGCGGTCCGCTTGACACGCGCGCGCTCCATCATCCACGATGGCCACCGCCTCCGGCCGGCGAGGCGTGGCGTTCGGTTCCAAGCAAGCCACGGTTCGGACCGGCGCGCAAGGCTCCCGGGTGGGCCTGACGGCGAAGCCGGGCCTGCGAGTTTTGCGAGCGGTTTTCGGTCCGCAGAGATCGCGGCCGAGGTGGGAAATCAGGGGTAGAACCCGGTAGCGAGAGGAGCCCGATGTGAATACGTGGGTCCAGGCCATCGGCGTACCGCTGGTGCTGGGATTCTCGGCCGCCTACCTGCTGTTCGTGGCCTGGGCCTCCCACCGGCGGCGGCGCCAGGCCGAGGCCGAGCTGCTGGCCGGGCCGGCTGAGCCGGATCCGCAGCCGCAACCGGAGGAGCCCCCGCCCGAGGCGCCGGATGCCCCGGCAGCGGCCGGCGAGGACGAGCCGCATCAGAGGTCGAACATCAGCACGGTCAAGAAGTAGTCGATGATCATGATGCTGACCGAGCCGATGACCACCGCCCGGGTGGTGGCGGTGCCCACCCCCCGGGCCCCGCCTTCGGCCCGGTAGCCCTTGAAGCAGGCCACCAGAGTGATGAAACCGCCGAAGACGGCCGCCTTGATCAGGCCCGAGGTGACGTCGCTCGGCTGCACGTACCACTCGACCTTCTGGATGAAGTTGCCCGGGTCGATGCCCCACATCTCCACGCCGACCAGGTAGGAACCGGCCACCGCGGTCAGATTGAAAACCATGGTCAGGGCAGGAAACATCACCAGCGAGGCCAACAGCCGCGGCACGAACAGGTAGTGTACCGGGCTGACGGCCATGGTCTTGAGGGCATCGATCTGCTCGGTCACCCGCATGGTGCCCAGCTCGGTGGCCATGGCCGAGCCGGCCCGGCCGGTGATCATCAGCGAGGTGAACACCGGTGAAATCTCACGGGTCATGGCCAGCGCCACGGTGGCGCCGACCATGCTCTCCATGTTGAACATGGAGAAGGCGTAGACGCTCTGCAGGGTGAACACCGCCCCGGAGAAGGCGCTGGTCAACAGGATGATGGGCAACGAGCCGACGCCGATGAACTCCATCTGCTGTAGCCAGAGCCACAGGCGCAACGGCGGCCGCACACAGCCGGCGATGGCCGCGGCCGAAAGCAACACGAAGCTTCCGATCTCGTTGAAAAAGTTGCGCAGCGGCGCAGCGATGGAGTTCCCGGCGGCCATGATCACCCGATCCTATCCCAAGCCGCCGGGGGATCAAAGCAAATCCCGGCCCAAACGGATGAATCCGGCCCCGGCCGGGCAATTGAAGCCTTGACACCATGAGGCAAATCTGATTTTTTCCCTTTCGCGCACATAGGCTTGGTCCCCCCAGCCAGAGAGGTACGACAATGCGGAGACAGCTTCCACTGGTTCTGATTTTGGGCCTCGCGCTGATCCCCACCAGCGCCCTGGCCGTCGCATTCGAGGAACACTCCTCCTGGGACCAAGAACCCTGGTTGGAGACGGAAAGAGGTGTCAGCCTGGGCATGTCCGTGCTCGAGATGAGCACCGGCTTCCGCTACCTGCGCTCCGACGCCTACTTCACCTCGAACGGCACCCTGGACGAGGCGCCCTTCAAGTACGAGGTGATGACCTGGGACTTCTCCTGGCGCTTCGGCTTCACCGAGAACTGGACCCTGTGGGGCAACCTGCCGGTCGTCTGGAGCGAGCAGCTCGACACCGATCGCGAACGCACCGCCGAGGGCGAGCTGGGCGACGCCGAGACCGGAATCATCTATCAGTTCTTCCGGCGCAACGACCCGACCGTCTCGATGGGGGCCTCGCTGCGCTGGAAGCTGCCGACCGGCAGCGAGGTGCCCGGCCGCAACAACCTCAACATCACCAGCACCGGCACCACCGCCGTGGAGCTGGCCTACGTCGGCCGCTGGCAGCTGTGGCGCTACCTGGCGCTGGGTTGGAGCGTGGGCTACGACATCCGCCTGCCCGGCCCGGTGCAGTATATCATCGACCGCCACACCACCCTGACCAACGCCTGGCTCGACCTGGGCGACGTCATCCACGCCGAACTCGACCTGATCGGCGGCATCAAGTACGTGGCGCTGCACCTCAAGGCCCGCTTCAGCTACCGCTTCCAGTCCGCCCTGGCCCTGCCCGAGTTTCGGGCCGAGACCGTGCGCTGGGAGGATCCGGCCACCGGCGACGAGCAGGTCGAGGAGTTCATGATCTACAACGGGGCCGACTACAAGAACTGGGACGTGCTCAGCCCGAGAGGCGAGAAGGTGTCGAGCGACGGCTACATGCTCACGCTCACCCCGCGGCTCATCATCCGTCCGGTGGATTGGCTCGATCTGATCTTGTTCGCCCGCATCCATCTGCTGGGCAAGAACAGCATCTACCTGATGGACAAGGACCAAAACAACCCCACGATCAACAACTTCATGCCCATGCAGACGCTGGGCTGGGATCAAGGCTTGGTGCTCGGCGAGTTGGGCTTCAAGACCCTGATCCGCTGGTAGCGCGGCTACGCACCGACGCGAACCGTCAGCAGTCGCGGAGGAAAAATGAGACACAACGCGCTTCGGAATGTCCTGGCCATCTTCGCCTTGGTCGGTCTGCTCACCGCACCGGCAGCCGTCGACGCCAAGTTCTGGTCTGGCTTCTATGAGAACTACCCCGACGTGGACTGGCTGACGCTCGAGACCGAGCACTTCCGGATCCACTACTACCCCGAGATCGAGTGGACCGCGCGGATGATGGCCAAGTACGCCGAGATCACCTACCCCAAGGTGACCGGCCTGTTCGACTATCCGCTGAAGGAGAAGATCCACATCGTCTTGCGCGACATGGAGGAGAACGCCAACGGCTTCGCGGTCTACGGCGGCGACTGGGTGACCGTCTGGTCCACGCCGCTGTACTACGTGCTGCGCGGCCGCCAGGAGTGGATCCCCGACGTGTTCGCCCACGAGTTCTCCCACATCGTGTCGCTGAAGGTCAACGACTGGAAGTCGGAGTCTTCGATCGTGCTGTTCGCCTCCGGGCTGATCGAGGACGGTGTGCACAACGTCGACTACGGCGCCCGCGCCTTCATCGGCTTCGCCACCCCCTACTGGTGGACCGAGGGCATCGCCGAGTACGGCTGCCACATGGCCGGCTTCAACTGGTGGACCACCTCACGCGACATGCACCTGCGCGCGGCCGTGCTCGAGGACAACGTGCTGACCTTCGAGGAGATGTTCACCCCGGGCAACAAGGAGACGTCGTTCGACCGCGAGAAGGGCTACCAGCAGGGCTACTCGATGGCCTTGTACGTGATGGAGAAGTTCGGCAAGGAGCAGTACGCCCAGATGGCCATCAACTCCGACCGCAAGGGCCACCTGGTCTGGGAAAAGAACGTCGAGGACGTGCTGGGCGTCGAGGGCCACGATCTCTACGGCGGCTACATGAAGTGGATGCGCGAACGCTACGACCGCCAGGTGGCCGGGGTGCGCGAGCAAGAGCACATGGGCCGCAAGGCCTTGGTGACCACGACCGGCGAGGAGATCGAGCTGTTGGAGAAGCTCGACGACGGCACCACCAAGGTGCGCATCGGCAAGCCGCAGCTGGATGACGCCTTTCCCTTCACCGCCGAGGAGGCCGAAGGCCTGCTGAAAAAGCGCGAGAAGGACGTCGAGAAGCTCGAGGACGAGGCTCTGCAAGAGCAGGGCGAGCAGTACCTGGAGGCGTTGCGCGAGCGGATCGATCGGTTCCGCGCCGCCCGCGCCGAACTCGAAGACGAACTCGACGGGCGCGATGCCAAAGAGGCCGAGACCTACCAAGCCGAGTGCGAATTGGCCCGCAACCACTTCGCCGACATCGCCGAGCCCGACGACGAGGAGTTGGCCGCGGCCTTCGCCGAGGCCGATGAAAAGCGGGTCGAGCCCAAAATCAAGTACCTGGACAAGCGCCGGCGCAAGGCCATGTTCGAAAAGGGCGGCGGCACCTGGCACATGATCCCGCGCGTCTCGCCGGACGGCAAGTGGTTCGCCTACGCCACCAGGCGGGCGACGGTGTTGCTGCCGACCGACCCCGACGATCTGCCGGCCCTGACGGGCGAGTACTGGTCGCCGGCCCGCAACAAGGCGGTGGCCAAGGCCGGCAAGCACGTCAAGTACGCCTCGGTCTTCCACGGCTACAACTTCAGCGCCGACGGCGAGAAGGTGATCTTTTCCACCCAGTACTGCCCGGACACCTGGCTGCCGTGCGTCAACCTCGACCTGTACTACCGGCTCGACCTGTACGCGTACGACATCGAGACCGAGGAGGTCGAGAAGCTGACCGACCGGCTGCGGGCCATCCTGCCGGCCTACTCGCCTGACGGTCAAAACATCGCCTTCGTCCACGTCGAAGACGGCCAGAACTTCCTGGGGATCTTTCCGGCCGAGGCCCGCGAGGTCAGCCCCGACGGCAAGTGCGTCATCGACGGCCAACCGCGCGAAAAGTGCATCAAGTGGCTGGTGCGCAAGCACGACGGCACCCAGATCGGCCAGCCCTCCTGGAGCCCGGACGGCAGCAAGCTGGTGTTCGACCTGTACCGCAACCACCAGCAGGACGTGTGGATGATCAACGCCGACGGCACCGACCTGCACCCGCTGACCTGGGACCGGGCCGAGGATCGCGATAGCCGCTTCACCCCCGACGGCAAGGGTGTGCTCTACGCCTCGGATCGCACCGGCATCTTCAACACCTATCTGCTCGACATCGACACCCGCGAGGTCAAGCAGCTGACCAACGTCATCAACGGCACCTTCACCCCGATGCTGACCGACGAGGGCAACCTGATCTACTCCTACTTCACCTCGCACGGGCTGGTCATCCACGCCCTGAAGAAGGAGGATTTCTACAACAAGCCGATCGACGCCGGCTACGATGTGACCCCGGAAGAGGTGGCCCGCAACCTGGCCTACCAGGAGCCGCTACCCGAGATCCGCGAGAAGAGCACCTCGTACAACGCCTTCAACCCGGCCAACTGGCCCCCGGTCGACGGCGTGCCGCTGTTCCTGTACGAGCGGCGGGGCATCAACATCGGCGCCCAGATCCAGGCCCAGGATATCCTCGGCAAGCACATGGCTTTCGGCCAGGTGCTGCTGGGCGAGACCTCGGACTACCGCATCTACTACATCAACAACATGTGGTACGCGCAGTTCTTCGCCGGCTGGACCCACGTCGATTTCGCCGGCGACTTCGCCCAGGGCTTCAGCTCCTCCGAGCTGGTCAACAGCCGGGTCGAGCCGCACTTCGACCAGCCGCTGAGCTACAAATACCGGCAGTCGGTCGACTTCGGCCTGGCCGGGGTGGGCTACGACTGGGGCCCCTACATCAGCACCAACGCCATGTACCTCTACCGCTACTACACCTCGACCAGCCGCACCGACACCGAGAACGACGCTTTTCTGACCAACAACTCCTACGGCCTGAACGCCGAGCTGAACACCATCTCGCGCTACGGTACCGAGGCCGACATCAACCCGCGCGGCGGCCGGCGCATCACCCTGGACTACATGTTCACCCGCACCGGCCTGCCCGAGAAGGACTGGGCCGACGTGGAGTGGCTGGGCCGGCGCAACCCGCCGGGCGATCACTCGGACGACTACACCTACCACGAGCTGGCGCTGGGCTACACCGAGGCCATCCCCATCTCCTGGTGGAACCCGCAAGGCAAGCACACCATCGAGGTCCACTTCCGCGGCGGCTGGCAGAACCGCAACGTGCACCGCTGGGACGAGTTCTTCGCCGGCTCGCTGCATCCGCTGCGCTACGTACCGACGCAGTCGACCACCCACGAGTTCGCCGGCTACGAGGACTTCTCGCTCGGCGGCGAGACCATGCTGATCGCCAGCCTGGCCTACCGCTTCCCCATCTACCGGCACATCGACCGCAAGTTCGGCCCCTTCTACTTCGCCTCGGTCTGGGGCGAGCTGTTCGGCACGGCCGGCAATTTGTGGGGCTACACCGCCGAATGGGACCGCAACAAGTTCGGCGACATCCGCCGCCACGAGGAGACCTACTGGGATCCGGAGGTCAAGCCGGGCACGGTGCGGCGCGAGAAGCCGTTCTTCGACATCGCCTCCAAGAACGGCAACTACATGCTCTACGACGTCGGCTTCTCCCTCAAGCTCAAGGCCTACCTGTTCGGCTACATCCCCTGGAACAGCTTTATCCGGGTGGCCTACGGGCTGAACGACATCATCGGCCAGTACGAGGTCAACGACGACCGGGTGTACGTCGACGTCTATCCCAACGACGGCCTGTACGCCGAGAGCGAGCCCAAGAGCCTGCGCATCTCGATCGGCATCGGCTCGGACTTCGATTGATCCCGTCACCAGCCCGGCTGGGCTGGAAACTTCGTATACCCCACCCCCCCCTTCGTGCCACAATCGGACCATGCCACCGCGGGTCGCCAGCCTGTGTTGGGTCCTGTCTCTGTTGATCGCGCCAACGGGCGCTGCCGGCCCGGCCACACCCGACCCGCGCCTGGGGCCCCGGCTGCGGTTGCAGATCCGGATGGAGCCCGCGCCGGCCGAACCGCTGGAGCTGATGACGGTCTGGAGCCGGCCGCCCGCCGGCGCCACCTGCGTCAGCCAGGTGTGCACGCAGCGGGTTTGGCCGGCGAGCCTGGCAGCGCTGCAGCGCAGACCGGAACTGCTGTGGGTCGAGCGGCCGGGCCGCTACCGCTTGCGGTTGGATGAGGCCGGGCCGCTGGTCGGCGTGCCCGCCGTCCGCGACCGGACCGGCGCCACCGGCCGCGGCGTGCTGCTGGCCCTGATCGACACCGGGCTCGACTGGAGCCACCCGGACTTCATCGACGATACCGGCCGCACCCGGGTGGCCTGGCTGCTCGATCAGAGCCTGCCGGCGACTGGAGGCCATCCCGAGCTGGAAGCCATCGGCGGCGGCGCGGTCTTCGCGGCCGCCGATCTGCAGCGGGTGCTGGACACCGGCAGCGGCCCGGCGCTGGGTGCCGGCCGCGATCGGATCGGCCACGGAACGCTGGTCGCCGGCATCGCGGCCGGCGACGATGCAGTCTACACCGGGGCGGCCCCGCAAGCCCGGTTGATCGCCATCAAGGCGCTGGCCGCCGGTCGGCTGGACTTCGGCCAACAGCAGGTGCTGGCCGGCCTGGCCTTCGCCCGCCGGGTGGCCGAGCAGGCCGGCCAGCCGCTGGTGATCAACCTGAGCCTGGGCAGCCAACTCGGCGCCCACGACGGCAGCGAACCGGTCGAACTCGCCCTGCAGGCTTTGGCCGAGGCGGAGCAGCCGCCCTGTGCGGTGGTGGTGGCCGCCGGCAACGAGGGCCAGCTGGCGATCCACGCCCGCGCTGCGGTCCGCGACGGCGAGCCGCCGCTGGTGCTGCCGATCGTGCTGCCCGGCTTGACCGAGCCGCCGGCCGGGATGGTCGTCCGGGTCGCGGTCGATGTCTGGTACTCCGGCCAGGGCAAGCTGGATGCCAGGCTGCGCTCCCCCAGCGGTTGGCACAGCGAGGTGATCGGCCCCGGCAGCGGCTCCTGGCAGGCTGTCAGCTGGTCACCCGACGGCCGGGTGGGCCTGGCCGCCAGCCCGCAGCCGCATCCGCTCAACGGCGATCACCAGATCGCGCTGACGCTGGAGGGCGAAGTGGGTCTACCGCTGAGCGGCGGCCGCTGGGAGCTAGAGCTGCGGGGCGCCGCCGACCGGGTCGACGCCTGGATCGGGGAATGGGATCTCGGCGGGGCGGCGCCGCCGCGCTTCGGCGACCACTTGGAGCCCGACGAGATGGTCGGTCCGCCGGCAACCGCCCGCTCGGCCATCGCCGTCGGTTCGCTGGTCGGCCGGCTCCGCTGGCCCGGCGCCGACGGACGCGAGCACCAGCTCGGCGGCGTCGAGACCGGCCAGGCCTCGCCGTTCAGCGTTCGCGGGCCGACCCGCGACGGCCGGCTCAAGCCCGAGGTGCTGGCGCCAGGGCAACTGGTGGCGGCCAGCCTGTCGGCCGCGACCGATCCGCGCGATCCGGTCTCGATGTTGTACTCCGGGGGCAGCCTGCGGCGCATCCTGCCCGGCGGGCGCCACGCCGTGGGCAGCGGCACCTCGATGGCCGCCCCGTTCGCTGCCGGCCTGTGCGCCCTGGCGTTCGAGCGCGAGCCCGGGCTGCGCGGCAGCCAGCTGCAGGCCCGGCTGCGGGCATCCGCCCGCAGCGACACCCAATCCGGTCAGGCGCTGTTCTCACCGCAGTGGGGCTTCGGCAAGCTCGCCGCCCGCGCTCTGCTGCCGGCGGCCGGTGCCACGACCGAACCGGCAGCCGGCGATCAGTTCCTGTGCGGGGCGGCCAAATCCTGGCTGCCGCTGGATCCAGCGCAACGGATCTGGATCGCCGCCGTGCCCCGCGACAGCGCTGGTTTTGCGCTGGGGGGCGGCTTGCCGGTGCGGATCGAGGCGCCGGGCGCCCGCTTTGCCGGACCGGTCGTCGACCGCGGCGCCGGGCTGTACCTGCGCGCCCTGCGCGGCGTCGGCTGGCGGGGTCAACGGCTGCGGCCGCGCTGCAGCCTCGGCGGGGTGACGGCCAGCGCCCGGCCCACCGTGGTCCTGGGCGGCTCGCGGCAGGAGACCACCGGCTCCGGCGTTGTGGGCGGCGCCGGTGCCTGCGCCACCGCGCCGGCGGTCGATGCTGCGCTGTGGGGACTGTGGCTGTTGGGTCTGATCGCCCTGCGACGGCGGAGGCTCGCTCCGAAGTTCCGCCGCCCGAGTGGCGGCGGACACGATCGCTGAGCTGGAAGTTCCTCGGGGAACCTCTGTCAGTCGGAGCAACCGGAGCAGCTCGAAGCCGAACAACCGCTGCAGGCCGATCCGCCGGCACTGGAGGTGAACCCGCTGTCCGACTTGTGGGCGAACACGGACAGGCACTTGTCGACCTTTTCCGAGCCGCACGCCGGGCAGGCCACCTTCGCCTGACGGTCGAATACAAGCTGTTCGAACTGCTCCTGGCAATTGCAGCAGACGTATTCGTAAATGGGCACCGTCTCAGTCCTCCAGCGACGCCAGCAGCTGCTGCACCGCCTTGTTCTTCGGGTCCAGCTCCTCGGCCTGTTCCAGCAGGTCGCGGGCCCGCGACCGGTGGCGGTCGGCGGAAGCCGGCTGGCGCTTGGCCAGCGCGATGTGCACCCGGGCCTTGCGCATCAGCGCCGCCATGTCATCCTGTTGGCGCTCCAGGATGGTCTCGTAGACGCCCAGGGCCTGCTCGAAGCGGTTGGCCTGGACCAGCACATTGGCGTAGCGGTGCAGGTTGGCAGGATCGTCGGGCTGAAGCAACATCAGGGTCTCGAATGCACGCAGCGCCCGCTCCACGTCGCCCAACTCCAGGGCCATGTCGCCCAGCCGCAGGTAGGCTGTCAGGTCGAACGGATTGCAGCCCAGGGCGCGCTCGTAGTGGGATCGGGCCCGGTTCCATTTCTCCAGCCGCAGGTAGACGTCGCCAAGGCCGATCATGGCCGTGGGGTTGCAGGGCTCCAGCTCGATGGCCCGCTCGAAGGCCACCACCGCCTCGCCGTTGTTGCCCATGCGCGAGTTGGCCAGCCCGCGCAGGGTGTAGACGAAGCTCTGCTCCGGAAAGCGGGCGGTCAGTTCCTCCAGCTTGGTCAGCGCCGGCTGGACGGCGTCGCGCTCCATCAACTCGGTGGCCCGGTGGATCTCGGTCGCCAGCTCGGTGGGCAGATCGCGTTTCGGGTCGAACACCAGGGCCGCCACCGCCTGGGCCTTTTCGGCTTCGCTCGCGGACAGCTCTTGGCCCACCACCGGCCGTATGACCTCCATCGCCGGCTGGCCACGGCCCAGATCGACCAGGCAGCGGCCGAGGGCGATGCGCGGCCCCGGTCGCTCCGGGGCCAGCTCCACCGCCCGCTCGAGCGCCGGACGCGCCCGGGCCGGTTGGCCGTCGAGCAGGTGGACCAGGCCGACGCGGTAGGGCACATCAGCGGCCTGCGGCAGCGCCGCAGCCGCCTGCTCGAAATGCAGCAGCGCCTCGGCCATGTGGCCCGGTCCGCGGGCCACCGCGACCAGGGCCAGGCCGTAGTGGGCCACGCCGTCTGAGGAATCATCCTCCACCCGCCCCTGGTAGCGCCCGGCGACCGCTGTCAACTCGCCCGCATAGTAGGCCGCCTCGATCAGGCCGCGGTGGGCGTCCAGGTTGTCCGGATCGCGCTCCACCGCCTCCTCGAAGTACTCGAGTGCCGCTTCCGGCTCGCCGGCCAGGGTCAGCTCGCGGATCGCCTCCAGATCGTCCGGCTCGCCACGCAGGGTCACCCCATTGCGGGGGCAGGCCGCCAGCCCGGCCAGCAACCAACCGGCGAGCGAAACGATCAGGATTCGGCGACAGGATCCAGACATCATCGACGGCAATGTAGGAGCCCGGCCCGGTAATGTCAAACGAGCAACCGCCGGTCGGGTGCGTTGCTGGCCCGGCGCTTGTATCCATCCTGAGCTTGTGAAAGAATTTCCATTCAATTTGATCCAAGGCGCAATGACCCGGAGGGCATCGATGAGCCGGTTCGGCCCCAGCGGCCTGAAATGGATCCCGATTTTGGCGCCCCTTCTCGGTCTCGGCTGCGCCGGCGTGCAGCCCCGGCCCGCAGACGGGCAGCCGGCGGCCGCGCCCGGCAACGCCCCCGCCGCCGCACCCGAGGCCGCCCCGCCGGCCGAGCCGGCTTCGGCGCCGCCGCTGGAGCGCGCGGATTTCAACCGGCTGGCCATCCAGCTCGACGTGCCGCTGTTCTGGTCCGCGGACGAGCAGAACCCGGGCCGGTTGGACCCGAGCGAGCTGGTCCTGCTCGGCGTGGGCCAGCAGCGGGATCGCTTCGTGACGGCGGAGGGGTTCACGCCGGCATTCGACCGGCTCCAGCGGCGCCTGCTGGAGCGTCGCCGGCAAGGCGCCCTGGCGGCCGAGCTCGACCAGGGCCGGCCCACCCTGGTGCTGACGGAACTCGATCGGAGCACCGCGCTCGACCGCAAGGTGGTGCGCCACATCGCGGCCGCGGCCCGCATCGTCGAGGAACTCTACGCCCTGCAAAACGGCTCCTACGGGCTGCGCGACTGCGTGCGGGCCGACGACACCCTGGCCCGGGCGGTGTTCCGGCGCAACCAAGGCCCCTGGTGCCGGGCGCCGGCCACCGAGGACGACCCGTTCTGCAATGCCTGCCCTCGATTCCCCGAGCAACGCTCGGGCCTGTACCCGCTCGAGCTGCAGGACGGAACCGACCTCTGCCGGACCCTGGCGAAGAAGCCGCAGGCCGAGAAGCTGCTGGACCCGTTCACCGTGGTGCGCCGCGACGACCAAGGGGAGCTGATCGCGGTGCCCTACCACCAGGCCTACCGCGGGCGGATGCGTCGCGTTGCCGGCCACCTGGACGACTGCGCCGAGCTGCTGGACGAAAACGAAGCGGCCTTCGCCCGTTACCTGCGCGCCGCCGCAGCGGCCTTTCGCAACGGCGATTGGCAGTCGGCCGACGAGGCCTGGGCGGCCATGAACGCCGAGAACAGCCGTTGGTACCTGCGCATCGGGCCCGACGAGGTCTACTTCGAGCCGTGCAACCGCAAGGCCGGCTTCCACGCATCGTTCGCCCGCATCGACCCCGATTCGCTCTACTGGCAGCAGAAGTTGACCCCCCTGCGCCAGGAGATGGAACGCGAACTGGCCGGCCTCATCGGACCGGACTACGATGCCCGGCCGGTGCGCGTCCACATGCCCGACTTCATCGCCATCGTTCTAAACGCCGGCGATGCGCGATCGCCGCTCGGCGCCACCATCGGCCAGAGCCTGCCCAACTGGGGGCCGGTGGCCGAGGAGGGCCGCGGCCGCACCGTGGTCATGTCCAATCTGTATACCGACCCCGACTCACGGGCCATCGCCCGCGCCAAGGCCGAGGCGTTGCTGAGCCCGGAGGCGATGCGCTACCACACCGAGGATGAGCGGCTCGGGCTGCTGGACATCGTACTGCACGAGGCCAGCCACAACTTCGGCCCCCACTCCGACTACAAGATCGACGACCGGCGGCCCAGCGACGTGTTCGGCGGAGCCTTGGCCACCGTGCTCGAAGAACTCAAGGCCCAGACCGGCGCGCTGTACTTCGTCGCCTTTTTGCGCGAGCGCGGCGTGTTGAGCGAAGAGGACGCCCGCCGCGTGTGGTTGCACGCGGTCGAGTGGTGCTTCGGCCATATCGCGCGGGGCATGGTCGATGCCGACGGCCGGCCCAAGCCATACAGCCAGGTGGCCGCGGTGCACATCGGCCGCTTGAGCCGGGCCGGCGCCCTGGAGTGGCAGGCCGATCGGCCGGCGGCCGACGGCCGCGATCGGGGCCGATTCGAGGTGCACTTCGAGCGTTTCGCCGCGGCGGTCACCGCCCTGATGCGGGACGTCGGCCGCATCAAGGCCACCGGTGATCGGACCGCCGGCGCCGCCCTGGTCGCCGACTTCGTCTCCGGCGAGCACGCCAGCCTGGTGCACCAGGCCGAGGTGGCCGAACGGGTGCTGCGCCACCCCAAGGCCAGCTTCGTCTACAGCGTCCGTTACTGAGGGAGGCCGCCTTGCCCAGACGGCTCGCAACCGCCGGCATCAACGCATCGCTGCTCGTGCTGCTGCTCGGAGGGTCCCCCCCCGCGGCGCGAGCGGGTGGGTTCACCATCATCGAGATGGGTTCGAAAAAGACCGGCATGATGTGCTCCATCGCCAAGCCCGACGATCTGAGCGCGGTCTACCACAACCCGGCCGGGCTGGCCGACCTGCACGGCACCCGCCTGCACCTGTCCAGCGGCCTGTCCTTCGTCGATATCGAAGCCCGGCTGCAGGCCTGGGAAGGCGGCGAAAGGCGTTACGGCAGCGAGGACTTCATCGACACACCGGTGGGCGCGGACGGCTTCTTCGAAGGGACCTACCGGCCCACCCGCTACTTCGGCGCCATGCCCATGTTCGTCGCCGCCAGCGACTTCGGTCTCGACAGCGGGCCGGTGGTGGCGCTGTCGGTCTATGTGCCCGACTTCATCGGCGCCTTCATGCCCGAGGACGCGCCCACCCGCTACATGGCCACCGAGGCCTACTTCGTCGCCGGAATGGGCTCGCTGTCGGCCGGCTACCGCCTACCGGGGGTGATGGACTGGCTGACCGTCGGCGTCAGCCTGGGCCTGATGTACGTGCGCATCGAAGGTGAGCGCTGGCAGAACGTGCATCTCTACGGCGACGAGACCGCCGACTACGTGCTGCACCTGATCGGCGAGGATTACAAATTCTACTGGAACGCCGGGCTGACCGCCGAGCCGGTCGACGGGCTCACCCTGGGCCTGGTGGTCCTGGCGCCGGTCGACGCCGAGCTGGAGGGCAGCATCGAGTTCTCGCTGCCGCCGGGCGTCGAAGAGGAAGACCCGGTGCTGCTCGCCCTGACCGGCGGCCAGGGACTGGTCGGCCGCTACGACCAGACGACCCACATGAAGATACCGGCCGGGCTGGGCGTCGGGGTGAACTGGACGGTCATCCCCGAGCTGGACCTGGCCGCGGAGTACCGCCACTGGTTCTACCGGACCTTCGACGAGCAGGTCATGGACCACGGCATCGACGTCGCCATCGGCGATGCCCCGGCGGTGGAAAATCCCATGATCACCCCCAAGGACTACAAGGACTCGTGGACCATCTCGGCCGGAGCCCTGGTCCGGCCGCTGCCGGACAGCCTGCCGCTGGAGCTGATGGCCGGCTGGACCTACGACGAATCGCCGGCGCCCAACCGCACCAAGAGCCTGGACTCGCCGACCACCGATCTGACCGGTATTTCCTTCGGCGCCCGCTACCTGCTGTTCGAGCGCTGGCTGCTGTCGCTGACCTACTACCACTACTGGTACCTCAAGGACACGGTGAACAACTCTATCCTGGATCCGCCGCAAAACGCGCAGTTCGGCGGTGGGGTCGATACGATTTCACTGCAGCTGGAGGTCCGCATCTGAGCCGAGCGGACACGGGGCGTGGAGATGGCAAGACATCCATCGACAATCGTTCTGGGCATCGGCCTGCTGGCCGCGACGCTGGCCGGTTGCGGCCTGTTCGCCGACCGCGAGCAGCGCCGACAGCCGCCGCAAGAGAGGAAAGCGGCCGCCGAGCGGCGCGGCGGCCAATCGGCCGTATGGGATGAAAAGATCGCCGACTCGGGTTACCGGGTCGACGACGAGGCGGTGGCCGAGTCGGCTTACGCCAGCCACGCCGATCGCATCGGCGCCGGCCGCATCGAGCAGCTGGCCATGGCCGGGCCTTCCAGCTCGCCTAAGATCGCCGCCTTTCTGGCCGACCCGAGCCCGCGCGTACGCGCCAAGGCGGTCGAGGTGCTCAGCCGCTTCGGCCGCGAGGCCGAGCCCGGCCTGCCGCGCGTGGTCGAGATCGCGGCAGCCGGCGATCCCGCTTTGCGACTGGCGGCCGTCCGGGCCCTGGCCGGCATCGCCTCGCCGCGCAGCGAAGCCGCCCTGGAGCGGGCGGAGCGGGATCGGGACCCCCGGGTGCGCGCCTGGGCCCACGCCGGGCTAGCGGCCATCGGCCAGGATTGCGCCGGCCATCAAGAAGAGGTGGCCGAGATCCTGCGCGACGGCCGCGACCGGACTCCACCCGAGGCCGCCGCTGCCTTGATGCGGATGGACTGCACGTCCCCAGACGCGCTCGAGATGCTGATCGAAGCCGCCGGGCGCGACGACGCTGCCGGCTGCCGGGCCGCCGCCCGGGCCCTTGGACACTTCGGTCGGGCCGCAGGCCCGGCCGTACCACGACTGGTGAGCCTGCTGGCCGACGGACGCGATTCCGCGATCCGATCGGCTGCGGTGGAGGCACTGGCGCGAATCGGTCCGCCGGCGGCGCCGGCGGTGTCCGGGCTGGCCGCCATGCTCGAAGACCGCGATTCGCGCCTGCGCCGGCAGGCCGCTCGGGCCCTAGGCCGAATCGGTCCGGCGGCCCGCGCCGCCAGCGCGGCGCTGCGCAAGGCAACCCGAGATAGCGAGGCGACCGTTCAGGCGGCTGCCAGAAATGCCTTGGCCCGCATCCAGGCCGGTGCGGCGCCGGCTCGGCAAGAGGCGAGACCGTGAGCCCAGATCGGACCTTCGAGTTCAACCGCGCCGACCTGATGAACCTGGCCGACCACCTGCCCGAGGTGCCGGGCATCGACATGTTGGTCAACCTGCCCGAGCAAGAGCAGTTGCTCGACATCCGCATCGCAGAGATGACGCCGCGCATCGAGGGCGAGCCCAAAGGGCGCCAGGAACGCGGCCTGCTGTGCGTGACCAACGAGCGGCTGCTGTTCTTCCTGCGGGTGCCCGAGGTGGGCCAGGACCGCGAACTGGCCACCGCCACCGGCTACCTGGTCGAGTGCCTGCTGCGCCGCCAGCCCCTGGACCGAGAGCGAGCTGCGCGCTACTTCCCCAAAAAGGAAAGCGCCGTCATGGCGCTGCGGCGGCGACTGGCCGAACTCTACTTCCCTGATCTGATGCCGGCGCTGTCGTTGCCGCTGGCCGGGTTGGCGGCCATCATGCCGGTCTACGACGGCTCCCGCCAGGCCTGCCTGGATCTGGAGATCGACGTCCGTGCCGAGGGCGGCCTGCTGCCGAAGCTGGTTCATCTCAATCCCCAGCTGCGGCTGGTGCTCGGACCGCGCTATGCCGACAAGCCCTATCCCCAGCCGGAACCCAGCCTGCCGCTGGTCGCGGTATGCCCGGTTCGCGAGTTGGTGCAGCTGGTCGAGCTGTTGCGCGACGCCCAGGCCAACATCGACTACGACAGCCTGCCCGAGCGCCTGTTCTCCACCCCCTGGGCCCTATCGCTGCTGTGCGCTCAACCCCGAGCCAAGGCCGAGCTGGTCCACGGCGGCCAGCGGGTGTCCGGCAAGATCGGGATCGAACGCGGTCAGATGCTGCTGGCGCGCAAGGTCAAGAGGACCGCCCTGTTCAACGTGGGCGCGGTCGAGGATCTGAGTTGGGACGAAAAGGCCGGCCTGCTGAGCTTGCGCGGACCGGGGCTGAGCTACCGCGTCGAGGCCGAGCCCCGGTCGGCGCAGCTGGCCTGGATTCGCTCCTACCTCGAAGAGCTGCTGGCCGCCCGGCGCGAGGTCTGGGAGGACCCCTTCGCCCGGGCCGAGCTGCAGCCGGAGGCCAAGCCGGATCCGGTGGGCGAGCTGCTGCGCTACCACCTCGAGACCTGCAACGACCCCGCGGTCTTTCTGGGCGACCGGTTGACCCGGGAGCAGATCGAGCGCTTCATGGATGGCTTCGGCCAACTGCTGCCGCCGGAGGAGAATCCCCAGGCCCTGATCCTGCTCGCCGGCACCGCCCAGGGCCAGGTCGGCATGCTGTTCACCGATCGTGGCTTGTACGCCCGCCAGCGCGGCGGGCCCGGCCAGCGGTTCGCCTTCGCCCGGGTGTCGGAGGCCGCGCAGTCCAAGAAGGGCTTTCTGAGCAGCTCGCTGAGCATCGGCCCGCTGGCGTTCAAGATGGACGGTCTGGGCAAGGAGACGGCCCAGGCCCTGGGCCGCGTGCTGCAAGAGGTCTCCCAGCGAGCGGGCTGAGCGTCCAACCCCGATCTCAACAAACGAGTCGAGTCTGCATGCTTCCGTCCACCGAGTAGAGCCTCTTGCGTCCACCGAGTAGAGCCTCTTGTACCGCGTCTTGGGCGGTGCTAGAGTCCGTGGCACCTTTGCCGGGAGTCAGCGGGCGACCGGTGCGGACACGGGCAACTGGACGCGGCTCCCGAGCGGCACGGTGGATTCCGGCAGCCGTTCTGGGAGCGCGGGAAGGAAGCGAGCGGAATGGACGTCTCCTCGAAGCGCGAGCTGGCCCTGGAGTTCCTCGGCGAGCTGGCCGGGATGGATCGCGATCGGCTGCAGGCCATCATCCGCAGCACGGTGGGCGAGGAGCTGGCCGCCATCATGTTCGGCTACGCCAAGCAGGTGATCGAGGCCGACCCGGACAAGGTCACCGAGAACGCCTCATCGCTGATGATCCTGGGCTACCTGGTGCGGGTCCACGAGCAGGGCGAGCTGCCCGATCAGCAAGAAGGCCTGCCCGCCTGAGCCGACCGCGGGCAACGGGCGCAGCGTCTCTCAACCCAGAACCGGCAAGCGCCGCCTGGAGCCGATGTCCTGCATGGCGGCCTGCATCGAGTCGGTGACCCGCCGGTAGAGGTCGTCCAGCAGTTCCGAATCATCCTGTTCTTCGGGTCCATACCCGGAGATGTCGATCGGATCCAGGAACCGCACCTGGCTCTTGGTCGGCAGGTGCAAGTGGAAGATCGGGCCGAAGCCCACGCCCCACGGCAGACCCAGAAACAGCGGGCAGGTATCCGAACGCAGCAGTTGCTTCAAGTGCAGCCGGCGGGCCAGCTCGCGGCCGTCGCGCAGGATGACGAACGACTCATGGCCGCCGACGATGACGAAGGGCACGATGGGCACCTGGTTGCGCAGCGCCAGGCGGATGAAGCCCTTGCGGCCGCCGAAGACCACCTGGTGGCGCTTGCGGTACGGGCGAAAGGCCTCCAGGTTGCCGCCCGGGAAGACAGCCACCTTGCGGCCGCGCTCGAGCACCGCGTCGGCATTGGCATGCGAGGCGCGCACACAGCCGGTGCGCACCAGAAACGTGCGCAAGCCCGGCATGGCCAGCATGGCGTCGTGTACCAGCCACTGGATCAGATCGTCGGTGCCCCGCTCGATGTACCAGCGCGCGCCGAGGCCCATCGGCTCGATGAAGGTGATGCCGGCATTGTGGTTGCCGACCAACAAGGCCTTGCCGGCCGGCACCCCGTCCATGCCCTCGACCTCCATGCGCAGGTAGAACCGGGCCGCGGCATCGAACAGCGGCGAGAACTTCTCGAGCAGGTGGATGTCGACTCCGTCGACGTTGTCCGGATCCATCTCCTGCAAAAGCACCGACAACAAGATGTCGACGGTCTCCGATTTCAGCAAGCGTCGTTCAGCCATCGCACCACCTCCGCAGCCGTCCGGTTCACCCTCTCTCCGGTGCCGACGATGAAGTCCATGTGCTGGTAGCCTTCCATCAGGCTTCGGCGATCGGGGTCCAGCGATTGACGCGACGGCGGGATCAGCGAATCGGCGGCCGAGACCAGACAGCGCACCACCCGATCGCCGCCCACCTCTGCCAACCGCAGCGATTCGGCCCCATCGATCAGGTCCCGGCAGCAGGGCAGCAGCAAGCCGAGCATGCGCGCCCCCGGCATGCCCCCAAACGGCGTGGCCATCGTGACCAGCCGCCGGATCGACACCTGCGAGCGAACCTGGCCGGTATCGATTTTGGCCTGGGCCAGCAGCGCGATCAGCCCCCCGTTGGAATGGGCCGCCACATCCACCTGCTCGATGCCCAGCCGGACCCCCAGGGCATCGAGCCAACGCGCGGCCGCGGTGGCGGCCTGATCCAGCCGGCACAGGTTGGCGAAAGCCGACAGGTAGTAGGGGAAGCTGGGGATGACGGCGACGCTGCGGCCGCGCGTCTCGATGGCCTTTCCCAGGCGGTTCATCACGCTGGAGGTGCAGAAGGCCCCCGGTATCAGCACCACCGGGCAAGGCCCCATGGCCCGGAAGTCGATCGGCCGGCCCAGGGTGGCCAAGGTCTGGCGAAAGGACCCCGTGAAGTAGGAGGGCAGGCTCTGCATGTACTCGAGACGCGTCAAGGGAAAACTCTCCCGGGCTCTCCCCCCGCTACATCCCCTCTAGCAAGCACCGCAAAAAGCGCGGCATAAGAGGCTCTACACCCGACGCAAGACTCCGCTTGCGTCGGTGTTGGCTTAATCGTGCTCGCCCATTTACGGCTGCATCCGTTTCGACCAACATGTTGTCGTTCGGGCGGCACCAAGCGTCTATTTCGCGGCCGGAGGCCCGCAAACGCGGCTCGTTTGCTCAGCTCGAGCCGACTCAAGAGCCTTTAGCGGTTTTGACGCAACATGTCAAGGATTGGTTTCCACTCAGGAAATACTCACTCGATCAGCTCGATGGCGGCGGTGAAGGGGCGTTTGACCACCCGCATGCCGGAGCGCGCGCCAAAGTATTGCAGTTGATCGACCTCGACGCGCACCAGTCGGTCGTCGTCGGTCGACACGTCGAAGTAGTAATAGCTCTGCTTCTGGCCGACCCCGTCGGTGCGGCTGGTGGCCACCTCGTCCTCGACCCGTTCTTCGATCACGCCGGTGAAGGAATCGAGCCACAGGATCCGATGGCGTAGCAAAAAGTAAGCGCCGACCGCGATGGCGGCGATCACGACCAGGGAGATGAGCTTTTTCATGGCGCGGGCCGTCCGGTATTGGGTTTTTTTCCTGGGTCTCTTCTAGATCCCATCGCGGCTCGGCCGCAACCAAAAAGGTCGCGCCAGCGTCAGCCCTGACGCACGTCCGCGGAAGCTGAATCCTCCCGGCTGGTTCTAGCGCGA
>CAYVQE010000057.1:0-33871 GCA_964454005.1 uncultured Myxococcales bacterium
GGGTCGCCTCGCGCCCGGCCGCGCTCCGTGTGGGCCGGTCGTGCGTCACCGCTGCCCCCAGCAGTGCGCCATTGACAAGAACGACGGGCCGTGCTAGGCGGGATGTTCATGAAAACAATCGGCTTTTCAAATGGGTGGGGCTTGCTGGGGCTCGGTGTCTGGCTTGCTTTGGCAGGGGGCTGCGGGCATACCGCACCGGCCGGGAGGCCGGCCTGGGTGGTGGGCCGGGCCCACCGCGACTTCCCGGCCGAGCGCTACCTGCTCGGGGTGGGCGCCGGGGAGAGTGCGGGCAAGGCGCTGGCCGCGGCCCGCGACGATCTGCAGCAGCGGCTGCTTGAACGGCTGGAGCTCGAGCTCAACATGCGCGCGCCCAAGCTGGCCGCCGGAGGCATCGAGGCGCTGCAGCCGTCCTCGGCCGCAGCGCTGCTGGCCGACCTGCCGGTCGCCGAGCTGGCCCTGAAGTGGCAGTCCAGCGACGGCGCCCGCCACGCGGCCATGGTGGCTGTGGAGCGCCAGCGGCTGGCCAGCGGGCTGGCCGGGCGCGTGCGCCAACACGAGAATCGCGCGCTGGAGCTCAACGGCCGCGGCCGCGGGCGGCGCTCGCAGTCTCCTTACGAGGCCATGGTCGACCTGCTGGCCGCGCTGCGGCTGCGCATCGAATCCGAGCACCAGCGCGCCTTGCTGGCCGCCGTGTCGCCAGCCCCGCCGCCGGCCGCACGCGGCCCCTCACTGGGCGAGCTGTTCGCCGAGCTGGACGGCATGCTGGCCGCGGTGCGCCTGATCGCCGGGCGCGGCGACGGGCTGGTGGTCGGCCCCGAAGCCACCGACGTGACCCTGGTGCTGGCGGTCGATCTGCGCGGCGCGGAGCTGGCCGTGCCGCTGGCCCGCTGTCCGGTCGTGTTCGAGCTGCCGGGCCCGGCCGAGCCGGCCCGCATCCAAGCCCGCACCGACGCCGCCGGCATGGCCAGCGTGGAGCTGCCCGCGGTGGCCCCGTTCGCCGGCGAACCCTTGAAGGTCACCGCCCGGCTCGACCCCGGACGCATGTTGAGCGACGCCGGTGCCGAGCCCGGCGCGGCCCGCTGGCAACCGCTGCGCCAACGCCTGCTCGCCAAACAAGCCCGCTTCGCGCTGCGGGTCAACTCGGCCTCAGCCCGCCGCCTGGCGCTGGTGGTCGCCGAGGCGGTGGCCGGTCGCTTCCGGCCCAACTCGCGCTTGCTGGATCAGCTCGGCCAGCGTCTGGCCCGCGACGGCTTCCGCCCGGTCGACTTCGATCAGCTGGACATCGAGCTGCCGCAGCAGCCCACCCCGGCCGAGATGGCCGAGCTGGTGCGCGGCAAGGCCGAGCTGCTGCTCTACGGCGCCGCGGCCACCGCGCTCGAGCGCGAGGTGGCCGCGGGCCTGGTCTTCGCCCGCGCCCGCAGCGAGCTGCTGCTGATCGAGGTGGCCAGCGGCCAGACCCTGGCCGAACTCGGCCCCGAGGCCGAGGCAGCCGGCCGCGACCTGGAGTCGGCCTCGGACCGGGCGCTCGACGCGCTGGCGCGCAAGCTGCATCGGGCCATCGCCGCAGCCGTTCCCCCCGAGCCCGAGAACCCATGAGCCCGTCCCCCGCCCCGCTGGCCGATATCCGCATCCTGGATCTGAGCCGCAACCTACCCGGTCCGCTGGCCAGCACCATGCTGGGCGACCTGGGCGCCGACGTGATCCGACTCGAGGATCCGCGGGCCGGCGATCCCTTGCGCCACCTGCCGCCGCTGGTCGACGGGGTGGGCGCGATGCACCTGGGCGTCAACCGCTCCAAGCGTTCGGTGGCCATCGACCTCAAATCCGCTGCCGGCCAACGCCTGGCGCTGCGCCTGGCCGCCAGCTGCGACGTGGTCATCGAGGGTTTTCGCCCCGGGGTCATCGAGCGGTTGGGCCTCGGCTATGCGGCGCTGTGCGAGGCGCGGTCGGACATCATCTTGTGCTCCATCTCCGGCTACGGCCAGACCGGGCCCGACCGCGACCGGGCCGGCCACGACATCGACTTCTGCGCCCGCGCCGGCCTGCTGGCCCAGACCGGCGCCGCCGGCGGTCCTCCGGCGCTGATCGGCGGCCAGGTGGCCGACGTGGTCGGCGGCACCTGGCAAGCGGTGGCGGCCGTGTTCGGCGCCCTGTTCCAGCGCCAGCGCACCGGAGCCGGACAGTGGATCGACCTGGCCATGGCCGACGGGGCGCTGACACCGCTGGCCCTGCCGCTGTCGCTGCCGCTGGCGGGCCAGCCGCCGCCGCCGCGCGGCCGCGGCACGCTGACCGGCGGCATCCCGGCCTATGGGCTCTACCGCTGCGCCGACGACCGCTACCTGGCGCTGGGCGCGCTGGAGCCGCACTTCTTCGACGCCCTGTGCCGGGCGCTCGACCTGGCCCACCTGGGCGGTCGCGGGCTGGAGAGCGGCCCGGCCGGCCGTGAGGTGCACGACGAGCTGGCCGCCCGTTTCGCCGAGCGAAGGCGCGACGAGTGGGTCGAGCAGCTGGCCGGGGTGGAGGCCTGCGTCGAGCCGGTGCTGGAACTCGACGAGGTGCTCGACGTGAACCAGTACCGCCAGCGGGGCATGATCTTCGAGCTGGCCACCGAGGCCGGTCCGTTGACCCAGCTGGGCAACCCGCTGCGGCTGGCCGGCCGACCGGAGCCGCAGCGACCGCCGCCCGCGCTAGGCCAGCACACCGCCGCGGTGCTGGATGGGCTGGGCCTAGCCGCCGACGAAATCCAGCGGCTGGCCGCCGCCGGCGTGATCGGCCTGGGCGAAGCGAGCTGATGGCGCGGCGGGTGCCACCCGGAGTACCCATTTGGGAAGCGCCGGTGGCACCGCTGGCGGTCCCGAGCGGCGCTGCGATTTCCGACCTTTCAGCCGGTATGCGAGCCAAGCCCACCAGGCCGAAAAGAAAAATCAAAGCACAGACGTAGACCATTTCCTGCCGCCGCCGGCCCGTGCTGCTGGCGCATGGTTTGCATGGAGGCGGGGTTGGAATGGTGATTTGCGAACTACAAACCGACGTAGCGGTCGGAAGCTCAGCGTATTCAGACACTTAGTTATTGACAGAATCCGGTCGGTTTGCTAGCTTGCCGCCGCGCCCAGCGTTTGGTGGCAGCAGCACCCACATGAGGATGGACACCTTTCGCAGTAGGGAGTGACGCATGGCCCAGATCGAGCAGCTGCCCCTGGCCCAACTGGCCAACCCGGAGCCGGTCCGGCTCCGCTGCGAGAACCTGATCGAGGTGCTCGACGGCGACGACCACGATCGGGTGGCGCTGACCTACCTGGACCGCCGCGGCGGCGAGCACGACCGCACCTTCGGCGACCTGCTCGACGCCGCCCACCGCGCCGCCGGTCTGCTGCGCGCCCGCGGCCTGCGACCGGGCGACAAGGTCATCATGCTGCTGCTGACCGGCGAACAGTTCATCAGCGCTTTCTTCGGCACCATTCTGGCCGGCGGCATCCCGGTGGCGGTCAGCCCGCCGATGACCTTCGGCGACATCGACAAGTACCTGCAGAACCTGCGCCACATCGCGGCCAACTCCCAGGCGCGGTTCATCGTCAGCTTTCCGCGCATCCGCAAGGTCATCGGCAGCGTGCTGGCCGACGACAACGAACTGTGCGACTTCATCCTGGGCCGCGAGTTGGTCGAGGCCGGCCGCACCGAGGCGCGCCCGAGCGTGTCCATCGACCCGGGTGCGCCAGCCTTCATTCAGTACACCTCGGGCTCGACCGGCCTGCCCAAGGGAGCGGTGCTGTCGCACCACGCGCTGCTGTCCAACGTGGCCGGCATCGCCCACGGCATCGAGTGCGGACCCGACGACGTGTCGGTCAGCTGGCTGCCGCTGTTCCACGACATGGGCCTGATCGGCTCGCTGCTGACCGCGCTGACCAGCCGGGCGCATCTCTACACCATGCAGCCCGAGACCTTCGTCATGCACCCGGCCAGCTGGCTGCAGCAGATCACGCGCTACCGGGGCACCATCGCCACCGCGCCCAACTTCGCCTACCACCTGTTGGCCAGCCGGGTGACCGACGAAGAGCTGGCCGAGCTCGACCTCAGCAGCCTCAAGGTGGCTCTCAACGGCGCCGAGCCGGTGGACTTGCGCACCCTGGACGCCTTCGAGCGGCGCTTCGCGCCGGCCGGCTACGGCCCCACCGTCAGCTTCCCGGTCTACGGCATGGCCGAGAACTGCCTGGCGGCCACCTTCCCGCCGCTGGGCCGGCGTTACCGGGTCGAGCAAGTCGACCGCGGCCGGCTCGAGACCGAAGGCCGCGCCGTGCCGGCCGCTGCCGGCGACGACTTCCCTTACCAGGCGGTATCGGTGGGCGCGCCGCTGCTGGGCCAGCAGGTGGCCATCCGCGCCAACGGCGGCATGGCCCGCGAGAAGCAGGTGGGCGAGGTGGTCATCAAGAGCCCCTCGCTGATGAGCGGCTACCACCGCAACCCGGAGGCCACCGCCGCGGTGCTGCGCGACGGTTGGCTGCACACCGGCGATCTGGGCTTCATCCAGAACGGCTGCTTGTTCATCACCGGCCGGGCCAAGGAGATGATCATCAAGCGCGGCCGCAACTACTACCCCTACGACATCGAACGCGCCGGCTCCTGCGTACCGGGCGTGCGCAAGGGCTGCCTGGTGGCCTTCTCGGTGCCCAACCCCGACAGCGGTACCGAGGACCTGATCGTGGTGGCCGAGACGCGCGAGACCGACGAGGGCCGCAAACAGGAGCTGGCCCAGGCCATCTGCAGCGAGGTGCTGGCGGCGGTGGGCCTGCGTCCGGATCGCACCCTGCTGGTGCCGCCGCGCTCGATCCCCAAGACCTCCAGCGGCAAGCTGCAGCGGCTGCTGGCCAAACGGCGCTACCAGGAGGGCTGCCTGGTCAAGGGCACCTCCGAGCGCTGGTTCAACCCGGTCAAGACCCTGGTCGGCTCGTTCATCGGCAACCAACGCTTCCGGCTGCGCGCCCGCTGAACCGGCGCGCGTCAGCCGACACGATGTCGAGCAAACCACAACCCGCACCGGAGGATGCACCGTGAGTCCAATCGACACCGCTCAGATCCGCACCGACCTGCTGCAGACCCTGGCCGAGCTGGCCGACGTCGACACCGCCACCGTGGGCGACGGCGACCGGCTGCGCGAGGACCTGGGGCTCGACTCGCTGCAGAGCATGGAACTGCTGTCGCGCATCAGCGATCGCTACGAGCTGGACATCGATGTCGAGGACGTGATGGAGGTCCAGACCGTGGGCGACGTGGTCCGCGAGCTGGACGGCTTCATGAAGGCCGCCGCGGGCTGATGAAGATCCAGTTCATCTATCCGGCCTTCGACCGCCACGCCCAATCCCATCCCGAACTCGCGGACTGCGTCCCCTGCAACGAGTACATCGGGTCGCCCTCGCTGGGCATCGCGGCGGTGGCCGCCTGCACGCCCCCCGGCCACGAGGTGGCTTACGTCGACGACCGCATCTACCCGGTCGATCGGGACTTGCCCGAGGCCGATCTCTACGCCCTGTCGTTTTTCACCCCGGCCGCCGAACGGGCGCTTGCGATCGCCGATGCACTGCGGGCCGAAGGCCGCACCGTGGTCGCCGGCGGCATCTTTCCCAGCATGATGCCCGAGCTGTGCCAGCAGCACTTCGACGCGGTGGTGGTCGGCGAAGGCGAGGCGGTCTGGCCGCGGCTGGTGGCCGACGCCGCCGCCGGCCGGCTGCAGCCGCTCTACCGCAACGACGCGCCGCTGGAGCTGGACGACCTGCCGCGGCCGGCCATCGAGCTTTATCTCGACGCCGAGGACGATGACTTCGCGCCGGACGACTACCCGCTGCAGATCTCGCGCGGCTGTCCGTTCCACTGCGACGCCTGCGTGCTGCCGACCTGCATGGGGCGCAAGATCCGCTTCTTCCCCGAAAAGGCCGTCTGGGAGCTGGTCACCGCCTTCGCCGAACGCGGCAAGCGCTGCTGTCTGACCGAAGACACCTCGTTCATGCCGGTGCCCGGCACCCGGCGCCGCTTCCGCAGTCTGCTGGCGCGCATCGCCGAGCAACGCGCCGAACGGCTGTTGGCGCTGAGCTACGTGGGCACCTCGATGCCCTTGCTGCTCAACATCGAGCCGGCCGTGTTCGACGAGGTGCGCCGGGCCGGCATCGATCGGTTCTACCTGGTGGGCGGCTTCGACCCCATCACCCGCGGCGCCTTCGGCCCGGGCGACGCCGAGATGACCGCCAAGGCCGAGACCTGCGTGCGCCGGTGCCAAGACCACGGCATCGAGCCCTATGTCTCCTTCCTGCTCGGCAACGAGCAGGACGACGAAGGCACCTTCGACCGCATCCTGGAGTTCAGCGAACGGGTCGAGTTGAACATCGCCGAGTTCGCCGTGGCCACCCCCTACCCCGGCACGCCCATGTGGCGCAAGATGGAGGCCGAGGACCGCCTGCTGCACCGCCAATGGCGCCGCTACAACGACGCCAATGTGGTCTTCCAGCCCGCCCGGATGAGCCCCGAGCGCCTGCAGCAGGGCTACCTCGATCTGTGGCGCGAGTTCTACGAGCCGCGCCAGCACCTGCGCGGTGCCGACCCGGCCTTGTGCACGGTGCAGTTCTGAACCGACGGCCGGCCCCGACCGCTTCCTGGGAGAGACGCCCATGCCCCCCGATCCCTTCCGACGGGTGATCGACGACTTCGACGCCCAGGCCGGCCACCTGCAGCGCTGGAGCGCCGACGCCGAAGAGGACGAGACGCTGCGCTTGCTCGAAGCGGCCATCGCGCGATTCGCCGAACGCGAACTGGACGACGCGCGCATCGATGCCCAGGCGGCCATCCCGCCCGAAGTGATCGCGGCCGCGGCCGAGATGGGCTTGTTCGGCATCAGCATCGCGCCCGAGTACGGCGGCGCCGGGCTGTCGATGAAGGCCTGCAGCCGGGTGGTCGGCCTGCTGGGCCGAGCCGATCGCTCCTTCGGCGTCAGCGTCGGGCTGCACGCCGGGCTGGGCCTGCGCGGGCTGAACCAGCTCGGCAGCCCGGAGCAGAAGCAGCGCTACCTGCCCCAGCTGGCCAGCGGCGAGCGCATCGCCTGCTTCTCGATCACCGAGTCCGAGGCCGGCTCGGACATCGCCTCGATGCGCACCACGGCGGTGGCCGACGGCGACGGTCTGAGGCTGAACGGCTCCAAGATCTACGTCACCAACGGCGGCTTCGGCTCGCTGGCGACCATCGTCGCCCGTACCCCGGAGCTGGGCGGCTCGCGCCGCGGCCACAGCATGCTGCTGGTGCCGCTGGAGAGCGAAGGCGTCAGCCGCGACGCCGAGGAGCACAAGCTGGGCATCCGCGGCTCGTCGACCTGCAGCCTGCACTTCGAGGACGTCCGCCTGCCGCTGGATCACGTGTTGGGCGAACCGGCCCGGGGGCTGGATCACATGGCCCTGGTGCTGACCTGGGGCCGCACCCTGATGGCCGCCGGCTGCATCGGCATCGCCGAGGCGGCGCTGGAACGCGCCGCCGCCCACGTCTGCGAACGGGTGCAGTTCAAGCGCCCCATCGCCGAGTTCGGCATGGTGCGCGAGAAGCTGGCCGTCATGCGGGCGCGCATCCACGCCATGGAGAGCCTGGTGCGGCTGGTCACCCGGCTGGAGGACGAGCGGCCCGACAGCATCGTCTGGGAGTCCTCGGTGGCCAAGATCGTCTGCTCCGAGCTGGTCTGGCAGGTGGTCGACGAGGCGCTGCAGCTCCACGGCGGCTCGGGCTTCATCGAGGAGACCGGCATGGCCCGGCTGCTGCGCGATTGCCGCATCACCCGCATCTTCGAAGGGGCCAACGAGCTATTGCGCTACCACATGGCCTCGGCCGCGCTGACCTGGAAGCCGGCCGCCATGGTCGAGGGGCCACGGCTGGCGCCGCGCATGGGCGAGCTGCTGGCCGACGAGGCGGCCGCCTTCGACGGGTTGCTGTCCCGGCTGGCCGAGCGGCTGGCGAGCGAGAAGAAGGCCCACGGGCTCAAGGTGTTCAAACGCCAGATGATGCAGCGCCGGGTGGCCGATGCGGCCTGCGGGCTCTACACCTTGCTGGCACTGCTGCTGCGCGCCCGCGGCGCGGCCGCCGCCGGGACGCTGGACGAGGCGACGCTGCGCTGGACGCAGTACGGTGCCGTGCTGCTGTGCGCCGAGGTGGAGCGCCAACTGGACGCCGCCGCCGGGACCAGCGACGCGCTGGCCAGCCGAATCGCCGCCGACGAGTGCGCCCGCCTCGGCCTGGATCTCGAGGAGACGATCGCATGAAGCCGCACCTGGAGCGGCTGCAGAAAGACCTGGGCCTGCTGCAGATGCTGCGCGGCTCGGGCCTGCACACCTACGGCCTGGAGGTCAGCTCGGGCTGCGGCCCGACCATCGAGGTCGAGGGCCGCGAGCGCATCAACTTCATCTCCAACTCCTACATGGGCTTCTCCTGCCACCCCGAGGTCATCGCCGCCGTCAAGGACGCCATCGACGACTACGGCGTGGGCATCGGCGGCTCGCCCATGGCCTGCGGCAACACCCGGCTGCATCGCCGGCTGGCCGAGCGGGTGGCGGCCAACTACGGCCTCGAGTCGGCCATGATCTTCGCCTCCGGCTACCAGGCGCTGACCGGCAGCATACAGGGGCTGCTGGGCCGCGGCGACATGGCCCTGGTCGACGCGCTGTGCCATCGCTCGATCATCGACGGCTGTTTGCTGGCCGGCTGCAAGGTGCGCGCCTTCCGCCACAACGACCCCGACGACCTGGAACGGCTGCTCGAGCGCACCGCCGGCAAGGCGGGCCACCGAGCCGTGCTGGTCGACTCGGTCTACTCCATGGACGGCGACCTGGCCCCGCTGCCGCGGCTGCACGCGCTGTGCCGCGCCGCCGGCGTGAGCCTGCTGATCGACGAGGCCCACTCGCTGGGCATCATGGGCCCGAGCGGCAAGGGCCTGCTGGAGCACTTCGATCTGCCCGACGGGGCGGATGCGGTGGCCGGCACATTCTCCAAGTTCGCCGGTGCGGTGGGCGGCTTTGTGGCCGGCGACGCCGAATGGATCGACTACCTGTTCCACTACGCCTCGCCCTTCGTCTTCTCGGCCTCCATCCCGCCGGTGGTGGTGGCCGCGGTGCTGACCTCGTTCGAGCTGCTGGACAGCGAGCCCGAGTGGCACCGGCGGCTGTGGGACAACGTGCACTTCATGCTCGATGGGCTGCGGGGGCTTGGCTTCGACACCGGCGGCTCGCAGACGCCGGTCATCCCGATCATGGTACGCGACACCGAGAAGGTGCTGCGCATGAACCGGCGCCTGCTCGACGCCGGGGTCTACGCCTCGCCGGTGGTCCATCCCGGGGTGCCGCTGAAGCAGGAGCGCATCCGGCTGGGGGTGATGGCCACCCACAGCCGCGCACAGCTCGATCGAGCGCTCGAGGTCTTCGCCCGCTTGGGCCGGGAGTTCGAGCTCATCTGAGCCGCGCGAGGACAGCGCCGTGCCACCGCCCGACCCCCAGGCCGCCACCGAGACCGACAGCGCCGAGCCTCTGCCGCACGCCATGCTGCACAGCCGCCCCGGCCGCTTGACGCTCGAGCGCGGGGCACTCCAGGGCCAGCTGCTGCTGGCCGGGGTGGTGGGCATCCTGGTGCTGGGGCTGGTGGCCGCCCTGGTGCTGTTCCTGCTGCCCGCGGCTCCGGGGCCCGAAGCGGCCGCCGGCTGGATGTGGTGGGCCGTCGGCGGCGCTCTGCTGGTGGGCGGGGCGGTGCTGGCCGGGCTGCTGCTACGACGCCGGGCCACGGTGTTCGACCTGGAGGCGCGCCAGATCCGCACCGGCGCCGGCAGCATCCCTTTCGAGGACGCGGTGGCACTGGTGCTGCGGCCCGACGCCGGTCGCCGCCGCGACCCGCGCACCGTCTACCCGCAAAGCCTGGCGCTGGTGCTGCGCCGGCCCGGCTCGGATCTTGGCGAGCAGGTGCACCGGGCGGCCGCCGGCCTGGATCGCGGGCCGCAGCGGGCCGGCCTGGAGGGGCTGCGCTCGCGGCTGGAACGCGAGCCATGGCAGCTGGCCAGCAGCCGCTCGCGGCCGGCCCTGGTCCAGGCCGCCGACCGGCTGGCCCGCGAGCTGCGGGTGATCCTGATCGACCTCGGCCAACGGCCGCTGGTCGCCTGGGACCGGCGCCAGCTGGCCCGCCCGCTGCGGCGCCGGTTGGCCGAGCGCGAGCAGGTGCCGCCGGAGCCCGGCGCGCCACCGGCCGGCCTGGCCGAGAGCAGCGGCGATGCCGGACCGGTGCTGAGCTTCCAGCAGCCGCGGCGCCAACCGCTGGTGGGCCTGGCGGTCAACCTGTTGATGGTGGCGTTGCTGGTGGCGGTGTTCTTCCTGTCGCCCGAGGATCCGGACAGCGACAGCTTCAACTGGACCCAGCTTTGGCCCTTGCTGACCGCGCTGGCGCTGGGGCTGCCACCGCTGCTCAAGAGCCTGGTGGGCAAGAGCCGCATCGAGCTGGCCGGCGACCGCATCCGGGTGACCACCCGCACGCTGACCAGCCACACCCGGGAGATCCCGGCCGCCGAGCTGCGCTGGGTGCTGGTCGAACGCATGGAGCCAACCGGCCTGGTGCTGCTCGCCGGCGAGCAGACCCCCGCCGCCCACATCGCCATGCCCGCCGACACCGCCACCTGGATGAAAGACCGCATCGAGACCTGGCTGGCGGGGCATTGAGTCGCACGCTGGCGGCGACGGGCGGGGGGGGGTGATTCGAAACGGTTGCGACGGGCACGCGTTCTCAAATGCTCTTGCCGTAGACCCGGTAGACCTTGTCGTTGCGCCCGCCCATGAACTGGATGCCGGCGTTGATCTTCTCGTTGTCCTCCAGCGTCCAGCCCAGCTCGCCGTGGGTCATGCCGTATTCCAGCCCGCCGCGGTGGGCCACCACGTAGAGCAGCACGCTCAACCCGCCCAGCACGCTGCCGCGGAACTCGGGCTTGACGCCCAGCAGAAACAAGCGCGCGCCGCGGAAGCGGTGGCCGCCGAGCTTGAGCCGGTGGATCAGCTTGAGCAGGCCGAAGGGCGCCAGCCGGCCGTTGAGATCCTTGGTCACCTCGAGGATGTTGGGGAAGGCCAGCATCATGCCGGCCGGCTCGCCGTCCACCTCGGCGATGGCGGTGATCTTGGGATGCAGGATCATCTTCATCATCTTGGCCGCGTGCAGCACCTCGGCTTCGGTCCAGGGCACGTAGCCCCAGTTGCGGCTCCAGGCCGCGTTGAACACGTCGCGCACGATGCGCACGTCGCGCTCCATGTGGTCGGCATCGACCGGGCGCACCCGCAACCCCGGGTATTGCTCGACCGCAGCGGCCACCTGGGCCGGCGCGGCGGGCACGTCGCCGAGCTCGTAGACCCAGCCGAACAAATCCTTGGCCTTCTCCAGCCCGGCGGCCTCGAGCAGCTCCGGGTAGTAGGGCGGGTTGTAGGTGCACATGATCATCGGCGGGTGCTCGAAGCCGCGGACCAGGGTGCCGGTGTCGCCCTGGTTGGTGCAGAAGTTCATCGGGCCCAGCATCTGGTCGCAGCCCTCGTCGGCCAACCACTGCTCGGCCGTCTGCACCAGGCTGCGGGCCACGTCGCGTTCGGGCACGCTCTCGAAGAAGCCGAAGAACCCCGCCTTGTCGTCGTGGTAGTCGTTGTACAGGCTGTTGGTGTGGGCGCTGATGCGGCCGACCGCCTCGCCGTGCTTCTCGGCGATGAACAGGGCCGCCTGGCCGTGCTCGAAGTAGGGATTCTTGTCCGGGTCCAGCGTCTCGTCGACATCGAACATCAGCGGCGGCACCCAGCGCGGGTCGTTCTGGTAGACCCGCCAGGGCACGCGGATGAACCGCTTGCGCTCCGCTTTCGATTCCACGCGTCGGATTTCCAAACCCATCGTCCCTCCTCGCCGGCCGCGGCTGTTCGGGCGGTCGCGACGAAGATAAGCGCTGGGTCGCATTTTGGCAAGAACGCCGGGGACTATTCCGCGGTCTGGACCTCGATGCTGAACTCGGGCTTCTGCTCGATCAGCTTCTTGACCGCGCACTGCTCGGCCGAGCGGATGATCGGCTTGTGGTGCTTGGGATCGATCGCGGGTGGCAGCACGATTTTCATGCCCACCCGCGCCATGGCATCGCGGCCGGGCGCCCGCTCGAAGCGCTGTACGATCTCGACCCCTTCGGTGGGCAGGTCGCGGGCCTGCAGGTAGGACAGCACGTAGATGCCGGCGCAGGTGCCCAGCGCCGCCAGGCAGTAGGCGAAGGGCTCCGGCGCACTGCCCTGCCCGCCCGACTTGCTGGATTGATCGGTGCGGATGACGAAATCGCCCAGCTCGGCGTCGACCCGCTTGCCCCCGGGAAAGCTCACTCGCATGTCCATGTCCTCACCTCCGCTGCGGTTCTTTCACGGACGGCAATGTGGGTTCGCCCGACCCATCCGTCAATCCCGCCAGCCGGGCTGCGGCCGCGGCCCGCCGCGGGCCGAACACGTCGCGGCCGTCGGCCAACAACAGCAAGGCCGGGTAGAGCAGCGCCTCGCCCGCCCGGGCGGCGGCGACCAGCCGGCGCACCCGCGGGTGGCGCCGCATCAACAGCAGCCGATCGCGGCCACCGGTCATCCGCTGCCAGCGCCAGCCGCCCCAGCGACGGTCGGCGTAGACCACCCGCGCCCCGCGCCAACCGGGCACCAGGTCGGCCGCCAGGATGCGTTCCAGCGCGGCGGCCAGGGCGTTCTCGTCGGCATCCAGCGCCGCGACCGGCAGCGGCCGGCCTCCGGCCAGCCGGCGCAGCCCGCTGCGCAGCCCGGCGCCTGCGCCGGCGAGACCCCGGCGCAGCCAGCTCCGCCAGATTCCTCCGGGGCGCGGCCGGCGCGACGGTTCGCGCACCACCAGGTTCAGGTGGCGTTCCACGAAAGCCCGTTCGCGCTCGTCGAGCACGAACACCGGGCCGGTCGCGTCGTAGCGGGCGATGTCGGCCCGCGGGCCGATGGCCCGCAGCAGCCGGCCGCGGGCGGCGCGGCGCAGATCGCCGGCAGTGGCGGGCCGGCCGGTGCTGTCGCGGAACAGGGCCATCTCGGCCACCGCGGTCGCACCGGCGCCGCAATCGACCAGGCGAAACAGCAGCTGCTGGGCGCGTTCGCGCTCGGCCGGCGCCAGCGCGACCGAGCGCGCGCCCAGCCGGCGCAGCAGGCCGGCCACCTGCCGCGACACCTCGCCCAGGGCCCGGGCCTCGTTCTCCGGGCTGCAGCGCACCACCGCGTCCCAGACCGCGCCCGTGGGCGGGCTATCCCAGATCTGACGCTCCAGCACCCCATCGACCACCAGCTGGGTGCGCGCGGCCAGACCCCGGCGCGGCAGGCCGACGACCCCATCCAGGCCGTCGGCGGCGAAGCGCTGGGCGCAGAAGACGCCCTCGATCTCCAGCCCGCGATCCAGCCGGCGGCCATCGAGCACGACGGCGAAGGGGGCGTAGCGCAGGTGGCGCTCCAGCTCGCGGCGCATCTCGCCGCCGCGGCCGGGCAGGCCGGTGATCTCCAGCCGGTTGCCGACGGCCAGTGTCGATGGCGCGACGCGGACCCGCCCGGCGCCCGCCTCCAGCTGGCGACCGGTGGGCGGACCGGATTCCAAACGGACCTGCCGGGCCCCGGCGAAGAAGGCCAGCAGCAGATCGAGTAGACCGGCGGTCTCCAGACGCTCCAGCACGACCTGGCGCTCGCCGTCCGAGCGGCCGGGGTCCAGCACCGCGGCCAGCAGGTCGAATGTCTCGCCGGCGTAGGGTCGACCGGCAGCCACCAGCACCAGCTGCCGGCGGTCCAGCTGAATGCCGAGCCGCTGCGGTGCGGTGCGGGCCAACGCCCGGGCCAGGGCCACCGGTACCTGTTCCGGTCCGCGCAGCCGGCCGGCACTCAGTTTGGCCGCGGCCGCGGCCACGTCGACGCTCAACAGCGACTCGCTCATCCGACCTCCTCCAGCGCCTGCGCTGCCGCCAGCCGCCGCAGCCGCTCGGCCCGCGGGGCCACCAAGCGCGACTCGGCCGCCAGCCGGTCGACGGCCACAGCCACCGCCAGCCCGGGCGCCTGCCGGGCGCGCTCGGCCAACGCCTGCCACCAACCGTGCCGGGGATCCAGGGCCACGAAGCGCCACGGCCAGAGGCTGTCCGCCGGCGGGCGCAGCGGAGCCAGGTCCACGTCCCACAGCACCCGGCCGCCGCCGTCGGCGGCCACCGCCCGGCAGACCAGGCGCAGGCCGGCCTGGGCCAGCAGGCGATCGATCCGGGTCAGCAGCAGAGTCATGCCGGCCGGCGGTCGGGACAGCGGGCGCCAGCGGGCCAGTTCGTCGAGGTTGCGCAGCCCGGCGGTGCTGGCGAAGACCGGCCCGAACTGGGCATCGCCGGCGTCCAGCACGGCCAGGCCCTGGCGGGCGCCCCAGCGGGCCAGCTCGTTTTCGGCCGAGCCCAGCAGGGCTCGATCGGCGCGCGCCAGCCGCAGCATGCGCGCCAGCGAGATGCTGCGCCCGCCCAGGCAGGGCAGAAATGCCCGGTGCCAGATACCGCGCACCGCCTGCCAGGCCCGCGGCCGGCGCAGCGCATCGGCCGCCATGCCGGCCAGCAGCTCCCGCCGCTCACCCGCCGGCGCCGCGGCCGACGACTGGCCGCGCCGGCGCACCGCCAGCAACGCCGCCAGCATCACCAGGCCCAGCATCGTCGCCAGCAAGGACCACCCGACCGCCCCGAGCAAATGCGCCCCGCGCTCCCCGGCCGGGCCCCCCGCTCCGTCCTTCGATCCGTCCACCGCCCCGTGCGCCGCTCCGTCCGCCGACCTGTACGCCGGCCCGCCCGCCACATCGACCCCTCCCCCCCCCCGCCGCCGCGCTCCCAGGGTGGCGTCCAGCGTCACCAAGCGCCCGCCGCGCTCCAGCTCGACCCAGGCATGCCAGCCATCCAGCACCCGGCCGCCGCTGCCGACCAGCCCGGCCACCAGCCGGGCCGGCACCTGCAATCGGCGCAGCAGCACCACCAACAGGCCGTTGATCACGTCGCAATCGCCGGCACCGATGCCCAGCACGCTGGCCACCCAGCTGCCCTCCGGCCGCAACCGGCGGGCGTAGGCCACCCCCACCGCGGGCGAACGATCGTAGACCATCCGCCGTTGCACCCAGGCCACGGCCTGCTCCACCCGCCGCTCAGCCGACAGCCCCCAACGGAGTGCCAGCCACTTCTCCAGCTCGGCCGGCAGCCGGGCGTCGATCGGCCGCAGCAGGCGCCGGCGCAACTCCGGCGTCAGCTGCCGGTCCGGTATCAGCCGGTAGCTGAGCCGATCACCGGTCCCCGCGGGTAGCCTGACCCGCAGCAGTCCGGCCGGGTTGAGCTGCAGTCCCAATCTGCGCCCGCGCCCCGGCACGCCATCCAGCAGCCGCCGACCACCCAGCACGGCACTGTCGCCCTGCACGACGTAACCACTTGGAACCGGAAGCAGATACCAGCCCTCACCGGCCACCCCCAACTCCACGGTGACCACCTGCGCCCCATCCCTGGTCGCCTTCCCGGCTGGATCGCGCCAGGGGCCCCGCTCCTCGCTGGCCTGCCAGCCCAGCCCGGGCAGGTAGCGCTCGAGCAAGCGGCGCCGGAACAGGAGCGGCCCGGTCGGCCGGTACTGGATATTCCACCTGTCCGGCCGGGTATCCTCCAGCACGGTGCTGGTGCGCACCCGCCGCCAGCCCCCGGGCCGATCGATGGCCGCCCGTGGAACAGAAGGCCGGTTTGGCCGAGCCACTGCGGCCGAACGGGGTGCAGCGGCCGCGACCGGAGCGATCGGCGCCGGCGCAGCGCGGGCGGCAACCGGGCCGGTGGCGGCCTTTTTTGGCGGCGCGGGCTGCTGCCAGGCGGCCGCCAGCAGCCCGGCCGCACTGCCGGCCAGCAACAGGCCCATGGCGGCCATGGCCAGTCGCAGCCAGCGTGGCAGTCGTTGCAGGCCGTGGCCCACCGCGCCCAGTCGGCGCAGCGACCGCCGCCACCAGGTGCTGGTTACTGCGCCGTCGATCGTACCGGCCACCAGCTCCTCGAAGCGGCTGCGCGCCACGCGCAATACCTCGCGCAGCGCTCGATCGCGCACCACGGTCTGGCGCGACAGCACCACCTCGAGCTGATTGCCGTTGATGCGGTAGACCGGGGCCACCCCCTCGCGCTCGGTCTTGCGATCGGGCCGGCGCAGATCGCTCTCGAGCTCTTCCAAGTATGCGCCCTCGATCACCGGCAGGCCGCGGGCGTAGAGCCGATAGGCCGGCCGGGAGCCGAAGCCGACCACGCCCTCGATCTGGCCCTGCCGGAAGCGCAGCGCGCCGGCGCTGTCGAGCTGGAATGGCCGGTCGATGCGCTGGCCGTCGAAGCGCACCGCCAGCGGCCGCGGCCGGCGGCCGGCGGTGCGCAGGTGGGCCAGATAGCGCACCAGGTTGCGGTGGACCTGGTCGCGCAGCGCATCGCCCGTGCCGGGATCGATCGCACGCTCCAACACCACGACCGTGCCCGGCCGCCGGCAGCCGCATTCGAGCCGCTGCCAACCGGCCAGGTCGCCGCGCAGGCCCACCGCCCAGGCCGCGTCCGCGGTGCTCGAGTGCACCTCGATGTGCCGCGGGCCGAAGCGCAGCACCGACCAGAAGCCCACGCCGAAGCGCCCGGCCGCGCTCAGATCCTGCTCCTTGCTCGACGCGTACAACCGAAACAGATAAGCCTGGGCGTGCTCTAGGCCCATGCCGCCGCCGTCGTCGGCGAAGATCAGACGGGCCCGGTCTCCCTCGATCCGCAGCGATACCCGGATGCGGCGGGCGCAGGCATCGCGCGCGTTCTGGCCCAGCTCGCGCAAAAACACCCACGGATCGTCGCCGTAACGCGCGGCCTCGGCCAGCGCCCGACTAAAAAACACCGTGCTGTGCGCCTCGCCGTCCAAAAAGACGACCTCCTACCCCATCTTGCCCGATCCCCCCAGCGCTTGACACCCCCACAGCCGCGGTTCATCCTCGGTGCCGGAGCGAAGATGACAGGATTCCGGCTGGTCTCGGAGTATCCGGTGCGGGCCCGGCGCTTGTTCGACCTCATCCGCAAGCCCGCGTTTCAGGAAGCACAGGCCCTGGCCCTGGGGACGGTCGAGGTGCAGGCCTCGATCGCGTCGCGCAACGGTCACCTGGTGCGCATGCGGATCGAGCGCGCCGACCGGCTGCGCCCGCACAGCGACAAGACCATCCGCTCGGTGGTGCACTACGACTGGGACGTCGACCGCATGGAAGGCCGCTGGTCGCAGCACCACCTCGACCGCCAACGCCAGACCGAAGCCGAGGGCCTGCTGCGGGTCGAGGTGCGCGGCCGCGACGCCTGCCAGCTGATCGACGAGGGCCACATCCAGGTGCGCGTCCCGTTGCTGGGTCGCAAGCTGGAGCAGCGCGCGCTGGCGCGGCTGGAGTCTCTGCTGCCGCGCCAACGCGAGTTCATCGGTCGCCAGTTGGGCCTCTAGCTCAGAAAGCCAAATGGAACCCGAGTCAGCGGGGAGGAAAACCTTGATACGGACCACGCGCATTCTATTCACCGTCCTGCTGGCGGCGGCCGCTGCGGGTTGCGGCGGTGGCGGCGGCCGGACCGATGGCGGCAACGACGCCGGGGTCGACGCCGGCCTGCCCGATCGCGCCTTCGTCCACCGCGTCGCCGAGCGCGGCGAGACCGCGGCCGACAGCCCCTTCGACCAGGAGCGGCCGACGCTCTACCGCAGCGTCGAGCAGCTGCCCGATGTGGACGTCCGCGACCTGGCCGTGATCGGCGACCAGGTGCTGGCCGGCACCGCCGGCGGGCTGGTGGTCTACGCCGAGCTGGACGATCGGTTCGATGCGCTGTCCCTGCCGGGCGGCGCCGGTCCGGTACGTGCCCTGGCGCGCCGGACCTTGGCCGACGGCCGGCTGGCGCTGCTGCTGGACGACCGGCTGCTGCTCAGCGACCTGGCCGGCGGCGGCACCAGCATCGATTTGGCCGAACCGGCCGCGGCCCTGGCCTGCGATGGCGACAGCCGGGTGTGGCTTGGCACCGAGAGCGGTCTGCTGCTCAGCGAGGACGGCGGCCCGCCGGCGGCAGTGGCCGCCGCCCCGGCCGGGCCCATCACCGCCCTGGCCCACGACGGCCAGCGCCTGTGGCTGGCCGCGGCCGCTGGTCTATACAGCCTGGACGGCGATCAGCTCAGCGCCCATCCGGCCGCCGCCGGGCCGCTGCCCGACGACGACGTGCGGGCACTGGCCGCCCTCGCCGGCGGCGGGGTGCTGGCCGGTTGCGCCACTGGCGCGGCCCTGGTGGGCAACACCGCGCCGCAGGCCCTGCTGCCCGGCCCGGACGCTCTGCCCGCCGGCGACGTGACCGCGGTGGCCGGCGGCGCCGGCGGCCTGCTGCTGGGCCACGCCATCGGCGCCAGCTACACCACGGCCGCGCTCGATCGCTGCGATCACTACCACTCCAAGCGCTGGATCCCGGCCCAGCAGGTCACCGCGGTGGCCCTGCAGGGCCAGCGCCGGCGCTGGATCGCCACCCCGGCCGGCATCAGCCGCATCGAGCTGGTCGAGACCACCCTGGCCGCCAAGGCGGCGCTGATGGAGTCCTACAACCCCGCCTTCTGGCGGCTCGACTTCGTCTCCGACGACGGCCGCCGCGACGACGCCTGGGACACCGGCGCGCCCATCCACCAGCACGACCACGACAACGACGGGCTGTGGACGCAGATGCAGATCGCAGCCTGGTCCTACGCCGCCGGCGCCACCGGCGAGCAGAGCTTCTGCCAGCGCGCCCGCCGCGCCATGCGGGCCATGATGTGGCAGATCGACATCCCGGCGGTGAGCTTCGAAGCCGCCGGCCGCCGGCCCGGCTTCGTGGCCCGCTCCTTCGTGCGCGACGACGAGGGCGAGGTCTACACCTCCAAGATCGACCGGGACAACTGGCACCTGGTCGAAAACTGGCAGGACGGCCACGACTACCGCTGGAAGGACGACACCTCCTCGGACGAGACCACCGGCCACTTCTTCGGCTACCCGGTCTACTACGACCTGTGCGCGGCCGACGCCGCCGAGCGCGCCGAGCTGGCCGCCCACGCCGAGGCCCTGGCCGATCACATCCTCGACAACGATTTTCGGCTGGTCGACCTGGACGGCGAGAAAACCACCCACGGCCACTGGAACCCGCAGCGGCTGGCCATCGCGCTCGACGGCGTGGGCAGCTGCATGGACGCACACCCGCTGGAGCTATGCACCGAGGCGGCCTACGGCGGCGGCTGGCTGAACGCCATCGAGATCCTGGGCCACTTGCTGGCCGCCTACCACATGACCGGCGCCGAGCGCTTCTATCGGGCCTACGAGGAGCTGCTCGTCGAGCACCGCTACGGCGAGCTGGTCGATTTCCACGAGGACATCTTCACCGTGACCTCGCGGGCGCTGGCCAACCACTCGGACCACGAGCTGGCCATGCTGGCCTACCACACCCTGATCCGCTACGAGCCTGACGACCAGCGCCGGCAGCGCTGGATCGACAGCATGCTGGCCATGCTCGAGTACGAGTGGCCCGAGCGCAACCCGCTGTGGGCGGCCATCGCGGCCAGCGCGGTCGGGTCGGGCTATCACCTGCAAGACGCCCTGGGCACGCTTCGCGAGTGGCCCGAGGACTGGCGCGAGTGGCGGGTCGACAACAGCCACCGCCGAGATGCCGTGCGCGATGCGTCCAACGATCGCTTTGGCGATGCGCAGTTCACCAGCGTGCTGCCCTACGACGAGATCCGCACCCTGAAGTGGAACACCAACCCCTACCAGATCTCAGGCGGCAGCGACGGTCGGCCCGTCCAGGCCCCTTGGCCCTGGCTGCTGCCCTACTGGATGATGCGCTACCACGGCGTGATCGAGTAGCCCACCGGCGTCCGTCACTGGCCACCCTCCCGGGCGCGCATGGCAAAGGCGCCGATGATGTCCTTGAGCACCTGCTCCTCGATGGCCGATTCGTTCTCCTCGGTCACCTCGGTGGCCTCGATGCCCGGCAGGCGCTTGGCTTCGCGGACGAAACCGCGACCGGTCTTGGTCACGGTGGCCAGCACGGCCACCTCGTCTTTCTTGAGCAACATCTTGGCCGCGTTGGAGAAGTGCTTGGACATGGTCTCCAGCGGGCCGATCTCGTGGATGACGTACATGTCCACGCCCTGCTTGAAGCCGATCGCCTCGAGCAGCGCCTCCTCCATCATCTGATCGTCGATCACGAACTTGCCGTAGCGCTTGCCCTTGCTCTTGCCCTTGGCCTTGCCGGGCAGCCCGACCACGGTCTCACTGCCGCTCAGATCGCGGATGGCGATCTCGTTCTTGCCCTTCTTGCCGGGCTTCTCCTCGGTGATGAAACCGGCCATTCTGATCTCCGCCGCCTCCAGGCTGGCGATCTTGTCCACCACCCGCTGTACCAGCGGGCCCAGATCCACATCCGGGGCTGCGGTCAACACCACTTTGGGCATCGCTTTCATGGCTCCTCCGGCCCCAACCATATGGCCCGACCCCGTGCCCGTCAAGCATTTGGGCGGCCGACTGGAGTCCCGATCCAACCGGGGTTATAATGGATCTCGATCTCCGAACCGACCGGGGGAGAATCCATGCCGCGCCCCACCTCGCTGCTCTCGCTGGCCGCCCTGTGCGCCGCGGCCTGCAGCGCCGATGTGTCCGGGCCCAACCGGCCGCCGGTGGCGGTGGCCGGCCTCGATCAACGGGCGGTGCTGGCGCCCGACGTCCGCGTGCAGCTCGACGGCTCGGCCTCTTACGACCCGGACGGCGATCCGCTGACCCGCTTCCGCTGGCGGCTGCTTTCGCGGCCGGCCACCTCGACGGTCGAGCTGCAGCAGGCCGACGCCGCCGCTGCCTGGCTCGCGCCCGACGCCCCGGGCACCTTTGTCATCGCCCTGGTGGTCGAAGACGGCCGATTGGCCTCGGCCCCAGACGTGCTGCGGCTGCTGGTCGCCGGCCGGACGTGCGACGACGACACCGACTGCGACGACGGCCGGTGGTGCAACGGCGCCGAGACCTGTCAGGCGGGCGCCTGCCAACCCGGCCAGCCGGTCGATTGCGACGACCGCGACCCCTGCACCGCCGACCGCTGCGACGAGCAGAGCGACTCCTGCAGCCACCAGCGCCAGCCGATCCCCGGCGCCGAGGGGCCGGAGGGCGATCCCACCTGCGACGACAACCTGGACAACGACTGCGACGGGCTGACCGACGCGGCCGACGGCGACTGCGGCGCCTGCGAGAACGACGCCGCCTGCGACGACGGCGACCCCTGCACCGTCGACAGCTGCACCGAAGGCAGCTGCACCTTCGCCTTTGCCGAGGCCGGCACCCCCTGCGACGACGGCCTGTTCTGCAACGGCCAGACCGATATCTGCGACGGACAGGGCGGCTGCGGCCCGGCGGCCGCCAGCCAGTCGCCCTGCACCCAGGTCTGCCTGGGCATCTGCGACGAGCAGGCCGACGCCTGCCGGCCCGACCCGGCCGGCACCGACTGCTCGAACCCGGGCGACGGCTACGCCTGCACCGCCGACACCTGCGACGGCAGCGGCCGCTGCCGGGCCGAGCCCATCGCCGACTACTGCACCGAGGTCTCCGCCACCGCCCTGTGCCTGCCCAACTGTGCCGCCGACCCCAGCGGCTGCGTCGAGCCGCCGGTCGACATGGCCATCGACTGCGCCCCGGTCGACCCGGCCGCCTGCACCATCACCACCCCGGGCCTGGGCGACCAGAGCGGCTGCATCGCCTGCGAGACCGAGATCGCCCCCACCGTGCTGAGCGCCACCGACTTCGGCCCGGCCGACGGGGGCGGCTGCGATCTGGGCGGCTGGAGCCTGGTGGCCGGCGACGCCTGCTCGTACGCGATCGCCGACTGTGAGCCCCAGTCCGACGAGGGCAGCTGGTCGACCTGCTGCGCCGACCTCGAGCCGATCTGCGTCCAGTCCGGTGACGACTACTACCTGCGCAGCGACTACAAGCACAACTGCGGCGACAGCCAGCACCACGAGTGGCGCCTGATGCGCACCTTCGACACCACCGGGCTGGGCGATTTGGAGCTGTGCTTCCGTCTGGCCGAGCACGGTGCCAATGAAGATGAAACCCTGCTGGCCTTTGTCTCCGATCCGGACCACGCCTGGCCCGGCACCCGGGTGTTTTGCCAGGCCGACGGCCCCGGGGTGGATCACGACGACGACCGTTGGTACCGCTTCTGCGTGCCGTTGCAGCTGCCCGGTGATTGGGCCAGCGACAACCCGGAGCTGACCGTGACCCTGGCCGCCTACTCCGACGACGACAACGACGCCCTGTGGCTCGACGATCTGATGCTGCGCGGCTTTCCCCTGTCCAGCCCGCGGATGGCGGTCGATCTGTTCCACGAGGACTTCGCCGGCTGCGACGGCCAGTTGGCCGCCGATCACAACGGCTGGACCGTGACCGGTCCGGCCTACTGCCCGGCCTTCGGCGAGTGCGCCGCCTCGATACCGGCTTACCAGGGTGTTCCGATCCAGGCTCTGGACGACGACGTCGCGCTCGATCGCCGCTTCGACGCCTCGCTGCTCGACGCCCAGGTGCGCGTCTGCTTCTGGTACGGAGAAGACAACGCCGGCGGCGGCGAGGCCTTCGAGCTGGCCTTCGAGCCCTTCACCGGCGCCGGCTACATCACCGCCTACTACGACGATCGCGACGCCGGGCCCACCGCCTGCCGCCGCGCCTGCGTCACCCTGAGCGACATCGATCCGCGGGTCGTCAACAGCCCCGACCTGGGCCTGCGCCTGGGGCTGTACTCCGATTCCAACAACCGTCCGGTGGCCCTGGCCCGGCTGCTGCTGTCCGGCGCCCTGCTCGAGGACGGCCAGAGCGTGTTCGATCTGGGCCAGCTCAGCCAGCGCGGCCAGGATGAGCTCGGCCTGCCGGTGCACAACACCGGCGACACCCCGCTGACCGCCCGCGTCCGCTGCCGCTGGACCCCCACCGGCGATACCATCCGCGTCTTCGACGACGTCCTGATCGACCCCGAGAGCTAGGCCGCCCCCTCTTTTGCCGAATCATCGCCGATCCGGCAAAAAACGCTTGACAGCCGAAGGCCCATCCGTAGAATGCACCCTGCTCCGTTGCTGCGGGGTGGAGCAGTTGGTAGCTCGTCGGGCTCATAACCCGAAGGTCGCTGGTTCAAATCCAGTCCCCGCTATAGCACAAAAAAGCCCCGATCCCCTGGACCGGGGCTTTTTTTGTGCTCTGGGGGTTGGTTTGAATCGAAGCGTGCTGGCCTGAGCACCAGCGAAGCTGGTGCGATGGCACTGCTGCGCTTTTTGCAGCAGTGTTCAAATCCACCAACCCCCTAGATCGGTTTTTTCTTTGCGATTCAGCTCGAGTTGCCCCCAGGAAGGTGCCTGGCACCCCGCTGCCGAGTCAAGCAGCCTGTGCACCATCCGCGAACGTGTGGCTGCGAGTCGCGGCTCAAATCGTTCGGCACGCCAACCGTGCCATCATGATCATCGATGACGTGGTTGCGCCCATGTGGCTCGCCTTGTGGTCGAGGTTGTCGAGGATGCGATACGTCGAGGCCTGACGGATACGCCGGGCCTCCGCCTGAAAGATCGTTTCACTCCAAGGCGCAGATGGACCGGTCTGTCTTCTGGGCGTGATCGAGCGCCCCTGGCTTCGTCCCCTTCCCCGCCTGCATTCCGCCGGCTTTGCCTCGGGTGGAAAAACGATTGCAATAATTTGCCATTAAAGGCATATTGGCGCTGTGGAATTCGAAAACCTACTGGCCATCGTCGGCGACGAGCCCGTGTTCGAATCCGGCCTGCTGCTCGCCGGACAGCGCGACCCGAAGAATGTCCGCCGCCAACTTTCGCGTTGGGTCGCGGCCGGCAAGTTGCTATCGCTACGCCGCGGGCTCTACGTCCTGGCCCAACCCTACCGCAAGGTCGAACCTCACCCCTTTCTGGTATCGAACCGGCTGACCGCGCCGTCCTATGTCAGCCTGCAGGCGGCCCTGGCCCACCATGGGCTCATCCCGGAGGCCGTCCCCGTCGTCACCGCGGTGACCACCCGGCGGCCCGGCCGGCGGGATACCCCCTTGGGGCGTTTTCTATTTCGGCACATCGATGTCTCCGTCCTGTTCGGCCAGCGCCAAGAGGAGGTGGCAGCCGGTCAGCAGGCCTGGGTGGCCACCGCCGAGAAGGCCCTGCTCGATCTCGTCTACCTGACCCCAGCCGGCGACCGGCCTGCGTTTCTGGCCGGCTTGCGCCTGCAGGGGCTCGAGACGCTCGACGGTGAGCGCCTGCAGGCATTCGCCAGGCGCTTTCCCGGCACCAAGATGCAAGGTGCGGCGCGGAATATCCTGGACCTGGCGGCAGCGGAAGATGCCGCGGGAGTGGAGCTATGAAGGAAGCCCTGCACGCGCTGGTGGAGCGGGCCAGCCCCCCCCAGCAGGCGCTCTCCCAGGTGCGCGAGTATCTGCAGGCGCGTCTGCTCGGCGGCATTCAGCGCACCGGTGGCATGATTCCACTGGCCTTCCACGGGGGTACTGCACTGCGCTTTCTCTACCGGCTGCCCCGCTACTCCGAGGATTTGGACTTCGCCCTGGAACGAGCCGCGCCGGACTTCGCTCTACGCGGGTCCGCCCAAGCGTTGGCCCGCGAGCTACGGGCCGAGGGCTATTCGCTGCGGGTACGGCTGGTCGAGCGCACGACGGTGCACGCGGCCTGGTTCCGCTTCGACGGTCTGCTGTACGAGCTCGGCCTGTCACCACACGCTGGCCAGGCTCTGTGCATCAAGATCGAGGTGGACACCCGTCCGCCGGCCGGAGCGGTTTGCACCACCAGCGTGGTCCGGCGCCACCTGGTGCTGCACCTGCATCATCACGATCGCGCTTCCCTGCTGGCGGGCAAGCTGCACGCCATCCTGCAGCGGGCCCATCCCAAGGGACGTGACTACTTCGACCTGCTCTGGTACCTGGCCGACCCGACCTGGCCCGAACCGAATACCGTGCTGTTGCTCAACGCCCTGCGCCAGACGGGCTTCGAGGGCGAGTTGCCCACGGCATCGAGTTGGCCGCGCTTGGTGTCCGACCGACTGGCGACATTGAGCTTTGAGCGGCTCAGCGCCGATGTCGAACCGTTCCTGGAATCCGGTGCCGACGCCGACGCTTTGACCGCAGCCAACCTGATGCGCTTGCTGGAGGATCGACTCCGTACCGCCAAAGACCACTGAAGCGGAGTCTGCCGGCCCGAACGGTGGTGGCTCCCGCATCGATGATACCGAGGCTCGTACCGGCTTGACAGCCACGCCCGGTGCTGCCACTCGGTCCCGTTTGCCGCTGGCCGCCGCGGCCTGGTATCGTGGCAGTTCACCTGCTCGGAGATGCGGATGCGCTACTGGGGAATCTGGCTCGGGGTCATGCTGGCTGGCTGGATCGCGGCTGGCTGCGGCGATGATGGCGGGGGGTCGGAGTTCCCGCCGGTCTTGCGATTTCGGGCGCTGAGCTTCAATACCGGCTCCGGGGGCGCGACCGGCGGCTTCGCGGGCGGCGAGTGGACGGCGGAGCTGAAGGACATCGGCGACGAGTACTACGGCAACGGCCTGGCCTGGGTACCGGCGGTGGAGGCGACGCGGCGGTGGCTGGCGGAGGTGGAGCCGGATGTGGTGGTCTTTCAGGAGATCTTCCACACGCCGGACTGCGCCGATATTCCCGCGGCGCAGCGGGAGCAGTTCATCTGCGAGCGGTACGACGTGGCTCCGGCGCTGCCGGTGGCCCGGATCGTCTTGGGCGCGGGCTACCAGGTGATGTGCCATCTGGGCAAGCCGGACAAATGCGGCGCGGTGAAAACGAGCTTCGGCCGCTTCCGGGGCTGCGCCGAGGACTTCTGCCTCGAGGGCCTGGCCGGCGCCCGGGTGCCGGACTGCGGCCGCGGCTCGCGGGTCGGCCGGGGCGTCATCGAGCTGGTGGCCGGCGGCTCGCTGACCTTGGTGAATTTCCACGGCAGCTCCGGTGTCAGCGGAAAGGACGAGCGCTGCCGTCTGGCGCAGGTGGACCAGGTGTTCGTGGACCTGGGCGACGGCACGGGACAGCCGGCGGCGAACGGCGCGCGCAATCTCATCATGGGGGATCTGAACGTGGATCCGGTGCTCTGGGCGTCGTTCGACCCCAGCGCGGCGCGGTGGCTGGATTTCGCTGTCAATCCCGACGACGCCGCGGCCACGGCGGACAGGCCGTTCCACTTCCACTCCGACGTGGGGCAAGACGCAGCGGCCTCCTACGCCGGGCTGTTCAACATCGACCACGTCCTCAGCGACGCCGCCACGGGCGGCTGCTGGGTGGCGGGCACCACACCGGGCCAGCCCCACGTGCTCGGCGACGAATTTCACTTCGACCACAAACCGGTGGTCTGCGACCTGGAAATCGACAAGCGCCCATGAAGCGCGGGATCTAGCCAATCTGCGACGCCGAGGTGACTGGCACCCTGCCGGCCGGCTGCGGCGCCCCTCCTCGTGAAGGGGGCTGGCACCTTTTCTCCCGGGCCTTGCGCCGAGCCGATCCGCCTGGTTCAATAGCGCCTGACGCGGTGAGCCCTCGGGGTGAGGCGCAAGACAATCAGTCGCCGGCTGTGGTGGGGGGGCGCTTGTTCTTGATCAGCGTGGCGGTCAGCGACCTGGAAGGAACTCCATGAGCCCAGAGCCGACCATCCGCCACGGCGCCCAGGCCGACCGCGACCTGATCGTCGCCAACAACCGGGCCATGGCCCTGGAGACCGAGGGCAAGCGGCTCGACGCCCTCGCCTCGGCCGCCGGGGTGGACGGCCTGTTCGCCGACCCGGCCCGCGGCTTCTACCTGCTGGCCGAGCGGGCCGGGCAGTGTGTCGGCCAACTGATGGTCACCCGCGAGTGGAGCGACTGGCGCAACGCCGACTTCTGGTGGATCCAGTCCGTCTACGTGGAGCCCGCCGAGCGGCGCAAGGGAGTCTTCTCGGCCCTGTACCGCCACCTGGAGGCCGAAGCCCGCGCCGACCCCGCGGTCTGCGGCCTGCGGCTGTACACCGAGCACGGCAACGAGGACGCCCAGCGCACCTACGAAGCGCTGGGCATGCGCAAGGCGCACTACCTGATGTACGAGATCGACTGGAGCCGCGCGGGATCGGGCTGAGGCGCCCGCGCTTCAGCCCCCACCCCGGCTTCCGCAGCGATGAACGGAAAAATCCAGCTCGTTCTGGCAGTAGCGGGCTGGTGAGCAAACCGACGGCTCGTTCGTCAGTGCAGAAGCAGTCATGGTGTCAGAGCAGTCATGGTGTCAGACACCGTCTATTGACACTTTATGTTGTGCAATGTCAGCCCATTAGCAGCGACGGCGGGTATTTTCCAAAGTGTCAAGTGCCGGTGTCTGACACCCCAAGGATGTGACACCCCAATGGATGACACCCCAATGGAGAATGCCCCGCTTCATGCTCCCCACCTAGCAAGCTCCCAAGTGGCAACCAACGAGTTGCATATGCATTTCATGCGATTGGCGGTTGACATTATTGTGTTATAGGCTATATTCCCTCAAGGTCGACTCGGAGGTCCCGGTTGGATTACGAGATCAGGTTCAAGGCATCCGCGTTGAAGGCATTCCGCAAGCTCCGCGGCGAGAAGAGGGGCCGTGTCGCCGAGGCGATACTGCGCCTTGCAGAGGAACCGAGACCGACGGGATCTCGCAAGATTTCGGGAAGACGAGGCCTGTACCGGATCCGGATCGGCGACTACAGGGTGATCTACGAAGTCCAGCAAGAAGTGCTGGTCGTTCTGATCATCAAGGTTGCCCACCGGCGAGAAGCGTACCGGAAGCTTTGAGGAGGTGGCCTGATGGCCGAGCCCAAAACCGATACTGCCGAGGCCCAGTTCGTGGACGTGGGTGGCAAGCGAATCGTCATCATGGAAGAGGAGCAATACGATCGCCTGCTAGACGCCATCGACGCGGTCGAGGCCGAGCGCATCGCCGACGACGATTCGGATCGGGAACTCGGCTGGTACGCGGTCGCCGACGAACTCATCCAGAATCGCATCGCCGCGGTACGCCAGCGGCTGGGTGTGACCCAGAAGGAGTTGGCGCGCCGCCTCGAAATCCGCCAATCCACGGTCAGCCGCATGGAGTCGCAGGATGCCAACCTCACCCTGTCGACCCTGCGCCGCCTGGCCAAGGCCCTCGGCTGCTCGGTCCACCAGCTCATTGCCTGAGCCGTCACCCGGATAGCTGCCCACCCGGATAGGTGCCTGGCACCTTTTCGGGCACCTTTTCGGCTCGGCACCCTGTCGCCCAAACCCGAGCCCAGCCTCCTCCCCCAGCGGATCGCCTCCGGGCGCACCGTAGCCCACTCAATCCCTCTTTCCGCCGTCCTTTGCTCGCGCCAGCGTGGCGCGCAGCAGGGGCAATGCGGCGCGGTCCTTGTCGCGGCCCAGCCGCTCCTTGCGGGCGATGAGCTGCTCCAGCGCCAGCACGTCCACCTGCCGGCCGCGGTAAGGCAGGCTCACCGCTTGATCCAGCACCTGCTCCCAGCTCTGGCCGGGCTCGAGCTCGCCGAGCAGATCGAGGCGACCGAAGCGGGTGCGCAGCAGCTTGGGGCCGGGTTGCTCGAGCAGCTCGCGGGTGGGCGCGAGGTGCCGCTCGGTGGGGTCGTGGAGCTCGGCGTCCAGCTCATCCAGCGCGGCCTGCAGCCGATCCAGGTTGTCGGCCGAACGCCGGTAGACGATGTCCACGTCGAAGGTGCTGTAGGGCGCACCCTGCAGCACGGCCGCCATGCCGCCGATGACCACCAGCTCGACCCGGTGGCGCGTCAGCGTCTCGATCAGCTCATTCGGTCGCAGCGGTGGAACCGGTGGCGGCAAGCAGCGCCTCCAGAGAGCGCAGGGTCTGCTCCAGGTAAGCCAGCCGCTCCTCGGGCGAGCGGGCCAGCATGTCGTCGATCAGCGCCAGGTCGCCCGGATCCGCGGTCGCGATCGGATCCCCGCCGGCGGCCGGCGCCTGCCCGGCACCGCCCCGCGCCCCGTCTTCGCACGCATCGTCCATCGCAGCTCCCCGGCCAGCATCGATTGCGCTTCCGATCATCGGCCAGCAGCCGCGGGAGGTCAATAGGCCACCGTCGCTGCCGGGAGAAGCGGGTGAGGTGGCGAAGCGGGAGAGGTGGCTGGCACCCTGTCGGCGGACCTGACCCCGATTTCCTACTTCCTCCCCCAGCGGATCGCCTCCGTGCGCACTGCTGGCGCTGGGGGAGGACGGAGGTGGGGGCCGCCGAGCGCACCGCCGCAAATGGGCGGACCCGACCCCAGAATCGAGAGCACCTGCTCGATCTCGTCCGGCGTGTTGTAGGCGTGCGGCGAGAAGCGCAGGGCGCGGAGGCCCCCGACCGAGGTGACTGGCCCCCCGGAGCTGCCCCCCGGAGCTCGCCGCAACTGCCCAGTAGGCGGACCCGCCGGAATGTCGGATTTGGCCGGCGCCCCACGAGTGGTGGTATCCTATTTTCTGGAACACGGGGTGGGACATGCATCGTTTTTTAGCGTGCTTCTGGATTCTGCCGGCCCTCTCGGCCTCGCTGGCCGATGCCGAGGGGAAGGGTCCCGATCTGCTGTACGAAATGCGGGTCCTCAGTCGGCAACCCTTCCTGGTCAGCCCGACCTTCCAGCCCGACGGGCAGGGCCTGCTCCTGTCCGGCCGCGGCGGACGCGGGCGCTATCGGCTGGACCTGCGGCGGGGCGAGCTGCAGCCCTGCGCCGAGCGCTCCGATCCGGCGGCGTTGGACGCGGAGGGCTGGCGCGTGCTGGGCCGCTACCGCCACCGGACCCACGACGGGCGCCTGGAGCTGCGCCGGCGGGGGCGCTGGCTGACGCTGGTGCCGGCCGGGGCCTGGGGGCCGCGGCTGGCGCCCGATGGGGCGGCTGGTCTACAACACCGGCCCTCTGTCCCGCGGGCGCCTGTGGCTGGTCCAGGGCCGCGAGACGCGGGAGCTGGGGCTCGGCGTCCACGCGCGCTGGTTGCCCGACTCCCGCGGGCTGATCCTGGCCGTGCCCGAGGTCGGCGCCGACGGACGCCGGCTGGCGGGCAGCCGGCTGGCGCTGTGGCAGCTGAACGGGCGGACCCGCCGCTGGTTGACCCCGGCTGGCGGCTGCCCCATGCAGCCGGCCCTGTCGCCCGACGGGCGGCTGCTGGTCTGGAGCGACTGGCATAGCGGCGCGGTCTGGCTGGCGCGGCTGGCGCTCGAGGAGCTGCGGCCATGAAGCTGCCGGCGGCCATGGCCTTGATGCTGGCCCTGCTCCCGGCCGCTGCGGTGCGGGCGGTCTACGAGTGCGGCGGCGAGACCGACACCTGCAACTGCGGGGCGGACAACCCGTGTCTTTGCGACGGCACCTGCGGCAACTGCGTCTGGCACGCCTGGCACATGGCCTGCTGCTCCTGGGGCCGGGCGCTGGAGTGGTGCACCGACGCCGGCACCTGGGACGGCTTCGCGTGGACGGGGACCGCGTGGACGGGGACGGAGGTAGAGGCGGAGACGCGGACGAGACCGGCGCGGGAGGCTGCGGCTGCGGCCCGGGCCCGGCCGATGGGGCGGCCATCTCCCTGTGGAGTCTCTTGTTTTTCCTGTTGATGTACCGGCGTCGCAAGCGGCTCGCCCGCATCCGAGTGCCCGGCAGCTAGAAGCCAGCACGAGCCCGCGAGGTGGGAGCCCGCGAGGTGGCTGGCACCCGGAAGCTCCCAAGGAGCGATCCGCGCTGTAGAGGTTTCTGATTGAGCTGAGCGCCCGGCCAACAGTCACCTCCCCCGCGCGGCACGCGCGGGGGAGGTGTATAAGACTCCGATATGCAATTGGAAATCGTCGTTGCCTTTTGGAGGCTAGCTTGTGGGGTATTTTTTCTGCTGCCGGGTGATAATTCACTCTTCAGCGGCTGCGAACGACCGCCGTTTTGGGGTATCCGATTTCCCCTCCTTGCATGGCAGCTAGACGTAGCGCTGGTTTGCTGACAACGCGGATCGCTCCCAAGGGCTACCGATTGAACCGCTGGCGCCGTCGACCTATAATGTCCCCATGAACGAAGACAGCATATTCGTCCGTGCGCTCGACATGCCGGTGGATAAACGCGCCGAGTTGGCCGCCGAGCTGCTCCGGAGTCTGGACGGCGAGCCGGAGCGGGATGCCGAGGCAGCCTGGGCCGCAGAGATCGACAAGCGCATCCGCGACGCCGAGGCGGGCGAGGCCCGCTTCGAGGACTGGCAGGTCGTCCGCGACCGCGCCCGCGCCCGCCTGCGGAAGAAATGACCACCAGAAACCTGCGCGTCGACCACAGAGCGGTCGAGGAATTCAACGCCGCAGCCGACTGGTACGAAGCGCAACGCATCGGTCTGGGAGTCGAGTTCATAGAAGCGGTCGAGCTTGCGGTCCAGCGCCTTCGTGAAAACCCCGGCCTCGGCGCTCCAGTTCGCGGTTCGGACCCCGAGTTGAACGCCCGCCGGCTGCTGCTGCCAAAGTTCCCTTTTTCGGTCGTATACGTCGAGTCCGGAGCTGAAATTCGGGTCGTGGCCTTCGCCCACGGACACCGCAAGCCGGGATATTGGCGCGAGCGATTGCCCTGATATTCGTTCGCCGACGAGCTCATCCAGAATCGCATCGCCCGACCCCGATTCCCCACCTCCTCCCCCAGCGGATCGCCTCCGTGCGCACCGCTGGCGCTGGGGCAGGACGGAGGTGGGGGCCGCCGTGCGCACCGCCGCAAGTGTCAAGTGGGCGGACCCGACCCCAGGATCGAGAGCACCTGCTCGATCTCGTCCAGCGTGTTGTAGGCGTGCGGCGAGAAGCGCAGGGCGCGGCGGCCGTCGGGCAAGTCGCGCAGCGAGGCCACCACGCCGGCGGCGCTCAGCCGCTCCAGCTCCGCCCGGGCGTCGCCCGGCGGCAGGGCGCTGAGCACGCCGGATTTCTCCTCTTCGCGCTGCCGCGGGCTGAGCAGGCTCCAGCCCAGCGCCTGAAGCCCGGCGGCCAGGCTGTCGGTCAGCTCCAGGATGCGGGCCGCGATGGCGTCCAGGCCGAAGCGCTCGATCAGCTCCAGGCTGCCGGACAGCCCGGCCAGCCCGGCGCTGTTGTAGGCGCTGTCTTCGAAGCGCGCCGCGCTGGGCTTGAGCGGCTGGTCCAGGTCGTAGAAGTCGAAGGGCCGCTCCACCGCCAGCCAGCCCTCCACCGCCGGCGCGATGCGCTCCAGCGCCCGGTCCGAGCAGAAGCCCAGCCCCACCCCCTCGGGCCCCAGCAGCCACTTGTGGGCGTCGGCGCTGACGAAGTCCACCCCGCTGGCGGCCGCGTCCAACGGGAAGGCGCCCAGGCCCTGGATGGCGTCGACGCAGCACAGCGCGTCGTGCCGGCGGCAGATGGCGGCCACCGCGGCCAGGTCCAGCCGGAAGCCGGTGTGGAACTGCACGAAGCTCACCGACACCAGCCGGGTGCGCCCGTCCACCCGCGCGGCCAGCTCGTCCAGCGCCACCCGCCCGCCGCGGCCGGGCACAGTGCGCAGTTCCACCCCGCGGCGGCCCAGCGGCTGCCACAGCCGCTGGTTGGCCGGGAACTCGTGCTCGATCAGCACCAGGTTGTCGCCGGCGCGCCAGTCCAGCCCCAGCGCCGGGATGGACAGGCCCTGGGTGGTCGAGCGCACCACGAAGATCTGATCCGGCCGCGCGCCGAGCAGCCGCGCCCCGGCGCCGCGCACCGCGTCCAGCAGCGCCAGCAGCGGCTCCATGCCGCGCGCCGCCCCGTGCGCCGACAGCTCGTCCAGATAGCGGCCCATGGCCCGGGTGCAGCCCAGCGGCAGCGGGCTGACCGCCGCGTGGTTCAGGTAGATGTGCTCCCGGCAGACCGGAAACTCCTCCCGCATGGCATCGATCGGCTCCATGGCTGCATCATCCCCCGTCGCCCGCAACGGTTCAAGCAGCCGCCGAACGGCACGCCAACACCGGAGACGCCCGGAAAGATGGCCGCCGGAAAGGTAGCTGGCACCTTGCTGAAGCACCTTCACCTCCTCCCCCAGCGGATCGCCCCCGACCGCACCGCTCGCGCTGGGGGAAGATGGAGGTGGGGGCCAACCCGCCGCCGCCCTCGACATCCACCCCGATCCGTGGCCCACTGCGGGAAACGAACCCCGAGCCCCGAAGGTGTCCCACGATCCGGACCCAGGCAACCGAGGAGGCTCACCATGTCCGCCCGCTCCCTGCTGCTCGCCCTGCTGCTGCCCGCGCTGCTGCAGTCCGCCTGCAGCGACGACAAGTACGGCTGGACCCGGGTGCCCTACTGCAAGCTGCCGCCCAACACCTGGGGCAGCCACTTCAGCACTCCGCTGCGCGTGCTCACCAAACACGACGACGGCTACGGCGTCTCCAGCCTCCACGGCATGCGCCCGCAGCGCAGCTTCTTGTTCGACGACGAGCTGCTGGTGGCCGTGGTGGCCTGCGCCGATGAGAGCCTGCGCCTCGATTCGGCCACCCTGGAAGAGCGCATGGACGCCTTCAACGCCGACCACATCCCCAGCGTCTGCCGCGGCCAGCGCACCCTGGTCGGCCCGCTGGAGCTGGAGGCCACCCCCATCGAAGACAGCCCCCGGGCCGCAGCCGCCGCGGCCGACAGCGGCTTCCAGCCCGCCGGCACCTTCCCCTTCCCCGCCGTGCCCCAAGAAGCGCTCAGCTGCGCGCGCGGCAGCGTCGCCTACGGCCGCGGCTGGTAGAGCATGCCGCGCTGTAGGGTCTTGCAGCGCCGCCCGCGGCTGTTCACCAACCAGTCGGTCAAACGCCGCTGCGCGACCGGCCCGGCCT
>CAYVQE010000058.1:0-33439 GCA_964454005.1 uncultured Myxococcales bacterium
CTCTACTACCGGCTGAGCGTCATCCGCATCCACCTGCCGCCGCTGCGCGAGCGGCTCGGCGACCTGGCGGCGCTGGCCGCCCACATCCTGGGCCAGGGCTCGCTGGTGCGCGGCCAACGCTTGAGCGACGAGGAGATCCAGCGCCTGTCCGGCTACACCTGGCCGGGCAACGTGCGCGAGCTGAAAAACGTGCTGGAACGCGCCGCCCTGCTGCAGTCGAACGACGGCGAGCTGCGGCCCTCGGAACTGCTGGGCGAGCGGCGAGCGAACTGGCCGACCGCGGGCGCCGGGGCGGCCGGGGCAACGGGCTCCGATCCGCAGCTGGCCCGCGGCCCGGTGCGGCCGCTGCGCGATGTGGAGCGCGAGTACATCCAGTACGCCCTGCGTCAGAGCGGCGACAACTACACCCGCACCGCCCGCCAGCTGGGCATCGCCCTGTCGACCCTGAAGCGCAAGCTGCGCAACTACGGCATGCGCTGAGCTTACGGCATGGCGCGAGGATCGGGGGGGCATCCCATGTCGCTGTTCGCCTGCGCCCCGGCCGCAACGCCCCACAGCTCCTCCATCAAGGGGCTGAACGGCCGCATCTGCAGCGTCTCGTCGCCGACCGATTGGCTGCTGGAGGCCGTTCCCCAGACGGCCTGTCCCGCCCACAATGGATGGCTCGAAATGACCTGGCGCTGGACTGTGAGGCCCGAAAAAGCCTTATTGGACGGCCCTAATACGTGGTATGTCTGTTGCAACACTAGCGGCGTATACTGGCCGGTGCTGGCCAGGACGAGACCAAACCCCGAACCCACAGGAGGGAGATGCGATGCGCATGCAACTGCACGAGATACAGAGCAAGGAAGTGGTGGCCTTGAAGGAGGGCCGCAACATGGGGGCGGTGGACCAGGTCTTCATCCAGCCCAACCAACGCAAGCTGGCCGGGCTGACCGTGCGCGAGTCGCGGCTGAGCGGCAACGCCCGCTGGGTGGATGCCAAACAGGTGACCGGGGTGGGCGAGGACTATCTGTTCGTACCCAAGGCCGCCGACCTGCGCAACAAGAAGCCCAGCGGCCGCAGCCTCAAGGATCTGACCGGTGTCCGGGTCATCAGCCGCGACGGCGACGACCTGGGCGCGCTGGTCGATGTAGAGGTCGACGATAGCTGGCGGGTGGTCGAGATCAGCCTTTCCGGCAAGCGGGTGGTGTCGGTCCAGCCCGACAAGCTGGTCATCGGCCCGGACACCATCCTGCTGCGCCAGGATGTCCAGGGCAAGGTGCGCACCACCAGCGAGCAAAAGCCCGGCGTGATGGCGCGGCTGTTCGGCGAGGACGCGGTGCGCGAGGCGAGCGACCTGCTCAACCGGGCCGAGAAGGCGACCGAGAGCGCCGCCAAGAAAAGCGCCGGCAAGAAGAAAACCAGCAAAAAGAAAACCAGCAAGAAGAAGGCCACCAAGAAGAAGGCCACCAAGAAGAAGGCCAGCAAGAAGTGAGGGGCCACCCCGCGGCGAACACGCGGAGCGGCCAAAGCGCCGAAAAGCAGGCGACAGCAAATAGGCAGCCCTGCCGGCGGGCCGGCGGGCTGCTTTCTCGTACCAGCGGACCGACCCATGGACAGGATTCTGGAACCGGGCCGCAACTGCTGGCGGCTGGAGCGGGCCGAGCAGGTGGCCTTCCTGATCGACGGCCAGAGCTACTTCGGCGCCCTGGCCGCGGCATTCGAGCAGGCCCAACAGCGGATCCTCATCGCCGGCTGGGACATCGACAGCCGGGTGGCGCTGGAGCGCGACCCGCGCGACGGCCGGCCGTTGCGGCGGCTGGGCCCCGAGCTGGACCGGCTGGCCGCGGCCCGCGCCGGGCTCGAGGTCTACATCCTGACATGGGACTACGCCATGCTCTATGCCTTCGAGCGTCAGGCCCTGGCGCCGGTGCGGCTGGGCTGGCAGTCCCACCGGCGGGTGCACTTCCGGGCCGATGACGAGCATCCGCTGGGCGCCTCGCAGCACCAGAAGTTCGTGGTGATCGACGACTGGCTCGGCTTCGCCGGCGGCTTCGACCTGACCCGCTCCCGCTGGGACACCCCGGCCCACCGGCCGCAGGAGCCCGGCCGCCGCGACCCGGGGGGCCGGCGCTACCTGCCCTTCCACGATGCGGCCATGGCGGTCTCCGGCGCGCCGGCCCGGGCGCTGGGCGAGCTGTTCCGCGAGCGCTGGCAAAGCGTCGACGGGCCGCCGATCGGCTGGGCGGACGAGCCGCCCGCAGACCGCCGGCCCTGGCCGGAGGCCCTGCAGCCGGCTGCGCGCGATGCCCCGGTGGGGCTGGTGCGCACCGTCCCGGCCTACAAGGGCCGCGCCGCAGTGTACGAGGTCGAGCAGCTCTACCGCGACGCCATCGCCCGCACCCGGCGCTGGCTCTACATCGAGAACCAGTACCTGACCTCGGCCGCCGTCTGCCAGGCACTGGAGCGCCGCCTGCAATCGGCGACCTGCCCCGAGATGCTGCTGGTGCTGCCGCACAAGAGCGAGGGCTGGCTCGAAGAGCACACCATGAACGCGCTGCGCCAGGTGCGCCTGGAGCAGCTGCGCCGGGCCGACCGCCACGGGCGGCTGCGGGTGGTCTACCCGGCGCTGCCCGGCCTCGACGGCTGGCTCAACGTGCACTCCAAGCTGATGGTGGCCGACGATGGTCTGGCCCGGATCGGCTCGGCCAACCTGAGCAACCGCTCCATGGGTCTCGACAGCGAGCTCGACCTGGTGCTGGAGGCAGACGAGGAGCCGGCGCTGGAGCGGGCGGTGGCCGGGCTGCGCAACCGGCTGCTGGCCGAGCACCTGGGCGCCGACCCGGCCAGCGTGGCCGCCCGGCTGGCCGACAGCGGCTCGCTGTTCGCCACCGTGGATGCGCTGGCCGACGGCGAAGGCCGGCGATTGGTGCCGCTGCAGCGGGCCGAACAGCCGCTGGACGAGCTGGTGCAGAGCCAGGCCGAGCTGGTCGATCCGGAGCGGCCGGCCGAGCTGGACCAGCTGCTCGACGATCTGGAGCCGGCCGGGGCGCGCCGCTCCGGCTGGCTGCGCCTGATCGCCATCGCCGCGATCCTGCTCGTACTGCTGGGTCTGGCCGCGGCCTGGGCCTGGACCCCGCTGGGCGATGCGCTCGATGCCGGCGAGCTGACCGCGCTGGGATCCGACTTCGCCCACCGGCCCTGGTTCCCCCTGGCCCTGCTCGGCATCTACCTGCTGGCCGGGGTGCTGGTCTTTCCCATCACGGTGCTGTTCGTGGCCACCGGCATCCTGTTCGACCCGTGGCCGGCGCTGGCGCTGGCCATGGCCGGCGCGCTGGCCAGCGCGGTGCAGACCTATTGGCTGGGCCGCTGGCTGGGCCGCGGCGAGCTGCCGGCGCCGGTGCGCCGCCGGGCCGAGGGGCTGCAGCGCCTGCTGCGCCGCCGGGGGGTGCTGGCGGTGGCCCTGCTGCGGGTGGTGCCGACCGCGCCCTACCCGGTCATCAACTTCGCCGCCGGCGCGCTGCGGGTGCGCTTCAGCCACTACGTGCTGGGTACGGCGCTGGGCATGGCGCCCGGCATCGCGGCGGTGGTGCTGGCTTCGGAGCTGGTGCGCGACTTCGTGCTCGACCCCAAGCCGCTGCCGCTGCTGGGCCTGGTGGGGCTGGTGGCGCTGCTGGTGGGCGGCGGCCTGTGGCTCAGGCGCCGGCTGGCCCGCTGAGCCGGCCACCGCCCGCAGGAAGCAGGCCGGCTCGGCTCAACGCAGGTCGGGCGGCTCGGGCGGGGGCTCGGGCTTTGGCTCCTGGTCCTCCTCGGGATCCTGGGGTGGGTTTTCCACTTGGCGCTTCGGACAGCCCGCCGCCAGCAGCAAGCCCAGGGCCGCCAGCAAGGCGATCAGCCAGTTGAAGCGATGGCGCATGGCAAGCTCCTTTCGTTTATCGGTGCTTCGGTCAATCCACTTCACGGGCCATGGCGATCAGATCGTGCTCCTCATCGGCGAAGGCGGCCGGGGCGATGGCGGCCGCCCGGCCGGTGCGCAGCAGGTGGCCCAGCGCGATCATCTCCCGGCTGCGGCCGGCGCCGGCGGCCGCGACCAGCTCACCGTTGCGGTAGTAGCCGGCCAGGAAGTCACCGGCTTCCACCTCGCCGCGCAGCTCCAGCCGGTCGAAGCCGGCGCTGAGGCCCACCAGCTGCAGCGACTTGCCCCACTGCCGCGTCCAGAAAAACGGTGGCTCGTCGAAGGGGTTGTTGTCGCCCAGCATGGCCCGGGCCGCGTGGCGGCCCTGGGTCTCGGCCCAGGCCCAGTGCTCGACCCGGCGCTCCGGCCCGTCCGGCGGGCTCGGCAGCCGGGTGATGTCGCCGGCGGCGAAGACGAAATCGGCCCGGGTCTGCAGCCGCTCGTCCACCGGCACCGCGCCGCGCTCGACCAGACCGCTGCCGGCCAGTGGCCCGAGCCGCGGCTCGACCCCGATGGCGATCAGCACCAGGTCGGCCTCCAGCGCGGTCTCGTCGGACAGCAGCACCCGGCGCACCCGCTGGTCGCCCTCCAGCCGCTCCACGCCGCGGCCGAGATGGAAGCGCACCCCCTCGGCCTCGGCCAACCCCTGCAGCCAGCGGCCGACCGATTCGCCGAACACCGGCCCCAGCGGTACCGCTTCCGGGGCCACCAGGTCCACCTCCAGCCCGCGGCTGCGCAAGGACGCGGCTGCTTCCAGGCCGATGAAACCGGCGCCCACGATCACCACCCGGCCGGCGCCGGCCAGCTCGCCGATCAGCTCGCTGGCGTCGATCCACGAGCGCAGCGAGAACAGGCCCCGCAGCTCGGCGCCCGGCACCTCGAGCTGCCGCGGCCGGCTACCGGTGGCGATCAGGGCCTGGTCGAAGGCGATCCGCTCGCCGTCTGCCAGCTCGACCTGCCGCGCCGCGGCGTCCACCCGATCCACCCGGCACTCGGACATCAGGGTGATCTCGTGCCGGCGGTAGAACCCGGCGTCGCGCAGCGGCAGATCCTCGTCGCCGCTGGCGCCGGCCAGGTAGCTCTTGGACAGATCGGTGCGATCGTAGGGCAGGTTCGGCTCGGGGGTCAGCAGCCGGATGCGCCCGGCGAAGCCCTGCCGGCGCAGCTCCTCGGCGGCGGCGCAGCCGGCCGCGCCAGCGCCGACGATGACGAAGGTCTGGCTCTTGAGCACCGGCGGCGCCGGCTTGCGCGCGGCCGGCTCGGCCAGCGGCTCCGGGCCGACGAAGATGGCCCCGTCGACCTCGGCCACCTCGTAGGCGGGCAGGTCGTCGCGGGCCGGCGGGTGCTCGACGGCGCCGCTGGCCAGGCCGAAGCGGGCCTGGTGAAAGGGGCAGACCACCTGGTCGCCGGCCACCAGGCCGTCGGCCAGCGGGCCGCCCTTGTGGGAGCACTCGTTGCCGTAGGCGTGGACCACGTCGTAAATGCGCACCAGCAGAACCGGTCGATCGTTGATCTCCACCCCGAGCGCCCCGCCCTCGGGCAGGTCGGCCGAGGCCGCCACCCGGATGAAATCGGTCAGGTCCTGGGACATGCTCGCTCCTTTCGCCGGCGCAGCGCGATGTGCAGCCATTCCGTGCAATAGCCGCGCCAGCCAGGCCGTTCATACCAGACGGGCGGTTGAATGGTCCAGCGGAAGCGGGCGGGCCAATTCGAGCTGCCGATATCGCTCCACTCGGCGCCTTCCCCGGCCGGCGGCTCCTCCCGGATGGACCGGCGACTTGGTGGTATCGCTCTTGCAGGCTCTTGCAGAAGATGCCCATTCATGGGGGGTGTTGGACAATCGACCGGACAGGCGGCGAGCCCCGAAGGAGGTGAGCGCCACGGCGGCCAGGGTCAAACAGGACAATGCGCAACCGCAGCCCCCCGGCGCCGGCCAGCCGCCGGCCGGGGGCGCCATCACCGTGGCCAGCTACAACATCCACGCCTGGGTGGGCGGCGACGGCCGGCGCGACCCGGAGCGTACCGCGCGGGTGATCCGCTCGTTGGGCGCCGACGTGGTCGGGCTGCAGGAGGTCACCTGGCCGCGGCTGGCCAACGGCCGGCCCGACCCGGGCTTTCTGCAGCGGGCCACCGGCATGCTGGCGGTGGCCGGGCCGACCATGCTGCGGGCCGACGCCGACTTCGGCAACGCCCTGCTCAGCGCCCATCCGGTGCTGCGGGTGCGCCGGCTGGAGCTGACCTGGCCCGGGCGCGAGCCGCGCGGCGCCCTGGATGTGGAGCTGGACGTGACCGGGCGCCGGCTGCGGGTGATCACCACCCACCTCGGCATGCGCAGCGCCGAGCGGCGCCTGCAGGCGCGTATGATCGCCGCGGCGCTCGACCGCGACCATCCCGGGCCGGTGGTGGTCATGGGCGACATGAACGAGTGGCTGCCACTGCGGCGCACCTTCCACCCCATCGAAGCCCGGCTGGGCAAGGCTCCGGCCCCAGCCTCCTACCCGGCCCGCTGGCCGCTGCTGCGGCTGGACCGGATCTGGACCCGGCCGGCGGCGCGGCTGCAGGGCGTGTTCGCGGTGGCCAGCGGCGAGGCCCGCCGCGCCTCGGATCACCTGCCGGTGGTCGGCCACCTGGCGGCCGAACCGGTGGCTGGCGATGAGGAATCGTAAGGAGGTATCGGCATGAAGACGGTGGTGACGTTGACCTTCAACCCGGTCTTGGATCTGAACACCGCGGTCGAGCAGGTGGCCGCCGAGCGCAAGCTGCGCTGCGAGGAGCCGGTCCGCGAGCCGGGCGGCGGCGGCCTCAACGTCTCGCGGGCGCTGCAGGCGCTGGGCGGCAGCTCGACGGCCTGGTATTTGGCCGGCGGCCCGACCGGCCAGGTGCTGGCCGAGCTGCTCGAGCGCGAGGGGGTGGCCCAACGGCGCTTCGCCATCGACGGCTGGACCCGCGAGGGCCTCCACGTCAGCGAGCGCAGCTCCGAGCGCCAGTTCCGCTTCGGCATGCCCGGGCCGCGGATCGCACAAGCGGAGTGGCAGGCGGTGCTGGCGGCGCTGGAACGGGCCGAGCCGCCGCCCGAGCTGCTGGCCGTCTCCGGCAGCCTGCCGCCGGGCGCGCCCGACGACCTGCTGGCCCGGCTGGCCCGCCGGGCCGCCGACAGCGACTGCCGGCTGCTGCTCGATTGCCCGGCCGCGCCGACCCGCCGGGCCCTGGAAGCCGGCGTCTACCTGATCGAGCCCAACCTGCGCGAGCTGTGCGAGCTGGTCGGCGATCCGCTGCGCGACGAGGAGGATCAGGAGCGGGCCGCGCTGGACCTGGTCGAACGGGGCCGGGCCCAGGTGGTGGTGGTCACCCTGGGTGCGGCCGGGGTGCTGGCGGCCAGCGCCGAGGGCATCCTGCGGCTGCGGGCGCCCACCGTACCCATCGCCTCCAAGGTCGGCGCCGGCGACTCCACCCTGGCCGGGGTGACCCTGGGCCTGGCCCGCGGCTGGCCGCTGGCCCGGGCGGTGCGCCTGGGTGTGGCCGCCGGGGCGGCGGCGGTGATGACGCCCGGCACCGAGCTGTGCCGGCGCGACGACGCCGAACGCCTGTTCGCCCGCATGGAGGACGAGAGCGGCGCTCACTCGGCGGGCAGGTAGAGATCGACCTGGGTGCCTTGGCCCTCGATGGAGTCGATCTCGATGTAGCCGTCCATGCGCTCCATCAGCCGCCGGCTGATGGTCAGCCCCAGGCCGGTGCCGGTCTTCTTGGTGGTGTGGAAGGGCCGAAACAGCCGCTTGAGCTGCTTCGGGCCCATGCCCGGGCCGTTGTCGGCCACCCGGACCAGGACCATCTCCGAGGGCCGGGCCACCTGGATGGTGATCACGGGCTCGGGCCGGCCGGCCAGCGCATCGAGCGCGTTCTTGATCGCGTTGAGCATCACCTGCTGCAGCGCGCGCGGATCGGCCAGGCAATGGCGGGCCTCGGGCGCCACCTCGATGCGCAGCATAACGCCCAGCCGCTGCAGGTCGGCGCGCATCAAGTGCTCGAGCTGGTCCAGGAATGTGGGCAGGTCCAGCTCGCGCGGCTCGGCCCGCTCGAACTGGCCGAAGCTGTTCATGCCGTCGAGCAGCATGCGCACCCGCGAAAGCTCATCCTGGCAGCGCTGCAGGTACTGCGCTGCACGCTCATCGCCCTGGCGGGCGAAGCGGTCGGCCAGCAGCGCAAGCGTGCTGGCCACGGCGTTGATGGGGTTGCCCAGCTCGTGGCGCAGCCCGCTGATGGCCCAGCCCAGGTTGTCGCCGGTCACCGCGGCTGCGGCCGCCTGCTCCAGCCGCTGCTGCTCGGTGACGTCGCGGCGCACCGCGATGTGGCCCAGCAGCCCGCCGTCGGTTCGGTTGGCCCGGGTCAGGGTGCACTCCTCGAAGACCGGGCTGCCGTCGGGGCGCTTGAAGCGGCGCTTGCCCTGCCAGGAGCCGCGCCGCTCGATCGCCGCGCGCATGTCGCGGCCACGGGGGTCGTCGGCCGCGAGCGCGTCGAGCAGCTCCAGCCGCCGGCCGAGCAGCGCCTCCCGCTCGACGCCCAGCAGCCGGCCATAGGCCGGGTTGACGTAGACGATGCGGCCGGCGGCGTCGGCCACGGCCACCGCCTCGGCCGCGGCCTCGACCGCCCCGCCCAGCAGATCGCGCTCGGCCTCGGCCCGCTCGGCGCGGGCGGTCTGGCAGTCTTCGCTATCCCGTTCCGCGTCGCGCTCGGACATCTCGAACCCGGTCGCTGTTGGTCTCTTTCCGATGGCCAGCCCCTCCCGGCGGTGCGTGAACCGACCTGGTCACACCCGCTGCCGGCTCTTTCGAGGCCACTAGAATCCATCGAGCGAAGCTTGTCAAGCGCCACCCGGGCGCCGGACAGCGGATCGATTCGACGGGCTACGCGGAGCGAGTGGCCCAAATTGAACCGCTGGCCGGTACTTTTTGCCAGGGACCGGGATCGAACTCCATAGGTCCGGAGTAGAAGTCGGTTCCCGGCAAAACGGGCACGAGCCTTGCAGACCAGATCATCCTGGGTCTGAAGCTGGTGCCGTTGACCCCCGAGCGGGCCGATCGGCTGGGGGTCGACGAGGATCTGCGCGGGCTGCTGCGCATCCAGCGCGGTCCCAATCAGATCTACGTGGTCATCGGAACCGGCGGCTGAGCGCGCCGGCCGGTGTTCGCCCTTTTTCCGCTCGACCCACCCCGCCCGGCCGGCGGCCGCATCCCTCCTGGCCGCTGGTCGGGCGGTTGTCCCCCTCGAGTTCAATCATTCAATCGCCGGTTGCTTCCGGCTCCGACTCGGCCAGCGGCAGGTAGACGATCAGGCCCAGGGCCCGGGCGGCGCTGTAGCGGACGCGCTCGTCGGCGTCGGCGTCGGTCAGGGCATGCTCCAGCGGCAGCTTGGCCAGCGGGTTGCGCGTCAGGCCCAGGGCCTCGGCGGCGCTGGCGCGGATGTGGGCGTCCGGATCCTCGAGCAGGCCCAGCAAAAAGTCGACCGAGTCTACACTGGCGATCCGCGCCAGGGCGTCGATCACCGCCTGGCGCAGCACCCGGTCGGCTTCTTGGTGGTAGAAGTCCATCAGCGCGGTGGCCGCCTCGGCGCACTCGCTGTCGCCGAGCACCGCCACCGCCTCCTGCTTGACCGCGGGCTCGCGATCGGGCTCCAGCACCCCGGCCAGGTGGTCCAGCGCCCGCGGATCGCGGGTGCGGCCCAGTCCGCGCACCGCCTCGCGCTTGACCTCGGTGGGCCCGTCCTGCTCGACCAGCCGCCGCAGCTGCTCCAGTGCGCCGCCGCCGGGCTCGATGCGCTCCAGCGCCTGCAGCGCCTCGGCCTGGATGTGGTAGAAACTGGAACGCAGCGCCTCGACCAGCAGGGCCTCGGCCGCCCGATCCTCGAGCCGGCCCAGCGCGCAGACCAGCTCGGCGGTCAGAGCGCGCCGGTCGTAGCGACCCAGGTTCTGCTCCAGCGCCTCGCGCAGCGCAGCACGGGCGACCGAGTCGCCGCGCTCACCCAGCGCGCGAGCGGCGGCCACCGCCCACTCCTGGTCCGCATCCAGCAACGCCTCGGCCAGCGCCGCGATGTCCCAATCCGGTCCGGGTCGTTCAGCTCGCTTCATGATCGCCTCCAGGTGCCGCGCCGCTGGCCCGGCTCATCCATCCACCCCGGGATCGCAATCCCCGTGCCAGGCGCTGCGGCTGCATGGCATCGTTCTTGCTCATTACGAATCATGAACCCAATGGCCGGCCGTCGCGCGTGGCGCGCTGCGGCCGAAGCCGCTGCGGGAGGCAGGCGTGAGACGGGAACCCATGCCCGGCGGCGACGAACCGGCCGGTTCCGACGGGCGCTTCAACTGGCGGCTGCTGTTGCTGCTGGGGCTGATCGGCGGCGGCATCTGGCTGCTGGTCGAAGCCGGCTCCGGTGCCGGCCGCGAACTCGACTACAGCACCTTCCGCCAGCGGATCGCCCAGGACCGGGTGGCCTCGGTGACCCTGACCGGCCGCGAGGTGGAGGGCGTGCTGCGCCCCGCGGCCCGGCCCGAGCAGGCCGGCGCCGAGAAAGAGACCGGGACCGAACAGGAGAAGCCGCAGCCGGCCGGTCGGGCGACCGGGGACGAGCCGGACGCGGCCGAGCCGCGCTTCCACACCCGGGTGCCGGCGTTCGGGGTCGATGAGCTGCTCGATGAGCTCGAGGCGGCCGGCGTGCGGATCGACGTGGAGCCGCAGTCGAGCGGCGGCGGCTGGCTGGTGCTCGGCCTGTTGCTGCCGTTTCTGCTGCTCGGCGGCCTGTTCTGGTTCGCCGCCCGAACGGCCCGCGATCGCGGCCAGGGCCTGTTCTCCATCCGCAAGAGCCGGGCCCAGCTCTACGAGCGGCGCCAGGAGCAGACCACCTTTGCCGACGTGGCCGGCTCGGAGGCGGCCAAGGCCGATCTGCGCGAGATCGTCGCCTTCCTCAGGCGGCCCGATCGCTTCGAACGGCTGGGGGGCAAGGCGCCCCATGGCCTGATGCTGCTCGGCCCGCCCGGCACCGGAAAGACCCTGCTGGCCCGGGCGGTGGCCGGCGAGGCCGAGGCACCGTTTTTCAGCATCACCGGTTCGGACTTCATGGAGATGTTCGTCGGCGTCGGTGCCTCCCGGGTGCGATCCATGTTCGAGGAGGCCAAGCGGGTGGCGCCGGCCATCGTGTTCATCGACGAGATCGACTCGATCGGCCGCCGCCGCGGCGCCGGGCTGGGCGGCGGCCACGACGAACGCGAGCAGACCCTGAACCAGCTGCTGAGCGAACTCGACGGCTTCGTGCCCAACCAGGACGTGATCGTCATGGCCGCCACCAACCGGCCTGACATCCTGGACCCGGCCTTGATGCGCCCGGGCCGCTTCGACCGCCGGATCACGGTGGAACTGCCCTCGATCGAAGAACGGTTGGCCATCCTGGAGATCCACGCCCGCGACAAGGCGCTCGACGATCCGCGGCTGCTGCGCGACATCGCGCGCTCCACGCCCGGCTTCTCCGGGGCCGACCTCGAGAACCTGCTCAACGAGGCGGCCCTGCTGGCCTCGCGGCGCGATGCCGAGCGCATCGAGCGGACCGACGTGGAGGCCGCCCGCGACAAGCTGCTGATGGGCCACCAGCGCCAGAACCTGGCCCTGAGCGAGCAGGAACGGCGCCGCATTGCCTATCACGAGGCCGGCCACGCCCTGGTGGCGGCGGTGCACGAGCGGGCGGAGCCGGTGCACAAGGTCAGCATCATGCCCCGCGGCCGCACCATGGGCGCCACCCAGCAGCTGCCCGAGCGCGATCGCACCATGCTGGCGCGCGGCGAACTCGATGCCCGCCTGAGCGTGCAGCTCGCCGGCCGGGCCGCCGAGCAGATCGGCCTGGGCGAGCTGAGCACCGGTGCCGAGGACGACCTGCGCCAGGCCTCGGAGCTGGGCCGGCGCATGGTCGAGAGCTGGGGTATGAGCGAGCGCTTCGGCCACATGGCCTTCGGCGACGGCCGGGAGCCGGTCTTTCTGGGCGAGGAACTCGGCCGCTCCCGGCGCCACGCCGAGCAGACCGCCCGCGAGATCGACGCCGCCATCCAGAGCCTGCTCGACGAGGCCCACCGCTTCGCGCTGGAAGCGCTGCAGCACCACCGGCAGCTGCTGGAACGATTGGTGGCCGAGCTGCTCGAACACGAGGAGATCAGCGGCGAGCGCATCGACCAGCTACTGCGCGGCGACAGCGCCGCAGTCGATTCTGACCGGTCCGAATCGAGTCGTCGGCCTTAACTGGGTCGGGCAATGGGGCCCGCTGCGGACCCCTGCAGCCGGCACGGCTTTTGCTGTAACGAGGGCCAGGACGCGGGCGGCCGGTTACGCCGCCCGTCACGGAGGAGGCGACATGCAGACGCGGGTTCCCGGTTCGACGCTCAAAGCGATCCTGGCGGCACCGCTGGCCGTCGGCCTGCTGGCGACGGCGGCGGGAACCGGCCTGGCGGCCGGCGACGATGCGGTGCGCAAAGCGGTAGACAACCAATTGCTGATCGCCGAGGACGTCTCCAGCCAAAACATCACGGTCTCGAATCGCAAAGGCGTCATCGTGCTGACCGGATCGGTCGACACCTTGCTCGAAAAGCACCAGGCGGTCGAGCTGGCCGGCAGCATCCGCGGAGTGCGGTCGGTGGTCGATCGGCTCGAGGTCGACTGGAAGGTCGAGGACGGCCGGGTGGTGCTGCTGGCCACCGGCTCGGCCTCGATCGACTGCCGTTGAGCCGGCCGCAACGGCCGGCACCCCAGCGGGGAGGAGGTTCGCTATGCTCAGAAGCGTTGCCGACTTGAAGCACTACACGCTCGAAGCCCAGGACGGCGACATCGGCCACGTGGTCGATCTGCTGTTCAACGACCACGACTGGGTGGTGCGCCACCTGGTGACCTCGACCGCCCGCTGGCTGCCGGGGCGCAAGGTCCTGCTGCCCTCGCGGCTGCTGGCGCAACCCGATTGGCGCCGGCAAACGGTACCGGTGGATCTGACCCGCTGGCAAGTCGAGGAATCGCCGCCGCTGGAAGAGGACGCCCCGGTCTCGCTGCAACACGTCAACGAGATCGAGCAACACTTCCACCTGCCCACCAGCTGGACCGGCGGCGGCACCCCGCTGGCCGAGGGCCCCCAACCGCACCAGGTCGACACGGCGCTCGAGCAGCTCGAGCGCAAGGAATCAGAGGTGCAGCAGTTGCGCGGCGAAACCGCTGCGCCGGCCGAGCGCGGCGCCGCCGGCGAGGCCGAGCAGCGCCTGCCGGGCAACCCGCACCTGCGTTCGGCCCGCGAGGTCATCGGCTACCACCTCGAGGGCAAGGACGGCCGGGTCGGCCGCATCGAGGACCTGCTGGTCGAGGATGAAAAGTGGGTGCTGCGCTACGCGGTGGTCGACACCCGGGTGCTGCTGCCCGGGGGTCGGGTGCTGCTGCCCCTGCCCTGGCTGCAGTCGATCCGCTACCAGGACGAGGCGGCCAGCGTCGATCTGAGCCGGGAGGCGGTGCGCGAGAGCCCCGATTACAACCCCAACGAGCCGGTCAACCGCCGGACCGAAGAGGTGCTCTACGACTACTACGGCCGGCCCCACTACTGGTAGCGCGCCGGGGCTGGGCGGCCGAAGGAGGTGCCCGATGATGCGACCGATCACCGTTCAGAAGCCGGGAGCAGGCCGGCCGGCGGCGCTGTGTTTGGCCGCGCTGTTGGCGACCTGCAGCGCGGCCGCAGCGGACGAGAAGACCCGAGCGCCGGAAGCGTTCGACATCGAGTTGGCGGTCGAACGCGAGCTGATCCACGACGACGCAGTGTCCTACGATCCGCTCGACGACGAGGTCGAAGAAGGTGTGGTCACCCTGAGCGGAACGGTGGACAACCTGCTGGTCGACGACGCCCACCACCCGTTGAAGCTCTCGCCGCACATCGACACCTGGTCGCTGACCGGGCTCGACTGGTACGACTACCAGCCGGCCAAGTCGTTCGAATCCGACGCCGCCATCCACCTGGCGGTCGAGGAGCAGCTCGCCTGGAGCCCCTTCGTCGACGCCGACGACGTCGAGGTGGAGGTGGCCGACGGCGTGGTCACCCTGCGCGGCGAGGTGGCCGATCGCCACCAGCGCCAGGCAGCGGCCCGCAACGCGCTGGAGGGCGGCGCTGTCTGGGTGCACAACCACCTGCAGATCGCCGGCCGCTAAGCCGGTGTGCCCGGAGAGAAGGAGTCGACCATGACGAGCGACACCGACCACGCCCGCGGGCCCGGCGGACCGCGGCTGCGCCGCGCCCTTGGCCTGGGCCTGGTGCTGCTGCTCGGCCTGGGCGGCGCGGCCTGCCGCCTGGACCGCCACGTCGCCGAGCAGCCGGCGGCCGAGCGAGCGCCCGCTCGCGACGAGCGCATCGCCGCGGCCATCGAGGTCGATCTGGCCCGCGATCCCCAGCTGCCCGAGGAGGCGATTTCGCTGCAGGTGACCGAGGGCGTGGTCGAGTTGCGGGGCACGGTCGGCGACCTGCTGTCGCGGCGCCGGGCGGTGCGGCTGGTGCGCTGCATCCGGGGCGTGCGCGCGGTGATCGATCGGCTGCAGGTCGAGCCGGCGGTGCCGGTGGCCGATCAGCAGCTGGCGGCGGCGGTACGCGAGGCGCTGCAGCTCGAACCGGCGGTGGCCGCCGCCCGGCTGGAGGTGGCCGCTCGGGCGGGCACCGTGACCCTGAGCGGCACGGTCGACTCACCCCGCACCCGGGTGCTGGCCGAAAAGACGGCCGCCGGCGTCAGCGGTGTGCGCGCGGTCGACGATCGGATCGCGGTCGCCACCACCGGCGGGCGCAGCGACGCCGAGATCCGCAGCGAAATCCTGGCCAGCCTGCGGTTCGACGCCCTGCTCGACCACCGCTTCATCGACGTGGCCATGCGCGACGGCCGGGTGGAACTCAGCGGCCGGGTGGGCAGCGCCGCCGAACGCCGGCGGGCCGAGGCCGATGCCTGGATCCGGGGCGTCCACGAGGTCGACGTGGGCCGGTTGCGGGTGACGCCCTGGCAGGATGCGCCGCACCGCTGTCTGCCGGCCGGCGCTCCGCCCGACGATTCTGCCATTCGCGACGCGGTCGAGCTGGCCCTGGCCCACGACCCGCGGGTGGACGCCAGCCGCATCGAGCTGCGGGTCGACGACGGGGTGGTACACCTGGCCGGGCAGGTCGGCCGCCTGGCGGCTGAGCGGACGGCGGCCGACGACGCCCGCAACACGGTCGGGGTGGTGCGGGTCGACAACCTGGTCCAGGTGCGGCCGGCAGCCGAGGAGCGGGATAACGCCGTCGAGCAGCGCCTGGAGCGGGCCCTACAGCGCGCCGCCGGGCTGGAGGACTACCCGATCGAGGTAGCCGTGGAGCGCGGGGTGGCCCGGCTGTCCGGCACGGTCGACGCTTACTACCAGAAGGCCCGCGCCGACGAGGTAGCGGCCGGGGTGGCCGGCGTGGTGCGGCTGAACAACGCGCTGGCGGTGCGGGCCGAGCGCAGCCCCTTCGTCTTCGACCCCTACGTCGACGACTGGCAAGTGCACGGCTATGGCTGGCGGCCGTCCCCGCCGGCGGCGCGCACCCGCGACGCGGCCGACGATCGCACCCTGCGCCGGGCCATCCAGCAGAAGCTGCGCTGGAACCCCTTCATCGATCCGGCGGCCATCCAGATCGCGGTCTCCGGCGGCGTGGTCACCCTGACCGGCCGGGTGGCCAGCCCGGCCGCCCGCCAGTCGGCGACCGCCGATGCGCTGGCGGCCGGCGCCGGCTCGGTGATCAACCGGCTGGAGCTGGCCACCGGCGCCGGCGAGGAGGAGACCGGGCCCTGATGAGGAACCCGAATGGACATCGCCAACGATCGCGACACGAGAAAGGGAGGACGAGATGCTGAGGAGCTTGAAGGAGATCAAGGGCTACCGCCTGACCTCGATCGACGGCTGGAGCGGCCGGGTGCACGACTTCCTGTTCGACGACGTGTTCTGGTCCGTCCGCTACCTGGTGGCCGACACCGGCAAGCTGCTGCCGGGTCGCAAGGTGCTGATCTCACCACTGCTGCTGGAGGAACCGGACTGGGGCAACCAGGCGCTGCCGGTGCGCTTGACCAAGGACGAGGTGCGCCAGGGCCCGGGCCTGAACGAGGACGAGCCGGTGGCCCGCCAGATGGAGCGCAAGTTCGAGCAGGAGCGCCAGTGGCCCATGTTGTGGGCCACCTCGGAGACCTTCGCCATGGGCCGGGCGGCCATCCCGGAGCAGATGCTGGAGCAAGCCCAGAGCGCCCAGCCGGCCGAGCCGCAGGGCGATCCCCACCTGCGTTCGATCCGCGAGGTGACCGGCTACGACATCCAGGCGCGCGACGGCTCGATCGGCGATGTCCACGACATGATCGCCGAGGTGCGCACCTGGCTCGTGCGCTACCTGGTGGTCGATACCCGCAAGTGGCTGCCCGGCGGCAAGAAGGTCCTGCTGTCACCCGCCTGGATCGATCGGCTGACCTGGTCCGAACAGGACGTGGCGGTGGCCGTCGATCGCGACCAGATCGAGCGCGCCCCGGAGTACGATCCGGGTCAACCGGTCAACCGCAAGTACGAGGCCCGGCTGTACGATTTCTACGGCCGGCCGATCTACTGGAACGAGGAGGAGGACGCATAGGCGCTCCGTGATGGCGCCGGCCCGCGTTCCAGCGCCCGTGACCGGCAGACCGATCGCGAGCCAGCCGAGTCCTGAGCCCCGGGACGGCTGGGCTTCGCAGCTGTGGCCGCAAGCGGATCCGTTCAGGCCTCGTCGAGCAGCCGCCGGGCCTCGGCGTCACCGCCGGCGGCCGCTTTCTGCAACCACTCGCGGGCGGTATCGTCGTCCTGCATCACACCTTCGCCCTCGAGGTACATCTGACCCAGCATGCGCTGGGCCCCGGCATGGCCCTGCACCGCCGCCTTGCGGCACCAGATCAGAGCCCGCTGCGGGCTGGCCCCGTCGAACTCGCCGGCCCGGTGGCGCCGGGCCAGCTCGAACTGCGCCGCGGCATCCTGCTGTTCGGCGCGCTGCTGCAAGTCATCGAGTTCCGCGTTCACCTTCTCCCCTCCTCTTCGGCGATGTCCCCAAATTCCAGAATCGCGGCTCCCTGGTCCTGCAACGCCGCGCGCAGCTGGGCGTCGCCCGCCGGATCCACCGAACGGCTCAGATCCCAGAACAGGGCCGTGGCGAAGCCGGCCTCCAGCGCGTCCACCACCGTCCAGCGCACGCACACGTCACGGGCCAGGCCGCAGATGTATACCCGCTCCACGCCTCGTTCGCGCAGCAGACCGGCCAATCCGGTGCTGCGCCGCCGGCCGGCCGCATCGACGTTGTTGCGGAAGCCGCTGTAGGTATCGGCCGTCGCATCCAGCGCCTTGCGCACCACCACCGACACCGGACGCCAGTCCAGCGCCGGATGCAGCGCCGCACCGGGAGTGCCCTGGACGCAGTGATCGGGCCACAGGATCTGCTCGTGGCCGTGGACCTCGATGGTCTCCAGCGCCTGGTGGCCCGGGTGCTGGCTGGCGAAGGACACGTGGTCCGGCGGATGCCAGTCCTGGGTGGCCACCTGCAGGCCGAAGCGCCCGGAGCGCATCAGCCGATCCACGGGCTCTAGAATCGCGTCTCCGCCCGGTACCGGCAGCGCTCCCCCGGGCATGAAGTCGGGCTGTATGTCGACCAGCAACAGCACCGAGCGTTCGGACTCGACCTGGGTCAGGGCTTCGCTCATGGCAGCACTCTCCTTCCCCGGCAGTTCTGCCGGCGCGCTCTTGGCGAAGCAAGCCCCGTGCCAGGTTCAGGTCGTATATTCAGCGTTGATCTCGACGTAGCGCTTGGTCAGATCGGCGGTCCACTTGACGGCCCGGCCCGGACCATCGCCCAGGCCGAGCGCGATGGCCACCTCGTCGCGGCTGAAGGCGGCGTCCAGCGCGGCCTGGTCGACCGCCAGCGGAGCCCCGTCGGCGAAGACCCGGAAGCCGCCCAGCACCAGCTCGAGCCGCAGCGGATCCAGCTCCACGCCGGCGTTGGCCGCGGCCGCCAGGATGCGGCCCCAGTTGGGATCGCCGCCGGCCAGGGCGGTCTTGACCAGCGGCGAGCAGGCGATCTTGTCGGCTACCCGAGCGGCCGCGGTGTCGTCGGCCGCCCCGTGCACCGCGATCCGCGCCACCCGGCCGACACCCTCGCCGTCGCGCACGATGGCCAGCGCCAGCCGCTCCATGACCGCGGCGACGGTGGCATCGACCGCCCGCCGGGCCGGGCTGCCGGCGGCCAGCGGCGCCGCGTCGGCCGGGCCGGCCAGCAGCAGCGCGGTGTCGTTGGTGCTGGTGTCGCCGTCGACCGAGATGGCGTTGAAGGAATGGGCGCAGGAGGTGGCCAAGACCTGGCGGCAGGCCGCCGGGCCCAGCGGCGCATCGGTCACCACCAGCGCCAGCATGGTGGCCATGTCGGGGTGGATCATGCCCGAGCCCTTGGCCACGCCGCCGACGACGAAGGAGCGCTCTCGACCGTCACCGGTCTCGGCCGCCACCGTGCGCAGCGCGACCCGCTTGGGTCGGGTGTCGGTGGTCATCATGGCCCGGGCCACGGCCATCCCCTGGTCGGCGTCGCGGCGGGCGGCCAACGCGTCGAGGCCGGGGAGGATGAGCCCGGTGTTCAGCGGCACCCCGATCACCCCGGTCGACAGCACCAGCGCCCGGCCGCCGCAGGCGGCCGCGGCCCGCTCGACCATGGCCCGGGCGTCGGCCAGGCCCTGGGCGCCGGTCATGGCGTTGGCGCTGCCCGCGTTGACGGCGATGCAGCGGCAGCGCGGCTGCTCGGCGAGCAGCTGCCGGTCGAGTACCACCGGTGCCGCCGGCAGCCGGTTTTGGGTGAACACGCCGGCGGCGCACATCTCGCAGCCGGCGTCGATCAGGGCCAGGTCCAGCTCGCCGCTCGGCTTGAGCCCTACCGCGGCGGCCGCCCCGGTCACCCCGGGCACGCTGAGCACGTCCCCGTCCGCGATCTCGGTCCACAGCGCTTCAGGCGATCCTGCGTTCGGCCCGGGCATCGATCTCCTCCTCGACCGCCGGATCTCCATTGCGCCATACCATGGTGTGGCGTGGCTTGGCCAGCGGCCAGCGGCGCCGTTCCTTCTTCTCCGGCACCCGGTCGGCGGCCACCGGCGCAAAGCCCAGCCGCGAGAAGAAGTGCGGCTGGCTGGTCACGCAGTACAGCCGGGCGCCGGCCCGGCGCGCCTCGGCGGTGATGGCGCCGACCAAGCGCCGGCCCAGGCCCAGGTGCCCGAGCCGCGGGTCGACCACCACGCTGCGCAGCTCGCAGCGGCGGCCATCGTCGTCCAGCGGCTGCATGGCTGCGCTGGCCACCACCCGCGAGCCGATGCGCGCCACCCGGTAGCGATCGATGGCGGCGGCGATGCGCTCGGCCGGCACCGGCAGACAGGTCGGCGCGCAGCGGCGCAGCAGCCAGGCGATGGCGTCGGCGTCGGCCGGCCGCGCCGGCTCCACCGGCGGCAGCTGGTCGTCGTCAGCAGAGACCGGCGGCCGCAGCCGCCCGCTGTCGTGGCGCAGTTGCAGCAGCATCAAACGGCCTCCCCAGCCGCGGCCCGGTCCAACGCCCGGCCGAACCGATCCACCGCCAGCTCGAGATCGGCATCGGTGGCATCGAGCGGCGGCAGGATGCGGATCACCCGGTCGGCGCTGGGCACCACCAGCAGGCCCAACTCGAAGGCGGCCTGCACCACCGCCTTGGGGTCCTGGTGCACCTGCACCCCGACCAGCAGGCCGGCGCCGCGCACCTCGGCCACCTCGAGCTCTTCGAGCGCTGCGCGCAGAGCGCGGCCCTTGCGCTCGACCGCCGCCAGGAAGGCCGGCTGTCGGATGCGGTCGAACACCGCGCAGGCCACCGCGGTCACCAGCAGGTTGGCGCCGAAGGTGGTGCCGTGCATGCCGGGCGAAAGCGTGCCGGCCACCCGCTCGCGCATCAGCACCGCGCCGATGGGCAGCCCACCGCCCAGCGGCTTGGCCAGGGTCATCATGTCAGGCTCGACACCGAACAACTGGTGGGCCCACAGCCGGCCGCTGCGGCCCAACCCGCATTGGATCTCGTCGAACACCAGCAGCGCCCCCACGGCGTCGCAGCGCTGGCGCAGCGCGCGCAGCCAGGCGCCGTCGGCCACCCGCACGCCCTTCTCGCCCTGGATCGGCTCGACCAGCACGGCCGCCGTCTGCTCGCCGACGGCCTCCAGCGCCGCATCGTCGCACCAGGGCGCCCGGGTGAAGCCGGCCGGCAAGGGCGTGAAAGGCTGCTGGTAGTCGGGTCGATCGGTGGCCGCCAACGCACCCAGGGTGCGGCCGTGGAAGGCGCCGTCGAAGGCCAGGATCTCACGCCGCTCGTCCCCGCCGGCCAACCGGGCGAACTTGATGGCCGCCTCGACCGCCTCGGTGCCCGAGTTGGCGAAGAACACCCGATCGGCGAAGGAGTGCGCCACCAGCCGCTCGGCCAGCTCGATCGGCGACAGGCCGTGGTACAGGTTGGACACGTGGACCAGGCGCTCGGCCGCCTGGCTCAGCGCCTCGGCCACCAGCGGAGGACGGTGGCCCAGAGCCAGCACCGCGATGCCGCTGCTCATGTCGAGGTATTCGCGGCCAGCGGCGTCGATCAGCCAGGCGCCGCGACCGTCGACGAACAGGCGCTCGGGGCGCTTGTACGTCGGCGCCAGCACGCGCTCGCCGCGTTGGATGACCTCACGCCAATCGTCTTTCAGAGGGTTCATGGGATCCTTTCCGCTCTCCTCGGTTCACGCCCGGGCGATCACGGTGGCCGTCGCGGCGGCCATGCCGGCCAGGTCGCCGATGCGCACCCGGCCCACGCCGGCCTCCACCGCGGCCACCGCGGCCCGCAGCTTGGGCACCATGCCGCCGCGCACCAGCGCCCGTTCGATCAGCCCGTCGGCCTCGGCCGCGGCGATGCGCGGGGCCACCTGGTCGCGCTCGAGCTTGACGCCCGGCACGTCGCTGACCAGCTCCAGCGAGCTGGCCCCCAGCGCCTCGGCCAGCGCGTGGGCCGCCTCGTCGGCGTTGACGTTGACCGGCTGGCCGTCGGGGCCCAGCGACACCGGCGAGACGACCGGCAGCAGGCCGGCGTCCAGCAGCTGCTCCAGCCGCCCGGCGTCGACCGCGGGCCGGGTGCCCACGCGGCCCCAGCGCTCGTCGTCCTTGAGCACGGCGCGCATCAGGCCCAGGTCCACGCCCGACAGGCCCATCGCCGGCAGGCCTTGCTCGACCAGGCTGGCGACCACCCGCTTGTTGACGCAGCCGCACAGGGCCATCAGGGTGGCGCGCATGCCCTCGTCGCTGGTCACCCGCAGCCCGTCGCGCTTGAAGAAAGGGATGTCGAGTGCATCGTGCAGCTCGCTGATCTCCGGCCCGCCGCCGTGGACGATGACCACCCGACCGGGGCGCAGCGCGGCCGCGTAGTCGGCCAGCGCCCGCAGATCCTCGGGGCTGCGCAGACGGCTGCCGCCGACCTTGATGACGGTGGTTTCCATTCGCTCGTTTCGGCTCATCGATGCACTCCTCTCGGCGCCGGGTGCGATGCCGGCGATCGCTTGTGCTCCGCGGCCCCTCGGGGCCGCTCGATCTCACGCCGCCAGGCCGAGGCCCTCGGGCAGATCGAGCATCAGGTTCATGTTCTGGACGGCCTGGCCGGCGGCGCCCTTGCCCAGGTTGTCGATGGCGCAGGCGACCACCAGCAGCTCGGCCTCGTCGACCGCGTCGACCGAGACCACGGCCCGGTTGGTGTGGCCGGTGCCGCGGATGCGGGCCGTACGGCCGGCCGGCAGCAAGCGCACGAAGGGCTCGCCGCCGTAGAGATCGGCGTAGACGGCACGGGCCCGATCGGCGTCCAGCCCGCTGCCGCGCACGGCACAGGTGGCCAGGATGCCGCGATCGACCGGGATCAGATGGGGCACGAAGACCAGCGGGCCGACGGGCCTGCCGCCGGCGACCGCGGTCAGGGTCTGCTCCATCTCGGGCACGTGGCGGTGGACGCGGCCGATCTTGTAGGGCTGCACGTCGTCGTTGGCCGAGCAGAAGTGGGTGGTGGCGCTCGGCTTGCGCCCGGCGCCGGAGACGCCCGACTTGGCGTCGACGTAGGCGCCGTCGCCCAGCGCACCGGCGGCGGCCAGCGGCAGCAGCCCCAGCGCCACCGCGGTGGCGTAGCAGCCGGGGTTGGACACCACCCGCGCCTCGCGGATGGGCGTGCGGTCGAGTTCGGGCAGGCCGTAGACGGTGGCCCGCTCCAGCGCCGCCGACCGCTCGGTGGCGTAGATGCGATCGTGCAGCGCCCGATCGCGCAGGCGCAGATCGCCCGACAGGTCGACCACCCGCGCGCCGCGCTCGAACCAGCGCTCGGCGGTCGGCGCCGAGGCGCCGTGCGGCAGGCACAGAAAGACCACGTCCACCTCGGCATCGCCGGCCGCGTCCGGATGGATCAGCTCCAGCGGCGCTGCGGCCGGGTCGATGCTGTCGAGTCTATTTCCAGCTTGATCCCGCGAGGTGCCGAAGACCAGCTCCACCGCGGGGTGACGGGTGAGGTGATTGACCAGCTCGACGCCGGTGATGCCGGTGGCCCCGACCACGCCCACGCGGGCGGCCGGAGACCGGCCCGGCGTCTGGTGAGTGAGCCACTCGCTGTCTTCCTGTGCGGTCTCCCGTTCCATGGCATCTCCCATCGTTGGTCGTGCATTCTACTTTGACAGGACGCATCATGCAATGCCCGATCATTCCCCTATTCTAGCAAATAAGGTGCCACCCTTTTATTTCAGGGACTTATAGATTGGGACTGGGTTTTCGCTTGACTCGATCGGGTCAAATGTGTCTCAATAATCAGCGGATCGGGACACAAATGTCCCACTCGCGAGGGGACTGCGATGCCGGAGGAAAATGGACTGCGGGTGCTGGTGCTGGCCGGGGCGCAGCTGCACGAGCCCTTGGCGGCGGCCGGCCTGAGCCCGATCCACTTCGAGCAGCCGCAGCAGTTGATCAAGCGCGCCCGCCAGGTCAACGCCCGCGCCTGCGTGGTGCGCCCGGCGGCCGAGGCCGTGGACATCGACGCGCTGGGCGACATGGTCATGCGCCTGCGGCGCGAGGTGCCCTTCACCGACGTCATCGCCTGGCTGCCCGAGCCGGACATGGACTCGGTGCGCTACATGTTCCGCCAGGGGGTCAAAGATATCGTCTTCGACGACGATCCGGCCGTGCTGGCCAGCCGCTTGCGCGAGGTCATCGACGAGCAGCAGTACCTGCCGCGGCTGCTGGCCCATCGCCAGACCGTGGCCAAGCGCTGGCGCTTCGAGGGCATGCTCAGCCGCAGCCAGCGCATGTGGGATCTGTTCGAGCTGTGCATCCGCACCGCCCACACCGGCGCCACCGTGCTGATCCTGGGCGAGACCGGCACCGGCAAGGATCTGCTGGCCCGCGCCTTCCACCGCCGTTCCGGCCGCTCGGGCCGCATGGTGGCCATCAACTGTGCCGCCGTGCCCGACAATCTGATCGACTCGGAGCTGTTCGGCCACGTGCGCGGGGCCTTCACCGGCGCCTCGCGCGACAAGCTGGGCCTGTTCCGCCACGCCGAAGGCGGCACCCTGCTGCTCGACGAGATCGGCGACATCCCACCGCCGGTGCAGTACCGCCTGCTGCGCGTGCTGCAGGAGAACAGGGTCCGGCCGGTGGGCTCCGACCAGGAGATCCCGGTCGAGGTGGCGATGATCGCCGCCACCAGCATCCAGCTCGACGAGGCCGTGCGCCGCCAAGCCTTTCGCGAGGATCTGCTCTACCGCTTGGACGTCATCCGGGTGGTGGTGCCGCCGCTGCGCGAGCGGCCCGAGGACATCCTGTTCCTCTACGGCCACTTCATCAAGAAGCTGGTCGGCCAGCACGGGCTGCCGCGGCCCGAGGTGTCGGAGGGCTTCCTCGACGCGCTGCAGGCCTACCCCTGGCCGGGCAACGTGCGCCAGCTGGAGAACTTCTGCGAGCGGCTGGTGCTGACCCACCCCCACCAGCGCCTGGCCGTCGATCACTTCAAGCGCCTGGTCCAGCCCATGGCCACAGCCGAGGCGCGGCCGGCCCGCGAAGATGCGGCCGCGCGCTGGCGGCCCGACCTGGACGTGCCGCTGCAGCGGGCGGTCGAGCAGTCCACCGCGCGGGTCGAGGAGGCCTACCTGCGCGCCGCGCTCGACCGCCACCAGGGCCGCATGGCCGAGACGGCCGCGGCCGCCGGCATCAGCCGGCGCACCCTGCTGCGCAAGCTCAAGCACTACGGCATCGACAAGGAGCACTACCGGCGCCGCTCGGCCCGCCAGGACGAGATCGCGCCCGGTCCCACCGCCTCCTGAGCCCCACCGCTCGGGGCTCGTTTTCTTTGTCCGGCATGACCTGACCATGACATGGCCGGCCTAGCCTGGATCCAGTGGCCGGTCGCCGGCCGCTTTACAGCGAAGCCTCAGGGAGGGCGCGATGAAGATCCACAGGCTGCTCATGGTCGAGCCCAAGGCTCCGGGAAAACACGTTTTTTCAATCGTCCGGCTCCCCCGGCTGGGCATGCCCATCCTGGGCACGCTGGCCAGGCGGCTGGGCTACGATGTCGAGGTGGTGATCGAGGAGATCCACGGTCTGGACTTCGACCGGGTGCGCCGGGCCGACCTGCTGTGCGTATCGACCACCACCTCGACCGCGCCGGCCGCCTTCCGGCTGGCCGACCGCGCCCGGGATGCCGGCGTGACGGTGGCGCTGGGCGGACCGCACGTGACCTTCCTGCCCGAGGAGGCGCTGGCCCATGCCGATTGGGTGGTGCGCGGCGAGGCCGAGCGCAGCTTCCCGCTGCTGCTCGACATGCTGGCCGGCCGCATCGGTCCCGCCGCGGTGCCGGGACTGAGCTGGCAGGGGGCCGACGGTCTGGTCCACAACCCGTTGCCCGACCCGGTGTCCATGGACGAGGTGCCGATCCCGGACTTCTCGCTGCTGTCCAGCAGCGGCCAGCAGCGCTTCGACCGCGGCATCGTGCCCATCCAGACCTCGCGCGGCTGCCCGCACCAGTGCCGCTTCTGCTCGGTCACGCCCATGTTCGGCCGCAAGATGCGCTTCGCCTCGCACGAGCACGTGGCCGAGGAGCTCGAGCGCGCCCGCGGCGTGGGCGACAAGGTCTTTTTCTACGACGACAACTTTTGCGGCTCGCCGGGCCGCACCAAGGCCCTGCTCGACCACCTGTTGACCCGCGACGTCTACCTGCCGCGCTGGTTCGCCCAGGTCTCGGTGCGCGCCGCCCGCGACCCCGAGCTGCTGCGGCTGATGCAACGGGCCGGCTGCTACACCGTGTTCGTGGGCTTCGAGTCGATCGACCCCGGGGCGCTGGCCCTGCACCACAAGCGCCAGACCGTGGCCGACATCCGCCACGCCATCCGCGCCTTCCAGCAGCACGGCATCTGGGTCCACGGCATGTTCATGACCGGCTCGGACGCCGAGGGGGTGGAGCACATCCGGGCCACCGCGCGCTTCGCCATCGAGCAGGACATCGACACCATCCAGTTTCTGGTGCTGACCCCGCTGCCGGGCACCCCGTTCTACGAGCAGATGCGCGACCAGGGCCGCCTGCTGACCCGCGACTGGTCGCAGTACGACGCCCACCACGCGGTCTTTCGGCCGGCCCGGCTGTCGGCCCACCGGCTGATGGCCGAGACCATGGGCGCCATGGGCAAGGTCTACGGCTGGCGCCGGGTGCTGGGCCCGCTGCTCGGCGGCCGCGCCACCCGGGCCTTCTTCCGCGGCTACGCCCACATGCAGGTGCGCCGCTGGCGGCGCGAAAACCGCGCCCGACTGCGCGCCGCCCGCCTGGCCGAGAGCAAGCCGCCGGCCGGCATGACCGCCGAGCCCGATTCGGGCCGCTGACCGATCGCGGGCGTATCACCCCACCCTGCCGTTCGCTGCCTTGACGCATCCCCGCCCCGGCGGGCAAACTGCCCCGATCACCGGGCGGGCTGGACCGCGCGGTGCTGGAGGTGCTGGATGCGGCGGGAGTGGAATTTGGGATTCGGACGAGCCGGGCGGGGACTGGCGTTCGGGTTGGGGCTGCTGGCGGCGGCCGGCTGCGACGGACAGCGGGTCGAGGTGCAGCAGCCGGCGCTGGTGCTGGAAGCCGGCGACGGCGGCGCGGGCGGGGTGGCCGACTGCGCGGCGCCGCTGGACTGCAGCCTGGACTTCGGGCTGGTGGACCTGGGCAACAGCGCCTCCGCCCAGCTGGTCGTACGCAACGGCGGTGACGCCGCGCTGAACCTGCTGGCGGTCGAGTTGGCGGCGCCGGCCGGGCCCTTCTCGCTGGCCGCCGAGCCGGCGGCGCGGCTGGAGCCGGGCCAGACGGCGCCGCTGGAGCTGGTCTATGCGCCCGAGAGCGAAGGCGAGCACGCCGGCCGTCTGCTGATCGACAGCGACGATCCGGAGCATCCCCGGGTGGAGGTGGCCCTCGGCGGCCGGGCCCAGCCGACCCCGACGCCGCAGCTGCAGGTCTGCGTGCGCGCCGACGCCGCCGACCCGGACGACGAGACGCTCGACTGCGCGCCGCCCCACGCGCTGGATGTCGGCCCGCACGACCTGCTGCCGCTGGGCGAGCCGGTGGCCACCCCGGTGGTGCTGCGCAACCTGGGCCGCGAGACCCTGGTGATCCAGGCCGCCGAGCTGGCCGCCGGCAGCGCGCAGGAGTTCAGCCTGGCGCCCGCGGGCTTCACCGTGCAGCTGGCCCCGGCCGCGCCCGACGCCGAGCCCGATCAGGCCGAGTTCCAGGTCTGGTACGCCCCGGTCGACGGCGGCCGCGACGAGGGTCGGCTGCTGATCCACTCCAACGACCCCGACGACCGCCAGGTCGAGGTACGCCTGGCCGGCAGCGGCATCGCCCCGCGCCTGTGCAGCCAGCCGCTGCAGCTCGACTTCGGTGCGGTGGCCATCGACCACGACGCGGTGCGCTCGTTCGAGGTGTCCAACTGCGGCCTGCAGGAGCTGACCCTGGCCACCGTACAGCTGGGCGAGCAGTCCAGCCCCGAGTTCCGCTTCGAGGCCCTGCCGCTGACGCCGCTGCGGCTGGCGCCCGGCGAAGCGGTGGACATCGCGGTGGCCTACACCCCGGTCGACACCGGCCACGACGGCGGCCGGGTGCTGATGCAGTCGAACGACCCCTCGGCCGAGAGCGGCTACATTCTGCTGCAGGGCCAGGGCTCGGACACGCCCATCTGCGACATACAGCTGGCCCCCGAACGGATGAACTTCGGCAGCGTGGCGGTCGGTGAGACGGCCAGCAAAACCGCCCTGATCAGCAACACCGGCACGGCCGAGTGCCACGTCGCGGCCATCGCCGAGCCGGACGGCCCGGGGGCGGCCGCCTACGTCATCGCCTCGCAACCGATCACCCCCTTCGTGCTCGGCCCGGGCGAGGCCAAGCAGCTGACCGTGACCTACCAGGCCATCGACGCCGGGCCCCACCGGGCCGGGCTGGACGTGACGGCCGACGACTTCGAGCGGGAGGCCACCCGGCTGGAGCTCTACGGCAACGATCCGGACGTGCCCGAATGCGACATCGAGATCGTTCCAGCCGAAGTGCTGTTCGGCATGGTGGCGCTGTGGCGCACCGCCAGCCGCGAGATCCTGATCCGCAACCGCGGCTCGGAGCCCTGCTCGCTGGAGTCGCTGGGCTTCGATCCGCGCACCGACCAGGCCTTCACCCTGGTGCAGGCGCCCTCGCTGCCGGCGCGCATTCCAGCCCACGACAGCGCCAGCATCACCCTGGGTTTCACCCCGCTGCGCCGCGGCGCGCACGCCGGCGAGCTGGCCGTGATCACCAGCGACCCCGACACCCCGGCCAGCACCTTGAGCCTCAGCGGCTCGGGCGAGGAGCTCAACCTGATGGTCATCCCCGACCGGCTCGACTTCGGGCCGGTCACCCTGGGCTGCGCCTCGCCGCAGCGCGCGGTCACCGTCTACAACATCGGCTCCAGCAGCGTCACCATCAGCGACGCAAGCCTGGACCCCACCCGCAGCGACCCCGACTTCTCGTTGCGGGCCCTGCAGCAGGACGGCGCCCCGGTGCAGCTGCCGCTGACCCTGCCGGCCGCCTCCAGCTTCGTCGTCGAGCTGGGCTACGTGCCCCAGGGGCTGGAGAGCCACAGCGGGGTGCTGGTGATCGAATCCTCGGCGGCCATCGGCGCCACCCTGGAGGTGGCCCTGAGCGGCTCGGGCACCGACAGCGCCACCCAGGCCGACGTGTTCCAGCAGCTCGACCGGCCCATGGTCGACGTGCTGTGGGTGATCGACAACTCGGGCTCCATGATCCCGCAGCAGCAGGCCCTGGCGCAGAACTTCGCCACCTTCATCGCCTGGGCGCTGAGCCTGCAGACCGATTTCCAGATCGGGGTCATCAGCACCGAGATCAACGCACCCGAGACGCCGGCCGATCACTTCAACATCTACCCCGGGGTGCTGGTGCAGTACCCCGGCTACCCGCGCATCCTGACCGCCGCCACGCCCAACCTGACCCAGGCCTTTGCCAAGAACATCAACGTCGGCACCTGCTGCTCCGACGAGCAGGAGGCCGGGCTGCACGCGGCCATGATGGCGCTGTCCGAGCCGCTGATCTCGGCTGCGGCCGCCAACGGCGGCTTTCTGCGCGAGCGGGCCAAGCTGGTGATCATCATCGTGTCCGACGAGATGGACCAGAGCCCGGGGCCGGTGGACTTCTACGTCGACTTCTTCAAGAGCATCAAGGGCTACCGCAACGACCAGCTGATGGACCTGTCAGTCATCGTCGGCGACGACCCCGGCGGCTGCAGCGCCAACGGCATCAGCGCCGAGGCATCACCGCGCTACGTCTACGTCCAGCAGGCCACCGGCGGCATCTTCCGCTCGCACTGCGCGGCCAACTGGGGCGCCACCTTGAGCGACCTGGGCCTGGACAGCTTCGCCGCTCGCACCCAGTTCCCGCTGACCCGCCAGGCCGCTCCCGACAGCATCCTGGTCGAGGTCGACGCCCACGACGGCCAGGGCCCGCAGCCGGTTGACCACGACGCCGACGGCAGCGGCGACGGCTGGGAGTACGACGCACCCAGCAACAGCGTGGTGTTCGGCGATCAGGTGGTGCCCGGCCGCGGCGCCACAATCAGCGTGACCTACGACACGGTGTGTCTCTGAGCCCGCCCGGGCGGCACGGGACCACCGGGGAGCAGTGGATATGCGACCGAGCGATGTGATCTTGACGGGCGCCGTCGCGCTGGCGCTAGCCAGCGCTGGCTGCGGTGGCGGAGGCCAGCCGGGCAAGGCCGACGCCGGAACGGACGGCGGCGACGACATGGGCGGGGATGGCGGCTCGGCCCTGTGCACCGTGGACGCCGACTGCGCCGAAGGCGAGGTCTGCAGCGACGGCGTCTGCCGCACCGACGACTCCTGCCAGACCACCGCCGACTGCCCGGCGGGCATGGTCTGCAACCGGGTCACCCAGACCTGCATCGCCGGCGACTGCACCGCCGACGCCGACTGCGGGCCGGGCTACCGCTGCGTCGAGCACCGCTGCCAGAGCCTGTGCCGCGACGTGGAATGCCCGAGCGGCCAGGCCTGTGCTCCCGAGACGGGCCAGTGCGCAGCGATGACCTGCACCGTCGACGGCACCGACTGCGCCGGCGCCGCCTCCTGCCCGGAGGGGCTGTACTGCGATCCGGTGGCCGGCGGCTGCACCGAGTGTCCGCCCGGGTTCTTCTGCAACATCCACCAGTGCGTGGCGCTCAACCCGAACTGCCGGACCCACTCCGACTGCGGCGCCGGCGAACGCTGCAACCCCGAGACAGAGCGCTGCGAGCCCTACCCGGACTCCTGCGAGACCGACGCCGACTGCACGCCGCAGTACTGCAACCTCTACAGCCACACCTGCCAGCGCGAGCCCTTCACCGGCGAGTGCGCGACCGACGCCGAGTGCCAGCAGGCCTTCGGCCCCGACTACTACTGCCACCCGCGGCTGCACAACTGCGTGCTGCCGCTGCCCGAGGACGGCTGCTACGACACCCCGGACTGCGACGACCCGGACCTGGTCTGCGATCTGAAGACCAACACCTGCGCCCCGCGCGGCACGGTCTGCGGCGTCGACGCCGACTGCGATCCAGACGAGGTCTGCATCAACGGAGTGTGCGTCTTCCAGTGCCAGGTCAGCTGCGAGACCGACGCCGACTGCGCCGCCGGCGAGGTCTGCCGCAACGGCTGCTGCCTGGAGGACAAGACCTGCAGCGACGACTGGGACTGCACCGCGCCCGAGGAGTGCATCGACGGCTGGTGCCAGGAGCCGCTGCCGTGTCTGGCCGACGACGACTTCGAGGACAACGACAGCGGCGCCACCGCCACCGATCTGCCGCTGCCGGCGCTGGACTCGACCGACGTCTACCCCGGCCGCTACATCTGCCCCCGGGACGACGACTGGTACGCCGTCGACGTGCCGGCCGGCGCCAGCCTGACGGTGACCATTCTCTTTCCGCACGCCAACGGCGATCTGGACCTGAAGCTCTACGACGACCCGGCCGGCGGCTCCGCCATCGACTCCAGCACCGGGGTCGCCGACAGCGAGACGGTCGGCGCCACCCCGGCCGCCGACACCACCTACTACATCAAGGTCTACGGCTGGGCCGGCGCCGAGAACGGCTACGATCTGGAGCTGACCCACGGCGAAGGGGGCTCCAGCGCCTGCGCCAACGACGACGCCTTCGAGCAGAACGACGCCTGGCAAACGGCCAGCCCGCTTGCGCTGCCGGCGGTGGGCGACACCGCCAGCCACCCCGACCTGATCATCTGCGCGGGCGACGACGACTGGTACGCCGTCGACGTACCGGCCGGCGGCGAGCTGAGCGCCCGCATCCTGTTCAGCCATGCCCAGGGCGACCTGGACTTGAAGCTCTACCGCGACCCGACCGGCAACGCCGTCGACAGCTCGACCAGCGTCGGCGACTCCGAGCAGGTGGCCGACGCGACCGCCGTCGACCGCACCTACTACATCGAGGTCTACGGCTTCGGCGACGCCGGCAACGTGTACAGCCTGGAGCTGGAGCACGCCCAGACCGGTGTCAACCCCTGCAGCCCGGACGACGGCCACGAGGAGAACGACGCCGCCTTCAACGCCACCCCGATCCGCCTGCCGTCCGAGGGTGAAGCCGAGGTGCGGCCGGACCTGATCCTGTGTCCGGGCGACGAGGACTGGTTCGCGGTCGAGGTGCCGGCCGGCGAGGCGCTCGAAGCGCGCATCAAGTTCGACCACGACCAGGGCGATCTGGAGCTGGAGCTGCTCGACGCCCAGCTCGACCTGGTCGACTCCAGCAGCGGCGCCGGCGACGGCGAAATCGTGCGCATCGAGCAGGTCGGCGCCGATGCCGTGTTCTACGTGCGGGTCTACGGCTCCGGCGGGGCCGGGACCGACTACCAGCTCGAGATCCGCAACCCGGGTGGCGTGGTAATCGACTGCTCGGACGGCGGCTACGAGCCCAACGACGACGCGGCCGCGGCCACCGCCCTGGCCGCCGGCAGCCACCCCGGCCTGTTCGTCTGCAACACCCAGCCGCCCGACGAGGACTGGTACGCCGTCGACCTGCTGGCCGGCGAGCGGTTGCACGCGCGCATCGACTTCGACGCGGCCGACGGCGACCTGGACCTCTACCTGTACGACGCCGGCGGCGCCACCGAACTCGACAGATCCACCTCGGGCTACGCCGACAGCGAGCGAGTCGACGGCCCGCGGCTGGCGGCCGACACCACGCTGCTGGTGCGGGTGGCCGGCAGCGGCCTGAGCCGCGACGTGGGCTACGACCTGACGCTGACGGTCGACCCGCCGGTCGACTGCTCGGACGGCGGCAACGAGCCCAACGACGACGCGGCCGGCGCCACGCCGGTGGCCGCCGGGGTCTATCCCTCGCTGAACATCTGCCAGGGCCCGCCCCAGGACGAGGACTGGTACCGGGTGGAGGCGGCCGCCGGCGAGCGGCTGAGCGCCGCCATCCACTTCGACCAGGACGAGGGCGACCTGGATCTCTACCTCTACGACGCCGGCGGCACCACCGAGCTCGACAGCTCGACCGCTTACTACGCCGACGACGAGGCGGTCAGCGGCCCGCGGGCGGCCGTTGACACCAGCTACCTGGTGCGGGTGATGGGCGCCAGCCTGGACGACGACACCACCTATGCGCTGACCGTGGAGCTCGAGTTGCTGGACTGCTCGGACGGCGGCGACGAGCCCAACGACGCGCCGGCTGAGGCCACCCCGCTCGACGCCGGGCTGTACCCGGACCGCCTGATCTGCGAGACCGATCCGCTGGATGAGGACTGGTACGCCGTCGAGCTGCTCGACGGCGAGCGGCTGCACGCGCGCATCGACTTCGACGACGACCAGGCCGACCTGGACCTCTACCTGTTCGACGCCAGCGGCACCATCGAACACGACAGCTCCACCGCCTCGTACTCCGACAGCGAGCAGGTCGACGGCCCGCGGGCCTCGGGCGCGGCCACCTACCTGGTGCGGGTGGCTGCCGACGCCTACGGCTTCGAGACCGACGCCTACTACCAATTGGAGCTGTGGGTCGACCCGCCGCTGCAGTGCGCCGACGACGCCTTCGAGCCCAACGACGACCTGGCCGCGGCCACCGCCCTGGCGCCGCCGGGCTCGGCGCCCATGGTGCTGTGCCCGGGCAACCTGGACTTCTTCGTCACCGGGGCCCAGCGCGGCGACCTGCTGACCTTCCTGCTGGTCAACACCACCGGCCTGGGCGACATCGACCTGGTGCTCTACGACGCCGACGGCGTGGAGCTGGCCCGCTCCGACGACAGCGGCACCGGCGCCGAGCGCATCGACCAGGGCGTCTATGTCGACGGACCCATCTACGCCGCGGTGGTCGGCCACCAGGCCGACTCCGACCAGGTGGTCGACTACCGCCTGGACCTGTACACAGACACCTTCAGCCCCTGCGACAACGACGCCCAGGAGCCCAACGACAACGCCTACCAGGCCACCGATCTCAACACCCTGGCCGGCGATCCGGGCAGCGGCGACTGGAGCCACGACCTGCCCGGCCTCGAGCTGTGCGACCCCGGCCCGGCCGACTGGTTCGCCGCCGACATCGAGGCCGGCGACAGCCTCAGCGTCGACCTGCGCTTCGACCACGCGGCCGGCGACATCGACGCCCGGCTCTACGACCCCAATCTGGATCAGATCGACTCCAGCGTCTCGGGCAGCGACGACGAGCACCTCGAGACCCCGGCCGCCGGCGCCGCCCAGACCGGCCGCCACTACATCGAGGTCTACATGTACTCCAGCGACGTCACCAGCAGCTACGACCTCGAGGTCAGCGCCAGCCGCCCCTGAGCCCCGCTTGCCCGGGCCGCACACGCAGCCGAGCCCCAGCCCCCCCGATCCGACCAA
>CAYVQE010000059.1:0-26382 GCA_964454005.1 uncultured Myxococcales bacterium
GTGTACCGAATCACCCACCGGGACACCGGCTCCTCGATCGTGTGCTTGCTCCAGTGCGGGATGGAGTTTAGCATGCGGGCAGCCAGGATGGGAGAATCGAGCATGCGCATCGATGTGGTGGCCGGGGCCCGGCCGAACTTCATGAAAGCGGCGCCGTTGTGTTGGGCGGCCGAGGAGGCCGGTATCGCGGTTCGCCTGATCCACACCGGCCAGCACTACGACTCGGGCATGAGCCAGGTCTTCTTCGACGAGCTGGGTTTGCCCAGGCCGCAGATCCACCTCGAGGTGGGCTCGGGCAGCCACGGTCAGGTCACCGCCCGTTGTCTGGAGAGGCTGGAGGCGGTTTTCGCCGAGGAGCGCTCGGACTGGGTGCTGCTGGTCGGCGACGTCAACTCGACCGCGGCCGGCGCCCTGGCGGCGGTCAAGCTGGGCCTGCCCACCGCCCACGTCGAGGCGGGGCTGCGCTCGTTCGACCGCGACATGCCCGAGGAGATCAACCGCCTGGTCACCGACGCCATCTGCGACCGGCTGCTGGTCAGCGAACCCGCCGGTGTGGAAAACCTGCGTCGCGAGGGCCAACCCGCGGAACGCATCCACCTGGTGGGCAACGTCATGATCGACACCCTGGAGCGCTTCCTGCCCGAGGCGCGCCGGCGGGCGGCCGCCGCGCGGCTGGGCCTGGAGCCCGGCGGCTATGCCCTGCTGACCCTGCACCGGCCCTCGAACGTGGATGCCTCGTCCGATCTGGACACCCTGATCGAGCGGCTGGACCAGGTGCAGCAACGGCTGCCGCTCTACTTCCCCATCCACCCGCGCACCCGGGCCCGGCTGGCGGCCGGCGGCCGCATGCAACGCCTGAGCGCCCTGCCCCGCCTGCACCTGGCCGAGCCGGTGGGCTACCTCGACTTCCTGTCGCTGATGGTCGATGCCCGGGTGGTGCTGACCGACTCGGGCGGCATCCAGGAGGAGACGACCGTGCTCGGGGTGCCCTGCCTGACGCTGCGCGACAACACCGAGCGGCCCATCACCTGCGAACAGGGCAGCAACCGCCTGGTCGGCGCCCGCGGCGACGAGCTGATCCCGGCCCTGGACGCCATTCTGTCCGGCTCCGGCCCTGGCGGCAGCCGGCCCGCGCTGTGGGACGGACGGGCCGCCGGGCGCATCATGCGAGTCCTGCGCGAAGCGCGCTGATCAACACCACGGCCAGGACGACCAGCGCCACCAGCCGATCGGCCAGCCAGCCGCGCTTGCCGGCTCCGGCCAGCGGCGGCAGCTGGCGCAGGCGGGCGTCGAGGGCGAAATAGAGGGCGGTCCAGCAGGCGACGTCGTCGAGCCAGCCGACCGCGCCGGGGGCGAAGCCGGCCGCCGAGCGGATGGCCAGCACGCCCCAGACGGCGGCGGTGGTGGCGCCCAGGGCCAGCGCGGCCAGGCCCAGCGCCAGCACCCACTCGGCGCGCTGGACCGGCCAGGCGCCGCGGCGCTGGGCGCAGACGGACAGGGCCACGCCGCCGGCCAGGGCCAGACCGGCCAGCGGCAGCGGCCACCAGCCCCCGGGCCCGGCTGCCGGGTCCACCGGCAGTTGGCCGAGCAGCAGCACCGCGGCCAGCGCCAGCAGCACCCGGTCGCGGCGCAGCCGGCCGGGCGCCGGGGCGGGCCGGGCGAGCGGCGGCAGCAGGGCCGCCAGGGACAACGCTGCGGCCGCGGCCAGCACCGGCCAGCCGAGCGGCCGCGGCTGGCACAGCAGGCCCCCGGCCGCCGCCAGCAGGCAGACGTCGATCAGCCGGGCGCTCTTGACCGCCGGCCGGGCGGGCGCTGCGGCGGCCGAAGGCGTCGTGCGCTGCGGCTCAGCCACGGCCGGCCTCCCCCGCCGCCTCGGCCACCGACGGCTCGGCCGGCCCGTCCGTTTGCGATCCGCCTGGCCCGCCCGCCGGCGGCTCGGCCGACCCGGCCCAGCGGCCCACCGCCAGGGTGGCGCCCAGGGTGAAGTGCAGGCAGAAGATGACCTCGCCGTCGAAGAAGGTGTCGTGGAACAGACCCACCAGCAAGAAGGCGGCCACCGCGGCCAGCGAACCGCGCACGAAGCCCGCCAGCAGCGGATCGCCGCGCGCCCGCGCCAGCGCGCCCAGCCCGGCGCGGGCCCAGGCGACGAAGAGCCAGACGAAGGCCAGCACGCCCAACGCGCCGCACTCGGCCCAGAAGGTCAGCAGGTTGTTGTGGGCCCAGGCCAGCGTACCCGGGAAGTCGTCGGCGCCCACCTGCTGCCGGCGCTGGTCGACCGGCCCGGCGGCGGCGCGCTGGAAGGCGCCGTAGCCCACGCCGGTCAGCGGCTGGCGGGCGCCCAGGTCGAGCGCGCTGTGCCAGATGGCCAGCCGGCCCCAGTCCTTCTTGCCGGCAAAGGAGCCCGCCAGCCGGCCGCCCACCGCCGACGCGGCCAGCATCGCGGCCAGCGCGGCCGCGGCCAGCAAACCGACCGCCAGCCAGCGCGGCCAGCCGCGGCGCAGCCGGGCCACCACCAACCCGACCGCCACGGCGGCGCCGGCCACCGGCGCCGCCCGGGTGAAGCTGACCGCGATGCCAGCGGCCAGCAGGGCTGCGGCCGCAGCCGCGAGCAGCCGCCAGCGCAGCGCCAGCGGCTGCAGCAGCAGGGCCACGGCCCAGGCCAGCGGGAACAGCAGCACGTGGGCGAAGGTCAGCCGCGAGTGGAACAGGCCCACTGCGGCGAACCAGCCCGGCCGGCCGGGCGCCGGCTCCAGCAGCGGACCCATGCCCGGGTGCAGCAGCTCGGGCCAGGGGGTCCAGCCGCTTACCGCCTGCACCAGGCCCAGCGCGGCGGCGGCGCAGGCGATGGCCAGCAGGCCCGCCAGGGCGCGACGCAGGCAGCGGCGGTCGGCCAGCAACCAGGCGGTCAGCGGCAGCGCGGCCAACACCCAGAAGGAGGTGGCGGCGCGCAAGGATGCCGGCGGGCGCGGCGCCAGCAGCAGCGACAGGCCGATGGCGGCCAGCAGCAGCAGCAGCGGCCGATCCAGCCGGCTGCGCCAGGGCCGCGTCGTGCGCCGCCACAGGCTCCAGCCCAGCCCCAGCGCGGCAGCGGCCACCACCGCCGCCTGCATGCCGAACAGCGAGCAGGGCAGCGACCAGGCGAAGGCCACCGCGAGCCACCGCACCCGGCCCGCCGCCGCGCCGCCCGCCGGCACTTCGTCGGCCGTCACAGCCGCCCCCTGGAGCGAAGGTGGCGCCGCAGGATCGTCCGGCCCGCAGCGCCCGCCTGCAGCGCGCCGGCGGTCATGCGCCGTCCCCACCCCGGCCGCGGCGCCAGTGCAGCCCCCAGCTGCAGCCGGCCGCGGCCAGGATGGCCAGCGGCGGCAGCCAGGCGCCGGCCCAGGGCGCCAGCAGCCCGCCCGAGACCGCGGTGGTGGCCAGGGCCACCATCAGGTAGGCGGCGAAGACCAGCCCCACCGCCTGCAGCAGCTCGCCGGCCAGGCTGCGCCGGCGGGCCGGGTCGGCCAGCCGGGGGAAGGCGAAGACCAGCAGCAGCAGGCCCAACAAGGGGTAGGCCCAGCGGTTGTGGCGCTCCAGCCGGTACTCGCCGGCCTGAAGCCCGCGGCGCTCCAGCAGCGCGATGGTGGCCGACAGCTCGCCGAGACGCTTCTGCCGCGGCCGGCCGGACAGGTCGCGGAAGCGATCCGGCCGCTCGGTCCAGCCCAGGGTGGTGCGCGCCATGCGCCGGTAGTCGACCAGGCGGCCGCCGGCGAAGTCGCGCTGCTGCACACGCTCGGCCTGCCAGGCGCCGTCGCGCCAGGTGAGCTTCTTGATATCCAGCCGGCGCCTGAGCCGGAAGTCCTCGTCGACCTCCAGCACGATCAGGTACTGCAGCCGGCGGCCGTCGTCGTCCTTGCGGCCGATGCGGATCAGCCGGCCGGCGTCGCCCTGGACCCACATGTGCGAGCGGAAGAAGCGCCAGCTCGAGTCGATGCGGCCGAAGTGCTCCATCATCCACTTCTCGTAGCGGTCGGTGGCCGGCGGCACCCCGAACTCGGCCAGCAGCATCATGGCCGCCACCACCGCGGCCGCCACCGCGCCCACCGGCAGCAGCAGCCGCAGCGGGCTCAAGCCGGCGGCCGCCAGGGCGCGTAGCTGGCGCGAGCGGCCCAGCAGGGCGAAGGCGGCGCTGGTGCCCACCACCAGCGCCACCGGCAGCATCAGATGCAGGCTGGCCGGCAGCTTGTAGAGGTAGAGCCCCAGCACCTCGATCACCGCGGTGTCGCCGCTGAACAGGTGGCGGGCCGAGTCGAGCAGATCGATGACCAGGTAGAGGGTCACCAGCAGGGCCAGCGCGGTCAGCACCGCGCGGGCCTGCACCCCGGCGATCAGGCGGTCGACGGTCACGGCACCCGGCTCCGGCACACCAGCCAGCCGATCACCGGCAAGCCGATCAGGGCGTTGGGCAGCCAGGCGGCCAGGCCCGGCGCCAGCCGGCCGCCGTCGACCAGGGCGTCGCCGACGCGCACCAGCAGGTAGTAGGCCACCACCACCACGGCCGCGGCCAGCAGGGTGCGGCGCCGGCCGCGCAGCCGGCCCGAAGCGCCAAGGGCGGTGCCCAACAGGGCGAAGACCACACAGGCGCCCGGGAAGGCGAAGCGGCGCTGCAAGGCCGCGCGCAGGCGCAACCGCTCGCGCGGCTCACGGTCGGGCGCGGCGGCGGCCGCCCGCAGCGCCCCCAGGTCCAGCCGCTCCACCGCGCGCAGAAAGCGTGTCCGATCGCGGATCAGCCGCTCGATGTCGACGCCGATGGTGGCCCGCTCGAACCGCAACACCCCGTACCGGTCGCGGCGCTTGTCGCGGGCGTGCACCTCGCCGTCGGTCAGCTGCAGCTCCAGCCGGTCGCTGCCGGCCCGCGGCGCGATGACGGCGCGCCGCGCCAGCAGGGCGTGGCGGGTGCGGCCCGGCCGGTGGTCGTAGAGCAGAAAGCCCTCGAAGCGGTTGGGCCCGTCACCGGCGCGCTGCGGGTAGAACAGCACCCGCGGGATCTCCTCGAAGAAGCGGCCGGGCTCGAGCGCGGCCACCACCTGGCGCTTGGCCAGCCGCACCGACGCGGCGTGCAGGCCCTCGGCCGAAGCCGGCGCGATCCAGGCGCCCAGCACGAAGGCCAGCACCGCAGCCGCCGCGCCCAGCGCCAGCGGCACCGGCAGCAGCCGATGGGCCGGCAGGCCGGCCGCGGCCAAGGCCATCAGCTCGCCGTCGGCGGCCAGCCGGCCGAAGGCCAGCAGGATGCCGGTCAGCACCGCCAGCGGCACGGCCAGCACGGCGAACCCGGGCAGCGAGCCGCCGACCAACAGCAGCAGGTCCGAGCCGGTCAGCCCGGCGGCGAAGCTCACCTCGCCCACCTTGACCAGCTGCACCATGGCGAACAGGACCAGCAGGGCCAGCAGCGCGATCAGCACCGGCCCGGCGATCTGGCGCAGCAGGTAGCGGTCCAGGATCACGGTTTCCGCTCAGCCGGATGAATCGTCCTGTAGCTGCTTTTGCAACTCGGCGTCCTTCTGCTCGACCTTGGCCGACAGCTGGCTGCGGTAGTCGATCAGGCGCTGGGCCAGCTCGGCATCGGCGCTGGCCAGGATCGAGGCCGCCAGCAGGCCGGCGTTGAAGCAGCCCGCCGGGCCGATGCCCACCGTGGCCACCGGGATGCCCGGCGGCATCTGGATGGTGGAGAACAGGGCGTCCGCCCCGGCCAGGCTGCCCGCGACCAGCGGCACGCCGATCACCGGCAGCGTGGTGTGGGCGGCGATGACCCCGGCCAGGTGCGCGGCCATGCCGGCGCCGGCCACGATCACGCCGTAGCCCTGATCGCGCGCCGCCCGGGTCATCTCGGCCACCCGCTGCGGCGAGCGGTGGGCCGAGGCCACGTGCATGTCGTAGCCGATCTGCATCAGGTCCAGCGCCTCGGCCACCCGGCGCATGGACGGCAGGTCGGAGTCGGAGCCCATCAGGATCAGCACCCGCTTGTCTACCATGGTCGGTCCTCCTTATCCCTATGATTCCCCGCCCCAAGGGCGGGTAATAACCAAATCGATGCGTTGGAAGCTCCCGAGAGAACTTCAGCTCAGCGGTTCGGCGTTCGTCCAGTTCAGCCCCGGGCCAGGGCCCGGTGGGCGATGTCGCGGCGATAATGCGCTCCCTCGAAATCGATGCTGCCGACCGCGCCGTAGCAGCGCTCGACCGCGGCGGCGATGCCGTCGCCCAGGGCGCAGACGCCGAGCACGCGGCCGCCGGCGGTCAGCACCCGATCGCCTTCGGCCCGGGTGCCGGCGTGCAGCACCACCACGTCGTCCATGGCGCCCACCTGCTCCAGCCCGCTGATGGGCTTGCCCTTGTCGTAGGCGCCGGGATAGCCGGCCGAGGCCATCACCACGCACACCGCCGGCCGCGGGTCCCAATCCAGGGCCACCCCGGCCAGCTCGCCGCCGGCCACGGCGGCCAGCGCCGGTACCAGATCGGAGCGCAGCCGCGGCAGCAGGGCCTGGGTCTCGGGATCGCCGAAGCGCACGTTGAACTCCAGCACCTGCGGCCCGCCGGCGCCGATCATCAGCCCGGCGTAGAGCACGCCGCGGTAGTCGATGCCGTCGGCGGCCAGGCCCTCGACCACCGGCCGGAACACGCGCTCGACCACCTGCTGCTCCAGCGCGGCATCCAGCACCGGGGCCGGCGAGTAAGCGCCCATGCCGCCGGTGTTGGGGCCGCGGTCGCCGTCGTAGACCCGCTTGTGATCCTGGCTGGAGGCCAGCGGCAGGATGGTGTCGCCGGCCACCAGGGCGATGCAGGAGGCCTCCTCGCCCTCGAGGAAGGACTCGACCACCACCTGCCGGCCGGCCTCGCCGAAGGCCCGCTCGACCAGGATGCGCTCGATGGCCCGCTCGGCCTCGGCCGCATCGGCGCAGGGCAGCACCCCCTTGCCGGCCGCCAGCCCGTCGGCCTTGACCACCCAGGGGCCCGGCTCGGCGCGCACGAAGGCGCGGGCCGCGGCCGCGTCGTCGAACACCTCGAAGCGGGCGGTGGGCACGCCGCAGCGCTGCATCAGCCGCTTGGCGAAGACCTTGCTGCCCTCCAGCCGGGCGGCCGCGGCCGCCGGGCCGACCACCGCCACCCCAGCTGCGCGCAGGGCGTCGGCCAGCCCGGCGCACAGCGGGGCCTCGGGCCCGACCATGACCAGGTCGATGCCTTCATCGCGAGCCAGCGCCACCAGCCCGTCGATGTCCTCGGCCCCCACGTCGACGCAGCGGGTCGCCGGCTCGGCTTGCATACCGGCGTTGCCGGGGGCGCACAGCAGCTCGTCGAGCTGCGGGCTGCGGGCGATCTTCCAGGCCAGGGCGTGCTCCCGGCCACCACTGCCGACCAACAGTACGCGCATGCGGCTGCCTCCTCTCGCTCGCGGATCCGGGGTTCGGAGCCGATGTATAACAGACTCGGGGCGGCGCGGTGAATCAAAAACGATAGGATTGTCTGCGGGTCGTTCAGTAGCCGAGCTGGAACAGCAGCTCCTTGGCGCGGACGTGCTGCTCGTCGCCCTCGTAGACCTTGAGCAGCGACCGGATGGCCAGCTTGCGCCTCTTGCGGGCCAGCAGCACCTCGGCCAGACACAGCCGGGCCGGCAGGTAGCCGGGCTTCTCCTTGAGCACACCGGTCAGCAGCTTCTCGGCCGGCTTGGTCTTGCGGGTCTCGAGCTGGGCCCGGGCCAGCAGCACCGCGCCCACCTCGTGCAGCGAGTTGGTGCGGTGGGCCTGGCGCAGGTAGCCCAGCGCCTGGTGCGGCCGGCCCTCATCGAGCAGCAGAGCGCCCAGGTACAGGTTGGCGGCGAAGGCCTCGGCATCCAGGCTCAAGGCCCGCAGCAGGCGTCCCTGGGCCTGCTGCGACTTGCCCGCCCGCCACAGCACCACACCCGCCAGGGCCTGGGCCAGCGGGTCGTCGGCGAACTTGACGGCGCCCTGCTCGACCCGCTCGACCGCGGTCGCCAGCAAATCGGCCCCGTCGTAGTAGGGCGTCAGGCGCCGGTGGTGGCGATCGTGGAAGGGGTGGATCGCGGTCGCCTTGCGCAGCCAGGTGTAGGCCTGGTTGGGATTGTCCAGGTTGAGCTGCAGCGCGGCCAGCATCAGAAAAGCGTTCAGGTCGTTCGGGTCGGCCTCGATGGCCGCCTGGAACTGCTGCTGGGCGACCTCGTAGTTGGGTACCCGGGCCTCGGCCTCGGCGATCAGCAGCTTGACCCGGGCCACCTCGGGGATGTGGCTGCGCAGCTCGCGGAAGCGCACGATGGCCTTGCCCGGCTCGCCCGATCGCAGCGCCAACCAAGCGCGCGAATAAAGCGCCGGGACCAGCGTCGGGTCGAGGCCCAGGGCCTGCTCCACGGCCTCCTCGGCCTTGGCCAGCCGGTTCAGCAGCCGCAACACCACCGATGTCTCGGTCAGCAGTCGGGCGCGCGCCGCTTCGCCCAGCCCTTCGCGGCCGGACTGCAGCAGGCCGTCGAGCAGCTCCAGCGCCTCGCGCCGCCGGTCCAAGACCTGCACGTCGATCCGGGCCAGGGCCACCGCCGCCTCGACCCGGTTGGGCTCGCCGCCCAGGATGCGTTCGTAGACGCGTCGGGCGGCCTTGAACCGGCCCACCGCGCGGTAGACCCGCGCCAGCGCATCCAGCGAGGCGTACTGGCCGGGATCCTGCTCCAGCCGGGCCTTGAAGAACTGCATCGCCTCGCGGAACTTACCCACCCGGATCTTGGCCTCGCCCAGCATGCGGTAGGCCAGGTTGAGCGATTCGTTGCCCTCCAGCGCACGCCGGAACAGGTCAACCGCCAGCGCCGTGCTGGCATCGAGGTAGGTGGCGCCCATGACCAACAGCGCCTCCGGGTCCTCCTCCTCGAAGCTGAGCACCTTGTTGGCCAGCTGCCGGGCTTCTTCCAGCCGGCCCAGGCTGTAGAACAGGTAGGCCTTGGCCCGCAGCAGTGCGGGTTTGTCCGGCGCCCGCTCCAGGGCGTGGTCGACCAGGTCGAGGGCGATCTTGCGCTGGCGCACCTCGCCGGCGCCCAGATCGAGCAGGGCCCGGTTCTGCACCCAGCCGGCATAGGCGTCCATGTTGGTGGGGTCGAGGATCAGCGCCATCTTGAACAGCCGATCGGCCTCCAGGTAGGCCAGCCGCTCATCCTGCAGCATCAGCGCCCGGCCCCGCTCGACCGCCTCGGCGCTGGTGCCGGTGGGCTTGGCGATCTCGGCCGAGAAGTTCGCCAGGGCGTCCTCGACCACGCTGGTGCTGCCCCGCTCGGGGGCCAGCCAGGCGTCGATCTCGGGCCAGAAGAAGTAGACCGCGCCCCCGGCGGCCGCCAGCAGCAGCACCAGCGCGATCAGGCTGTTGCGCAGGGCGTGGGATGGCGGCGCGGTGCGGTACATGGGCTGGATACTCTCGCCCGGCCGGCGGAAGAACACGGCGAACTCGGGGAAGGACGAGATCAGCCGGAAGTCGGTCTCACCGCGGGCCACCTGATCACGGGCATCGACCTCACCGGCCTGGTACTTCTGCTTGATCTCGGCCAGGGTCAGCGGACCTAGGATCACCCCGTCCGGCTTGCGCACCCGCCACTCGCGCTCCTGCTGCAGGCCCCCGCCATCCTCGGCCGGTTGGGCCACCAGGCCGCGGCAGCGCTCGCACAGACCGTCGGCCGGCTTGGCGCCGGCGATCATGCCGCCGCAGCGGTCGCAGCGCGCTGCGTCGGTGCCCGGGGTGAGCGCCGAATCGGCCGGCGGCGGTTGGGCGCCGTCGCCGCCGTTCTCCAGCCCGGCGAAGGGGTCTTGCTGGAGCTGGCCGCCCGCCTCGTCGCTGCCGGCCAGCTCGAGCTGATCGAACGGATCGTGGCCGGCCTGCGGCTGCTCGGCGGCCGGTTGGGCCGGGGCGGCCGGCGGGCTGCCGGGCGGCGGCTGGCCGGGCGCGCCGAGTTGATCCAGGTCGGCGAAGGGATCGGCCGGCTCGGCCGCTGCGCTGTCGCTGATCGGCGTTGGTGAGGCGGCGTCCCCGGCCAGATCAAGCGTGGCGAAGGGATCGTCGGCGTCCGCCGCCACGGCAGGCGGCGGGCCGCCCACCAGTTCGGGATCGGCGGCCTGGTCGAGCTGCGGCGGCGCCGGCTTGCGCGGCAGCGGCGGCGGTTGCTGGCCGCCGGCCGGCACCGAATCCGACATGTCGGGCAGCCCGGCCCCAGCCGGCTTGCCGGGCTTGGGCTCGGGGTCGGCCGGCGGCATGGTGGGGTTGTGCGTCACCACCGCCTGGCCGCCGGCCGCGGCCGGCGGCTTGACCACCTGGATGTCGCCGCAGGCGGGACACTGGGCCTTGATCGGGCCACCGGCCAGCAGGGCGTCGTCGATGCTGTACAGTGCTTGGCACTTGATGCAGGTGATCTTCACAGGCCCTCCTCGTCGCTGGGCACCTGGACGGCCAGGCCCAGCTCATCGGCCCGGGCGGCCACCTCGGCCTGGCGCGGTGCCCCGCCGGCCGGATAGCGGATGGCGGCGATACCGGCCCCGGCCAACAGGGCCACGTCATCGGCGAAACGCACCGGATGGCCGCTGGCGGCCACCAGCCCGCGCGCACCGGCCGGCAGCCGGCTGACGGCCAGCCGGGCCGCTTCGCGCCAGCTCGTCTGTCCACTGCCGGCCGCCCAAAGCTGCTGGCCGTCGCAGATGGCCACCGCCACCGGGGGCAGCCGACCGGTCAGGTGCCAGGCCAGTGCCAGGCCGGCCAACTCGGCGGCATCGGGGTTGCGTCTGGTGCTGGACCGCCAGCCGGTCGCGCCCGGGGCATCGCCGGCGGGCCAGCTGAGCAGCGTGCCGAAGCCGGTCGAGCGGCAGCGCGGCAGCGCTTCGGCGCCCGGACGCACCCGCAGCAGCCGGGTGCGTCCGGCGCCCAGACCGGCCCGCGCCTCGGCCGAGAAGTCGGGCGCCACCACCGCCTCGATGAAACCGGCGCCGACCCCGCGGGCCGCTGCCCCGTCGAGCGGGCGGTTGACCGCGGCCACCGCGCCGAAGGCGCCGCGGGGATCGGAGGCCCGCGCCCGGTCGAAGGCGGCGGCCAATCCATCCGGCCCCAGCGAGAAGCCGCACAGCGCCCGGTGGTGCACCAGCGCCGCGGCCGGCTGCTCGAGACCGGCCACCAGCGACCAGGCCCGGTCGGCATCCAGCACCCGGCCCGCCGCCGGCGGCGGGCCGGCGACCAGTTCCAGGCCGGTCTCCTGGGGATCGGTGCGGAACAAGCCGGTGGGCTCCGGCGCGGCGTCGATCGGCAGCTGCACCACGCGTTGCAGGTTCAGCGCCCAGCTGTCCGGCACCCGCTCGCCGGCCGCGGGATCGACCGCCAGCGAGGCGTCCAGGCTGGCCAGCGCTCCGAGCGCCTTGCGCGCCAGCTCGCGCCGCAGCGCCAGATCCGGCCCGCCAGCGTCCAGGGCGGCGAGCACGGCCGGCGCGTCCTGCAGATCGCACAGGGTGATGACGCGCTGCGGATTGCGCGCCGCCGAACGCAGCACCGCCGCCGGTCCGGTGCCGAAGGCGCCCGGCTCGAGCTCGACCGCCACCAGGTCGATGCGCTTGATCCCCTGGCGCTCCAGGCTGGCGCGCTCCTCGATGGATTCCCAGTCGCCGAGCAAACCACCGTGGACGCGCGGATCGAGCAGCTGCAGTGCGCTGCTGAGCGCGGTGGCCTCGACCACCGGCGTCGACTCGCTGACCGGCACGCCGACCGCCCGCAAGTGCGCACCGGTCGTGCCCACCGCCAACAGCTCGGCTCCACGTGCCACCATCTCTTTGGCCAGGTCCACCACCGCTTGCGGTCGATGGCTGTGGACCAGGCATCTGCGTATCGAGTTCATCGTCGCGCCGACCGACGGCCTGATCGCGGCTGGGGGGAACCAAAAACCCAAGACGACCCAAGGGCCTACAGTACCCGCAGGGTAGCCCGGCTCCAGGGCCGGCGTCAAGGGGGGCCTACCCCATCCGCCTCAGGCCAGCAGATCCTTCAGCTCCTCGTCATCACTGATCGCCAGCAGCTTCTGCAAGCCCGTGGCCTCGACCTGGCGGATGCGCTCGCGGGTCAGGTTGAGAATCTCACCCACCTCTTCCAGCGTCAGCCCGCCGCGCTCGGCCACATCCAAGGCACAGGTCTCGGCCAGCTCCCAGACTTCATCGTCCGGGAAGTTGAGCTTGATCGAGCCCGTCTCCGGATTGACGTCGAGGTACAGGTGATGCTTGCACGAGACGAACAGGCACGGGCGCTCGGCGTTGGCGCAGTCCCGCCGCGTCCGCGGCCGGAGCTGTTCGGCCAGCGCGATCAGCTCCGGGTCCACCTGCATGTGCTTGCGCTCGCGCATCATCTGCTTGCGGGCGATGGTCTTGGAACGACGCCGGCCCTTGCGCTTGTCGTCGGGCGTCTCATGCCCGCTCGTGGATCTTCGAACCACCATGTCTCCCTCCTTGGTCTGAAGCTCCCTTGGGAACCCCTAAATGCTTGTAACCGCTACATTTCATATCTACCAACGCCGTATGTCGATCTCGCCAACCCATTGATTTTGTTCTCCCCCGCCCTGCGGGCGGGGGCGCTTCTGCTCAGTCCTGATCCGCTGAAATGGGCCCGGCCACCGCCAGCCGGCTGCTCAGCTTCTCGATCTTGTTCAACAAGCTGCGGGCGTCCTGGCGGGTGGCCTTGACGTCGCGCTGCAGCGGTTGCATGGCGCGCCCCGCGGCCTCCAGCCGCCCGACCCTTTCACCGACGTGCCCGAACAGGGCTTCGAACGCGTCGCGGATCTGCTCGATGTCGTTCTGGATGGAGATGAACGAGTCGCGGATCTCCTCCAGCGTCATCCCCTCGTCCATCAGCCGCTTGATCAAATTGATGCGCCGGACCACGCTGACCGGGTAGACTCCCCGCGATCCGCGGTGCTTGCCTTTGCGGCCGACCCGGCGCGAGGTCGGCAGCAGCCCCAGCTGCACGTACTTGCGAAAGGTGGCTTCGGACAGCCGCACACCGCGTTCGGTAAACAGCGCGATGACCGCCTGCGAGCTGATCCCGTCGGGGTGGCTCTGCTCGATGGCGGCCAGCTCGGCGGAATCGAGCAGACCCTGTCTGGCGTCCGCGGTCATCATATATTCAATGTATTCTTTCCAATGTAGTACACTTTTTATATGATTTTTTGTATATTCCTTTCTCTGGTGTATTCTGCGTGTACTATATTCACTGTATTCTGTCAACCCCAAAAGTGGTCGCCCGGTCGAAAAAGAGCCACCGGAGCCGCTTGACACGCGACTGCAGATGTCCGATATTGCCGCCCACGGGGAGGATTTTTGGACACGACGAGCGCGGCGGAATGGTGGCCACTGGCGGTCTATCTGGGGTTGGCCGGATTGGTGGTGGCCGGCATGCTGGGCCTGTCGGCGCTGCTGGGTAGCCGCCGCCGGCTGCACGCCACCGATGCGCCCTACGAGGCCGGCATCGCCTCGCATGGCGGGGCCCGGCTGCGGTTGTCCATCAAGTACTTCCGGGTCGCGCTCTACTTCGTGATCTTCGACCTGGAGGTGGCCTTCGTGGTCGGCTGGGCGGTGGCCGCCCGCCGGCTCGGCTGGCCGGGCTACGCCGGTATGCTGGTGTTCGTCGGCGTGCTGCTGCTGACCCTGGGCTACCTGTGGCGCCAGGGCGCGCTCGACTGGGGCACCAGCGCCCGGTTGCGCAGGCGGCGCGAGGCCCGCCGACAGGAGGCGCCATGAGGTGGTCGCGAGAACGGATCGGCGGTGGCGGCGGTGCCCGGGGGGCGGGGCTAGAGGAGACGGTACGCGACAGCCTCCTGTTGACCCGGCTCGACCGGATGCTGAGTTGGGCGCGCAAGAACTCGCTGTGGCCTTCCTCGTTCGGCCTGTCGTGCTGCTTCGTGGAGATGGCCACCAGCCTGACGCCGCGCTTCGACATCGCCCGCTTCGGCTCCGAGGTCATCCGCGGCTCGCCCCGGCAGGCCGACCTGATGGTCATCGCCGGCACGCCCTTCATCAAGATGGCGCCCATCATCCGGCGCCTGTACGAGCAGATGATGGAGCCGCGCTGGGTGATCGCGATGGGCTCGTGCGCCAACTCGGGCGGCATGTACGACATCTACAGCGTGGTCCAGGGGGTCGACCGCATCCTGCCGGTCGACGTCTACGTGCCCGGCTGCCCGCCGCGACCGGAGGCACTGCTCGAAGGCGTGCTGCTGCTGCGCGAGGCGATCGGCGCCGAGAAACGCCCCCTGAGCTGGATGGTCGGCGAACAGGGCGTGCGACGGCGGGCGTTGTCTTCACAACGCGATCGGAAGCGGCCGGAGCGCAGCCGCACCGATCGCCTGCGACCGATGGACGAGGTCTGAGTCCGCCCGGGGGAGCCCAGCGCCGCGCCATGGCCAGCCGATCCGATCCCATCTGCGATGCGCTGCGCGAGCGCCTGGGGCTGCCCGAGGCGCCGCTGCAGCCGACCGCCGACGGCATCCCCACCCTGTGGCTGCCCGCCGAACGGTTGCTCGAAGGGCTCGGGCTGTGCAAGCGCGAGCTGGCGCCGCCTTACGAGATGCTGTTCGATCTGACCGCCATCGACGAGCGCAACCGCCGCCACCGGCCGGGGCAGCCGCCGGCGGACTTCACCGCCGTCTACCTGCTGTACTCGTTCGGGCGCAACGCGTTCCTGCGCCTCAAGGTGGCCCTGCAGGGTGACCGCCCCAGCCTGCCCTCGGCCCACCGGCTGTGGCGCAACGCCGACTGGTACGAGCGCGAGGTATGGGACATGTTCGGCCTGCGCTTCGACGGCCACCCGCACCTGCGCCGGCTGTTGATGCCGCCGACCTGGCAGGGCCATCCGCTGCGCAAGGAGCATCCGGCCCGGGCCACCGACATGGAGCCCTTCGACCTGTCGGCCGACGAGGTCGACGCCGAGCAGAACGCGCTGCGCTTCGACCCGGCCGCCTGGGGCATGGCCGAGAGCCGCGGGCACACCGATTACCTGTTCTTGAACCTGGGCCCCCAGCACCCGGGCACCCACGGCGTGCTGCGGGTGGCGCTGCAGCTCGACGGCGAGGAGATCGTCGACGCGGTGATGGACATCGGCTACCACCACCGCGGCGCCGAGAAGATGGGCGAACGCCAGAGCTGGCACAGCTACATTCCCTACACCGACCGCATCGACTACCTCAGCGGAGTGCTCAACAACCTGCCCTACGTGCTGGCGGTCGAGCAGCTGGCCGGCATCCGGGTGCCACCGCGGGCCCAGCTGATCCGGGTGATGCTGTGCGAGCTGTTCCGCATCGCCTCGCACCTGGTGTGGTACGGCACCTTCGCCCAGGACGTCGGCGCCCTGTCGCCGGTGTTCTACATGTTCGCCGATCGCGAGCAGGTCTTCCGCATCATCGAGGCCGTCTGCGGCGGCCGCATGCATCCGTCCTGGTTCCGCATCGGCGGGGTGGCCCACGACCTGCCGCACGGCTGGGACGATCTGGTGCGCGGACTGCTCGAACGCATGCCGGCGCGGCTGGCCGAGTACGAGCGGCTGGTGATGCGCAACCGCATCTTCCGGGCCCGCACCATCGGCGTCGGCGACTACACCACCGCCGAAGCCATCGAGTGGGGCGTGACCGGCCCGGGCCTGCGGGCCACCGGCCTGGAGTGCGACTGGCGCCGGCGCCAGCCCTACTCGGGTTACGACCAGCTCGAGTTCGACGTGCCGGTGGCCGAGCGCGGCGACTGCTACGACCGGGCCCGGGTGCGCACCGAGGAGCTGCACCAGAGCCTGCGCATCGCGCGCCAGTGCCTGGAGCAGATGCCGCCGGGTCCGATCAAGGCCGACCACCCGCTGACCACCCCGCCGCCACGGGCGCAGACCATGGAGCACATCGAGACCCTGATCCACCACTTCCTGCGGGTGACCTGGGGGCCGGTGGTACCGGCCGGCGAGGGCTTCGCCTGCATCGAGAACGCCAAGGGGGCCAGCGCCTACTACCTCGTCAGCGACGGAGGCAACGAGTCCTACCGCACTCGTATCCGGGCGCCTTCGTTCGCCCACCTGCAGATGGTGCCGGCCATCAGCCGGCACCTGATGATCCCGGATCTGATGGCCATCCTGGGCAGCATCGATTTCGTGCTGGCCGACGTGGACCGGTGACGGCATGTGGACGGCCGAGCAAAAAGACGAGCTGCAGTCCCTGATCGCCCACGCCGAGACCCGGCGGGCGGCCTGCATCGAGGCCATGAACTGGGTGCAGCGCCGCTTCGGCTGGGTCAGCGACGAGGCCCTGGCCGGCTTGAGCGAGCTGCTCGACATGTCGCCCACCGAACTCGACTCGGTGGCCACCTTCTACAACCTGATCTTCCGCCGCCGGGTCGGCCGCCACGTGATCCTGGTCTGCGACTCGATCTCCTGCTGGATCTGCGGCTCCGACGGCGTGTTCGCCACGCTGAAGCGCCAGCTGGGCATCGCGCCCGGCGAGACCACCGCCGACGGCGAGTTCACCCTGCTGCCGGTGCCGTGTCTGGGCGCCTGCCACCGGGCCCCGTGCATGATGATCGACGACGCGCTGCACCCGACCCTGACCGCGGCCAAGATCGCCGAGATCCTGGAACGCACCCGCGGCCGACCGCGGGCGATCGACGGAGAGGAATGAAAGACGGAGCCGACAAGCCGCTGACGCGGCACTTCAAGCCCGGACCCGAGCCGCCCAGCCTGGCCGAGTACCAGCGCAGCGGCGGCTGCAGCGGCCTGCGCCGCGCACTGGCCGAACTCAGCCCCGAGCAGCTCAAGCAGCAGCTCAAGGCCTCGGGTCTGCGCGGCCGCGGCGGGGCGGGCTTTTTGACCGGGGTCAAGGCCGGCTTCGTGCCCAGCGGCGCCGGCGCCCCCCGGCGGCGCTACCTGGTGGCCAACGCCGACGAGATGGAGCCGGGCACCAACAAGGACCGCTACCTGATCGAGGGCAACCCGCACCAGCTCATCGAGGGCATGATCCTGACGGCCTATGCCATCGGCGCCAACTGCGCCTACATCTTCCTGCGCTGGGCCTACAAGCGCTCGGCCCGGCTGCTGCGACGGGCCATCGCCGAGGCCACCGAGGCCGGTTTGCTGGGGCGCGACATCCTGGGCAGCGGCTTCGACCTCGAGTTGGTGCTGCATCAGTCGGCCGGCCGCTACATCTGCGGCGAGGAGACCGCGCTGCTCAACGCGCTGGAGGGCCGGCGGGCGATACCGCGGGCCAAGCCGCCCTTTCCGCCGGCGGTCGGGCTGTTCGGCCGGCCGACCATCGTGCAGAACGTCGAGACCCTGTGCAACGTGCCGCCGATCGCCGAGCACGGCGCCGAATGGTACCAGCGGCTCGGCCTGGGCAGCGAGGGCGGCACCAAGATCTACGGCGTGTCCGGCAAGGTCAAGCGCCCCGGGCTGTGGGAGCTGCCCATGGGCACCAGCGCCCGCGAGTTGGTCTTCGACTACGCCGCCGGCATGCGCGACGGCTGCAGCTTCCGCGCCGCGCTGCCCGGCGGCGCCTCGACGGCTTTCCTGTCCGCGGCGCAGCTCGACACCCCGATGGACTTCGAGTCGGTGCAGCGGACCGGTTCGCGCCTTGGCACCGGCACCATGATCGTGCTCGACGATCAGACCTGTCCGGTCGGCTGCATCCACAACCTGATCCGCTTCTTCGCCCAGGAGTCCTGCGGCTTCTGCACCCCCTGCCGCGAGGGCCTGCCCTGGGCCGAGCGCATCCTGGCCGCCATCGAGGCCGGCCGGGGCCGGCCCGAGGATCTGGAGCTGCTGCGCCACCACTGCCGTTTCCTGGAGTCGGGCTTCACCCACTGCGCCCTGGCGCCGGGGGCGGTGGCACCGCTGGCCAGCGGGTTGGATCTGTTCGCCGCCGACTTCGAGCGCCATCTGGCCGAAGGCCGCTGCCCCTGGGAGCGCTGACCATGGCCACGCTCACCATCAACGGTCGGGCCCATCGGGTGGCGGCCGGCGAGAACCTGCTGCAGACCTTGCTCGAGCGCGGCGCCGCGGTGCCCTACTTCTGCTGGCACCCGGCGCTGGGCGCCATCGGTGCCTGCCGGCAGTGCGCGGTGCGGGTCCACCGCGACGACGACGACGAGCGGGGTCAGATCCTGATGGCCTGCATGACGCGGGTGGCCGACGGCCAGCGGGTCGAGACCGAGGACGAGGAGGCGCGCGCCTTCCGCGCCGCGGTCATCGAGTGGCTGATGCTGCACCATCCCCACGACTGCCCGATCTGCGACGAGGGCGGCGAGTGTCACCTGCAGGATATGACCGTCATGACCGGCCACGCGGTACGTCGCACCCGCTTCGCCAAGCGCACCTACCGCGATCAGGACCTGGGCCCGCTGATCCACCACGAGATGAACCGCTGCATCCACTGCTTCCGCTGCGTGCGCTTCTACCGCGACTACGCCGGCGGCGACGACCTGGCGCCTTTCGCCTCGCGCAACCGGGTCTGGTTCGGCCGGCACGCGCCCGGCAAGCTCGAAAGCCCCTTCTCCGGCAACCTGGTCGAGGTCTGCCCCACCGGGGTGTTCACCGATAAGAGCCTCAAGGCGCACTACAGCCGCAAGTGGGACCTGCAGACGGCGCCGGGTGTCTGCGTCCACTGCAGCCTGGGTTGCAACGTGCTGGCCGGCGAGCGCTACGGCCTGCTGCGCCGCGTGCTGAACCGCTACCACGGCGCCGTCAACGGCCACTTCATCTGCGACCGGGGCCGCTACGGCTACGGCTTCGTCAACCACGAGCAGCGCATCCGCCGGCCCCTGTTGCGCGACGGCGCCGAGCAGCGGCCGACCGACGCCGCCGGCGCCCGCGAGCGGGCGGCGGCGCTGCTCGCCGACGGCGACGGCTGGGTGGGCATCGGCTCGCCGCGGGCCGGGCTGGAGGCCAACTTCGCCCTGCAGCAGCTGGTCGGCCCGGAGCGTTTCTGCAACGGGATGGAACCGCAGCAGGCGCGGGTCACCGCGCTGGCGCTGGAGTTGCTGCGCCGCGGCCCGGCCGAGGCGATCAGCCTGCGCCGGATCGAAGATAGCGACGCGGTGCTGGTGCTGGGCGAGGATCTGATCCACTCGGCGCCGATGGCGGCGCTGGCGCTGCGCCAGAGCGTACGCCAGCAACCCTACCGCGACGTGGATCGCGCCGGGCTGCCGCGCTGGGACGACGCGGCCAGCCGGCTGGTGATCGGCGACCGCTGCGGGCCGCTGTACGTGGCCGGCCCGCGCGCCGGGTGGACCGACGGGCTGGCCAGCGAGTGGCTGCGGGCGGCACCTGACGACATCGCCCGGCTGGGCTTGGCGGTGGCCGCGAAGCTGGCGGACGACGGGAGCGCGCCGGCCGATCTGCCGGCCGACGAGGCCGAGCTGGCCGCGCGCATCGCCGCCGACCTGGGCGCCGCCGAGCGGCCGCTGGTGATCGCCGGCACCAGCCTGGGCTCGGAGGCCGTGCTGCGGGCGGCGGCCGCGGTAGCCGGCGCCGCCTGCCGTCCCGAACGCCCGGCCGGCTTGTTCCTGGTACTGGCCGAGTGCAACAGCGCCGGTGTCGGCCTGCTGGAGCCGGCCGGTCTGGAGCGCGCCCAACAGCTGGTGGACCGCGGCGCCGCCGGGCTGCTGGTGCTGGAGAACGATCTCTTCCGCCGCCTGCCACCGGAGCCCGCCCGCGGCCTGCTGGACCGGGCCGGTTCGGTGATCGCGCTGGATCACTCCAGCAGCCCGACCACCACGGCGGCCGACGTGGTCTTGCCGGCGGCCACCTTCGCCGAGGAGAGCCGCACCCTGATCAACAACGAGGGCTGCGCCCAGCGCTCCTTGCAGGTCTTCGCGCCCGGCGACGACACCCGCACCGCCTGGCGCTGGCTGGCCGGGCTGGGCCCGGCCGCCGGCCGCGCCGGGCTCGACCGGCTCGACAGCCTGGACGCGGTGCTGGCATCCCTGGCCGCCGCCCACCCCGCACTGGCAGCGGCGGCGGCCGCGGCCCCTGGGGCCGGCTTCCGGCTGGCCGGTCAGGGCGTGGGGCGCCTGTCCCGCCGGGCCACCGGCCGCACCGCCCAGCAGGCCCACATCCGGGTGGCCGAGCCGGCGCCCGAGCCCGACCCGGACGCGCCGCTGGTCTTCTCGATGGAAGGCCACCCGGGTCCGGTACCGCCGGCGCTGCTGGCCCGCCAGTGGGCGCCGGGCTGGAACTCGGCCCAGGCGGCCCTGTTCGCCCAGCAGCCGATCGGCGGTGCCCTGCGCACCGGCGATCCCGGGGTGCGCCTGTTCGAGCCGGCCGGCGCTGCGGCACCAGCCAAGCCCCCGCTGGAGATGGGTGCAGCGCCGGAGCCGTTCCAGCGCCGCAGCGGGGCGTTGCTGCTGGTGCCGCTGGCGGCCCTGTTCGGCACCGAGGAACTCAGCAGCCGTTCGCCCAGGCTGGCCGAGCTGGCGCCGGCGCCCCGGTTGTACATCCACCCGCACGACGCCGACGGGTTCGGCCTGGTCGCCGGGGCCGAGGTCGAGCTGCGCCTGGCCGGCGGTCCCTGGCGGCTGGCGGTCGAGCTGGACGCCTCGCTGCCGGCGGGGGTGGCCGCCGCCCACCAGGGCCTGCCCGGCCAACCGGCCCACCCGTTGCCCGCCTGGGCGGAAGTGGAGGTGCGCTGATGCCGGTCTGGCAGCACCTGCTGATCGTCGTCGCCGTGCTGGGCGGCGCGCTGACCACCGCCGCCGGTCTGATCTGGCTGGAGCGGCGGCTGCTGGCGCTGTGGCAAGACCGCTACGGCCCCAACCGGGTCGGGCCCTTCGGCCTGCTGCAGGTGCTGGCCGACATGCTCAAGATCTTTTTCAAGCAGGACTGGGTGCCCCCCTTCGCCGATCGGCCGGTGTTCGTGCTGGCGCCAGCCATCGTCATGCTGGCCGTGCTGGCCGCCTTCGCGGTGGTGCCGTTCGCGCCGGGCGTACAGGTGATCGACCTCAACGTGGGTTTGCTGTTCTTCCTGGGCATGTCCTCGCTGGCGGTCTACTCGACCGTGCTCGGCGGCTGGGCCTCCAACTCCAAATACGCCCTGATCGGCGCCATGCGCACCTCGGCCCAGATGCTGGCCTACGAGGTCTTCATGGGCCTGGCGTTGATGGGGGTGGTCATCCAGGCCGGCTCGTTCTCGCTGCAGGCCATCGTCGAGGCCCAGCGCGGGCTGTGGTTCTGCATCACCCAGCCGGTGGGCCTGGTGGTCTTCTTCGTTGCCGCCGTGGCCGAAGCCAAGCGCCTGCCCTTCGACCTGCCCGAGGCCGAGGCCGAGCTGGTGGCCGGCTACCACGTCGAGTACTCGGGCATGAAGTTCGGCATGTTCTTCGTCGGCGAGTATCTGGGCGTAGCCCTGCTGGCAGCCATGACCACCACCCTGTTCTTCGGCGGCTGGCTGGGCCCCTGGCTGCCGGGGGCGGTGTGGTTTGCGCTCAAGACCTTCGCCCTGATCGCAGTGTTCGTGCTGCTGCGGGCCTCGCTGCCGCGGCCGCGGTCGGATCAGCTGATGGCCTTCGGTTGGAAGGTTATGCTGCCGCTGGCGTTGGTCAACCTGGCCGTCACCGGGGCGGTGGTGCTGGCGCTGGAAGGAGCGGGCTGATGGCCGTGCTCAACGCCATGCGCACCATGTGGACGGTGCTGCGCCACAGCTTCCGCCGGCGCGAGACGGTGCAGTACCCGGAGCAGAGACCGGTGCTGGCGCCGCGCTTCCGCGGCCGCATCGTGCTGACCCGCGACCCGGCCGGCGAGGAGCGCTGCGTGGCCTGCCAGCTGTGCTCGGCCGCCTGCCCGGTCGACTGCATCGCGCTGCAGGCCACCGAGGACGCCCACGGCCGGCGCTATCCGGCCTTCTTCCGCATCAACTTCTCGCGCTGCATCTTCTGCGGGCTGTGCGAGGAGGCCTGTCCGACCTACGCCATCCAGCTGACGCCGGACTTCGAGATGGGCGAGTACGACCGGCAGCAGCTGGTCTATGAGAAGGAGGACCTGCTGATCGGCGGGCCGGGCAAATACCACGACTACGACTTCTACCAGCGCGCCGGGTTGGCCGTCGGCGGCAAGGACAAGGGCGAGGGCCCGGGCGAAGCGCCGCCGGTGGACCCGCACCAGCTGCTGCCGTGAAAGGCGTTCGGGCATGGACACGGTGACAAGCCCAACGAAAATGCTGGTCGCTGACGGGCGCGGGCTCCCGCGGCAGGTGGTGCAGCGGTGAGCTCGGTGTTCTTCATCGCGGCGGCGGTGGCCCTGGCCGCCAGCCTGTTGACCGTCACCGCCCGCAACGCGGTGCACGCGGCGCTGTACCTGGTGGTGGCGCTGCTGGCGGTGGCCCTGGTCATGTTCACCCTGGGCGCGCCGCTGGCGGCGGCGCTCGAGATCATCGTCTACGCCGGGGCCATCATGGTGATGATCCTGTTCGTCATCATGCTGCTGCATCTGGGCCGGGCGGCCGAACGCCAGGAGAGCCGCTGGCTGCGGCCGCACTTCTGGTTGGGCCCGGCGGTGCTGTGCCTGGCGCTGGCCGGCGGCCTGCTGCGGCTGCTGCTGCTGGCGGCCCCGGGTGCCGCGGCCGGTCCGCGGCCGGTGGGCCCCGAGGCGGTGGCGGTGGACCTGTTCGGGCCCTACGTGCTGGGCGTCGAGCTGGCCTCGTTTCTGCTGCTGGCCGGGCTGGTGGGCGCCTACCGGCTGACCTCCGGGCGCGACGTGACCAGCCGCGAGGAGGCGGGCCGATGAGCGCAGCTGTGCCGCTGGAGTACGGCCTGTGGCTGGCCGCCGGCCTGTTCGTCATCGGCCTGTTCGGGGTGCTGGCCCGGCGCAACCTGCTGTTCGTGATCCTGTCGGTCGAGATCATGATCAACGCCGCAGCGCTGGCCTTCGTGGTGGCCGGCGCCCGCTGGCAGGCGGCCGACGGCCAGGTGATGTTCCTGTTCGCGCTGGCGGTGTCGGCGGCCGAGGTGGCGGTCGGCCTGGCGCTGGTGCTGATGCTGCACCGGAGAACGGGCAGCGTCGACGGCGACGCCGCCCGGGATCTGCGGGGGTGAACGTGGTCGATTTGCTGTGGTTGGTGTTGGCTCTGCCCCTGGCTGGGTTCGTCTCGCTGGCCCTGATCGGCCACCGGCTGGGCGAGCGCGGGGCGGCCGCGATCGGAGTGACCGCGGTCGGGCTGACCACGGCGGTGGCCGCGGCCGTGGCGCTGGCTTACTGGGCCGCGCCCGGACCGGCCGCGGCGGTACGCATCCCGCTGTGGTCCTGGGTGGCCGTCGAGGGATTCCGGCCGGCCATGGCCCTGTATCTCGATGCGCTGAGCCTGGTCATGCTGCTGGTGGTCAGCGCGGTGGGCTTCTTGATCCATCTCTACGCGGTCGAGTACATGCGCGGCGAGGAGGGCTTCGCCCGCTTCTTCGCCTACATGAACCTGTTCGTGGCCTCGATGCTGGTGCTGGTGCTGGCCGACAACCTGTTCTTGCTCTACTTGGGCTGGGAGGGCGTGGGCCTGTGCTCCTTTCTGCTGATCGGTTTCTGGTACCGTGACCGGGACAACGCCGCCGCGGCCCGCAAGGCCTTCGTGGTCACCCGCATCGGCGATACCGCCATGGCGGTCGGCCTGTTTCTGATCTTCCAGCAGCTGGGCACGCTGGACATCCAGCAGGTGCTGGCCCGCGCCGGCGCCCAGTGGCCGGTCGGCTCGAATCTGGCGCTGGCGGTGGCGCTGCTGCTGCTCGGCGGCGCGGTGGGCAAGTCGGCCCAGCTGCCGCTGCAGACCTGGCTGCCCGACGCCATGGCCGGCCCCACCCCGGTCAGCGCCCTGATCCATGCCGCCACCATGGTCACCGCCGGATTCTACCTGATCGCGCGCACCCACGGTCTGTTCGAGCTGGCCCCGCTGGCCATGCAGGCGGTGGCCTGGGTCGGCGCGCTGACCCTGCTGCTGGCCGGGCTGGCCGCGCTGGCCCAACGCGACATCAAGCGGGTGCTGGCTTACTCGACCATCAGCCAGATCGGCTACATGTTCCTGGCGCTGGGCGTGGGCGCCTGGTCGGCGGCGGTGTTCCACTTCGCCACCCACGCCGTGTTCAAGGCCCTGTTGTTCATGGGCGCCGGGGCGGTCATCGTCTGCTGCCACCACCGCCAGGACATGTTCCAGCTCGGCGGGTTGCGGCGGCGGCTGCCGGTGGTCTTCTGGACCTTCCTGATCGGGGCTGCCTCGCTGGCGGCGCTGCCGCTGGTGACTTCCGGCTTCTACTCCAAAGACCTGATCCTGTGGCGGGTCTGGCAGTCCAGCCACGGCAGCCTGGCGCTATGGGGCATGGGCCTGGCCGGCGCCGCGCTGACCGCCCTCTACACCGGCCGCATGCTGTTCACCACCTTCTGGGGCCGGCTCGGCACCGCGCCCGAGCGAAGGCCCGGGCTGAGCATGAAGCTGCCGCTGGTGGTGCTGGCCGCTGCGGCCACGCTGCTGGGCTTCATCGAGCTGCCGCACAACCTGGGCCACTTCACCCCGCTGTCCGATGCGCTGCACACGGCCCTGCCGGCGGCCGCACCGGCCATGCCCGGCCGGCCGGTGGGCCCCAGCGCCGAGTGGGCCCTGCAGGGGCTGGCCGCCCTGCTGGCCATCGGCGGTCTGCTGCTGGCCTGGCGCTGGTACACGGGTGAGCGCCGCTTCGTCGAACGGCTGCTGGCCGCGGCTTGGGGCCGGCGCTTGCACCGCTTGCTGGCCGCCGGCTGGGGCTTCGATGCGCTCTACGACTGGACCCTGGTGCGGCCCTACCGCTGGCTGGCCCGGGTGAACAAGGGCGATCTGTTCGATGGTCTGGCCCGGCTGACGGCCGGCGCGGTGCAATCGCTGCACCATGCGCTGAGCACCACCCAGACCGGGCGCCTGCGCCACTACGCCATCGGTCTGGCCGCCGGCGCGCTGCTGGTGCTGGCGGCCATCTGGACGGTGACGTCATGACCCTGACCTGGCTGATCCTGGTGCCCCTGCTCGGCGGGCTGCTGGCCTGGCTGTCCGGCCGGCTGGGCGATCCGCTGCCGCGCTGGGTGGCGCTGGCGGCGGTGGTGGCCGAGTTGGGGCTGGTGAGCGGGCTGTGGCTGTCCGATCTGCAGCCCTACCCCATCGAGGGCCGCGGCGCCTGGCTGCTCGAGCATCTGGTCGACTGGATCCCGGCGCTGGGCATCCGCTACCACCTGGCGCTGGACGGCATCAGCCTGGTGCTGCTCGGGCTGACCGGCCTGATGGGCCTGCTGGCCGTGGGGGCGTCCTGGGATGAGGTCTCCCGCCAGCCGGGCGCCTTCTACGCCTGCCTGCTGTGGACGCTGGCCGGCATCACCGGCGTGTTCCTGGCCATCGACCTGTTCCTGTTCTACGTCTTCTGGGAGGTGATGCTGATCCCGATGGTCTTCTTGATCGGGGTCTGGGGCCACGCCCGGCGCATCTACGCCGCGGTCAAGTTCTTCATCTACACCCAGGTGGGCTCGCTGCTGATGCTGGTGGCCATGCTGGTGCTCTACTTCATCCACGGCCGCACCACCGGCGAGTACACCTTCGACCTGCCCGCCCTGCTGGGCACCCGGCTCGACCCGGATCTGGCCTGGTGGTTGCTGCTGGGCTTCTGCGCCGCCTTCGCCATCAAGCTGCCGGTGGTGGGGCTGCACAACTGGCTGCCCGACGCCCACGCCGAGGCGCCCACCGCCGGCTCCATCCTGCTGGCCGGGCTGCTGCTCAAGACCGGGGCCTACGGCCTTATCCGTTTCGCGCTGCCGCTGTTCCCGCAGGCCGCGGCCGAGCTGGCCCCCTGGGCCATGGGGCTGGCGGCGGTGGGCATCCTCTACGGCGCCAAGCTGGCCTTCGCCCAGACCGACCTCAAGCGCCTGGTGGCCTACACCTCGGTCTCCCACATGGGCTTCGCCCTGCTGGGCATCTTCGCCTGGACGGCCATGTCGCTGCAGGGCACCTTGCTGCAGCTGGTCTGCCACGCCCTGTCGACCGGCGCCCTGTTCGCCCTGGCCGGCATGATGATGCACCGGCTGCACTCCCGCGACCTGGGTCGCATGGGCGGCTTTTGGCAGGGCGCGCCGCGCATGGGCGCCATGGCCTTGCTGCTCAGCCTGGCCAGCCTGGGCCTGCCCGGCATGGGCAACTTCATCGCCGAGTTCTTGATCCTGTTCGGATCGTTCGACGCCGCACCGCTGGCCACCGTGCTGGCGGCGGCCGGACTGGTGCTGGCCACGGTCTACTCGTTGCGCCTGTTCCAGCGGGCCTTCCACGGCCCGCTGCCGGCCGCTGGACCGCTGCCCGATCTGTGCCGGCGCGAGCTGGCCGTGTTGGGCCTGGCG
>CAYVQE010000059.1:26392-33271 GCA_964454005.1 uncultured Myxococcales bacterium
GGGCTGTATCCGCGCCCGGCCATCGACACCGCTCGGCCGGCGGTGGAGCAGAGCCTGCGCGGCGACCGGGCGCTGGTGCGCCTGGCGGCGGTCGACGAGCCGAAACGGATCGCCGGAGGCCGGCCATGAACGCGGCCAACCTGCCCGCCCTGTGGCCGTTGCTGGCGCTGGCGGCCGGCGCCCTGGCGCTGCTGATCCAGACCATGATCCGGCGCCACGGCCCGACCGCCTTCGGCCTGGCGCTGCTGAGCGTGGCCGGAGCCCTGGCCGGCCTGCTGGCCGCGGGCGGCAGACCGCAGGCCGCGCCACCGCTGCTGGTGCTCGACGGGCTGGCCGCCTTCGTGCTGGGCCTGCTGCTGCTGGCCGCGCTGGCGGTGCTGGCCCTGGCCAACGCCTACCTGGCGCGCAGCGGTGAGCAGCGCGAGGAGTTCTTTTTGCTGCTGCTGCTGGGCACGCTGGGTGCCGGCGCTTTGACCATGAGCAGCCACCTGGCGTCGTTCTTCTTGGGTCTGGAGCTGCTGTCGATCGCGCTCTACTCCCTGATCGCCTACCTGCCGCGGCGCGGCGCCGGTATCGAGGCCGGGACCAAGTACCTGGTGCTGACCGCGACCTCGACCGCGGCGCTGCTGTTCGGCATGGCGCTGATCTACTACCGGCTGGGCACCATGGAGTTCTCCCGGCTGGCCAACCTGTTGGCCTCGACCGGCTACGACCCGGTGCTGGTGGCCGGCCTGGGCCTGGCGGTGGTCGGCTTCGGCTTCAAGCTGGCGCTGGTGCCCTTCCACCTGTGGGCGGGCGACGTCTACCAGGGAGCACCGGCGCCGGTGACCGCCTTCGTGGCCACCGTGTCCAAGGGCGCCGTGGCCGCCGTACTGCTGCGCTTCTTTTTGCAGCTGGGGCTGGTGGCCCATCCGTGGTGGGCGCTGGTGTTCGGGCTGCTGGCGGCCGGCTCCATGATCGCCGGCAACCTGCTGGCCCTGCTGCAAGACAACCTCAAACGGCTGCTGGCCTACTCCTCGATCGCCCATCTGGGCTACCTGCTGGTGGCCGCCCTGGCCGGCGGGCCGGCGGCGGCCGAGGCGGTGGTGTTCTACCTGGTGGCCTACTTCGTCACCGTGCTGGGTGCCTTCGGCGTCATCGCCAGCCTGACGGCCGGGGGCGAAGAACTGGAGTCGATCGCCCACTACCGCGGGCTGGGCCGCCGGCGGCCCTGGCTGGCGGCGGTGCTGGCGGCCATGCTGCTGTCGCTGGCCGGCATCCCGCTGACCGCCGGCTTCGCCAGCAAGGTGCTGGTGCTGGCGGCCGGGGTGGGCGCCGGGCTGTGGCTGCTGGTGGTGCTGCTGGTGGTCAACAGCCTGATCGGGCTGTACGCCTACCTGCGGGTGATCGTGGCCATGACCATGCAGCAGCGCACCATGGACGATCTTCCGGCCGCCGCCGGCGGGCCGGTCGGGCTGGCCAGCGGGCTGTGCCTGGGCCTGCTGCTCGGCGTGCTGCTGTGGCTCGGCATCCAGCCGGCCGCCGTACTCGACTGGGTGCGCCGGGCCACCGCCGGACTGCTGTAGCCAAAACCTTCCCCGAAGAGCCTCCGGGGCTCAGCCGCCGTCGGGCTCGCGGCAGGCGCCGCAGACCATGCCCTCGGGCGAGAAGTAGGACTCCTGCTGGGGCACGCGCCGGTAGCAGCGCACGCAGCGGGTGTAGCGCACCTGGGGCGCCGTCTCGCCCATCAGCTCCAGATCGGCAGCGGTCACATTTTGGCCGCAGTAGATGCAGGCGCCGCGCTCCGGATTGAGCGGCCGGCCGCACAGCGGGCACTTGGTGGCGGTGGCGGACTTGTCCGGGCCGATGCGGCCGTCCTCGACCCCGTCGGCCAGATCCACCCGCTGGACCATGATCTCCAGCTCCTCGCGCCCCAGGCTGCCCCTGGTCTCGAGCAGCTGCACCAGCGCCTCCAGCACCAGCTCCAACCGGTCGGCCCGCTGCTGGGTCTTGTGCAGCTGCCGCTGCAGCTCGGCCAGCCAGGCGCCACTGCTCTGCACCTGGCCCTGCAGGGCGCCGATGTCGTTGCGCTGCGTGTAGTCGCTGTCGAACAGGTACTCCCATATGGACACAGCTCACCTCCTCAGTCCATGGGCTCGGCTCCACGTTCGCCCACCGCGGTTGGGCCTCAACTCTCGGACTCGACCGGCTGTTCCTGGGGCGGCTTGGACGGGGTGGGGTTGTAGGCCGGGAAGTAGACCTTGAAGGTGGAGCCCTCGCCCGGCTCGGACTCGACCCGGATCTCACCATCGTAGCGCTTGACGATGCCGTAGCAGATCGACAGGCCCAGCCCGGTGCCCACGCCGGTGGGCTTGGTCGAGACGAAGGGGTCGAACAGGCGATCGCGCACCGACTGGTCGATGCCGGGGCCGTTGTCGCGGATGGCGATCACCACCTTGTTGCCCTCGGTGCCGGTCTGCAGCCAGATGTCGCCGCCACCTTGATCGGCCAGCGCCTGGATGGCGTTGTTGACCAGGTTGATGAACACCTCCTGCAGCTGCATCTCCTCGACCGCCACCTGCGGCAGATCCTCGGCATAGTCGCGGTGGATGGTCACTTGGGCCAGCCGGGCCTCCTTCTCCAGGAAAGGCAAAATCTCGTCCAGCGAGCTGTTGGCGTCGGTCACGTCCACCTGGGCCTCGCTCTTGCGGGCGAAGGTCAGCAAGCGCTGGGTGATGGTGCGGCCGCGCTTGACCTGCTGCAGCACCTTGGGCAAACCCTCCCTGAGTTCCTGCATCATGTCGATGCCTTCGATCGAGACCTCGGCGTTGACCATGTCGTTGAGGAAGCCGACGATCTCCGAGATTACCGCCAGCGGGTTGTTGATCTCGTGCGCCACCCCGGAGGCCAGCCGGCCGACCGCGGCCATGCGCTCGGACTGCAGGATCTGGTGCATCAGCGCCTGGCGGTGGGAGATATCCTTGCTCATGCCCACGGTGCCGATCATCTCGCCGTTGGCGTTGCACAGCTGCGACAAGGTCAGCGACACCGGCAATGGCGTTCCATCCTTGCGCAACAGCTCCACCGTGTAATCGCGCAGCGCCTGGCCGCCGACCACCTGGCGTAGCAGGTCCTCGCGCTTGCTGGAGTCGGAGTAGAAAATCGAGGCCGGCTTGCCGATCACCTCCTCGGACTCGTAACCGAGCGACTCCTCGGCCCCGCGGTTGAAGGACACGATGCGGCCCTCGAGATCGGTGGTAACGATGATCACCGGCGAGTTGTCGAGAATGTTCTGCAGGTACTCGCGGGTCTCCTCGAGCTTGCGCTCGGCCTCGCGCTGGGCGGTGACGTCGCGCGACAATCCGCACAGCGCCACCGGCTTGCCGGTGGCGTCCAGGATGGGGAACTTGACCGTGTCCAGGAAGATCCGCCGCTGGTCGACCTCGAGTTCGATATCGACCGATACGGCACCGCGCTGCCTCCAGGCGCGCCGATCGCCGGTGCGCATCTGGCCGGCGGCCTGGCGGGTGAAGATATCCCGATCGGTCTTGCCCAGGATCTCGCTGTCGCGCTTGCCGAACATGGCGCAGGCGGCCGGGTTGACGTCGATGTACTGGCCGGAGCGGTTCTTGACGAAGGTGGCCAGCGGCGCCAGCTCCATGAACTGCTGCAGGCGCACCTCCGAGGTGGCCAACTGCTCCTCGAGCCGGATGCGGTGGGTGATGTCGCGGGTCATCTCGATCATGCCCACCACTTCGCCGTCGCGATCGCGCAGCGGGGCGCCCACGATGGCCGCGTAGCGGGCCTGGCCCAGATCGTCGAAGTGCTTGCGCACCAGCGACACCGGGCCGGCTTCCTTGATGACCCGGAAGAAGGGGCAATTCTCCACCGCCACCTGACACTCGCCGCGCACCTCCTGCTCGACCTCGTAGCAGTGGCAGCCGCGCACGTCGCCGATGCGCAGATCGTTGTTCTGCAGGAAGGACGAGTTGGCGTCCTGGATGACCATCTCGGTGTCGACCACCAGGATCTCGTCCGGGATCGAGTCCAGGATCTGGGCGATTCGCTCGCGCTCGGCCTCGACCTGCTCGCGCATCTCGGTGCGCTGGTCGATGATGGCCTGCTCGGCCTGGTGCAGCTCCCAGAAGAACCGGGCCGCGAAGTGGTCGATCAGGTGGACGTGGGGCGGCCGTTCGCGCTCGAGCGCCTGGCGTACCTCGTCGCGACCGGTCAGCTCGATGATGAAGTCCAGCCCCTCGATGGCGAACAGCTCGCGGTGGTCGGTGGTCACCAGCGGGATGCCGATCTCGCGGGCGTAGCGCATGCCGGGCGCGTCATCGCGGATGTCGGCCACGCCCAGCACCCGCATGCGGAAGTGCTCGAGCGCGTCCTCCTGCACCATGCGCAGGATGCTCTCGCAACCCTTGCCGCCGCCGACGATGGCCCCGTTGAGCAGGCGGCCGCCGCCGGCCGCATCCCGTTCACCGTGCTCGACCATGAACCCAACCCTCCGGCCCCTCTTTTCCCATGCTCATGTGGCGGATGCAACCGCCAGGGTCCGGCCGAGGGTCGGGCGGAGATCGGCCCGGACCGGCGTCTCGGGCCCGACCGCTCGGTCGCGCACAACCCGAATCTGGAGTCCCCTTGAGAACACCGGCCGAATGGATGCGGAGTTCAGTGCCGCCCAGGTGGGCGAGCCGGCGGCCTGCGGTGCTGGGCCGCCGCCGGGCGGGGGCGGCGGTGGAGCGGACGGTCAGTCGGACTGCCAGTCGAACGAGTCGTCCTCACCCGATTCGTCGCCGGACGCCTCGCCGCCGCCAGCCGGAGCAGTCGGTGCGGCCGCCGCCGCGCCGCCGCTAGCGCCGCCCTGGGTGGTGACGGTAACCACGGTGCAGTACTCGGTGTAGAAGGGACCGATGGCGAACACCTTGTGATCGACCACCATGTTCTTGACCGGTTTGGTGGTGTCGACGCCCGCATTCTGCAGCGCCGCCGCCACCGAAGCATCGCCGATGGCCACGACGCCCACGTAGGAATTCCAGCAAGCGGTGCCGGTGGCCACCTCGCCCCCGCTGGTGGTCACCGCGCCCGGGTGGGCATAGTTGTTGCCCTGGATGTCGGAGTAGAAGGCGGGTGCCACGCAACCGCCGGCCAACAGCGCCAGCCCCAAAGCGGCGATCAGCAAACCCCTGGTCATGGATGGCCCTCCTCGTATAGCCCGTGTCGGTTATCGGATACGACTGTTCGAGCCGATAGCACAGGCCCGGCATCCGGTCAAGCGGCCCAATCGAGCTGCAGGGGCTCCGCCCCAGCTGGGCGTCGCACCGGTCGCCCGGGCACCCGCCGGCTCGCGGTGGGCTGGCGAGCGCAGTTGCCCTAGCTAAGGCGCAGGCTGTATGGTTGTGGGCGAGTCGGTCCTCCGAGCGTCAAGGCCTGGTTGAGCTGGCTCAAGCGGACCGCCGGGGGCCTAGCCTGGCGGTCCGCCCTTTCGCTCAACTCGTAGCGGCGTCAGCCAGTACCTCCCAGGCAATCGGCTCGGGGATAGCCCCGACGGCGCGGCGCATTTGCGCGACGATGTTGATGATGGTGTCGCAGGGGTCCTTGGGTCTTCTGGAGCGCCTGAGCCGGCGGAAGATGAAGAGCTGGAGGAGATTGAACACGAGCATCCAGATGAGAAGGAGGGCCTGGATGGCGTTGTTGGTGTGGTGGAAGACGCGGCCGAGATTCCAGTACTGGACCCACTGACCGAAGCCGGTGTTCTCCAGGTGCCATCGCCCGCGGACGGCTTTCAGGGCGGTGCGTCTGCCAAAGGTGCGAAGGCGATCGCCGACCAGGGCGAAGCACCAGGTCGAGCGGGATCCGTCCTTCTTGGTGATCCGGCCGCGGACGACCCGCAGCTTGTCCCCGTAGCTCTGCAGCGTGTCGATATGCTGCACGTCCCACAGCTCGACGTGCTCGTGATTGTCGGGGTCGTCAAACGTCTCGCAGGGGGCCTGGTCTCCCCACAGGGCCAACGCCTCCTTGAGCGGCTCGTTGTGTTCCTTTTTCAGCACGATCAAGCCGCCGTAGCCACAACTTTTGAGCAGCGACATCGTCGGCCCGTTGGCGTACAGCGCGTCCATGACAAGCGCGTCGATGAACGTGCCGTAGGTGGCGCGCAGCCATTTGATGAGGCGGTAAGCTGCGGTGAGTTCGCCCTCGTGGTGGGCATCCTCGCCCAGGTCCCGTCGTGCCTCGGCGTTGCGAATCGGCTCGATCCCCAACACCATGTCCATCACCGGATCGATGAGCATCGCCACCACGTAGCGATGGTAATACTGGGTGCGCTTGCGGATCTCGCCGGTCGCCGGGTCCTTGACCGAGACCTCGCGCGTGAGGCACTCCGGGCAGTGGCGCTCATAGGAGCAGAACGGCTCCCAGCCATCGATGGCCACGCAGCGCAGTGTCCCATAGGAGCCGTCGCGAAAGACCTTGTTGCGCTCGGCGGTCCAGATGACGTCCTCGATGTTATGGCGCAGCCCCTCGAGTTCGAGCTTGTCCAGCACGTTGTAGATGACTTCCGCGCTGAAAGCCTTCTTGTCGGGCGCGGGTGGGCGGCCGATCAGCTTCTGGAACGGCGCCTGCTTCAACTCCCCCTCGATGGCGTTGATGCTCGGGCACCTCAGTACACCAGCGAAGAACAAACTCTGGACGACATCGAGGGTCTGATGGGTGACCGACTCCTGCCGCCTGCTGTCGACGAGCCGACCGAGCAGGTGGGGAAGCCCGAAGACGTCGGTGGCGTACTTGATTAACTTGCCGAGCTTCTCGGGTGAATCCATGACCCATGGGGGCAATCGCATACCGCGGGCTTCTCGTGCCGTTCGCAGGTCTCGCTGAAGACAGCAGCGCTTGTACTTG
>CAYVQE010000060.1:0-8592 GCA_964454005.1 uncultured Myxococcales bacterium
CGCCGACCAGGGTGTGCAGCTCGTCGATGAACAGGATGATCTGGCCCTCGGAGGCGGTGATCTCCTTGAGCAGGGCCTTGAGCCGGTCCTCGAACTCGCCGCGGAACTTGGCCCCGGCCACCAGGGCGCCCAGGTCCAGCGCCACCAGCCGCTTGTCGGCCAGGGTGGTGGGCACGTCGCCGTCGACGATGCGCCGCGCCAGGCCCTCGACCACGGCCGTCTTGCCGGTGCCGGGCTCGCCGATCAGCACCGGGTTGTTCTTGGTGCGCCGGCTGAGCACCTGCATCAGGCGCCGGATCTCGTCGTCGCGGCCGATGACCGGATCCAGCTTGCCGCGCCGGGCCATCTCGGTCAGGTCGCGGGCGTAGCGCTCCAGCGCCTGGTAGCGGCTCTCCGGGTTCTGATCGCTGACCCGCTGGTTGCCGCGCACCTCCTGCATGGCGCGCAGCAGGTCGTCGGCGCTGGCGCCCATGCGCGCCAGGGCCTGGCCGGCCGGGCCCTGGTCGTCGCCGGCGATGGCCAGCAGCAGGTGCTCGCTGGAGACGTAGTCGTCCTTGAGCCGGTCGGCCTCCTGCTGGGCCTGGTCCAGACACTTGTTCAGCCGGCCGCCGACGAAGGGCTCGCCGCCGCTGACCTGGGGCAGGCCCTGCAGGCCGCCGGACACGGCGCCGCCGAGGGCCTCGGGGTCGATGCCCACCTTCTGCAGGATGGGCCGCACCACGCCGCCCTCCTGCTCGATCAGCGCCAGCAGCAGGTGCTCGGGGGTCAGCTCCTGGTGCGACAGCTGGGCGGCCAGCTGCTGCGAAGACTGCAAGGCTTCCTGGGCCTTGACGGTTAGTTTGTCCATTCTCATCGGTTGCTCCATGGGCTCATCGAACGCTCAGCGGTCAGTTCGTTCTTGGTTCTTCGTTCTTGGTTATTGGTTGCGTTTCCAACGCCGCACCGATTTGCGCATTTGCGTTCGATGGATTCTTGGCGTTGGGCCGCTGCTCGCGCACTGCCTAATGTGTACACGAAGGGGAGCTTGTCAACGGGGCAAGGTGCTATCTTACTTGTTTAAATTGGGTTTTTGGGGCCTTGCTGGCTCAGCGGGGCTGGGGGCGGGGCGGATGTGCAGCGCGTGCTCCTCGCCGTCGCGCAGCAGCCGGATGGGCAGCGGGCGGTCGAGCGGGGCCTGCTGGACGATGGTGATCAGGCCCTGGGGGTCGGCCACCGGGCGGCCGGCGAAGCCCACCACCACGTCGCCGACCTCCAGCCCGGCGCGGGCGGCCGGGCCGCCGGGCACCAGCCGCGACACCAGCGCGCCGCGGGCCCGATCCAGGCCGAAGGCCCGGGCCAGGTCGGCGTCGACGTGTTGCACGCCCAGGCCCAGCCAGGGCTTGGCCGGCCGGCGGCCGCGCTCCAGCGCGGCGATGATCGGCAGCGCATCGTGGATCGACACGGCCAGGCCCAGCCCGCCGGCGCGGTCGCGGCCCGAGACCAGGTTGATGCCCACCACCCGGCCGGCGGTGTCGAGCAGCGGCCCGCCGTTGCAGCCCGGGTTGATGGCCACGTCGCTCAAGATCAGGCCCAGGTTGGAGCCCAGCTCGGCCGCCGGGCGCACGGTGCTGACGATGCCGGCCGAGATGGAGTGCGACAGACCGAAGGGGTAGCCGAAGGCGGCCACCCAGTCGCCGGCGCGCAGGGCGCCGGCCGGGGCCAGCGGCAAGGGCTCCGGGGCCTGCTCGGCGGGTACGGCCAGCACGGCCAGATCGGTCAGCGGGTCGCTGGCCACCAGTTCGGCGCGCAGCTGGCGGCCGTCGGCCAGGGTGACCTCGATGGCGGCGGCGTCCTCGATCACGCTGGAGCAGGTGACCAGGTGGCCGCGCTCGCCCAGGGCGAAGCCGGAGCCCAGGCTGCGAGCCAGCGCCTGCCAGAAGCGCCGGTCGCGCTGCGGCAGCACCTCGTCTGGGATGGGCAGCGGGTGGGCGGCGGCGATGTTGACGACCGCAGGGCTGGCGCGTTCGAACAGGCCGGCGAAGTCGGGCAGCGCGGCGCCGGCCGGCTGCGGCAGGGTCACCGGCGCCGGCGCAGCGGCCGGCGCCGCTGCGCTGCGGGCGCCGTTGGAGCCGGCAGCGCCGGCGTGATCGGAGTGGTCGGGGTGCTGGCAGCCGGGCGGCAGCAGCAGGGCCAGGGCGGCGGCGGCCGCCGCCGGCAGTCTCACCGCTCGGCCCCGCGCGAGGCCTCCACGTAGCGCATCCGCAGGTCGTACAGGATGTTGCCGAGCAGCTTGTCCTCCTGCTCGGTGCGGTTGCCCTCGGTCTTGGCCTGCAGCATGGCCAGGATGTCGATGGTCTGCTGGGCCAGCGCCAGGTTGACCGCCGGCTCGGACTGCTCGGGGCCGGGCTCGGCCTGGCCCAGCTGCTGCAGCGCGGCCTGCGACAGCGACAGGATGAAGGCCGTGAAGTCGATGGCGGCCGGTTGCTCGACGTCCGGGCTCAAAGTTCGTCCTCGTCGCTGTGCGGGGCGTAGGGGATGGCGTGCCCGATGTGCCGGATGGTGGCCTCGACCTCGGTCGCCTCCCGCTTCAGGTCGTGCAGCGCCTTGAGGTGCTTGTCGAAGTCCTTGCGGGAGATCAGGCCCCGGCGGATGTTGCGGTCCACGATCCTCTTGTCGTACAGCATGTCACCATGGATCGGCATCGGTTTTCCTCCTGCGCGTTGGGGGCCGGCCAACACCCGGCGCGGCCGATCTCTCCCATAGCCAAAGCCACCATTCTTGTCAACATGACGTCGCCGGCCCGGAATAGCCGGCCGGGGATAAACGTTGTACGGGCGTGGCCGGCCGTGGTATGGCCCGGACGAGCACGGGAGGAGCCATGCAGGAGGACATTCGGGCGATCAACGACAAGATCGAGCAGGAGAGCGCTTTTGTCGAGCGGCTGACCGGCGAGGTGGGCCGGGTGATCGTGGGCCAGAAGGCCATGATCGAGCGCATCCTGATCGGGTTGCTGTGCAACGGCCACGTGCTGCTCGAGGGCGTGCCCGGGCTGGCCAAGACACTGGCCATCAAGACGCTGTCCGACAGCGTGGAGGCCGACTTCAACCGCATCCAGTTCACCCCGGATCTGCTGCCGGCCGACCTGGTGGGCACCATGATCTACAACCAGGCCTCGGGCGAGTTCACCTCCAAGAAGGGCCCGGTGTTCACCAACTTCGTGCTGGCCGACGAGATCAACCGCGCCCCGGCCAAGGTGCAGTCGGCGCTGCTGGAGTGCATGCAGGAGCGACAGGTCACCCTGGGCGACACCACCCACCCGCTGCCGGACCCCTTCATCGTGCTGGCCACCCAGAACCCGATCGAGCAGGAGGGTACCTACCCGCTGCCCGAGGCCCAGGTGGATCGGTTCATGCTGATGGTCAAGGTGGACTACCCGACCCGCGACGAGGAGCGCGAGATCATGGGCCGCATGGTCAGCGAGGCGCCGCCCGGGGCCTCGGCGGTGGTGCGCCTGGACGACCTGCGGCGGGCCCGCTCGCTGGTGCACGAGATCTACGTCGACGAGCTGATCCGGGAGTACATCCTGGACATCGTCTTCGCCTCGCGCGATCCGGCCGGCTACAAGCTCGAGCAGCTCGGCGACCTGATCGAGTACGGCGCCAGCCCGCGGGCCACCATCTACCTCAACCTGGCGGCCCGGGCCCACGCCTTTCTGCGCCACCGGGGCTACGTCACGCCCGAGGACGTCAAGGCGGTGGCCATGGACGTGCTGCGCCACCGGGTCATTCTGACCTACGAGGCCGAGGCCGAGGAGCTGACCGCCGAGGACGTCATCCAGCGGATCTTCGATCACCTGGCCTCGCCCTGAGGGGCGGGCGCGAGACGGCTCCGGCGTCCGGGAGCAGCGCATGCTCACCCGCGAGCTGATCCGGAAGATACGCAAGATCGAGATCACGACCAACCGAACGGTCAACGACGTGTTGGCCGGCCAGTACCACTCCGTGTTCAAGGGCCGCGGCATGGCCTTCGACGAGGTGCGTCCCTACCAGCCGGGCGACGATATCCGGGTGATCGACTGGAACGTCACCGCCCGCATGAACGACCTCTACGTCAAGCAGTTCATCGAGGAGCGCGAGCTGACGGTGATGCTGCTGGTCGACGCCTCGGGCTCGCAGGATTTCGGCACCCGCAGCCGCTTCAAGTCCGAGCTGGCCGCCGAGATCACCGGGCTGCTGGCCTTCTCGGCCATCAAGAACAACGACCGCGTCGGGCTGGTCATCTTCACCGATCGGGTCGAGCGCTTCGTGCCGCCCAAGAAGGGCTCCAAACACGTGCTGCGGGTCATCAGCGAGGTGCTCGGCTTGCGGCCGCGCTCGCGCGGCACCGACATCGGCGCCGCGCTGGAGTTCCTGTCGCGGGTGACCAAGCGCCAGAGCGTGGCCTTTTTGATCTCCGACTTCCAGACCGCCGGCTACGAGTCGGCGCTGAAGGTGGCCCACCGGCGCCACGACCTGGTGCCGCTGGTGCTGCGCGATCCGATGGAGCGCGAGCTGCCGGACGTGGGCCTGGCCGCGTTCGAGGACGCCGAGACCGGCGAGACGATGCTGTTCGACACCAGCTCGCGCCGGGCCCGGCGCGAGTACCGCGACCGGATCGAGCAGCAGTGGGAGGAGCAGCGGCGGTTGTTCAAGCGACTCAAGATCGACTCGGTGGAGCTGTTCACCGCCGGCGACTACATCCGGCCGCTGCTGCTGTTCTTCAAGCGGCGGGCGGCGAGGATGGTGCGTTGAGGGCGACGGGCCACATGGTGCTGGCGCTGGCGCTGCCGGCCGCCGCCGCGGCCGCTGCCGAAGGCCCGCCGGCGGTGGCCGCGGTGGTCGAGCCGGCCGAGGTGCTGCTGGGCGAGCCCTTCGATGTGGTCATCCAGGTGCCCCTGCGCGGCCAGCGGCGCTGGCGGCTGGCCGAGCGGCTGGAGCTGGGGCCCTTCGCCGAACTCGGCCGCGACAGCCGCATCGCGGCCGGCGAGCAGGGCCGCCGCCAGGAGCTGGTGCTCGAGCTGGCCGGCTACGAAGAGACCGGCGAGTTCGAGCTGGCCGGGCTGGAGCTGGTGGCCCGGCACGCCCGGGACGTCCAGGACGCCGGGCCGGCCGACGGCGGCGCCGCCGCGCCGGCCGAACGGCTGGCCGTGCCGCCGGTGACGGTGCGGGTGCGCAGCGTGCTCGCGGGCGTCGATGACCCGAGCCCGCGCGACGTGGCCGGGCCGGTGTCGATCCGGGTGCCCGACTACCGGCCGCTGGTGCTGCTGGGCGTGGCCGGGCTGTGGCTGCTGCTGGGGCTGAGCCTGTGGCGGCGGCGGGGCCCGGTCGCGGCCCCGGCCCGCTTCGAGGAGCTGCCGCCGCCGCGGCAGGCCCACCAGATCGCGTTCGACAAGCTGCAGGCCATCGTCGCCGCCGACCTGCTGCGGGCCGGTGAGTTCCACGCCTACTTCACCCGCATCTCGGAGACGGTGCGCGAGTACCTGGGCAACCGCTACGGCTTCTTCGCGCTCGACCTGACCAGCGACGAGCTGCTGGCCGAGCTGCGCGACCGGATCACCCCCGGGCTCGATCTGGCGGCGCTGGAGCGCCTGCTGCGCGAGGCCGACCTGGTCAAGTTCGCCCGCCAGCGGCCCGACGACGCCATGTGCTCCTACGCCATCAACACGGCCCACGCCCTGATCGAGGCCACCCGGCTGCCGGAGGAGCCCGAGGCCGGGGGCGCGGAGGCGGGGCCATGACGCGCTGGAGCGAGTTCGTCTTCGCCGCCCCGCTGGCTTTCGTGCTGCTGGTCTGGGCGCCGGCGGCGCTGGTGGCGCTGTTCGCCTCGAACCGGCGCCGGCCGGCCGGCGCCGAGAACGGCACCGGTGCCGGCGCCGGCCCGCGGCGCTTGCTGGGCGGGCTGCTGTTTCTGGCGGTGCTGTTCCTGGTGGCCGGGCTCGGCGCCTGCGGCTGGATCCTGCTGGGCACGACCGCCGAGCCCGAGACCGAGCCGCTGTTTCTGGCCGGGCTGACCGCGCTGGGCCTGGTGCCGGCGCTGGCGGCGCTGGCACTGTGGCTGCAGCGGCGGCAGCGGCCGGTGTTCCGCTTCCCGGGCCTGCGCACCCTGCGCGGCATCCGCGAGGGCCGGCCCGGGCTGCTGCGCTGGGCCCCGCCGGTGCTGCGGCTGGCGGCGCTGCTGCTGGTGGGGCTGGCGCTGGCCCGGCCCCAGGTGGCCACCACCGAGACCGACGTGTTCACCGAGGGCATGGACATCATCGTCACCCTGGACGTATCGACCAGCATGGAGGCGGTCGACTTCGCCCCGCCGGGCCGGCGCCAGCGCAAGAGCCGCATCCAGGGGGCCAAGGAGGTCATCCGGCGCTTCGTCGAGCAGCGCTCCGACGATCGGCTGGGGCTGGTCATCTTCGCCGCCGAGGCCTACACCCAGTGCCCGCTGTCGCTGGACTACTCGATCATGATCAACATCCTGCGCTCGATCCGCACCGGGGTGATCGAGGACGGCACCGCCATCGGCGACGCCATCGTGGTCTCGATCAACCGACTGCGCGACTCCGAGGTCAAGAGCAAGGCCATCATCCTGCTGACCGACGGCGACGACAACGCCAGCCAGATCTCGCCGGTGCAGGCGGCCGAGATCGCCGCCCAGAAGGGCATCCGCATCTTCCCGGTGCTGGTCGGCAAGGGGGGCAAGGTCGACTACCCGGTGGGCCCGTCGGTGTTCGGCCGGATGCGCTACCGCAAGGTCGAAATCCGCACCAACCCCGAGCTGTTGAAGAAGATCGCCACCATCGCCGAGGGCAAGTTCTACCGGGCGGTGGATCAGAAATCGCTGGCGGAGGACTTTCAGGACATCCTGGATGAGATGGAAAAATCCCGCCTGATGGACCCGGGACGCTTCACGCGCCACACCGAGGTATTCCAGCTGGCCTTGCTGCCGGCGTTGCTGGCGCTGCTGCTGGAGCTGGCCCTGCGCTGGACCCGGCTGCGCCGGTTCCCCTGAGCCCGGGGCGGGAGGAGCGCGGATGCGTTTTGCTGCGAGCGAGTACTTCTACTGGTTGCTGGTGGTGCCGCTGGTGATCGCCGGCGGGGTGGCCGCCCTGCTGCGCCGACGCCAGGCGCTGCGCCGCGCCGCCGACGCCGGTCTGATCGGGCGGCTGGCGCCGGAAGCCTCGATGGAGCGGGAGATCCTGAAGCTGTGTCTGATCGTCATCGCAGTGGTGATGCTGATCGGATCTCTGGCCCGGCCGCAGTTCGGCAGCCACTCCACCCTGGTCAAGCGCCGCGGGGTGGACGTGGTGGTAGCCCTGGATACGTCGAAGAGCATGCTGGCCCGGGACGTCTCGTCCGGTCGCTCGGGCAGCCGGCTGAAGCGGGCCAGGATGGAGATCAGCGGTCTGATCGACCGCCTGCGCGGCGACCGGGTGGGGCTGGTGTCGTTCTCCGGGGCGGCTTTCGTCCAGTGCCCATTGACCTCGGACTACGCCGCGGCCAAGCTGTTTCTGCGGGCCATGGATGCGGGCACCATCCCGGTCGGCGGCACCGACTTCGGCGAGGCGCTGAGCGCGGTGCGGACCATGTTCGAAAACGCCCGCGGCGGCTCGCGGTCGAAGGTGGTGGTGATCGTGTCGGACGGCGAGGACCACAGCGGCGGCTACGAGGAGGAGATCGAGGCCCTGCGCGACATGGACGTGGTCATCCACGGCGTGGGGGTGGGCACCCACATCGGCGAGCTGATCCCGGATCCCGAGCACCAGGGCCGCTACCTGCGCTCGGAGGGCAAGACCGTCATGACCCGGCTGCAGGAGGGAACGCTGCGGGCCATCGCCGAGGCCACCGGCGGGCTGTACATCCACTCGGCCGCCGGCGACCTGGGCTTCGAGGCGGTCTACGACGAGCTGAGCCGGATGCAGAAGTCCGAGTACGAGGCCAAGGTGGAGACGGTCTACGAGGAGAAGTTCCAGCTCTTCGCCTTCGCCGCCCTGCTGGCGCTGCTGGCCGCCAGCCTGATCCCGTCCCGCCGCCAGCCGCCGGCCGCCGGGAGGAGACCGTGATGCGGCACCTCCCGCCCAGCCCGCTGCTCGGCCTTTGGGCCGGCCTGCTGCTCGGCCTGCTGTGGCCGGCGCCGGCCACGGCCTTCGACCTGTTCGGCCAACTGCTGGAGACGGTCGAGCAGGCCAACCGCGAATTCGAGCAGCAGCACTTCGACCGCGCGCTGGAGCACTACGAGCAGGCCGAGCGCGAGCTGGGCCGCGAGCCGAGCATCCACTACAACCGTGGCAACGCCCTGTATAAGCTGGGCCGCCTCGATGAGGCCCGCGAGGCCTACCTGCGGGCCTCGGGGGCGGACGATGCCGAGCTGCGCAAGCGCAACTACTTCAACATCGGCAACACCTTCTTGCAGCAGCAGGCATTCGCCGACGCGATCACCTACTACCGCCGGGCGCTGGAGATCGACCCCGGCTACCACGATGCGCGCTTCAACCTCGAGCTGGCGCTGCAAGCCCTGCGCCAACAGCAGCAGCAAAACGGCCAGCGCTCCGACCGCGATCAAAAAAGCCGCGATCGCCAGCAGCAG
>CAYVQE010000060.1:8692-32848 GCA_964454005.1 uncultured Myxococcales bacterium
GACGAGCAGCAGCAGGACCAGCAGCGGGATCAACAGCAGCAGGACGAGCAGCAGCAGGACCAGCAGCGGGATCAACAGCAGCAGGACGAGCAGCAGCCGGGCGAGCAGCAGCAGGACCAGCAGCGGGATCAGCAGCAGGACGAGCAGCAACCGGGCGAGCAGCAGCAGGACGAGCAGCAGGGCGACCGGCAGCAGGACGAGCAGCAACCGGGCGAGCAGCAGCAGGACGAGCAGCAGCCGGGCGAGCAGCAGCAGGATCAGCAGCAGCCGGGCGACCAGCAGGAGGATCAGCAGCAGCCGGGCGAGCAGCAGCAGGACGAGCGGCAGGGCGACGACGAGCAGCAGGCGCGCGAGCGCGAGCAGGCCGAGCGCGGCGACCAGGAAAAGCCCCAGCCGCTGCCGGATGCCCAGCAGCCCAAGCCGCAGCCGGGCGGGCAGCAGGGCCGGCCGGCGGAGCAGCAGCCCGAGCAGCAGCAGGCCGGCACCGGCCGGCCGCGGCCGCGGCCGGAGCCGGGCCGGCTGGGCGAGGCCCAGGTGCGCGATTTGCTCGACGCCGAGCGCGACAACGAGAAGCCGTTCCAGCTGCACCGCTTTTTGTTGCCCCAGCTCAAGCCCGTGGATAGAAATGTGGACAAGGACTGGTAGAGTGCGCTGAGCATGGTGCAACGGGGCACATTCAGCAGCGGGCGACTGCCGGGCGGGCTGGCCGCGGCCGGCCTGCTGGTCTGCTGGGCGCTGGCGGGGCCGGCGGCCGCGGCCGAGGTCGAGTTCGAGGCCACGGTGGACCGCACCGAGGTACCGCTCAACGGCCGGGTGACGCTGACCGTCTCCTCGTCGGTGCCGGACCGCTCCCGGGTGGACTACCTGCAGCTGCCCGACACCGGCAGCCTGCGCATGGTCAGCCGCTCGCAGGAGCGCAAGATGTCGTTCGCCTTCTCGGGCGGCGCCAGCCAGTACCGGCGCTTTACCAACACGGTGGTCGTGCTGCAGCCGACCGAGAAGGGCCGGGTGACCATCGGCGCGGCCGAGATGAAGTACGCCGGCAAGGTCTACCGGACCCAACCCATAACCATCGAGGTCAGCGACGCCCGCTCGCGGCGGCGGCCGGCGCCCACCTCGCCGCTGCCGGGCATGGGCCGGTCTCCGGACGACGACTGGTTCGACAGCCCGCTGGGCCGGCAACGCCAGCCGGTGGGCGAGGACGATCTGTTCGTGCGCGCCTACGCCGCGCCGGACGTGGCCGTGGTCGGCCAGCAGGTCACCGTCACCCTGACCATCTACTCGCGGGTCGGCGCCCGCATCGCCGGCTTCCGCTGGCCGCAGCTCGATCCGTTCTACTCGGTCTCGCGCGACGTCAGCAAGGCGCCCACCGAGGAGAAGTACATCGACGGCGTGCGTTTCCAGTACAAGGTGCTGGCCCGGCGGGCGCTGTTTCCGCTGCGCGCCGGCGAGCTGACCATCGGGCCGATCGAGGTCGACGTCGAGGCCAGCCACTCGCCCTTCTTCCCGACCGAGCAGCGCACCCTGCGCACCCGGCCGTTGAAGATCAAGGTCGAGCCCCTGCCGCCGGGCGCGCCCGCGGGCTTCCACAGCACCAACGTCGGCCGCTTCAGCCTGAAGTCCGAGGCCGACGCCCGCAAGGTCAAGCTCAACCAGCCGGTGACCTACACCCTGACGGTGCGCGGCACCGGCAACATCCAGAACCTGCGCCCGCCGCGGCTGCCCGAGCTCGATCGCTTCAAGGTCTTCGACCCGAGCATCGACGTCGAGCAGACCGAGCGCGGCAGCAAGGTGCGCGGCGCCAAGACCTTCGAGTATATCCTGCTGCCGCTGGCCTCGGGTACGCTGACCATCCCGTCGTTGTCTTTCTCCTTCTACGACCCGCAGGCCGGCGCCTACCGCACCCTGGAGACCGAGGCCTATTCGATCGAGGTGGCGGCCGGTGCCGAGGGCGGCGCCGGCGCCGGCGGCGGCCACGAGTTCAACATCGTGGCCGGGGCCTTCAAGCCGATCCGCTTCGAGAGCGACCTGCACGGCTACGGTGTGCCCTTCTACCAGCACCCGGCCTTCGTGCCCCTGGTGGTGCTGCCGCCGGTGGCCTACGCCCTGCTGCTGCTCGGCCTGCTGTTCCGCTCGCTGCTGCGCACCGACTCGCCGCGCAGCCGCATGCGCCGGGCCGCCGCCGAGGCCCGCCGCCACTGGCGGCTGGCGGCCAAGGCGGCCCGCGCCGGCGATGCCGGCGCCTACTACCAGCAGCTCAAGGAGGCGCTGCTGCGGGCCATCGAGTCGCGCACCGGCCGGCCGGCGCAGGGGCTGCAGTGGAACGAGCTGGCTGGCCAGCTGCGCGCCGCCGGCCTGCCGGCGGCGACGCTCGAGCAGCTCGAGCGCGAGCTGGAGAACTGCGACTTCGGCCGCTTCGCCCCGGCCGCGGCCCGCGGCGGCGAGATGGCCTCGGCCTCGGCCCGGGCCGGTCGCCTGATCAAGGATCTACAGCGCTGCCGGGAGCCGGCCGCGCGGCAGCAGCGGAGGGCCTGGCGATGAGCGGCGCCCGCATCGGCTGGGCCGGGTTGTTGCTGCTGTGGGGGCTGATCTGGCTGCCGCCGCCGGCCGCGGCGGACGCCGCCACCGGCGGGCCGGACGACGCCGAGGCCGGTCAAGCCGGTCAAGCCGGTGCGCCGGCCGCGGCCGGCGAGCGCGGCGCCGGCTTCGGCGCCATCTTCACCGCGGCCAACCAGGCCTACCTGGACGGGCGCCACCGGGCGGCCATGGCCGGCTACCGCAAGCTGATCGAGGCCGGGGTGGTCCACCCGGACCTCTACTACAACATGGCCAACGCCTGCTACCGCGCCGGCCGGGTGGGGCTGGCGGTGCTGTTCTACGAGAAGGCGCTGGCTTTGGCGCCAGGCCACGAGGCCGCAGACTCCAATTTGGAGACGGTGCGCCAGGAGCTGATCGACCGGGTGGTGGTCGACGACGCCGGCGCGGTGGGCGAACCGCTGTGGCACGGCTTTTTGCGCGGCTTGAGCCTGGGCTGGCTGACCTGGACGTTTCTGGCCTTGTGGTGGGTCGTGTTCGCGGTGCTGGTGGCGCGCTGCCTGCTTCTGCGCGGGCCCCTGCGGCGGCTGCTGTTCTGGATCAACGTGCCCGTGATCAGCGTGGCCCTGGTGCTCGGGCTGCTGCTGTTCTCGCGCATCTACGTCCAGGAGCGGGTCCACCACGGGGTGATCGTGGCCCGGACGGCGGCGCTGCGCGAGGGGCCCGGCCGCTCGGCCGCGGTGCAGATGGAGGTGCACGCCGGGCTGAAGGTGCGGCTGCTCAACGAGGTCGGCGATCACGTGCGCGTCCGGCTGGCCAATGGGGTGGAGGGCTTCGTCCAGCAAGGCGAGCTCGGTAGGATCTAGCCGGCTTTTCGATTGACTCTTTTTCCCCGGCCGTGCTATCGTCCTTTTTTCGGAATTTGTTGTAATTACGGAGCGTTGAGTTGAGCATCCGGAGGCTGTGAGGTGGACGTGGGCAAGCGTTGGCAGGCGATGGCGGCGGCGGTCTGGCTGGCGGCGGCTCTGGGCTGCGCCAGCGGCCCCGAGGCCCGGCCCCGGGTGTCCTACCGGGTCTCGGCCAAGGAGAACTTCATCAAGGGCCGCAAGGCCATGGCCGACGGGGACCACCTCGAGGCCATCGAGTACTTCAAGTTCGTCAAGAACAAGTTCCCGTACTCGGCTTACGCCACCCAGTCCGACCTGCTGCTGGCCGACTGCCAGTACGAGCGCGATCGCTTCCTGGAGGCGGCCGACGCCTACCTCAACTTCATCAAGCTGCATCCCAAGAACGAGAAGGTGCCGTACGCCATGTTCCGCATCGGCGCCAGCTTCTACGAGCGCATCCCGAGCGACTTCTTCATCTTTCCGCCCGCCCACGAGATGGACCAGCGGGAGACCAAGCGGGCGGTGCGCGAGCTGGAGCGCTACCTGGACCGCTTCCCGGACGACGACAACGCCGCGGCCGCCCGCGAGATGCTGGCCGAGTGCAAGCGCCGGCTGGCGCAGCGGGTGCACTTCGTCATGGAGTTCAACCACGAACGCGACAAGCACCGCGGCGCGCTGTGGCGGGCCGAGCAGCTGCTCGGCGATTACGCCGGCAGCGGCTTCGACGAGCAGGCGCTGTGGGTCAAGGCCAGCTCGTTGCAGGCGCTGGGCCGGGCGGACGAGGCGCGGGCGGTGGCGGCCGAGCTGATCCAGCGCTACCCGCAGGGCGAGTACAGCGAGGACGCCCGCCAGCTGCTCCAGCGCTCGCCTGCGGCCGAGGCCGGCCGAGAGACGGACACGTGAGACCAGCGCGGCGCACGACCGGCCTGCTCGCCGGCGTCCTGGTGGTCGCGGTAGGCGGCTGCGAGCAGCAGCCGGCGCGCGACACGCCCCAGGGGGTCTGGAGCCGGATCCGCGCCGCCTGCCAGCAGCGCGATACCGGGGCGGTGCTGGAGCTGGTCGATCGCCGCTACGCCGACGATCTGGGCGGAGTCGGCCGGTTGGAGGACGACCTGCGCCAGCTGTTCGCGGTCTACGGGGCGCTGGAGCTGGAGCTCGCCGGCGCGCGGCTGGACGGCCGGCAGCTGCGCGGCACGGCCCGGGTGCGGGGCCGGGCGCTGCGCTACCAGGGGCCGCTGGAGCTGGAGTTCGCGGCCGGGCCGATGGGGCTGCTGCTGCGCAGCGGTCTGCTGACCGACCTGCGGGGCGTGCTGGCGGTACTGCGCCAGCGGCGGCTGGCGCTCGAACGCGGTTCGATCGAGCGGCTCGACGCGGTGCTGTCGATGGAATACCGCGGTGACGGCGCCAGCCGCCAAGCCGTGCTGCAGCGGCTGGCCGAGCGGTTCGAGCGCGACCGGCCGCCGGCCTTGATGGTGCACCGGCTCGACATCCGCATCGAGGCCGATCGGGCGCGGGTCACCCAGCAGGTGTCGTGGTTGGGAGGCGGCCGCCGGCCCGCCATCGAGCGGCGGGACACCGAGCGGCTGACCCTGCGCAAGGAAGGCACGCGCTGGCGCATCCTGGCGGGTCTGGGCTGAGACCGCGCGGGAAGACAATCCACCCGCAGTCGAGCCAATGCGGGGGAATGGAGTCGGTATTCTTCGAATGTCGACACGCTCGACGGGAGCGAGGGCATGGACGAACGAACCAAGGAGCTGCTCAGGCTGGGGCGCGATGCCTACCGCAAGAAGGAGTACTCCCGGGCCGAGAGCGTTCTGACCCAGGTGCTGGAGAAGCACGAGGCGTTCGCCGACGTGCACAACATGTTGGGCGTCATCTACCACGATCGAGGCCTGTTCTCCAAGGCCCAGGGCCACTTCGAGCAGGCGCTGCAGATCAACCCGGGCTACACCGAGGCGGCGCTCAACCTGGCGGTGACCTACAACGACCTGGGCCGCTACGAGGACGCCAAGCAGGTCTACGGCCAGGCGCTGGCGCGCTCGCGGGCCGAGCCCGGCGAGCTGGATCCCTTCGTGCGCGGCAAGATATCCAACATGTACGCCGATATCGGCGATGTCTACCTGTCGAGCGGCCTGCACGGCCAGGCCGCCGACGAGTACCGCAAGGCCCTGTCGCTGGCGCCGGGGTTCGTCGACATCCGGCTGAAGCTGGCCCAGGCGCTGCGCGACGACGGCCACCACGATCAGGCCATCGAGCAGTTCCGGCGCATTCTGGAGGAGCGGCCGGCTTACACCGCGGCCCGCATCCACCTGGGCATCACCCTGTACGCGCTGGGGCGCAACGACGAGGCGGTGGCCGAGTGGCGCGAAGCCCTGCGCCAGGATCCGGACAACCGCAGCTGCCAGATGTATCTCAACCTGGTGGGCGAAGACGACGCCGGCCAGGGGGGCTGAGCCGAAGCGGCGGGCGGCGCCCGATGACCAGGAACTTGAGTTCGAGAGTGGGCCGGCGATAGAGTGAAATCATCCCAGGGCGGTGCGGCATGCGATATGCGTTGCGATTCATTTCGGGCAAATACCAGGGTGGCGAGTTCCCGCTGCAGCCCAACCGCGAGATCGTGGTCGGCCGCAGCTCGGAACTCGACATGGTGCTGGTCGAGGACATGGTCTCGCGCAAACATGCCAAGATCGTGACCACCGACTCCCAGGTGATGATCCAGGATCTGGGCAGCACCAACGGCACCTTCGTCAACGGCGAGAAGGTCAAGAAGGCCCGGCTCAAGGAGGGCGACCGCATCCTGGTGGGTACCTCGATCCTCAAGCTGGTGGCCCTGAAGGACACCGAGGCGGCCGACAAGCCGCTCGACGACCACGAGATCAAGTCGATGATGCAGCAGGTGGCGGCCAAGAAGAAGCGCGCCTCCAGCCCGATGTCCGGCCGCATCGACGAGGTGCCGCTGCCCGATTTGCTGCAGCTGTTCTCGACCAGCAAGAAGAGCGGGGTGGTGGTCATCCGCACCGACGACCACGAGGGCAAGATCTACCTGCGCAACGGCAAGATCTACTACGCCTCGGTCGACGACGATCACGACATGGGCCCGCAGAAGGCCTTCACCCGCATCATCTCCTGGACCGAGGGGTTCTTCGAGCTGACCGCGCCGAGTTCGGAGAAGTTCATGGTCGAACTCGACGAGAGCACCGAGGGCCTGCTGATGGACGCCATGCGGGAGCTGGACGAGTTCGGCCGCATCGCCGACCAGTGCCCCGATCCGGCCACCCACTTCGGCCTGGCCCGGCCGCTGTCGCCGCCGCTGCGCGAGCTGGACGAGGACCAGCTCGACACCCTGCAGCTGGTGCACAACCACGGCCAGGTGCAGGCGGTGCTCGACAAGAGCCTGCTGTCCGACCTGGAGACCTACCAGGCCCTGCTGCACCTGATCCGCAAGGGCTACGTCCGGGAGAAACGGTGACGGCCCCGGGGGCCGCCCGCCTCGCCGCCAGCGCCGTCTCCATCGCCGTCGTCCTGGCCGCCGCCGCAGCCGCCGCCCACCAGGGCCTGCACCGCCGGACGCTGCGGCTGCTGCTGGAAGCCGACGCCCTGCACGCCTCGGTGCAAGTGGTGCTGCCCGCCGGCGGCGAGGCCTACCGTGCCCGCCGCCGCTGGGACGGCAACGCCGACGGCCGCATCGACCGCGGCGAGCGCGACGCCGCGCTGGCCGAGCTGGCCGAGCGGCTGCGCGCCGAGCTGGAGGTGCGCTGCGACGGCCGGCGGCTGGACGGCCGGCCGGCGGGCCGGTCGAGTTCGGGCCTGCTCGGCCCGACGCGGCGCGAGTCGGCCGTCTCGGCCAGCTTCCGGCTGACCCTGCCGCTGGCGCCCGGGCCGGGCGAGCACCGGTTGCTGATCCGCGACCGGCGGCGAGACGGCCGGCACACCCCGGTGCAGCTGCAGGCCGCCGCGGCGCTGCGCTTGATCGGCCCCGAGGGCGCGGCGGCCGCGCCGCTGGTGCGCGGAGTGCTGGTCGCCGGCTCGGCGCTGGTGGTGCGCTTCGCGGTCGAGCCGCAATCCCCGCCCCTACGGTCCGAATCTCAGATTACAAAAGGCACGCCGCAGGGCGGGTGAGCCCCGGTCAGCCGCGACGGCGGAAGCGGCGCAGCAGAAAACGCAGGCTGTCGACCCTGAGCAGCCAGGCGACCAGGCCGAAGGCCGCCAGCCCGGCCAGCCCGGCCAGCCCCAGCCGCAGCAGCTTGCCGCCCAGCGCGCCGTCGACCGCCCACAGCTGCGTGGCCGCCAGTGGCCAGGCGGCCGCGCCGGCGGCGGCCGCTGCCAGCCCGATGCGCCAGCCGGCCCGCCATAGCACCCGCCCGCCCAGGGGGCCGACCTTGCGCCGCAGCAGCACGATCAGCAGGCCGAAGCTGAACGCGCTCGAGATCGAGTTGGCGGCCGTCAGCCCGGCCGGCCCCAGCGGCCACATCAGCGCGGCGCCCAGCCCGGCGTTGAGCAAAAAAGCGGCGAAGGCGATCTTGACCGGGGTCTTGGTGTCGCCCAGCGCGTAGAAGGCCGGCACCAGATTGCGCACGCCGGCCACCGCCCAGATGCCGGCGGCCGCGGCCAGAAAGACCCGGGCGGTGGCCAGGGTGTCGCCGTGATCGAACCGGCCCCGCTGCAGCAAGGTGGCGATCAGGCCTTCGCGGCAGACCGCCATCCACACCATGGCCGGGACGCAGACCAGCAGGGTCAGCTCGAGCGCGTAGCGCAGGGTGGACTTGAAACGCTCCTGGTCTTGTTGGGCGGCGTGCTCGCTGAGGCTGGGCAGCACCACCGTGGCCACCGCCACCGCGAACACGCCCAGCGGCAGCTCCATGAAGCGGTCCGAATAGTAGATGTAGGTCACCGAGCCCTCGGGCAGCAGCGAGGCCAGCGCCTTGGAGACCAGGATGTTGACCTGGTAGACGGCCAGGCCGAAGGCGGCCGGGCCCATCAGCCGCAGCATCTTGCCCACCGCCGGGTGGCCGCGCTGGAAGCGCGGCCGCAGGCGCACGCCCCGGGCCCGCAAGAAGGGCCACATCAGCAGCAGCTGCAGCAGACCGCCGGCCAGCACGCCGATGGCCATGGCGCTGATGGGCGGATCGACCGCGTCGTGCAACGCCAGTGCGCTGGCGATGATGGCCGCGTTGAGCAGCACCGGTGCGGCCGCCGGGGCGGCGAAGTGGCGGTGGGTGTGCAGGATGCCCACCGCCAGCGAGGTCAGGCCGATGAAGAACAGGTAGGGGAACATCAGCCGGTTGAGAAACACGGCCAAGGCGAACTTGTCGGGCGCAAAGCCCGGGGCGAACAGCTTGACCAGCGCCGGGCTGGCCAGCACCCCGGCGCCGCAGACGACCAGCAGCAGCAGGCTGAACCAGGTGAAGGTGACCGAGAACAGCCGGTGCAGCTCGGCGCGGGTCTGCTGGGTGCGCACTTCGGTGAACACCGGCACGAAGGCCACGCTCAGCGCGCCCTCGGCCAAAAAGCGGCGCAGCACGTTTGGGATGACGAAGGCGATGTTGAACGCGTCGGCCGCCCGCTCGGCGCCGAACAGCGAGGCGAAGACCATGTCCCGGCCCAGCCCGGCCATCCGGCTGAACAGGGTCAGCCCGCCGACCGCCCCGGCGGACCGGGTGATGGACCCGCGCTCGCTCACCGCGAGCGGCTCACTCCGACACGATGCGGAACTCGACCCGGCGGTTGGCTTCGCGCCCGCGGGCGGTGCGGTTCGATGCGATCGGCTTGGTCTCGCCGTAGCCGATGGATTGCAGCCGGTCCGGATCGATATCGTAGCGCTCGATCAGGTGCTGGCGCACGGAGGTGGCCCGCTTCTCGCTCAGCCGCTGGTTGTAGCGGTCGCCGCCGCGGCTGTCGGTGTGGCCCTCGATCGAGACCTTCATCTTGGGGAAGTCCTTGAGCACCTGGGCCACGTCCTCGAGCAGCTTGTAGGACTTGGGCAGGATGGACCACTTGGCGGTGCGGAAGTGGACCTTTTGCTTGATCTCGATCCGCTTCTGCTCGCGGTTGATCTTGACCAGCTTGTACTTGCGCGGGCAGCCCTTGCCCTGGGGGCTGTCGGGCGGCCCGGCCTCGTTCGGACACTTGTCCTCTTGCTCCGGGTAGTCCGGGATGCCGTCCTGGTCGTTGTCGGCGTCCGGGCAGCCGTCCTCGTCCTCGAAGCCGTCCTTGTCCTCGGCCTCGTTGGGGCACTCGTCCTCGGTGTCGGGGATGCCGTCCTGGTCGTTGTCGAGGTCCGGGCAGCCGTCCTCGTCCTCGAAGCCGTCCTCATCCTCGGGGTCGTCCGGGCACTCGTCCTTGTGGTCGGGGATACCGTCGCCGTCGCGATCCTGGACCGGGCAGCCCTTGGTCTCGGGCGGGCCGGGCTCGTTGGGGCACTCGTCCTCGGGCTGGGGATAGTCCGGGATGCCGTCCTGGTCGTTGTCGAAGTCCGGACAGCCGTCCTCGTCCTCGAAGCCGTCCTTGTCCTCGGCGTCGGTGGGGCACTCGTCGTCGACGTCGAAGATGCCGTCGCCGTCGGTGTCGGCTTTCTTGATGACCGCCACCTTGGGCGGTTTTTTGACCAGCACCTTCTTGGGCCGGCAGTGGCGCGAGTTCTCCACCGCCCGCTCGGCCGCGGCGATGGCGATCTGCACGTGCTCGTCGGCCCGCAGCCAGTTGCCCTGATCGAGCTCGGCCTCGGTGAAAGCGGCGTGGGTCTCGGCCATGGCCAGGTCGTGCGGCGCGCAGCGGATCGCGTTCTGCTCGTTGCGGGCCTTGGCGATGTCGCGCTTGGCGACCTCGACGTCGGCCCGGATCTTCGAGCCCGACACGCAACCGGCCAGCAGGGAAGCCGCCACCAGCAGCAGCGGGGTCTTTGCGATCGCATCTCGCCACCAAGGTCTCATCGGAGGTCTCCTCGCGCTGCAGGCTACTGCGCTTGCTCGTCCTCGGCCGCCAGTGCCTTTTCCCGCGCCGCGGTGGCGTGATCCAGGGCGTTGCGGGCGAAGTCGATGGAGTATTCGAAGTCGGAGGTGCCCCACTCCTCGCGCGCCTTGTGCAGGTACTGCTGCGCGGCGGTGTAGTGGTAGATCGCTTCCGGGCTGAGGCCCTTGGCCGCTCCAGCGGTCTTGGCGTTGTGCAGGGCGGTGTCGGCCTTGAGGATGGTGTGGGTCGACTCGACCGGTCCGCAACCACCGGCCGCCAGCGCCAACCCGACCACCGCCAGCCCGACCAGACCCGTCAACCAGGCGCGCTTCATGATATTCGTCCTCTCGGGTTAGGGCCCGGCGGTCGCCCGGACCGCTCCGTGTCTTCCGTCTTCCCAATCCTATGATTTCCAAACGCTTTTATCAAGCGCCGGTAAATGCTGTCAAGAAAAAAGGCCGCCCCGCAGCGGCGGCCCCGGCGATCAGGTCTTCTTCTCGCCGGCCGCCGCCGGATCGAAACGCGGCGCGTTGTCGCCGGCGTTCGGCTGCGGCTCGTCCGCCGCGGCCGGTCCGGACGCTTCGTCCCCGGCCCCTTCGCGTTTCGACCCTTCGCTCCCGGCCGCCGCCGGGTCGGCCAGCACCGAGAGCCCGGCCGGCGGGACCAGCACGGCCGAGTCGAGCGGCGCCGTCTCCTGGCGGGCGCGGCTGGCGCGCTGCAGCTTGCGGCCCTCGATGGCGAACAGCACCAGCAAAAAGGCCCAGGCGCCCAGCAGCACCGGCACCGCGAAGGCGAACACCGCTGCCAGGTCGCCGGTCAACACGGCCGGTGCCTGCTGCCAGTCGCCGCCGTCGGTCAGGTGGCCCAGGCGATCGGCCACCAGGCCGAAGGCCGTGATCAGCCCGGCCACGGCCGCGCCGCAGGCGCCGGCGGCGGCCGCCGGCCGCCAGCGGCGTATCAGCAGCACGCCCAGCATAAAGCCCAGGCCGCCGGCCAGCGGCGCCCCCGGCAGGATCCAGGTCAGGTGCCAGCCGGACACCGCGAGCGGAGCGCACCAGTAGAGCGTGGACCAGTGGGGATAAACCAGGAACAGGTAGACGCCCAGCGGCACCACCGCCGCGCCGACCGTCAGCGCCACCCCCGGCAGGTGGGCGCCGCGCCAGATGGCGTCGCCGTGGCGGATCTGCTCGCGGGCGGCCAGCGCGGCGCTGAGACCGATCACCAGGCTCAGGATGGGCAGCAATAGGACGACGGTGCACCTCCGGGTTCGCTGCGTCGAAGCGCAATTATCGCACAGGCCCGACCGCTGGTAAAAGAGCCTTGGCTGGATTGAGCCGAAGCGACCCGGACTCCGGCTCAGGCCAGGTGGCGCTCGAAGTAAGCGACCAGCCGGGGCAGGATCTCGAGCAGCGGCGGGCAGCGCAGCCCACTGGCGGCCAGGTCGGCCTCGGTCCGGGCGGTGTCGTAGGTCACCTCGACCACCAGGTGCGGCAGCAGATCGACCGGCAGGCCCAGCCGGCGGCCGCTGCGGCGCAGCAGATCGGCCAGCGGGGGGCGCAGCAGCAGGTGCACCAGCCGCTGCACCGGCCGGCCGATGGTCGGGCCGGTGAAGCCCATCGCCTCCAGGCAGGCCAGGTAGAAGCGGCGGAAGGACACCGGCGCCGGATCGGTCAGGTGGTAGGTCCGGCCGTGGCTGCGCTCCAGGCCGCCCAACTGGGCCATGGCCTCGACGACGAAGTCGACCGGCACCAGGTGGAACAGCGGTGCGTCGTCGCGCGGTACGATCATCGGCAGCCGGGTGGCGCCCGGCAGCCGCCGGATGGCGTGCAGCGCGGCCAGCGCCAGGTAGGCGCCGTCGATCTTATCCATCTCGCCGCTGCGGCTGTCGCCCACCACCACCCCGGGCCGGAACACGGTCAGCGGCAGGCCGCTGTCGCGCGCCAGCCGCTCGGCCTCGAACTTGGTCTGGCCATAGGGATGCAGCGGCTGCTGGCCGCGGTCGAAGTCCGACTCGCGGTAGTGACCGGCGAAGTCGCCGGAGACGGCGATCGAGCTGCAGTGGCAGAAGCGCTCCAGCCGCTGCATGGCGGCGGCCTCGTCCAGCAGGTGTCGGGTGCCGGCCACGTTGGTGCGCTCCAGCTGCTGCGGCGCGGCGCACATGTCGTAGGCCGCGCCCAGGTGGTAGACCTGCGTCACCCGCCGCCGCAACCAGTCGCGGTCGGCCGCCGCCAGCGCCAGCCCGGGCTTGTCCAGGTCGCCGCTGATCAGACGCACCCGCGCGGCTTGCCCGGCGCCCAGCCCGGCCAGGCGCCGGTTCAGCTTGTCGCGCGAGGCCGGGCGCACCAGCAGCGCCAGCGGCCGGCCGCGGGCCGCCAGGGTACGGGTCAGGCGCCAGCCGATGAAGCCGGAGGCACCGGTGATCAGGGCCGTATCCGCATGGTTCGATTCGCTCATGTCCCAAGGCCGTACCGCTACCGCGCGGTCATGTCAAACCCATTGCTCGAGCCAGGTTCTCCCACCACCCATAGGGCGGTCCTGAATCCGAATGCCCAGATCCCACAGCTGCCGGGGGCCCGCGGGCTCAGTGCCCGATTCGAACGACTCACCGTTTCGGTGAGACTGGGAATCCGAGATTCTGCTGACGGTTGGAGCGGGTAGGACTCAGCATCGCTGCTCAGCTGGCGGATTCAGGTCGAGTCGGCTCGATCTGAACAAGCGAGTCGAGTTTGCATGCCGCCGTCATCGAAGCAGCGTCTCTTGTGCCGCGCTATTCGCGGCGCTAGACTGCCGCCGATGACGGCCGCGCTGCAACTGCTGTGGCCGGCGCTGCTGCTGGCCTGGCTCGGCGCCGGCGCGGGCCCGGCCGGCGACGGCGGGCGGGCCCGGCTGGCCGAGCGGACGCTGCGGCTGGTCCGGCTGTGGCGCGGCCCGGCCGCGCTGCGGGTGACCGAGCCGCGCCTGCAGCACATGACGCCGTTGCAGCGGCGCATCTTTCTGGCCGGGCAGCACCGGCGCCGGCCCCGCTTCGCCGACCGGCTGCTGGCCGTCTCGGCCGCCATGCTGGACGTGCCCTACGCCCGCTCGCCGCTGGGCGAGGGGGCTGGCCGGCAGCCGGATCCGGACCCGGTCATCCGTTTCGACGCGGTCGACTGCACCACCTACATCGAGCAGTGCCTGGCGCTGGCCCGCGCCCGCTCGCTGCCCGAGGCGCTCGGCTGGCTGCGGCGCATCCGCTACCTGGACGGGCGCATGGCCTACCGCTGGCGCAAGCACTTCATGGAGGCGCAGTGGCTGCCGGCCAACCAGCGGGCCGGTTTTTTGACCGACATCACCGTAGCGGTCGGCGGCGAGCGGGTGCGCTGGGTGGAAAAACGGCTCGACGCCGAGGTCTGGCAGCGGCGGCGCCACCCGGAGAAGTGGCCGCAGCTGACCGCGGACCAGATTCCCGGCGGGGTCTACCGGCTGCCGATCGTGCCGCTGGACGCGGTGCTCGCGCTGCAGCCGCGCATGCCGGCCGGTACCCTGGTCAACGTGGTGCGGCGCGGCTTCGCCAGCATGCCGACCCGGGTCACCCACCAGGGCCTGATGGTGGACTGCCCGGCCGGCCGCTGCCTGCGCCACGCCGGCCGGGCCGGCTACGCCCGGGTGGTCGACGAGCCGCTGACCCGTTTCGTGCGCCGCAACGCCGCCTACCGCAAGTGGCCGGTCGATGGCTTCAACCTGCAGCGCTTGCTGCCGGCGGCCGACGAGCCGGGCCGGATGCTTGCACCGGGAGACGGCTCGTGATACATCTAGCATAGAGTCCTTACGGGTGGTGGCTGGACCGCTGCCGGGGCTCCAGGTGGTACGGACTTCGCGATCCCTTGCAGCAAAGGCCGGAGGGAACGGTGTTCAAGCTGATCATCGAGGATGACGAAGGCCACACCACCGTAGTGCCCCTGGCCAAGGAAGAGATCACCATAGGCCGCAAAGAGGGCAACACCATCCGTCTGACCGAACGCAACGTCTCGCGCCACCACGCCCGCCTGATCCGCTCCAACGGCACCGTGTTCATCGAGGACCTGGACTCCTACAACGGCGTCAAGGTCAACGGCGGCCGCATCAGCGCCCGGACCACCATCCGCGAGGGCGATCTGGTCGAGATCGGCGACTACCACCTGGCCCTGCAGCAGGCCCAGGACGCGGCCGCGCCGCCGGCCGAGGCCCCGCAGGGCCAGCCGCCGCCGATCAAGGCCGGCGGCCAGGCCGCCGAGGCCCCGGCGCCGACCACCGGCGACGGCGGCACCGCGGTGCTGCGCCTGCCGCTCGAGGAGAATAAGGCCGAGCCCGGCCGAGCGCGCCCGATCGCGGAGACCCAGGCCGCCCGGCTGGTGGTCTTCACCACCGATCTGGCCGGCCAGGTCTTCGACCTCAACCGCACCGAGCTGACCCTGGGCCGAACCGAGGAGAACGACATCCAGTTGCCCCACCGCTCGGTCTCCAGCCGCCACGCCAAGATGGTGCACGACGGCGGCGTCTACCGCATCATCGACCTCGACTCGGCCAACGGGGTGCTGGTCAACGGCGAGGAGTACGCCCGGGTCGACGTGCGCAAGGGCGACGTCATCGAACTCGGCCACGTCAAGATGCGCTATCTGGCCCCGGGCGATGACGCGCAGACCGCCCTGGCCGAGGCCAACCAGGCGGCTGCCGGCGGCCAGGCCGAGGCGGCCCCGGCCCCGGCCGCGGCCCCGCCCCGGCCGATGGTCGACGCCAGCCTGTCCGAGACCCGGCCAGCCGGCGGCGGGCTGGGCAAGTGGCTGCTGTTCGGCGCGGTGGCCGTGCTGCTGGTGGGCGGCGGCGGCTTCGCCATCCACCACTTCTCGGGCGGCGACGCGACCGAGCCGGCCGATGAACCGACCGCTGGGGCGGGGACGGCCGACAGCCCGGGCGAGCAACCCGGCCCGGGCCCTGCGCCCGTCGAGCCGCCCGCGGACGAGCAGGGCTCGGCCACGCCCGAGAGCGAGGCCCAGGAGTACTTCGAGCAGGCCATGGCCCAGATGAAGAACAAGGAGTGGGGCCTGGCCGAGCAGGCGCTGCGCTCCTGTACCAAGCTCGACCCGGCGCACAAGGCCTGCCAGCAGATGCTGGAGAAGGTGCTGCGCGAGAAGGAGTCCGGCACCCTGCTGGCCGAGGCCAACAAGGCCATCGAGCGCAAGGACTGGGACCAGGCGCTGGAGTTGATCGCCGAGATTCCGGAGGCCACCGACGTCTACAAGCAGGCCGCGGGCAAGCGCAACGAGGTCATCAAGAAGTACCGCGGTCTGCACCTCAACCGGGCCAACCAGCTCGAGAAGTCCGGCAAGCTTCGGGACGCGGTCCAGGAATACGACAAGGTGTTGGCGGTCGATTCGGACAACTACCTGGCCAAGTCAAAACGCGACAAGCTCAAGCGCCGCATCGCCGCCGCCGTCCGCAAGCCGCGGCCGCCGCGGGGCGGCAAGGGGGCCGAGGGCGGCCGCGACCGGCGGGCGGGTCAGGGCGGCGGCTCGCGCCAGGAGCGCTCGGCCGAGATACGCGGCCAGGGTGTCGAGGCCTACAAGCGCAAGCAGTACAGCAAGGCCATCTCGCTCTACAAGAAGGCGCTGCGCGTCTACCCGCGCGACTACGAGCTGCACCGGTTGCTGGGCTCGGCCTACGCCATGCTCGGCAACCGCAAGCAGGCCTACCACCAGTACAAAAAATACGTCAAGCTCTGCCCCAAGTGCATGTACACCCCGGCCGTGCGCAAGTTCCTGGCCGACTACGAAAAGCTGCAGAAGTAGCCGCGCGCACGCCCCCCCTGCGGGCGGGTGTACTTCAGATCAAGAAGCCGAGATGGCCTGTAGCAGGTCGGCCGGCGACGGCTGGCCGGAGCGCGCCAGCGCCACCCGGGCGCTGAGAGTCGTGCCCAGGTGGCGGCCGAGCATCTCGAGCAGCTGCTGGTCGGTCAGGCCCAGGGCGGGCTTCTGCTCGAACAGGCGGAAGATGCCGATCGCGCCGAGCGGACGCAGGCCGGCGCTCAGGCCGGCGGCCGCCAGCAGCTGCAGGCCGCTGTCGCCCAGCGTCTGGGGCGGGGCCGGCAGCAGCACCCGGCGCTGCTCCAGCGCCTCGAGCAGCGGGCCCTCGAGCGGCATGGCCGCGGCCAGCCGCTCGGGCAGGCCGTTGCTGGCCACCGCGACCAACCGGCCGCCGTCGGCCGGGCCGATGAAGATGCCGTAGGCGGCCGCCCCGATCAAATCGCGCAGCACGTCGCGGCCGGCGGCGATCACCGCCGCCGGCGAGTCGGCCGCACAAAGGCCCTCGGCCACCGCCACCAGGGCCGACAGGCGCAGGTGGTCGCGCTGCATCTCGTCCATGGCGGCCCGCAGGTCCACGCAGTCGCGGCTCAGCGAGCGCAGCCGGGGATCCTCGGTTTCGGTCTGCCGCGCGTCGTCGGCCGCCGGAGCGGCATCCGGATCCGCGTCCACCCGCAGGCTGACCCGGCCGAACTGCCCGGTCGCCTCCTGCTCGGGCAGCTGCTGGCCGGCGACCAGGGCGTCGATGACCTTGGTGCTGGCCGGATCGACGTGGATGAACGACACGCCCACGCCGGCCGGCCCGCGCTCGCCGCCGGTCTCGCTGCGCACCACCCGGCCGTAAGCCTGCACCGGCCGCTCGTCGAACGGCGGCGGCAGCGAGAAGGTCAACCGCAGGCGGGCGCCGACGGCCAAAGGCTCGTCCATCTCGATGAACACGCCCGAGCGGCTGATGTCGCGGGCGTACTCGATGAAGATGCCCTGGAAGTCCTCGAACGACACCTGCATCGAGGCTGGCACGCGCGGGTAGCGGCGCCGGTCGGCGCCGCCCAGCAGGCACTCGACCTTGCGCACCAGGGTGGCGTCGTCGAGCGGCTTGGTCAAGAAGTCGTCACAGCCGGCCTGCACCGCCCGGCGGACGTCGTCATCGCGGGCCGAGGAGGCCACCATGATGACCGGCAGGCTGTGCAGCGCCGGGTCGGACTTGATGGCGGCGCAGACCTCGTGGCCGCTCATGCCCGGCATGTGGTAGTCGAGCAGCACCAGGTCCGGCGGATCGTGGCGGATGCGCTCCAGCGCCTCGTTGCCGCTGGCCGCCTCCTCGATGGTGTAGCCGAGCCAGCCCAGCGCGCTGGCCTCCATGTGGCGGAAGAGCTTGACGTCGTCGACCACCAGGATCCGGGTCATCGCTGACTCCGTCGATTCTGCGCAAAGGGCTCCGCTGCCGGCGCTCCGCGCACCGAGCGGGGCAGCTCGTGAACAATGCGGCCAGCTTAGGGCCAGGCTCGCGTGATTGCAACCGCTTTCTGGGCGGTTGCGCCGGAAACCGGCCGCAACCGACGCACTTGACGGTCATTAAATTCCAGTGCTAATGTGAATTGGCACTGGCCAGGGAATCGCCGTGCTGGAGGGGGGCGCCATGAAGAGCCGGGCCGTCGAGATTCTCGTCATCGATGACGATCCCGAGCACATCGAGATCATCGAGCACATCCTGGGCCGCCGGGGCTACCGGGTGACAGCGGCCACCACCGCCGAGCGCGGCCTGGACCTGCTGGCGGGCGGCAACTACCACGTGCTGGTGCTGGACATGCGCCTGCCCGGCACCGACGGCATCGAGGTGCTGCGCCGGATCCGCAGCCGCGACGGCGACCTGGCGGTGATCGTGCTGACCGGCTACCCGTCGGTGGAGACGGCGGTGGCCTCGCTCAAGGGTGGGGTCAGCGACTACGTGGCCAAGCCCATCGATCCCGAGCGGCTGCTGGCTGCAGTGGGCAACGTGGTCGAGCAGAAGGGCCTGCTGCGCGACCCGGAGCAGGGGCTGCTGCAGTCGGTCGGTGCCAAGGTGCGAACCGAGCGCAAGGCCCAGGGCCTGACGCTGAAGCAGGTGGCCCGGCGCACCGGGCTGTCGGTCAGCCTGCTGAGCCAGATCGAGCGGGCCGAGTCCTCGGCCTCGGTGGCCAGCCTGTACAAGATCGCCTCGGCCCTGGGCACCTCGCTGGAGAAGCTCTTCGCCGGCTTCTGAACCGGCCGCAACGAAAAAGGGCTCCCCCCGTAGGGGGAGCCCTCTAATTCTATTGCTGGTGGACGCCTACGGCTGGCAGGTGGCGCACGAAAAAGGGCTCCCCCCGTAGGGGGAGCCCTCTAATTCTACTGCTGGTGGACGCCTACGGCTGGCAGGTATCGCCCTCGGGGATGCACTGCATGTCGTCTTCGCCCACGTCGGTGCAGGTCGACCCGTCCGGGCACTCGTCGCCGTTGGGGCACGGCAGGGTGCAGTAGGTCTCTCCGGCCACGGCCTCGGAGGCGCGGCAGACGGCGTCGCCGGCGCACTCGGTGCTCTCGAGGCACAGCGAGCACAGCGGCGAGAAATCGCCCGGCTCCACGCAGGCGGTGCCGTACTGATCGCCGCCCAGGCCGATGTAGGTGCACTCCATGGACTGCTCGCCGACCGTGTAGGCGGCGCAGTCGTCGTTGGTGGCACAGACCGCCGAGCAGTAGCCGGCGTTGAGGCACAGCTCGTTGAAGCACGGGGTCTGATCGTCGCAGGCCTCGCCCGGCCCGGCGCCGTCGGCCACGCCCTCGAGGCAGATGGCCTCGATCGGCTGGTTGGGCGGTGCAGCGAACATGCAGGCCTCGGTCGGCTCGATGCAGTCGGCCTCGTTGGTGCACGGCGTGCCGCTGCCCGGGGCCTCGACGCAGACTCCGACGACCTCGTCCGAGCCCTGGAACTGCAGCCCGCCGCACATCCAGTCGGCGGGGCAGTCCTCGTGGACCACGCACGGGGTCGAACACCAGCCGTCGTCTTCGCCCTGGCTGACCAGGCACAGATCGCTGTAGCACGGCGGCATGCCCTCGCCGCAGGTGTCGCCGAGATCACCGCACTCGGCGGCGGCCGGATCGCAGGTCCACTCCAGGCACAGCGATTCGATGTCGCCGCTCGGGTTCTGGTTGTAGAAACAGGCCTCTTCGGCGGCGGTGCAGTCGGCGTCGGCGCCGCAGGGGTCGCCGCTGCCCGGGGCCGGGGAGCAGGCGCCGTAGACGTCCGGGTCGCCCTGGAACTGCAGCCCACCGCAGAGGAAACCTTCCGGGCAGTCGGCGGCGGTCTCGCAGACCGCGCCGCACCAGGAGTTGGTGCCGTCGGTCAGGCACAGGTCGTTGTAGCACGGCGGCATGTTCTGGCCGCACTCCTCGCCCACGTAGGAGCAGTTGTCGCCCTCGGGGTCGCAGATCTCGGTGGCGCACAGCGACTCGACGCCGCCCTCCGGCGAGGCGATGTAGGTGCAGGCCTCGCCCGCGATGCAGTCCGGGTCGCCGCCGCAGACGTCGCCCGAGCCGTCGAAGTTGACGCAGGCGCCGGTGCTCTGGGTCTCGCTGACGCCTAGCAGGCCGCAGATCATGCCCTCGGGGCAGTCGGCGTGGGCGTTGCACAGCGCCGAGCACCAGCCCTCGTCCGAGCCCTGGCTGACCAGGCACAGGCCGGTGAAGCACGGGTCCATGCCCTGGCCGCACGCTTCACCCGCGCCGACGCAGCCGTCGGCGGCCGGGTCGCAGTCCCAGATGGTGCACATCTTGTCGACCGTGTCGCTCTCGGGCGGCAGGTTGTATTGGCAGACCTCGCCGGCCGGGCAGTCGGCGTTGCCGCCGCAGTCGTCGAGCGAGCCCTCCATCCAGATGCACATGCCGATCGAGGCCATCTCGTTGCCGGCCTCGTCCATCTGGAAGTTGACCGTGCCGCAGACCATGTTGTCCGGGCAGTCGGCCGCGAACTCGCAGACCGCGCTGCAGTGATCGTTCATGCAGTAGAAGCCGGCGCAGCGCTCCTCCTGCGGCAGGTCGTTGGGGTTGTCCTCGTCGTTGCACTCGGCGCCGATGGGCAGGTCGCCGAGCTGGCCGCAGGAGCCCTCCAGATCGGTCTCGTCGGGCGTGGGCATGGGGAAGCAGACGTCGTCGCCCTCGCAGTCCAGGCTGCTATCGCAAGCATCTGGGGTGTCGCCCAGGCAGTACATGTTCCCGCCCGAGATGGGCTGGCAGGTGAACAGGGCGTCGGGCTGTTCGGGATCCGCGCAGTCGTTGCAGTCGGCGTCGGTGGCGCACTCGTGCGAGCACAGCGCGTTGGGATCGTCGGGCCCGGTGCTCAGGCAGGCCTGGCTGGGATCGCAAGCCGAGTCCATCTGGCAGGCGCAGGAGGCGCCGCACATGCCGGACTGATCGCCGCAGGAGCAGCCCTCGCCGATCTTCAAGCACATGAAGAAGTCGCCGCCCATGTCGACGCAGCACATCTCGGCGTCGTCGTCGCCGTAGTTGACGCAGGCGTCGTCGCCCTGGCAGTCGCGCAGCGAGCAGTAGCCGGTGTTCTGGCCGGTGTACTTGAGGCACCAACCGTCCTGGCATTCGCCGCTGTCGGTGCACTCCTCGCCGATGCGCTTTTTCCCGCTGTCGTCCGGCACGCAGATCATGTTCTCTTCGTGGTAGCCCTCGTCGCAGACGCACACCGCTTCGCCGCTCGAGTCGTCGCACTCGCCGTGGTCGCCGCAGGTGATGCCTTCGCAGGACTCCAACGGATCTTCAGTGCCGGGGCAGCCGGCCACCAGCAGGCCCAGCGCGGCCAGGCCGCCGGCGATCAAAAACCTACACTTGTTCAACTTCATCGACACAACTCCTTTCAACCCATGCACCTTGTTGATGGTCTGCCTCTTAAGAGGACAGCCCATTCTGTGGGGTGAGCCGGTTTCTGTCAACCTGTTTGGCGAAGGGGGCAGCGGTGAAGTTCCGCCGCTGGCGCGCGTCTGAGACAAGGGTGATTGACATGCCGGCCGCCAGGTGGCATGGGTGTATGGCTGGGAGGGTAACGATGCGCAAGGCGATGATCTTGACCCTGATTCTGGGCTGGGCGGCGCCGGCCGCGGCCGGCGCCGAGAGCGGCAAGGCGGACGCTTCCGGCGCGGCCGGCAAGCTGGAGGCGGCCCTCGCCGATCCGGAGTGCCTGGCCGAGGTGGATGTTCCGGACACGGCCTACGCCGACTACATCGGCGCGCGGCTGATCAAGTGCACCGGCGCGGGCGAGAAGCTCGATGAGCCGGTGGCGATGCAGATCGGCGGCCGGGCGTATACCTACCACGGCGACCGGCTCAGCCTGAAGGGCGCCGATGCGGACGGGGTGGTCAGCCTGGGCGTGCTCGGCGCCATCAAGGATTACTCCGACGAGACCCGGGCGGCGCTGGACTACTTCCTGGATCGCTTCGCCGCCAAGAAGATCGACGCCCTGGTGCTCAACGGCGACCTGGCGGCCACCGAGTATGAGATCACCCAGGTGGTGCTCCACTGCGCCCGGCGCGGCTGGCTGACGCTGGTGCTGATCGGCAACACCGAGGGCCGCACCGCCTTCAACCGGGCCCTGCTCAACGCCTACAAGGTGGCCCCCAACGCTATCAACTTCGACTTCGTGCGCCGGGTCGACCTGGGCGGCGCCACCCTGGTCAGCCTGCCCGGCTACCTGGACCGCAAGTTCGTCCACCAGAGCGGGGGCTGCTCCTACAAGCCGCGCGAGGTCGACGCCCTGGCCGGCTACACCGCAGCGGCCGAGCAGCCGGTGGTGCTGGTGTCGCACGGCCCGCCGGCCGGCGAGGACAAGCGCGCGCTGGACACCGCGGTCGAGGCCGGCAACGTGGGCGACGCCCGGCTGACCGGCTTTTTGCGCGATCACCAGATCCCCTTCGGCCTGTTCGGCCACATCCTGGAGGCCGGCGGCCGGGCGGTGGATCGCCAGGGCGAGCCGGTGGCCGCCGGCGAGTGGGTGAAAAACGCCTACCTCAACGTGGGCTCGGCCAACCCGCTGCCCTGGCAGCTCAACAGCGGCGAGCTGTCCTGCGGCATGGGCGCGCTGATGCAGATCAAGGGCGACCAGGCCCGGTTCGAGTTCATCGAGCACCCCTGCAAGTAGTCAGGCCCGCCCGCCCCCCGCAGCGCCCCCGCCCGTTGAACGCCCGCATGACCGACCCGGCCCTGCAACCCGGCACCCGGCTCGAACTGGAGCTCGACGGCTGCGGCACCGGTGGCGAGGGGGTGGGCCGGGCCGCCGGCCGGGCGGTGTTCGTGCCCCGGGCCGCGCCAGGCGAGCGGGTGCGCGCCCGGGTGGTGCACGTCGGCCGCCGGCGGGTGATGGCCGAGCTGGAGGCGGTGTTGCGCCCGGCGCCCGGCCGCGTCGAGCCGGCCTGCGCCCAGTTCGGCCGCTGCGGCGGCTGCCAGCTGATGCACCTCGACGTCGCCGCCCAGCTCGACTTCAAGCGCCGCCTGCTGCGCGATGCGCTGCGCACCGTGGCCGGTTTCGATCCGGGCGCCGGCGTGGCCGTGGCCGCGGCCGAGCGCAGCCTGGAGTACCGCAACCGGGGCCAGTACCCGGTGGGCCGGGTGGCCGGCCGGGTGGCCACCGGCTTTTTCGCCCCGCGCAGCCACCGGCTGGTGCCGGCCGAGCGCTGCCGCATCCACCATCCGGCGCTGGATGCGGCCGTGGCCGCGGTGCGCGCCTGGGCCGAGCGCAAGCGGGTGCCGGTCTACGACGAGCGCCGCCGGCGCGGCTGGCTGCGCCACGTGGTGGTGCGCCGCAGCCAGGCCGACGGCCGGGTGCTGGTCAGCCTGGTGGCTGCGGCCGAGCGCGGCGGCGGCTACGGCGAGCTGGTGCGGTTGCTGCGCACCCGGGCCGAGGGGGTGGCTGGGCTGGTGCTCAACGTCAACCCGGCCGCCACCAATGTCATCCTGGGCCAGCGCAGCCGTTGCCTGTGGGGCCGCGACTGGATCGAGGAGCGGCTGGACGGGCTGCGCTTCCGGCTGTCGACCGGCTCGTTCTTCCAGGTCCACACCGCCCAGGCGGCCGTCCTGTTCGACCGCGTGCGGGATTTCGCCGCCGGAGCGCCGGGCCCGGTGGTCGACGCCTACTGCGGGGTGGGGGTTTTGGCGGCGCTGCTGGCGGCCGACGGCCGCGAGGTGATCGGCATCGAGTCGGCCGCCCCGGCCGTGGCCGACGCCCGCCGCTCGGCCGAGCGCAACGGCCTGGGGCTGCGGCTGGAACCCGGCCGGGTCGAGCGGGTGCTGCCCGGGCTGGTGGCCGCCGGGCTGCGGCCCGGGGTGCTGGTGCTTGACCCGCCGCGCAAGGGCTGCGCGCCGGAGGTGCTGGACGCGGCCGCGGCCAGCGGCTGCGCGCGCATCGGCTACGTCTCCTGCCATCCGGGCACCCTGGCCCGCGATCTGGCCCGGCTGTTCGAGCGCGGCTACCGGCTGGAGCGGCTGGAGGCGGTCGACATGTTCCCGCAGACGGTGCACCTGGAGACCTTCGCCGGGCTGGTGCGGGTATCGTGATGGGCATCTCGATGGCATCGCGCTCGCCGCGGTGACCGGCGGTCCCCGGTCTCCGGGGCAGTTCGTCTGGGCTTCGTGTTCAGGGGGCTTCGGGGGCGTCGGCTCGCAGCACCACCTTGGCCGGCTCGGGCGGGCGCGGGCAGCCGAGGGCGATCTCGACCGCGCCGGCCAGCACTGCGGTCACCCGGCCGCAGCGGCGGCCGACCGCGTTGCCGACGGCCAGCTGGTGCACGTGGCCGCGGCGGTCCTCGACCAGGGCCAGCGCCGGGCTGCCGGGCACCAGGGCGGTGGCCACCAGCCGCAGATCGCTCAGGCTTTGCCGGGTCGGGCCGGGCCGGGCCGCGGCCTGCTCCGGCCGCCCGCGCCGGCTGGCGCCGGCCAGCGACAGCCGGGTCGAG
>CAYVQE010000061.1:0-32831 GCA_964454005.1 uncultured Myxococcales bacterium
GTTTGAATGCCCCTCAGGGTTGGATTGTTCCAATGCCGTATGGGTGTCATGCTTCGGCCAGCTTGACAAGCCGCGGGCCGGCCCCTAAACTGCCGGAAGGCCGCTATGGCTTTTTCGCATTTTTTTACAGGGAGATAGATTCCATGCAGCGCCTGCTCGTCGCGCTTTCGATCCCGTTGCTGCTCGGCCTGGCCACGCCGGCCCCGGCCACCGATGAACCCGCCGCCGACTACGATCTGGCGCGCATGGAGGGGCTGAGCTGGGTGCTGCTGCAGCTCAAGCAGGACTACGTGGACCCGACCCGGGTCAAGCCGTCGAAGATGCTCGATGAGGTGCTCGACTACCTGGAGCGCCGGGTGTCCGAGGTCGAGATCCGGCTCGCCGGCGGCCAGGCCCGGGTGCAGGTGGGCGCCGAGGTCTCGGAGTTCGAGGTCGGCCAGCCGGGCACGGTCTGGGAGATGAACTACAACCTGCAGCCGATCTTCGCCTATATCGCCGGACAGCTCGACGCGGACACCGACCCCAAGGACGTCGAATTCGCCGCGGTCAACGGCATGCTCAGCACCCTCGATCCGCACTCCAACCTGCTGCCGCCCGAGTTGTTCCGCGAGATGCAGCTCAAGACCACCGGCGAGTTCGGCGGGCTGGGCATCCGCATCACCATCCGCAAGGGGGCGCTGACCATCATCTCGCCGCTGCCCGACACCCCGGCCGCCCGGCTGGGGCTCAAGGCCATGGATCAGATCGTGCGCATCGGCGATGAGTCCACCGTCAACATGCCGCTGGACGAGGCGGTCAACCTGCTGCGCGGCAAGGCCGGCACCAAGGTCACCATCTGGGTGCAGCGCTCCGGCTGGGCCGAGCCGCACAAGTACGACATCACCCGCGAGACCATCCGGGTGCGCTCGGTCATCTCCAAGCTGCTCGAGGGCAAGATCGGCTACATCCAGCTACAGGATTTCACCCGCCACACCGGCGGCGACGTGCTGCGCCACCTGGCGCAGCTCAAGCGCGAGGCGCGCGGGCTCGAGGGGTTGGTGCTCGATCTGCGCAACAATGCCGGCGGGCTGATGAAGGCCGCGGTGCAGGCGGCCGATCATTTTCTGGACCAGGGCATCATCGTGGCCACGGTGGCCTACGGCGAGGACTCGACCCCCGAGGATCGCTACCAGAAGCGGCGCGAGGAGAAGCGGGCCAGCGAGGACGGCGTGGAGCTGGACCTGCCCATCGTGGTGCTGATCAACTCGGGCTCGGCCTCGGCCTCGGAGATCCTGGCCGGGGCGTTGAAGAACCTCGACCGGGCGGTGCTGGTGGGCGAGCAGACCTTCGGCAAGGGCACGGTGCAGATCCTCAACGACCGGGTGCCGCCGTCGATCGACGGCGCCTGCCTGAAGCTGACCGTGGCCGAGTACCTGATCCCGGGCGACATCTCCATCCAGGAGATCGGGGTCACCCCGGACGTCGAGCTGCTGCCGGTGCAGCTCGTCGCCGACGATCTGCAGGTCTTCTGCCAGCCGGAGCGCTTCCGCGAGGAGGACATCCCGGAGCATCTGAAGAAGAAGCGCGCCGCCGTGTCCAACAAGCCGTCCTACGAGCTGCGCTACCTCGAAGAGGTCGAGCCCGAGCCCGAGGAGGGCGAGGAGCTGCCGATCGAGGAGCCCGGCTACAAGGAGGACTTCCAGATCCGGCTGGCGCGCGACATGCTCAGGCGGGTCGATACCCCGCGGGGCGCGGCCATGCTCGACGAGGGCAAGGCCTTCATCGAGCAGGTGCGCAGGCGCGAGATGGGCAAGATGGTCGAGGGCATGGAGGCGCTGGGGGTCGACTGGTCGGCCGGCGAGGCCGCCGAGGCCGCCGGAGCCGGCGGGAAAGCCAGCTTCGAGCTGGTCGGCGACGGCGTGGGCGCCGATGGGGCGGCCCGGGCCGACAGCGAGGTGCGCCTGAAGCTGACGGTGCGCAATACCGGCGACGCGCCCTTCTCCCGGCTGCGGGCCGAATCGCGCTGCCCGGCCGGGCTGTTCAACCGACTCGAGTTCCTGTTCGGCCGGGTGGAGCCGGGCCAGAGCCGCTCCTGGGAGGTGCCCGTCAAGATCCCCCGCGGCGCGGCCACCCGCACCGAGCAGCTGCGCTTCTTGTTCTTCGCCGAGGCCGGCCAGGTGCCGGCCCCGCTGGACACCCGGGTCAGCGTCCAGGGGTTGGACCGGCCCGCCTTCGGCTTCAGCTGGCGGGCGCGCGACCCCGAGGGCAACGGCGACGGGCTGATCCAGCCGGGAGAGCGCATCGAGCTCGATCTGACCGTCCACAACCTGGGCGCCGGAAGCAGCTTCGAGGCCAAGGCGCTGCTGAAGAACGAGGCCGGCAAGGATCTGTTCATCCAGTCCAACGGCGGCCGGCTGGTCTTCGGCGAGATCGCGGCCCAGGCGGCGATGACCAAGGCCTACCGCTTCCGGGTGCGGGCCGACACCGAACGCGACGCGCTGCCGGTGGAGGTGAGCATCTGGGACTCGGCGCTGGGCACCACCCAGGTGGCCCGGCTCGAGCTGCCGGTCCAGGACGCCGCGGCCAAACCCACCGCGCTGCGCAGCGGCTTGAAGGTCACCCGCGACAAGGCCGCGGTGCGCGGCGGGGCCGATGTGGCGGCGCCGCTGGTGGCCCGGGCGGCCCGCGGCGCTGTGCTGTTGGCCGATGCCAAGCTGGGCGACTGGTACCGGCTGGCCGGCGCCGAGGACGAGCCCGGCCCCGGCTGGATCCACCGCGCCACCGTGGAGCGGGTTGCCGCGCGCCGGGCTGAGGCGGCCGGGGCGGCGGCGCTGAAGCCGTTCATCCAGCACACCCCGCCCCAGATTGCGCTCGAGACGCAGCCGCAGTTCTACGACCAGGGCGACACCATCACCCTGCGCGGGCGGGTGCACGACGATGACTCGGCCATCCGCGACGTGGCCGTGTGGGTCGGCAACGACAAGATCCACTTGCTGGCCGGCAGCAAGATGCGCAACCCGCGCGACTTCCCGCTGGAGGTCGAGGTGCCGCTGGAACCCGGCCCCAACCACATCACCATCCTCGCCCGCGAGGGCCAGCACTTCGCCGCCCACCGCTCGCTGGTCATCACCCGGCCGGGCGGGCTGGACGAGGATCGGGACGACGACGGCGATCTGATGCAGGTGCCGATCCGGCCCTGATCCCGGGCCGCCGCCAGCGGCGGGCGGGGGATCGGGGTGCCGTCGTTTCAGGCCTGCCGGCGGGCCTCTTCCGCCGCCTCGGCGATCAGCGGCAGGGCGGTCTCGATCTCGCGGCGGGTGACGCAGTAGCTCAGCCGGATATGGCCCGGGCGGCCGAAGCCGGCGCCGGGTACGGCCAGCACGCGGTGGGCCAGCAGCTGCTGGACGAAGGCCATGTCGTCGGCGGTGGGGGTCTTCGGAAAGAGGTAGAAGGCCCCCTGGGGCTTGATGAACTCCAGCCCGGCGCGATCCAGCCCGGCGCAGAACAGGTCGCGCAGCTGCTGGTACCGCTCGACCGGCACGCTGGCGTCCTGGCAATCGGCCGCCACCTGCTGGAACAGCGACGGTGCGTTGACGAAGCCCAGGGTGCGGTTGACGAAGGTCATGGCCCCGCGCAGGGCCTCGCGGTCGGCATGCTGCGGCGCGATCAGCGCGTAGCCGATGCGCTCGCCGGCCAGGCCCAGATCCTTGGAGTGCGACAGCACCAGCACCGTGTTGGGATGGGCGGCGAACACGCTGGGCACGGCCAGCCCGTCGTAGACGATCTTGCGGTAGGGCTCGTCCGACAACAGGGTGATGGGCCGGCCGTGGGCGCGTTCCTTATCCGCCAGCAGCCGGCCCAGCTCGGCCAGCCGTTCGGCCGAGTACATGCGGCCGGTGGGGTTGTTGGGCGTGTTGATCAGCACCGCCTTGGTGCGCGGGCCCAGCTTGCGCTCCAGCTCGGCCAGGTCGAGATCGAACTCCGGGCTCGACTCGGCCACCACCAGCTGGCCGCCGTGGTTGTCGACGTAGAAGCGGTACTCGGAGAAGTACGGCGCGATGATCACCACCTCGTCGCCCGGGTCCAGCAGCGACTTGAGCGCCACGTTCAGCGCGCCGGCCGCGCCGGTGGTCATGATGACGTCCTGGTCGGCGAAGTCCTCTCCGGCCAGCCCGCGCCAGTGGGCGGCGATGGTCTCGCGCACCGCGGCGTGGCCGGCGTTGGGCATGTAGCGGTGCAGGCCCGGCGGTCCCTCGCCGACCAGCCGCTGCAGGCTGGACTGCACCGCCGCCGGCGGCTCGAAGATGGGGTTGCCGAGCGAGAAGTCGAAGACCTGGTCGGCTCCGTACTGCTGCTTCAGCCGCACCCCTTGCTCGAACATCTTGCGGATCCAGGAGGCCTGGGTCATGTCCTGCTCGACTTTGGCGGAGATGGGCATGGGCGATGGGCTCCTTTGCGCTGGGCGAAAACGCCGTCCGGCTTCACCCGGGGTATAACGAGCGGGCCGGGTGGTGTCAACGCTGCGGCCGGACTGTCTAGTCGCCCCAGCCGAAGACGATGCCGGCCTGGTGGTCGGAGAAGCGCAGCGGCACCTCGCGCAGGTGGTCGAGCGGGTCGACCGCCTTGCCTCCGCGGTAGACGGCGAAGTGGAGATGCGGGCCGGTGGCCCGGCCCGAGGTGCCCAGCAGACCGATGACGTCGCCGGCGCCGACCCGCTGGCCGACCTGGACCATGATCATGGACAGGTGCCCGTAGAGCGTCTCGGTGCCATCGCCGTGGCGCAGCCGCACGCAGCGGCCGGCCGAGCCGACCCAGGCGGCCTGCACCACCAGGCCGGCGGCGGCGGCGTAGATGGGCGCGTTGGGCCTGGCCGACAGATCGATGCCGGCGTGGAAGCGGATCTGCTCGGGCTGGATGGGATCGCGCCGGTTGCCGAAGCCGGAGGTGATCACACCGCGGCCGATGGGCCACAGCAGGCCGTGCTCGCCCGGACGGCTCGGCCGGCTGGCCGCCGCGGCCAGGGTGCGCATGGCGCGCACCCGGCGGTCGATCCGGATCAGCAGCCGCAGCACCGCCCGCTCCAACTCGGGCGGGGTGCCCAGCGGCCGCCGGCGTTCGCGATCCAGCTCGAACTCGGCGGCGATGCGGGCGCGGATCAGCGGCGCCAGGCTGAGCCGTTCGGGGGCCTGGGCCAGGTACAGGTCCATCATCTCCAAAAAGGGCGGCCAGGCGGCGTCCAGCAGCGGGCCCGAGCCGCGGCGCAGCTGCTGGAAGCGGTCGATGGCCCGCTGCACCTCGGCCTGGGCCACGGCGACCAGCGGCCGCTCGGGCTGCGCCGCGACCGGCGTGGCCGGTTCCGCGGCCGCGGCCGGGGACCGCTCGGCAACCCAGCCCGGCCAGGCGGCCGGCGGCCGGGCCGCGGCGCGCCGGACCAGCCGCGGCGTGGGGCTGCGATCCAGCCGCGGGGTGGCGCAGCCGCTGGCCAGCAGCACAGCGGCGACTGCGATGGCGGGCCGGCGCGCATCCATGGTGGCGATGATAACCCGTTCGGCCGCAAATTTCACGCGAATGGCCGCGACATGCTGGCGCAATAGAATGCCCTTGTATCTCGTGCGACAACCGTGCTAGAAGGAACAAAATGCCAGCGCTTGCGCCTTGTTGTCGCGCAATGGGGCCTGGCCGGTCCCGGACTCGCCGGGGCGTCAGTGCAACTGGTTGATTCTCAAGGACAAAAATCGGCAGCGGCTGACACTTATGGCATGCCTTTTGCAGAGAATCAACCCAGGTCATCGTGTCCCAATGCCGCAACCGGGTTCGAGCAAGGCAAAGGAGCCGCCCATGAGCTGGAACAAGTCGATACTGGTGGTGCTGTTGGCCTGTCTGCCGGCCACGTTCGCCTGCGACTGCGACAACTCGCCGGACATCACCGCGGACGAGGCCCTGGCCGGCCGCTACCACCTGGGCGACTCGGCCGAGGCGCCCGGCAGCGACTCCTTCGGCGAGGTGCCCGCGGGCGACGGCAGCAAGACCGGCCAGCTGAGCGTGGATTTCGGCCTGGTCGACGTCAACACCCTGGCCACCCGCTACCTGTTCATCCGCAACGACGGCAACGCCAACCTCAACGTGGTCGGCGTGGAGTGGGAGGATGGCTCGCACCCGGCCTTCGCCGTGGCCTGCCTGCGCGGCGGCCAGTTCGAGGCCGACTGCCCTTACAGCGGTCAGGACTACCTGACCATCGGCTCGGGCCAGGATCTGGTGGTCCAGATCTCCTACTCGCCGGGCGAGGTCGGCGAGCACGCCGGCCGTTTCACCATCGCCAGCAACGCCAACGACTACTCCAGCCTGATCGTCGATCTGAGCGGCCAGGCGGTCACCCCGGACATCCAGGTCTGCATCACCGACTGCGTCGGCGACCAGCAGGACGAGGACTGCCAGACCGGCAGCCAGCTGTGCAACGACGTGGCCGACGGCAACCTGGCGCTGGCCTTCGGCGATCTGGAGCACGGCCAGAGCCGCGGCCGCCAGGTGATCGTGCGCAACATCGGCGATCAGGTGCTCGACGTGACCACGCTGCAGATCAGCGGTACCAACGCGCCGCAGTTCAGCCACGCCAGCCCCGGCGGCGAGCTGCCGGGCCAGCTCGCCCCGGGCGACGAGACCGTGATCGAGGTCAGCTACGAGCCGGGCACCGGCGGCGAGCACGCGGCCGCGCTGGAGATCATCTCCAGCGACGTCAACGAGGGCGAGGTGGCCGTCGACTTGCTCGGCCGCGGCCTGGCGCCGCGGGTCTGCCCCGAGCCGCTGAGCATCGACTTCGGCAACGTGGCCGTGGGCGAGCCGCGCAGCGAGAGCTTCACCCTGACCAACTGCGGCCTGCTGGATCTGACCCTGCAGCAGCTGCGGCTGGCCGATGACGGCTCCGCCGAGTTCAGCCTGGTCGAGCCGCCGGCCACCCCGCTGGTGCTGGCGCCCGAGGAGTCGGTCGAGGTCCAGGTGCAGTACGCGCCCGAGGCCCGCGGCAGCGACACCGGCGGGGTCGAGATCTACTCCGACGATCCGGCCTCCAACCCGGATACCGGTCTGAGCGGCACCATCAGCCTGCGCGGCAACGGCATCGTGCGCGAGTGCCAGATGCAGGCCACGCCCTTCAGCCTCAACTTCGGCGGCGTGGTACAGCAGCAGTCCGACACCATGATCCTGATGCTGTCGAACCAGGGCAACGACCTGTGCATCTACAACGGCTCCGAGATCACGACCAACTCGGCCGACGACGAGTTCTCCATCCTGGCCGCGCCGGCCGACGACACCGAGTTCGGCCCGGGCGAGATCCTGCAGCTCGAGGTCCTGTACGCCCCCACCGCGCTGGGCGTGGACGAGGGGGTGCTGACCATCAGCGGCACCGACGTGGACGGGCCCGAGATCGAGGTGCCGCTCGTGGGCGAGGGCGTGGAGACCGCCGAGTGCCAGCTGACCCTGGAGCCGCAGCTGCTCAACTTCGGCATCACCAAGGTGGCCACCACCCGCTCGCTGATGGTCACGCTGACCAACCAGGGCAACGCCGTCTGCCACGTGGACAAGCTGATTCTGGGCCAGGTCCTCCTTCAGGTCTTCATGCCAGGCGATTTCGAGATCACCGGCGCGCCGCAGGTGCCCTTCGTGGTGGCCCGCCGCGGCCAGCCGGGCGATCAGGTCGACATCGAGGTGACCTTCGCCCCGGCGCCGGAGAACATGGCTATCCATGGTATCACCCTGTACGTGCACACCCCGGACATGACCGAACCCATCCCCATGCAGCCGGTGATCGAGGGCTCGTGTCACGATCCGGACGCCCCGCTGCAGCCGGTCGGCGCCGGCGGCGGCTGCTCGCTGATCAGCGGCAACGCCGCCGAGTCGGACATCGAGGTGGTGCCGACCGAGCTGGACTTCGGCGTGGTCACGGTGGGCTGCAACTCGCCGGAGATGCACGTCACCGTCTACAACCTCGGCGCCTATCCGCTGCTGATCGAGGACATCTACCTCGAGGATCCCAACGATCTAAACTTCGAGATCCGCTCGGCGCCCAGCACCACCCCGGACCCTTACGAGCTCGACGGCGGCCAGAGCTTCCAGGTGGTGCTGCGCTACCACCCGCAGGACACCAACGTGCACCGCTCGGTGCTCTACGTCGTCTCCGACGCCTCCAACGAGCAGATGTACACCGTGCCCCTGTTCGGCCGCGGCACCCTGATCTCGGATCAGACCGACGTGTTCCACCAGCCCACCGAGGTCAAGTCCGACGTGCTGTTCGTGATCGACAACTCGGGCTCCATGGGCTGGGCCCAGAACGAGCTGGCCAACAACTTCTCGTCGTTCATCAACTGGGCGGTCAGCCTGGAGGTCGACTACCACATCGGCGTCATCACCACCGAGGTCAACGACCCCGAGTCCGACCAGGGCGATCCGCCGCGGGATATATTCCCCGGCGTGCTGGTCCAGGCACCGAACCGGCCCAAGATCATCACCAACCAGACGCCGGACGTGCAGGCCGCCTTCAGTGAAAACGCCCGCGTCGGCACCTGCTGCTCGGACGAGCAGGAGGCCGGCCTGGAGGCCGCCTGGATGGCGCTGAGCGAGCCGCTGATCTCCGATCCGGCGGCCAACGCCGGCTTTTTGCGCGAGGACGCCAAGCTCTACATCATCTGCCTGAGCGACGAGCAGGACCAGTCGCGCGGCAACCCGGACTTCTACGTCGACTACTTCTCGTCCATCAAGGGCTACCGCAACACCGACATGATGAAGGTCTCGGCCATCGTCGGCGATTCGCCCGACGGCTGTGGCAACGACACCGCCGACAGCGGCAGCCGCTACATCGAGGTGGCCAACCGCACCGGCGGCATCTTCGAGTCCATCTGCACCAGCAACTGGTCCAACGCGCTGGAGAACCTGGGCATCGACGCCTTCACCGCCATCCGCGAGTTCCCGCTGTCGCGCCCGGCCGACCCGGCCACCATCAGCGTCACCGTGGAGGGCGCCCCGGTGGGGCGAGCCAGCTGCAACGATCCGAACGATGCCGCTTGCCAGGACGGCTGGATCTACATCCCGGATACGAATACGATATACTTCGGCGACGACGTGGTGCCGGAGCGGGGCGAGCGCATCGAGGTCAGCTACACCGCCCAGTGCCTCTAGCGCCCGCCCGCGCACCGCTGCCCGCAAACTGCCGATCGGGAGGTCTCCGATGCGCAAACCCGGAACCGTGTTCTTCCTCACCGGCCTGATGCTGTTCGCGCTGGCCATGAACTGCGGCTGCGACGATGACGGCGGCCGCCTGACCCAGAGCGCACCCCGCATCGAGCGCTACCACCTGGGCGGCGACCAGACCGCCCCCGGCGACATGGGCGACTACGCCGAGACCCCGGAGTCGGGCGAGTTCAGCGTGGACTTCGGGCTGACCGACGTCGACACCATCGCCCGGCGCTATCTCTTCTTGCACAACAGCGGCAAGAGCGACCTGGTGCTGTCGGCGGCCGAGCTCAGCGAGGACTCCAGCACCGACTTCATGGTCAACTGCGACGCCGGCGACGGCATCTACGGCGACTGCCCGCCGGCCGTCGAGGCCCGGGTGGCGGCCATCGCCGGCTCCGACCTGGTCATCGAGTTGGCCTACGCGCCGCGGGATCTGGGCCCGGACGAGGGTACCGCCCTGCTGACGCTCAACGCGGTCGACCACAAGAGCCTGACCATCCACATGACCGGCGAGGGCGTCACCCCCGAGATCGAGGTCTGTGTGACCGACTGCATCGGCGACGAGTCGGGGCCCGAGTGCAGCGCCGCCGGTCCCGTCTGCAACGACGCGGTGGCGCCCCAGGATCTGGCCGTGCCCTTCGGCGACGCCGACATGGACACCCGGGTGGTGCGCCAGGTGACCATCCGCAACCAGGGCGACCGGCCGCTGCAGATCACCTCGCTGGGCTTGTCCACCGGCGACTACAACCAGTTCGGCCTGGATAAGGGCGATGCCGAGCTGCCCGGGGTGCTGCCGGCCGGCCAGGAGGTGACCATAGCGGTCTACTACGACCCGGGCACCGGCGGCGAGCACCAGACCAACCTGCAGCTCGTGTCCAACGACGTCAACGAGCGCGAGATCAAGCTGGTGCTCAGCGGCCGCGGCATGGCGCCGCGGGCCTGCCCGGAGCCGCTGGTGCTGGATTTCGGCAACGTGGCCACCGGCGACAGCGCCAGCGAGAGCTTCACCGTGACCAACTGCGGCCTGCTGCAGCTCGAGCTCAGCCAACTGGCCCTGGCCGCCAACACCTCGGCCGACTTCAGCCTGGTCAGCGACCCGGCCCCGGTCTCGCTGGCAGCAGGCGAGTCGGCTGCGGTCGAGGTCGAGTACCACCCGGCGGCGGCCGGCACCGACTCCGGCGGGGTGGAGCTGTACACCAGCGACCCGGCCTCGGATCCCAACAGCGGGCTGACCGGCACGGTCACCCTGCTGGGCTCCTCGGTGCCGCGGGCCTGCGACATCCAGGCCACCCCCTTCGCGGTCACCTTCGGCTCGGTGGTGCAGGGCGAGACCGCTTCGATCGACCTGCTGGTGACCAACCAGGGCAGCGACACCTGCACCCTGAACGACGTGGCCATCACCGCCAACTCGGCCGCCGACGAGTTCTCGCTGGGCCAGCTGCCCAGCCCCAACAGCGACTTCGAGCCCGGCGATAGCCTGCAGGTGGAGGTGATCTACAGCCCGGTCGACCTGGGCCACGACATCGGCACCCTGACCCTGTACGGCAATGACAAGGACAGCAACGAGATCCCGGTCGACCTCAACGGCGACGGGGTCGACGCCGCGGTCTGCGACCTGCAGATCGCGCCCACCCCGATGCAGTTCGGCACCACCAAGCTCAACCAGACCCGCTCGCTGGTGCTGACCGCGGTCAACAACGGCCTGGCGCCGTGCACGGTCGACGAGGTGGCCGTCTACCACCACTTCATGCCCGGCATGATCGCCGGCAGCGAGTTCGAGAAGACGGCCGGGGCGCCGGGCGGCTCCTTCGTGCTCAACCCGCGCGGTCAGCCCAACGACCGCCACGAGATCGAGATCACCTTCGCCCCCACCATCGCCGGCAACCACCTGGGCCAGCTGTGGCTGCACACCGACGACGACCCCGACTTCCAGGTCCAGGGCGCGACCTGCGTCGGCCCCGGCATGCAGCCGCCGCAGCTGGGCGACGCCTGCGTCAACCTGACCGGCCTGGCGGCCAAGTCCGACATCGAGGTGGTGCCCGACGAGCTGGACTTCGGCGTGGTCACCCTGGGCTGCAACTCGCCCGAGCTGCACGTGACGGTCTACAACCTGGGCGGCATCGCGCTCGAGGTCGCGGACATCTACCTCGAAGACCCCGCCGACCCCAACTTCGAGATCATGGCCGCGCCGCAGACGCCCTTCAGCCTGGGCGGCGGCCAGGACTTCCAGGTGCGGCTGCGTTACCACCCCCAGGACACCAACCCGCACCGCAGCGCGCTGTACATCGTCTCGGACGCCTCCAACGACGACATGCTGATCGTGCCGCTGCTCGGCCGCGGCACCGACATCTCGGATCAGACCGATGTGTTCCACCAGCCCACCGAGGTCAAGTCCGACGTGCTGTTCGTGGTGGACAACTCGGGCTCCATGGGCGAGGAGCAGGACGCGCTGGCCGACAACTTCGACTCCTTCATCCAGCACGCCATCAGCCTGCAGGTCGACTACCACATCGGCGTCATCGCCACCGAGGTCAACGCCTCGGAGACCGGCCAGGGCGATCCGCCGCGCGACATCCATCCCGGCGTGCTGGTCCAGGCGCCCAACCGGCCCAAGATCATCACCAACAACACGCCTGACGTCACCGACGCCTTCCAGGACAACATCCAGATCGGCACCTGCTGCTCGGACGAGCAGGAGGCCGGGCTGGAGGCGGCCTGGATGGCGTTGAGCGAGCCCAACGTCAGCGACCCGACGGCCAACGGCGGCTTTCTGCGCGAGGATGCCAAGCTCTACATCATCTGCGTGTCCGACGAGCAGGACCAGTCGCGCGGCGATCCGGACTTCTACGTCGACTTCTTCTCGTCCATCAAGGGCTACCGCAACCCGGAGCTCCTGGCCGTCTCGGCCGTGGTGGGCGACCCGGGCGGTTGCGACGGCGCCGGCGGCTCCGCCAGCGAAGGCACCCGCTACATCGAGGTGGCTGATCGCACCGGCGGCATCTTCGAGTCCATCTGCACCAGCAACTGGTCCAACGCGCTGGAGAACCTGGGCATCGACGCCTTCGCCGCCATCCGCGAGTTCCCGCTGTCGCGTCCGGCCGAGGCGGGCTCGCTGTCGGTCACCGTCAACGGGTCGCCGGTGGGCCAGGCCTCCTGCGACGGCTGCGCCGACGGCTGGACCTACTACCCGGACACCAACAGCATCTTCTTCGGCGACGACGTGGTGCCCGAGCGCGGCGACACCATCGAGGTCTCCTACACCGCCGCCTGCCTGTAGGCCGGTCAGAGTAGACGATGCCCGGATTTCGTACCTGCTTGAGCGCAGCGGCCCTGGTGCTCGCGGCCGCGCCGCTGATGGCCGCCAGCTGCGAGCAGAACCGGGCGCCGGCCGACGAGGACGCGGCGCGGCCGGCCCGGCCGGCCGCCGAGGAGCCCGCCATGGACGATCGGGCCCGAGACTCTGCCGCCCGGGCCGAACGCGACGTGTTCGCCCCGCAGGTGGCCGGCCGCTTCTACCCCGGCGACGCCGGCGAGCTGCGCGCCGAGCTTGCCGGCTACCTGGACGCGGCGGCCGCCGATCAGCAGCGCCTGGCCGGCGACCTGCTGGGCATCGTGGTACCGCACGCCGGCACCCCTTACTCGGGCCCGGTGGCCGGCCACGCCTTCGCCCAGCTGCGCGGCCGCGGCTTCCAGCGGGTGGTGGTGCTGGGCCCGGCCCACCGCCGCCGCTTCAGCACGCCGGCTGTGCTGGACGCCGACGCCTACCGCACCCCGCTGGGTGCCATCCCCATCGATCGCGCCGGGGTGCGGGCATTGGCCGCCAGCGGGGCCGCCCGCGTCGATCGCGACAAGTTCACATCCGAGCACGCGCTGGAGGTCGAGCTGCCCTTTCTGCAGGTGGCCTTGGGCGAGTTCGAGCTGGTGCCGGTAATGATCTCCGGGCTGGACCGCGAGGGCGCCCGCGCGCTGGCCGCCGCCCTGGCCGAGGCCTTCCCCGGCCGCGACACCCTGTTCGTGGCCTCGACCGACCTGTCTCACGACTTCCCCTACGCCGTGGCCCGGGCCATGGACCGCACCGCCATGCAGCACATCCGGGCCATCGACCCGGCCGGGCTGCACGCCGCCCAGCAGGCCTTCCGCCGCGCCCGGGGCGACATCCGGCTGGGCCCCGACGGCGGGCTGCAGCCGGCCTGTGCTCAGCTCTGCGGCCTGGGCCCGGTGCTGACCCTGCTGGAGCTGGCGCGGCATTTCGGCCCGGCCGAGGCGGCGGTGCTCGATCTGCGCAGCTCGGGCGACATCGTCGGCGATCGCCACAGCCGCATCGTGGGCTACGCCGCGGTGGCGCTGCGGCTCGAAAAGCCGCGCCCGGCGCTGGGCGACGACGCTGCCGCCTCCGCGGACGAGCCCGGCGAGGACGCGGCGGACGGGGACGAGGCGGACGGGGAGGCGGGCGAGGACGCCGCGGCGGCCGCGGAGAACGAGACGGCCGGGGCGGCCGCGGACTACCTGGGTGCCGCGGCCGAGCGGGCCCTGCTGCGGCTCGCCCGGCGCAGCCTGCAGGCCTATCTGAGCACCGGCGAGCGCATCGAGTTCGAGCCAGCCGACGACAAGCTCACCCGCCCCGGCGCCGCCTTCGTCACCCTGCACCGTGACGGCCGGCTGCGCGGCTGCATCGGCCACATGGAGCCGACCGCGCCGCTGTGGCAGATGGTGCGCGACCGGGCCGTAGACGCCGCCGTGCGCGACTCGCGCTTTCCCGCGGTGACCGCCGCCGAGCTGGCCGAGATCGAGATCGAGATCTCGGTGCTCACCCCGCGCCAGCCGGTGGCCGATCCGCTGGCCGAGATCGAGATCGGCCGCGACGGGGTCTGGCTGCGCGTCGGCATGCACCGCGGCGTGTTCTTGCCCCAGGTGCCGGTGGAGCAGGGCTGGAAAACCGTCGAGCAGTACCTCGACCACCTGTGCCGCAAGGCCCACATCTTCCAGCGCGGCTGCTGGCGCTCAGACCAGGCCGAGATCCAGCGCTTCCAGGCCATCGTGTTTTCAGAAGCGGAGCTGGAGAAGGAAGATGGGGGCGCAGCGGAGTAGCCGCCCCGGCTCACAGCCACACCGACACGCTGAGCGCCAGCATGTGGGTCACGGTCTCATAGCGGCCGTTTGCCTTGCCCTCGGGGTTGAGGTTGTCGCCGGCGCCGACGTCGTTGTCCTTGGTGCCGGCCCACAGCGCCAGCATGTAGCCCAGATCCACCTTCCACCAGGCGCCGCGGACCCCCAGGCCGAGCGCGATCAGATCGCGGCGGCCGTCGGGCAGCGAGGGGTCGTAGGTCTCGGCCGGCACCGGGCTGAGCACGGTGCCGTAGCCGGCCCGGATGGCCAGCGCGTCGAACAGGCGGTACTCGGCGCCCAGCGAGAACTGCCAGGCGGTGTGCCAGTTCTTGGCGATGGGCCCGGCGTCCAGCTCGGATGAGCAGGTCTCGTCGGCCACGCAGGCGAACTCCAGCTCCAGCGCGTCGTAGGACTGGAAGAACGAGGCGTAGACGTCGAAGGCCACCGTCAAGTCCTCGGCCCCCAGAAAGGCCAGCCCGAAGTTCATGTTCCAGGGCAGGTCCATGACCAGCTCGCCGCGGGTGCGCTGCGGGAAGTCGAGCTGCAGCAGCTCCAGCGCCTGGCGGCCGGCCGCGTCGAAGCGGAACTCGGCCGTGCCCGAAAAGGGCAGCCGGATGCCGGAGCGCACCGAGACGCCCAAGGCCAGCCAGCCGGGCAGCTCGGCGTAGAGGGCGAAGTTGTAGCCGTGGCCGGTGGCGCTGCCGTCCATGCCCATCTCGCCTTCCGGATCGCGGATGGTGCCCAGCGACGGCGCCTCGGCGGCGCGCAGGTCGATGTGCTTGGCCAGCCGGGCGGTGGCGTAGACGAAGGTGTAGCCCGCGGCCAGCGACAGCTTGAGCCGGTCGCCGAAGCCCAGCAGCTCGGACAGGCTGAGCGCTGCGGTGGGCTGGTTGAAGAAGGTCTGGATCTCGGTCTCGGTGGCGATGAAGCGCCCGTCCCAGTCGCCGGGCCAGTAGGTGCCCAGGCCGAAGGGGTTGTTCAGGCCGTAGCCCACGGTCAGCCCGATGGACTCGAAGGTGTAGCTGGCATAGAGGTGGATGGGCGAGAAACCGCGCAGCTTGGCGTCGGTGGAGTGGGTGCCGTCGTCGACCTCGGCGAAGGTGTAGCGGCCGTCGCGGTAGGTCGGATAGGTGCGCGGCGGCTCGGGGTTGCCGGCGGCCTGGTAGTGGATGGTGGGCAGGATGCCGGTCACGCCGAGCTCGAGCTGCAGGCCGGGCAGCTCGGTGATGGCCGCCGGGTTGAAGTACAGCGCGCTGGCGTCGTCGGCCACCGCGGTGCGCGCGTTGGCCATGCCGGTCGACACCGCACCGTGCTCGAGGATCTGGAACCCCCCGGCTTGCGCCGCCCCCCCGGTCAGACACAGGGCGCCGAGCAGCGCCACAGCCGCGATGCGCATCCGCTCCTCCGTCGAGTTCACCTTCGCCGGCGGGGCTGGCCGGCGCTCAGAACCGGCCCTGGAAGCTCAGCGCCAGCAGGTGGGTGTGGGTGGTGTAGTGCCCGTTGGCCAGGCCCTCGGGGTTGCCCAACAGCGGGTCGACGAACTCGCCGTCCTCGGTCACCGCCGGGCCGCTGAGCCCGCTGCCGGCGCCGTGGAAGTTGCCCTTCTCGTGGCTCTTGCTGCCTTCCCACATGGCCAGCATGTAGCCGATGTCGATCTTCCACCACGAGCCCTGGTAGCCGGCGCCGAAGCAGATCAGATCGCGGCGGCCGTCGGGCAGCGAGGGGTCGAAGGTATCGTCCGGCACCGGGGTGGTGACGATGCCGTAGCCGGCGCGCAAGAACAGGGAGTCGAAAAGCACGTACTCGCCGGCCAGCGAGAACTGCATCGACTCGTGCCAGTTCTTGGGGATGGGCTCGGCGTCGGCCAGCGCGGCGCAGTTGCCCGCTTCGACGCATTTGAACTGCAGATCGAGTTCGTCGTAGGACTGGAAGAAGGCGATGTAGAAGTCGAACTCGATCTTCAGGTTTTCCACGCCCAGGAAGGCGATGCCGAAGTTCATGTTCCAGGGCAGGTCGATGGTGATGTCGCCCTTGGTCTCGTCCGGCATAAACTGGGTCGGATCGTCCAGGCCGCTGGCGCGGGCCAGCGCCGCCCGGGCCCGGCTGCCGGCCGCGTTGTACCAGAACTCGGCGTCGCCCGAAAACGGCAGGCTGATGCCCGAGCGCACCGAGGCGCCGAAGGCGATCCAGCCGGGCAGCTCGGCGTAGAGAGCGAAGTTGTAGCCGTGGCCTACGGCCGAGCCCGTCATGCGCATCTCGCTCCAGGGGTCGGTCTCGCCGGGCTGGTAGTCGAACAGGCGCGCCTCGGCCACCCGCAGGTCGATGCGCTTGGCCAGCCGGGCGGTGCCGTAGACGAAGTTGTAGCCGACCGCCAGCGACAGCTTGAAGCTGTCCTTGAAGCCCAGCAGCTCGGCCAGGTCCACCGCCACCGTGGGCTGGTTGAAGAAGGTGTGGATCTCGGTCTCGGTGGCCAAGAAGCGGCCATCCCAGTCGCCGGGCCAGTAGGTGCCCAGGCCGAAGGGGTTGGTCAGGCTGTAGCCCACGGTCAGGCCGATGGACTCGATGTTGTAGGTGGCGTAGAGGTGGATGGGGTTGAAGCCCTTGATCTTGGCGTCGGTCGAGTTGGTGCCGTCGTTGACCGGTCGGGTGATCGAGTTGTTGTCCGGGTCGCTGGAGACGTATTCGCGCAGATCGGCGTCGCCGGCCGCCTCGTACTCGACGTAGGGCAGGATGCCGGTGACGCCGATCTGGAACTGGAAGCCCTCCAGCTCGGTGATGGCGGCCGGGTTGTAGAAGAGCGCCGACGGCTCGTCCGAACCCGCCGTGCGCGCGCTGGCCATGCCGGTGGCCGAGGCGCCGTGCTCGTAGATCAGAAACCCGCCGGCCGAAGCGGTCGAGGCGACCAGCAGCAGGCAGGCCGGCAGCAACAGGTAGAACCGTCTCATGCGCCCCTCCAGAGCGTGTCGATGTCCGCAGAACATCGACACGATACCGCTCGGATGTTCTCGACGACATCCCGCGAGCGGAGTTCGAAGGCCGGTGGGCGCGCCTGCTGGCGCCCCCATCGGCGGGTTCACCTTCAGCGGATTACTGGGCCTCGTCAGCCACTAGCGGCACGAAGTAGGCCGCGCCCGGCACCGTGGCCGCCTTGTATAGCTCCGGGTCCCAGGTGAAGCCGTCCTTGACGCCGATCAGCGTGGTCAGGCTCAGGTCGGTGACGATGTAGATGCCGGAAGCCGATGTGGCCTGGCCGTCGAAGCTCGAGAAGTCGGCGGCCGGGTAGATCACGGTCAGCGCCTGACCGTCGGCGCGCTCCACGGTGGCGCCCTCGATCGGATCGCGGTTGGCGTCCAGCACGCTGCCGATCACGTAGCCGTTGTTTTCCTTGTCCATCCCCGGGATCTGATCCAGCCCGGCCTGCAGCGTGTTGTTGATCACCATGGCGGTGGCGCCCTCGACGCAGACCTTGTCCGCGGGCTCGCTCCAGCCGGCGATGCCGGTGATGGTCGGGAAGAAGTCGCCGCCGGCGCCGTCGTAGTCGGCGTCGTCGACCAGCACGATCAGGCCCATCTCCACGTCAGCCACGTCGAAGCAGCCGAACTCGAAGTTGCCGTTGGGGTCCGAGGAGGTCTCGGCCTCGTGCTGATCGATGAAGCCCAGCAGTGCCTGGGTCGGCGCCAGCACGGCCAGGTCGGCCTCGACGCCCGCCTGGGCAGACAGGTCCAGGGCCATGCCGCGGACCCAGATGTGATCGGCCTGATCCGGGCAGCAGTCGCCGGTTTGCACGCAGACCCCGTCGACGCAGGTGCCCTCGGTGCACGGGCAGTCCTCGTCGCAAGGCTGGCCCAGCCCGCCCTTGCCTTCGCAGTCGTCGCCGTTGCCGTCACCGCCGCAGGCTGCGAAGAACCCGGCTACCCCGATGACCAACAGCAAGCTCAAAAATTTCTTCATGTCCTGCTCCTTTCGATGCGTCGCTGGCGCGGCCTGCCGGCCGCGTTCGCGCCTTGGTCCCCTCCTGCAGCTCATACCCCCGGGCGCGCCGGCCGTCCACCCGAATCCGTTCCCGATCGTCCCCCACCGTCCGTGCCCGGATCGTTCATGGCAGCCGAAGCCAATCCCGTAGCCCAGAACTCTAGGCCCAAGCCGCGCGGACTGTCAAGCGGCCGTTCGAGCGTTGTTTTCTGACTGTGCCGTCGGTGCTCAGGTGCCGTCGTCAGCAGTGGCGAAGGGAAAGGCCAAATCGAAGGTGGTGCCGTCGTGGGGGTTCGAGTGCAGGCGGATGCTGCCGCCGGCCGCGGCCACGATTCCATTGACGGTCGACAGGCCCAGCCCGGTGCCGCCCTCCTCGGCCTTGGTGGTGAAGAAGGGCTCGAAGGCCTGCGCCTGCACCGCGGCCGGCATGCCGCTGCCGGTGTCGCGCACCCGCAGCACGGCGTAACGCCCCGGGGCCAGCGGCTCGATCCAGCTGTCGTCGGTGGCCGCGGCCTCCAGCCGCAGCGTGTGGATGAACAGCTCGCCCCCCTGGCGCATGGCGTCGCGGGCGTTGATGACCAGGTTGATCAGTACCTGCTCCAGGGTGACCGGATCGGCCCGGATGGGCTCCAGATCGATGGCCAGCTCGAGCTGCACCCGGATGCTGGAGCCGACCAGTCGGTCCAGCATGCGGCCCATCTCGTCGACCACGCCGTTGAGGTTGAGCAGCTGCACCGCGCCGGTGCGCGAGCGGCTGTACTCCAGCAGCTGGCGGGTCAGCTCCGAGGCCCGGTCGCAGGTGGCCCGGATGTCGTCGGCCGGCTTGCGCAGCGGGCTGTCGGCGGGCAGTTTGCGCAGCAGGATCCAGGCGCAGCCCGAGATGGCCGACAGCAGGTTGTTGAAGTCGTGGGCCACCCCGGAGGCCAGCGTGCCGATGCCGGCCTGGCGCTCCTGCAGCCGCAGCTGCTGCTGGACGCGCCGTTGCTCGGTGACATCGCGCAGCACGATGGCCCAGCCTCCCGGCTCGGCCGCCGCGCCGGAGGCGTTCTCGCCGGCCGGAATCGGCCGGCAGGCGACCTCGAAGTCGCGGCGGTCGGCGCCCGGGGTGCTGATCTCGAAGTCGAGCGCCGGTTGATCGGTGGCCGCCCGGGCACAGCCCAGCCGCTCGGGCAGCGCGTCCGAATCATCGAGGCCCAGCGCGGCCAGGTGAGTCCGCGCCGCCGGGTTGGCCAGCGCCAACCGGCGGTCGGCGTCCAGCAGCAGCACGCCTTCGGGCAGGTGCTCGATCAGCGTTCGCATCCGATTGCGCTCGTCGGACAACTGGCTGCGCAGCCGGTCCTGGTGCAGCGCGATGGCCAGGTGGTCGGCCAGCGCCAGGGCGATCTTCTGCTGCTCGCTGTCGAAGGCGGCCGGTTGGCTGGACGACAGGTTGAGGGTGCCGGCCAGCCGCTCCCCGATCAGCAAGGGCACGGTCAGGCAGGAGCGGATGCCCAGCGCGCGCAGCCGCTCCAGCGCGGCCGGCCGTTCGGCCATGCGGTCGATGTCCGGAATGTTGTAGAAGCGCTCCGGCGCCGCCAGCAGCGCCTTGACGATCACGTCGGACAGGGGCAGCACGGTGCCGGCGTCGTGCAGATCCTGAAAGGCCGCCGAAGCGGCGGTGGCGAAGATGCGGGCGGTGTCGCGTTCGACGTCGGTCAGGATGACCGTGGCCCGATCGCAGGGCACCATGCGCCGGATGCGGGTGACCACCGCCTGCACGATCTCCTCCGCCGAGCGGGCGGTCAGGATGGCCCGATCGACCTCCTGGCGCACCTGCAGCCGCTGGGCATACAGCGCCAGGGCCTGGTTGGCCTGCTTCTGGCGGGTGATGTCCTCGACCGTGCCCTCGTAGTAGCGCACCCGGCCGCTCTCGTCGTAGACCGCGCTGGCGTTTTCGCGCACGTAGAGCAATGAGTCGTCGCTGCGGATCCAGGCCGACTCCAGGCCGAAGACCTCACCCTGGCGGTCGATGCGGCGCTTGAAGTCGCTGTGCGGAAAGGTCGGCTCGAAGGCCTGGCGGTGCAGCGCATCGTGCTCGGAGGCCTGGCCGAGCATGCGCCGCAGCGCCGGATTGGCCAACAGTAGCCGGCCGTCGGGGCTGGTGCGGTAGATGCCGATGGGCGCGTTTTCGAAGAAGGTGCGGAAGCGCTGCTCGCTCTCGCTCAGCGCCTGCTCGGCCCGCTTGCGATCGCTGATGTCGACCGCGTTGGTCAGCACGGCCGGCACGCCCTGGAAGGTGATCGGCGTGGCCCGGATCTCGGCCCACAGCGGGCTGCCGTCGCGGCGCAGCAGGCGGGTCTCGTAGATCTCGCGCTGGCGCATGCCGGCAACCCGCTCCAGCGCCATCTGGCGCACCTTGTCGCGATCCGCCGGGTGCACGATGCGCCAGGCCGGCTCTCGGGTCAGCTCGTCGAGGTCGTGGTCCAGCAGCTCGAGCAAGGCCCGGTTGGCCCAGCGTACGTGCTCGTCGGCCAGGATGAAGATCCCGGTGACCATCTGATCGAGCAGGCTTCGCGCCGCCTGCTCATCCAGCGAGATTCGATCGCGCTCGTCCATCAGCACCCGCCGTCGGTTGTCCGTAGATTGTTGCGCCCCGGCGGCCCCGGGTCAAGAACCGCGTCCCAGCGCGGCCGAGGCGGGAGATCGGGCCGGTGCCGGTGTTGCGCTGGCCGGGGGGGTCTGGCATGCTCGATCCGCGCCCGCCGGGTACAGGCGGGGCAAAGGGGGACGCGATGTGGAGATTCGGACGGACAATGGGGTGGACCGCAGTCGCCGGGATAGGGCTGGGGTTGCTGGCTGCCGCCGGTTGTGCCAAGCGCGAGGCGCCGCCGCCGAGCGCATACGATCCGGAGTTGGTCGAGACCCTGGAACGCGCCCAGGCCGAGGATCGGGAACGCGCCGCGGCGGCCGCGCGCGACCGGGCGGACCCGGCCGACGCCCAGGCGGAGTGCACCTGGGAGACCGGCGGTTGCCCGGACGGTAGCATTTGTTTCGACTCCTGGTACTGCCGCCGCGGCCGGCCGGACCAGTGCGGCGCCCGGGGCGATCAGCGTTGCCACCCGCGCTGCGACAGCGACGAAGACTGCCCGGCACAATGGCCCCTGTGCCGTGACATCCCCATGTTCAAGGGCAGCGATCGGGGCCAGTTGGAGCGTTTCTGTGTCGCCGAAGAAACCTGAGGCATCGGACCCCGTACACTTGCCGACCCGGCTGGAGGCGCTGCTGCCGTACAGCGCCGAATGCAGCTGCGGCCGCACCCACGCGGTGACCACCCGATGGGCGGTGGTGCGCAGCGGCGCGCTGGATGAGCTGCCCGAACGGCTGCGGGAGGTGGGCACCGGGCTGGCGGTCACCCTGGTCGCCGATCAGCGCACCCGGCAGGTGGCCGGCGAGCGCTGTGCAGCCTTGCTTGGCGCCGCCGGCCACCGGGTTGAAAGTTGCGAGCTGGCCGACGGCGCCGGCGGCCGGCCCCACGCCGACGAGGCCGGCCTGGCCCGGGTCGAGTCGGCCCTGGCCGCGGCCGACGTGGCGCTGGCGGTCGGCTCGGGCACGGTCAACGATCTGGCCAAGCTGGCCTCGTACCGCCGCGGCATCCCCTACGTGGTGGTGGCCACGGCGCCGTCGATGAACGGCTATACCTCGGCCATCGCCGCCATCATGCAGGCCGGCGTCAAGCGCACCGTCGACTGCCACGGACCGCTGGGCGTGATCGCCGACCTGGACGTGGTGCGCCGGGCGCCGGCCGAGCTGGTGGCCGCCGGGCTCGGCGACCTGGAGTCCAAGCCGACCGCCAGCGCCGATTTCCGGCTCTCGGGTCGGCTGCGCGGCACCTACTACTGTCCGGCGCCGGAGCGGGTGGTGCTGGAGGCCGAGCACCGGGTGGCCGATGCGGCCGCTGGCATCGGCGCCGGCGATCCGGAAGCGCTGGCCTTGCTGACCGAGGCGCTGCTGCTATCGGGTCTGTCGATGAAGTTGGCCGGCTCATCCAGCCCGGCATCGGGCGGTGAACACCTGATCAGCCACCACTGGGACATGACCGCCGGCGAGCAGGGCCGGGTGGAGGGCTTCCACGGCGCCCAGGTGGGGGTGGCCACCATCGTCACCGCGGCGCTCTACGAGCAGCTGCGCGAGATGACGCCGGCGGCCATCGACCCCGAGGCCCTGGTGGCCGGCCGGCCCGACGAGGCCGCCTGCCGGGCGCGCATCGCGCGCGACCACGGCGAACGGGCCGACGAGGTGGCGGCCGAGTTTTTCGCCAAGCGGCTGGACGACCGAGCATTGCGCGCCGAGCTGGAACGCATCCGCGACGACTGGTCCGGGCTGTGGCAGAGCCTGGGGGCGACGTTGCGCCCGGCTGCGCGAACGCGCGCCATCCTGCGCGCCGGCGGCGCGCCGACCGACGTGCGGGCATTGGGTCTGACGCCCGAACACCTGCGCCGTTCCTTGCACATCGCGCGCGACATCCGCGGCCGGTTCACCGTGCTCGACCTGGCGGCCGAACTCGGCGTGCTCGAGGCGCAGGCCGGCGCGGTGCTCGAGCGCAGCGGCTGTATGTGACCGCCGGCCCGGCTCCGGGTGGATGATGGTCGAGCCCGGCTTCGTCGAACGCATGCTGGCTCTGGTGGCCGAGCACCACGCCTTTTGGGGTCCGCTGGTGCTGTTCGCCACCTCGCTGGTCGAGTACGTATTCCCGCCCTTTCCGGGCGATGTGGTCACCCTGTTCGGCGCCTACCTGGTGGTGCAGGGCCTGTGGAGCCTGCCCTTCGCCATGGCGTTGACGGTGGGCGGCTCGCTGGCCGGCGCGACCATCGACTACTTCATCGGCCGTTGGTTGGGCCGGCGCAGCGGGCGTCTGCCGGCGGCGGCCGAGGTGCGCGGCTGGACGCCGCTGACCCGCGAGAGGTACGCGGAACTGCGGGTCAAGTTCCGCCGCTACGGCGCGCTCTACATCGCCGTCAACCGCTTTCTGCCCGGCATCCGCGCCTTTTTCTTCGTGGCCGCCGGGGCGGCCGGCATGCCCCTGGGCCGGGTGTTGTTCTATGCCTGCCTGTCGGCGGTGGCCTGGAACGGTTTGATCCTGGGCGTCGGCTACGCGGTGGGGGCCAACTGGCAGCGCTTGCGTTCGCTGTTCTATTCCTATACCAATCTGATCTGGATCGCGTTGGCCGCCGCCGCGGTGGCGGGATTGATCGTCTGGGCGCTGCGCCGACGGCGCCGCGGCGACGCCGGCCGGGGCACCGGGGAGGGATCACCATGACGCAGCCGTCCGAGCTGGAGACCGACACCCGCATCGCGGATCGCGTCGCCGCCCGCGACCGGCAGCGGGCCGAGTTCGTCGGCACGGTCAGCCATGACCTGAAAACGCCGCTCAATGCCATCGTGGGCTTCACCAGCATGCTGTTGGCCGATGCCACCGGCTTCGCGCCGGAGCAGAAGCACCAGCTGCAGCTGGTCTACGACAGCGCGCGCAGCCTGCTCGAGCGCATCAACGCCCTGCTCGAGTTCTACCGTCTCGAGGGCGGCCGCATCACCGCAGCGCCGGAGTGGTTTCTGCCGGCGGAGCTGTTGGCCGCCCTGGTCGAGACCCACCGCGAGGCGGCCGCCCGGGCCGGCGTAGAGCTGGCGTTGCCGCCGCCGGGCCGCGGGCCGCAGCGGTTGCGGGCCGATGCGCGGCTGGTCCGGCGCGCGCTGGACGAGTTGGTCGACAACGCCATCCGCTTCGGCGGCGCCGGGCCCTGTCGACTGGATCTGACCGCAGAAGCGGCGGCGGCCGGCGGGCTGCAGGTTCGCTTCGCGGTTCACAACGTCGCCACCGGCATGGCCACCGACCGGCGCCGGGAACTCGAGGCCAGCCTGGCGCCGCAGCCCGATCCGCTGGCGCGCAGCTACGCCGGACTGGGCCTGGGTCTGGCGCTGGCCCGCGAGGCGGCCCGCGTGCTGGGGGGCTTCATCGCGCTGGACGAGGTCGACGGCCGGGCCCGGTTTTCGCTGCTGCTCGAACTGGCGGGACAGGACGTCGAGTTGCAGCCACCCCATCCGAAGGAGAGCGGTGGCGGATAGGCTGCGTTCAAAGGGCGGGGGGCGGAAGAATCAACGGGTCAGACCGCGGACTCCCCCTCGCCCTCCGGGGCGTCCTCGTCGTCGTCCGGCACGGCGGTCGGGCTGCGGCGGCGGCGCACCAGGCGGTAGAGGCCCTCGGCCATGCCGAGCGCGACCATGCCGCCGATGACCACCACCAGCATCAGCGCGAACGAGGTCATCAGGATGGCGAAGACCAGCGCGGCCAGCACCACCGCCAACAGGGCCAGGGTGGTGCGATCGATGCGCAGCTTCTTGAACGAGCGATAGGGCACGTTGCTGACCATCAGCAGCGCCAGCAGCCCGACCACCGCCAGCACCAGCGGCTGGTCGGCGAGGCCGCCGCCGCCCAGGCGGTGGTGCAGCAGCACCAGCGAGGCCAGCGCGGCAGCCGCCAGCGGAATGGGCAGGCCCATGAAGTGGTTCGCCGGACCGCGGGCCGAGGTGGCCAGCACGTTGAACCGCGCCAGGCGCAGCGCGCCGCAGGTGACGTAGACGAAGATCAGCGCCAGGCCGATCCAGCCGAAGCCCTGCAGCGCCCATTGCCAGTAGAGCACGGCCGGGGCCACTCCGAAGGAGATCAGATCGGCCAGCGAGTCGAGCTGTATGCCCATGTCGCTCTGGGTCTTGGTGATGCGCGCCACCCGGCCGTCCAGCGAGTCGAACACCACCGCGAACAGGATGGCCACCGCCGCCCGGTAGAAGCGATCCGGGGCCGCGCCCATGGACTCGACGATGGCGTACAGGCCGCAGAAGATGCTCGATACGGTGAACAGGTTGGGCAGCAGAAAGAGCATTTTGGGTGGCGGTCGGGTCACGTCATATTCCTCCGCTCTACACGTGCAAGCAACGTGCGTGCCATGAAGGATATATTCCGACCAGTTGGCCGAAATGCGTTGCAGCGCGTCAAGTTGCGGCTCGACCAGACTTGCCCGGCCGGCGCCCGGGTGCGCAATGGTTTTCGCGCACGAAGGCCCGGGCGCATCGGCGGCTGCGCAGCCGATTGATCGCCCGAGTCGGGCGTGCCAGTATCCCAGCAGGCCGCATGGCGGCGATGGGATGGCTTTTTGCAAGCAGCCGGGGGTCGAGCGATGAGATGCTGGATGACGAGTGGAATGCGACTGTTCTGGGGGCTGTGCTGGGCGGCTGCGGTCGCCGGCGGCTGCTCGACCGAGCAGCGGGGTTCGGCCTGCGAGAGCGATGGCGACTGCGCGGCCGGGCAGGCCTGTATCGCGGGCCTGTGCCAGGACGTGGAGTGCAAGCTGGACTCGGACTGCGCCGCCGGTGAGGCCTGCGTCGACCACGCCTGCCAGGCCAACAGCGGCTGCCGCTCGGACGGCGAATGTCCAATGGGCGAGATCTGCGTCGAGCACAGCTGTACCCCGGGCTGCCGCGCCGACAGCGATTGCGCCGCTGGGTTGGTGTGCGTGCCGGACTTGGGTGCGCACGGCATCTGCGCCGAATGCCGCGTAGACGCCGATTGTGCGCCGGCCGAGCGCTGCGTCGGTTTCGCGTGCACCGCCACCTGCGAGACCGACGCCGACTGCCCGGACGGCCACTGCCATCCGCAGCTGTCCGTCTGCGTGGAATGCCTGGCCGACGACCATTGCCCGGTGGGCCAGCTGTGTCGGGACAACCATTGCCAGTCGGGTTGTCGGGAAGACGCCGACTGCGCTGACGGCCGCATCTGCGACCAGGGCCAGTGCCGCCAGGGCTGCCGCACGGACGCCGATTGCGACGGGGGCTCCTGCGATCCGGATACCTGGCGCTGCGTGGGCCACGGGTGCAGCGCCGACGACGCGTGCCAGCTCGGCCAGCTGTGCATCGACAACCAATGCGTGTCCGGCTGCCGCGTCGACCGCGACTGCCCGCCGGAGCTGGTCTGCGATCCGCAGGCCGGCGCCCACGGCGGCTGCGTCGAGTGCCGCGACGATCAGGATTGCCCCGACCCGGACCGGCCGCGCTGCGTGGATGCCCAATGCGAGCCGGAGTGCTGGGACGACGGCGATTGCCCGGAGTCGCTGGTCTGCATCGAGGGCCACTGCCAGCAGGTGGCCGAGGAATGCCGGCTCGAGCTGCAGCCCGCCCAGTCGGTCGACGTGGGCCTGGTGCCGGTGGGCGCCTCCCTGACGACGCCGTTCCTGCTGAGCAACCGCGGCGGCCAGGCCTGCGCACTGACTGAACTGAGCCTGGAGGCCTGGCTGTCGGCGGCCACCGACTTCTCCTTCGGCGCGGCACCGGCCTTGCCCTTCTCGCTGCAGCCCGGCGACAGCGTTGAGATCGAGGTGGTGTTTGCGCCGAGCGGCGCCGGAGCGGACACGGCGCTGCTGCGCCTGGTCACCGATGATCCCGAGCTGCGCATCGGCACCGCCTACCCGATCTACTGCGGACTCGACGCCATCCAGCCCGGCCACGTCTGTCTGCCGCTGTTCGGCGAGGGCACCGCGCTCGATCTGCAGGCGGTACCGGCCGCGCTCGACTTCGGCGATGTGCAGCTCGACTGCAACAGCCGCGAGACCGCGGTGCGCATCTACAACCTCGGCGATGCCTGCAGCGTCCACGACATCCATCTGGAGACGCCCTACGACACGGCTTTCGAGCTCGCCGCCGCACCGGCCGTGCCCTTCGCGCTGGAGGCCGACGCCTCGCTCGAGGTCCGGCTGCGCTTCGGGCCCGACGCGGCCGGTCCCCAGGCCAACGCCCTGCTGATCGAGACCGATCAGAATGCGGGGATTCCGCTGCGGGTGCCCCTGAGCGGTCGCGGGGTCCACGGCGATCAGGTCAGCGACGGCTTCAGCCTGCCCGACGAGATCCGCGTCGACGTGTTATGGGTGGTCGACAACTCGGGCTCGATGGGCGAGGAGCAGGCGGCGCTGGCCGAGAACTTCGGCTGGTTCATCGGCTTCGCCGTCGAGCTGGGGGTCGATTTCCACGTCGGGGTGGTGGCCACCGAGGTCAACGAGGTCGAGTACGAGGTGGGCGATCCGCCGCGCACGGTGTGGCCCGGTGTGTTGGTCCACGCGCCCGAGCGGCCCCGGATGATCACGCCGCAAACGGCCGATCCCGAGGGGGCCTTCGCCGACAACGTGCAGCTTGGAACCTGCTGTTCCGACGAGCAGGAGGCCGGCCTACAGGCGGCCTGGATGGCCTTGAGCCCGCCGCGGATCCACGACCCGGAGGCCAACGCCGGCTTTCTGCGCCAGGCCTCGAAGCTGTATCTGATCTTCGTCAGCGACGAGGAGGATCAGTCGGACGGCCCGGTGGACTTCTACGTCGACTACTTCCGCACCCTGCGGTCCAACCCCGAGCTGCTGGTGCTCAGCGCCATCTGCGGTGATGCGCCCGACGGCTGCGAGGGCTCCATGGGCACGGGGTGGCCCGGCCTGCGCTACATCGACGCCGTCGATCAGACCGATGGGCTGTTCCAGTCCATCTGCCAGCAGGACTGGTCGGACCTGATGATCGCCATCGGCGAGCACGCCTTCGCCCCGGTGCGCCGCTACCCGCTGAGCCGGCCGGCCGCCCAGGACACCATCACGGTCGAGCTGGACTCCCAGCCGGTGCCCGAAGCCTCGGCGCCCTATGCGCCCGACGGCTGGACCTACGAGCCGGGCCCCAACGCCGCCTGGTTCGGCGATCAGGTCCTGCCCGGGACCGGTTCGCAGATCGACATCAGCTACACCTCCCTGTGTCTGTAGCGCGTGTCGATCGATGGACCCAGCGGTGGGTCCATCCATGACGCGACACCCATCCACCACCGGCGGACCATTTGTGGTGCCAGTACCCGTTCCTCTGTTTCTGCGTCCGGGGGGGCGCCGCGTCAGCGGCAGTCCGGGCAGACCTCGAAGTGATCGCGCCCAACGCCCAGGCGGCTGGCGAACCGATCGAGCATGAAAGTCGGGTAGAACTCGCGGCCGCAGCGGGCACACTTGCTCAGCGGCAGGTCGCGGTGCCACCGGACGATGGTGCGCACCCCGTCCTTTTCCTCCAGCCCGATGCAGTCGGTGGGGCAGACGTAGACGCAGGCGCCGCAGCCGATGCAGGCCTCGGCCGTCTCGTCGTAGGGGCTCTTCATGCTCTTGTTGAGTCCGCGGCCGGAGAAGTCGATGGCGTGGGCGCATACCACCTCGGCGCAGACCCGGGCGCACAGCCCGCACAGGATGCACTTTCGGTCGCGGTCTTCCGGCTGGATCGCGAAGGGCGTGTCGGTCACGCCGTACTCGGCGGCCAGCTCGCGCACCTGCCGCGCTTGCGGCGCCTTGGCCAGCAGCAGCTGGAACACCAGCTTGCGGTTGCGTTGCACCGCCTCGGTGTCGAGGGAGATCTCGATCCCGTCCTGCAGCGGATAGTTGCACGAGGTGGTCACCTTGCGCTTGCGGCCCTTCTGCACCTCGACCAGGCACAGCCGGCAGGCGCCGTAGGGACTGACCGCTTCGTGGTAGCACAGCGAAGGTACCTCGTAACCGAGCTTGCGCAGCTCGCCCAGCAGGCTGTCGCCGTAACGGCCGGTGTAACTGCGGCCCTCGACCTCAAAGGTGACCTCTTGGCCCGGCATGGGATGGCTCATGGTCGTCTACCCCTCGTCTCAGCTGACATCCACGGCGTCGTACTTGCAGACGTCGTGGCAGACACCGCACTTGATGCACTTGGACTGATCGATGACGTGCAGCTCGTCCTTGGCGCCACTGATGCATTGCTCGGGGCACTTCTTTTTGCAGATCAGGCAACCGATGCACTTGTCGTTGATGTCGTAGGTGATCAGGTCCTTGCACACCCGGCCGCGGCATTTCTCGTCGCGGATGTGCTCCTCGTACTCCTCGCGGAAGTAGCGCAGGGTCGACAGCAGCGGGTTGGGCGCCGTTTGACCCAGGGCGCACAGCGAGGCCTCGGCCACCGTCTCGCTGAGCTGCTCGAGCAGCTCGATGTCGCCCTCGCGGCCCTGGCCGGCGCAGATGCGGTCGACGATGGCGCACAGCTGCACCAGACCGTCGCGGCAGGTGACGCACTTGCCGCAGGACTCGTCGGCCAGAAAGTGCAGGAAGTAGCGGGCGGTGTCGACCATGCAGGTGTCTTCGTCCATGACGATCATGCCGCCCGAGCCCATCATCGAGCCGGCCTCGGTCAACGCATCGAAGTCCACCGGCAGATCGAGCTTGTCGGCCGGCAAGCAGCCGCCCGACGGCCCGCCGGTCTGCACCGCCTTGAAGGCCTTGCCGCCCTGTATGCCGCCGCCGATGTCGTAGATGATCTGGCGCAGGGTGGCTCCCATGGGCACCTCCACCAGGCCGGTGTTGTTGACCTTGCCCACCAGGGCGAAGATCTTGGTGCCCTTGGATCCGCCCCAGGGGTTGTCGCTGACATCGCCGGTGCCGATGCTGGTGTACCACTCCACGCCGCGGTCGATGATCAACGGCACGTTGGCCCAGGTCTCGACGTTGTTCAGGTCGGTGGGCTTGTCGTACAGGCCGGCCTCGACGGTGTGGATGTGCTTGGCCCGCGGCTCGCCGACCTCGCCCTCGATCGAGGCCATCAGCGCCGTCGACTCGCCGCAGACGAAAGCGCCGCCGCCCTTGTTGATCTTGATGTCGAAGTCCAGCCCGGTCCCCAGGATGTTTTTGCCCAGCAAGCCTCGCTCGCGGGCTTGAGCCAAGGCGATCCGGAGACGTTCCAACGCCAGTGGGTACTCGTTGCGGATGTAGACGAATCCCTCCGGCCGGCCCGGGCTGGCGATGGCGAAGGCGCCGATGATCATCCCCTCGATGACCAAGTGCGGATTGCCCTCCATCAGCGACCGATCCATGAACGCCCCGGGATCGCCTTCATCGGCGTTGCAGAGGATGTAGCGCACGCCGTCTTCGCTGGCCGCCGCCCGGCAACTGGCCCATTTGACGCCGGCTGGGAATCCGCCGCCGCCACGCCCGCGTAATCCGCTGCGCTTCATGGTTTCGCAGATCTCATCCGGCGTCATCTCGGACAGGGCTTTGGCCAAGGCCCGGTATCCGCCGACCGCCAAGTAGTCGTCGATTTTGGTCGGGTCGATCAGGCCGTTGAAAGCCAGCAGCAAGCGCATCTGGTGCTTGTAGAAAGGTACGTCGTTTTCGAATCGATAGGCCTTGTCCTGGATATCCCTGTAGAGCAGGCGCTCCAATACCTCGTCGGCCTGGACGGTCTGGTCGATCACCTCGGCCACGTCGTCCGGCCGGACCCGCTGGTAGAAATAACCCTGGGGATGGATGACCACCAGCGGACCGCGTTCGCAGAAGCCGTGGCAGCCTGTCCGGCGCAGTTCGATCTGATCACTCAGGCCTCGATCGGTCAGCTCCGCTTCGAATGCCTCGCTCAGTTTGATCGAACCGTAGGCACAGCAACCCGTCCCGGCGCAGATGGAGATGACCTTGCGGTCGGGATCGCGGGCCGCCTCGAGTTCGCTTTGCAGGGCGGTCAGCTCCTCGATGCTATTCAATCGTGCAGACATGGCTACTTGTCCCGATCCTTCTCGAGCTTCTTCAAAACCTTCTCGAGCTTGTTGGGCTTGATGTTGCCGTGGTACTCACCGTCCAAAATGACCAGCGGCCCGAGCGCGCAAGCGCCTACGCAGTTGACCGTCTCCAGGGTCAAGAACCTGTCCTCGGTGGTGTCTGTCTGTTGAAGATCGAACTGGCGCTTTACCTGGTCCACCAGTTTAGGCGCCCCGCGTACGTGGCAGGCGGTGCCCATGCAGACCGTGCAGATGTGGCGGCCGCGGGGCTCGAGGGAGAACGAGGCGAAGAAGGTGGCCAGCGAGTAGATCTTGGCCATGGGCACATCGAGCTCGCGGCTGACCTGCTGCAGCACCTCCTTGGGCAGGTAATTCTCCTCCGCCTGGATGTCCATCAGGATGGCCAGCAGGTTGCTCGGCTGACGATCGTGACGGTCGAGGATTTCGTTGAGCTTTGCATCGTCCATCGCGCGTGGACTCCCTTTCTCGCTAGAGCGCCAGACCCTCGCGCCGTTCGAGCTTGCGGTACTCCTCGGTCACCCGCCGTTCGATCTCGGCCAGGGTGGCTTCGTCCAGGTGGCGGAAGCGGCCCTGCGGCTTGGTGTACTGCTCGAGCGGCTTGAGCTCCGGGGTCCGGTGGGTCAGCCGCAGCACCCCGCGCTCGATTTCGTACAGCGGGAAGACCCCGGTCTGCACGGCCAGCCGACCGATCTGGACGGCCATCTCGGGCTTCATCCGCCAGCCGGTCGGGCAGCAGGAATAGACGTGCAGGTAGGCCGGTCCGCGGATGCGGGCGGCCTTGTCCACCTTGGCGGCCAGATCGAAGGGGTAGCTCGGGCTGCAGGTGGCCACATAGGGGATGCCGTGGGCGGCCATGATCATCGGTACGTTCTTTTTCCAGGTCTGCTGACCGATGCTCAGCGAGCCGGACGGCGAGGTGGTGGTCGCCGCCCCGTACGGGGTCGACGAGGAGCGCTGGATGCCGGTGTTCATGTAGGCTTCGTTGTCGTAGCAGATGTAGATCATGTCGTGGCCGCGCTCGACAGCGCCGCTGAGCGCCTGCAGGCCGATATCGGCGGTGGCACCGTCGCCGCCCATGCCGACGACGTTGATCCGCCGGCGCGGCAGCCTGCCCTTTTTCATCAGGATGTCCAGCCCGGCCTCGAGCCCCGAGGCCACCGCGGCCGCGTTTTCGAACGCGACGTGGATCCAGGGGATGGTCCAGGCGGTGTCCGGGTAGGACGAGGAGACGATTTCCATGCAGCCGGTGGCCGCGGCCACCATGGTGTTGCGGCCCAGGATGCTATGAATCATGCGCACCGCCAGCGCCTCGGCGCAGCCCTGGCAGGCGCGGTGGCCGCTGACGAACCGCTGCTCGGTGGGCAGCAGGCGGGCGGCGAATACGTCGATGGGGGCCAGTTGGGTCGCCATGGCTCTCACTCCCTCAAGCCGACGAAGCGGGGCGCGGGCGCGCTGCCGCGCTCGGCCGCCTCGAAGAGATCGTCGAACATGCCGTCGAAGTGCGCCACCGACATGTCCCGGCCGCCCAGCCCGGCCACGAACTCCACCACCAGCGGTCGCTGGTCGCGGCTGAAAAAGGCCGACTTGACCTCGGAGGCCACCGGGCCCACCGGCCCGCCGAAGGACACCGCCCGATCCATCACGCCCAGCACCGGCTTATCGCCGACGGCATCGAACAGGCGCGCGAATGGGAAGGGCCGCCACAGGCGCAGCCGGATCAGGCCCACCTTCTGGCCCCGCTCGCGGCGGGCGTCGACCGCCTCCATGGCGGTCTCGCCGAGCGCGCCCATGGTCAGCAGCAGCACGTCGGCGTCCTCGGCCCGGTAGGTCTCGACCGGCTGGTAGCTGCGGCCGAACTGATCGCCGAAGGCGTCGAGGGTCTCGACGATGGGTTGGTAGGCATCGACCAGCACCTGCTGCTGGACGTACTTGG
>CAYVQE010000062.1:0-32831 GCA_964454005.1 uncultured Myxococcales bacterium
GCGAGCCGCAGCCACCGAGCCCTGGACGAGGCGGTCGCGGTGCTGCGCGAGCTGGACGGCTGATGGCCCAACAGGAGGCGAAGACGGCCATGCGGGCTCTGGTGGTGGAGGACTCCCCGGCGATGCGTCAGTTGATCGCCTATGCGCTCAAGCGCATCAAGGGGTTGGAGGTGGCCGAGGCCGAGGATGGGGTCGATGCGCTCAAGGTGCTGTCCCAGGAGCGCTTCGACATCCTGGTGACCGACATCAACATGCCGATGATGGACGGGCTCAAGCTGGTCAGCCTGGTGCGCCAGGACGAGCGCCACCAGCACATCCCGATCGTGATCATCACCACCGAGGGCGCCCACGCCGACCGCCAGCGGGCCCTGACCCTGGGGGCCAACGCCTACATCACCAAGCCGATACAGGCGGCCCAGGTCGTCGACTGCGTCAAGCGCCTGCTCAATCGGTAGCCGAAGTTTTCTCGCTGCGCCCCATGGGCGGTCGCTGCGAAAAGGCCGGGCTACCAGTAAGGCTGCTCCGTCAGCGGCGGGCTGGCGCCGTAGGCCCAGGCGGCGGCCAGGGCCAGCGGCAGCAACACGGCGCCGGCGCGTACCAGGGCCGATTGCCAGGCCGCCAGGCGCTGGACGCGGCCGAGCCGGCCCACCAGGGCCAACCAGGGCGCGACGAACAGCAGCACCAGACTGCCGATGGGCACATCGGCGTAAAAGGTGCCGTTGAGCCACAGGCCGGCCAGGGCGATGACCAGCGGCCCGATGGCGCCGTGGGCCAGGCTGAGGCGGGGTTGCAACAGGGCGATGACCAGGGCAGCGCCGACCGCCGCTGCCAGCGCCCCGCCGAGCTGGCCCAGCGAGGCACTGCCCGACAGGGCCAGCACCAGGGCGCTGCCACCGGCCAGCACCGCCAGCAGCAGCGGCATGGCCGCGCCCGCCCGGCGCCGGGCCTGCGCTTCTAGCAGCGACCAGGCGCCGAACACCCCGATCGCGGCCGCCCCGATCACCGCCAGCGCCTCCAGGGACGACCAGCTGCTGCGCCACAGGGGCAGCGCCAAGAGCGCGGGCAGCGCCAGCGACAAGGCCGCTCTCCAGCTCCAGCGCATCCATGCCGGCGGTCGCCGCAGGGCCTCGACCAGGCCTCCCAGCACGGCGGCCGCGACCAACACGGCCAGCCAGTCGGAGGCCTGTACCGGGGGCAAGGCGACGCCGACGATGGCGATCTGGGCCGCCAACCAGGCGCCGCCCAGCGCCAGCGGGCCAGCGGCCGCGGCGGCGGCATCGGGCTCGAGCGCCCGCTTCCAGGGGCGCCAACCCAGCAGCAGGATCAGGCCGGCTGCTCCGGCCGGCAGCAGTAGGCCCCAGAAGATGACGGCGCTGAGCACGGTCCTAGTCCTTCTTGCCTTCGACCAGGATCAGCAGCTCGACCTCGTCGCCCAGCGGCCCGACCATGAACTTCATGCCCCAGTCGGAGCGCTGCAGCGCAAAGCGGGCCTCGAAGCCGACCAGATCGCCCTGGCTGCCGGTGTGTGTCGCCTGGGCGGTCACGGTGGCGGTGCGCCCGAGCAGGGTCAGCTCGCCGGTCACCTCAGCGCTGTTCTCGCCGCTGCGCTCGACCGCGGTCGAGCGGAAGGTGATGGTGGGGAACTGCTTGGCGTTGAGGAAGTCTGGGCTGCGCAGATGCTGGTCGCGCTTGTCGAAGCCCGTGTTCACGCTGGCGGCTTGCACCGTGACCTGGATGCTGGAGTTCTCGGGCGCCTGGCGATCGAGTTCGAGCGAACCCGAGAAGTCGTCAAAGCGGCCGAACACGTAGCCAGCACCCTTGTGCTGGACCTTGAGGTGGATGGAAGAGTGGATCTTGTCCAGGGTGTATTTTTCGGCGGCCCGGGCCGGCTGGACCAGGCCAGCGGCGGCCAGGGCGAATCCGAACAGGATGGCAAAGGTCTTGGTCTTCATGATCGTGCTCCCCTCGGCGTCTGGTTTGGCGTCGAACTCGTCTTCTGGCAGTTTTGGTCGCGGTGGGTCCGAAGACCTTACGGTTCGGCATTGAGTTCACAGAAACCAACGGCTGGTGTGGTGTGCCGGGACGGTGTACAGTGGCCGGATGGAATCACCGGGCGCTGTCGGACGCGGGCTCGCCGGCCTGGCCCCGGCGCTGCTGCTGGCCCTGGGGCTCATCGCCGGCAAGGGCGCCGAGGCCGGCGGCTACTACCTGCCCGATCGCGGCGTGCGCGCCTTCGCCCGCGGCGGGGCCTTTGCGGTGGGCGCCGACGACCTGTCGGCCCTGTGGTACAACCCGGCCGCCCTGGCCGGACAGCCCGGCACCCGGCTGCACCTGGACCTGGCCCTGATCGACTACCGGATGCACTTCGAGCGCTACACCGTGCCCGAGGTGGGCGTGGCCTACGAGCCGGTGGACAATCGGGCGCCGCCGCTGCCCGATCCCTCCATCGCCATCTCGACCGATTTCGGTCTCGACGATTTCGTCTTCGCCTTCGGTGCCTACGGACCCTATACCGGGCTGAACCGTTACCCGGAGCAGGGCGCCCAGCGCTACGCCCTGATCCGGGCCGACAATCTGGGCTACGTGCTCGAGCTGGCCGCCGCCTGGGAGCCGTTGGCCGGCCTGCGGCTGGGGGCCGGGCTGGCCCTGTTCAGCCTCGAGATCAACAACACCCAGGCGGCCTCGGCCTTCCCGGGCCTGTTCGGCGGGCCCGAGGACCGCGACTTGGACGGGCTGGTGCAGTTCGTGGCCGGCGATCGCTTCCGGCCGGCCGCGGTGGCCGGGCTGTGGCTGCGCCCGGCCGCCTGGTTCGGCTCCGACCTGGGGCTGGAGTTCGGTCTGGCCTTCATGAGCGGCATCCACTTCACCGCCGAGGGCGTGCTGCGCTCGCGGCTGCCGGACCACTACTACTACGACCAGGTCTATCTGGACCCGGCCGAGCCGAAGGTCGAGACCCGTTTCGACTTCCCTTGGGTGGTGCGCGCCGGGCTGCGCTACGTCGACGAGCAGGACCGGTTCGACGTGGAGCTGGATTTCGTCTGGGAGGGCTGGTCCTGCTTCGAGAAGATCGTGGTCGAGACCAAGGAGCCGGCCTATTACCGCAACGTGCCCACCATCGGCGACTACCTGGTGCTGCCGCTGGTGCTCGACCGGCGCTTCCGCGACACTTGGAGCCTGCGGCTGGGCGGCTCCTGGTGGCCGCTGGACTGGCTGGTGCTGCGGCTGGGCGGCTACTTCGAGCGCGGCGCGGCGCCGGACGCCTACTACACCGTGGCCACCCCGGACGCGGACAAGTGGGCACTGGCCTTCGGCGCCGGCGCGGTCTGGGGCGCGTTCGAGATCGACCTGGGCTACATGCACGTGTTCCAGCTCGACCGCGACATCGCTGCGGCCGACAGCCGCTACACCCAGACCAACCCCTCCAACCCCGAGGGCAGCGTGACCATCGGCGGCGGGCGCTACTCCAGTGCCTACGAAGTGTTCGGCCTCAGCCTGCTGCTGCGCATCGACCGCTGGTTCTGACCGCGGCGAACCCCGACTCACTCCATGCCGTCGCGGCGCTCGATCGTGACCAGGTTCCCCGCCCGAAGGGCGGGGAACCCATGACTCACTCCATGCCGTCGCGACGCTCGATCATCAGGTAGAGCTTCTCGATGCCGCGCGCCTCGTCGAGCAGGTAGTCGGCCACCTCGCTGAGCATGGCGGCCAGGTCCGCCGGGGTCAGCGCTTCGCTGGCCAGCGGGTCGGCGCGGTGGATGGCGCCGATCAGGTAGAGCAGGTCTTCCAGCGGCGCGGGTTGGCCCGGGGCGGCCGGGGCGGTGGCGTTGGCCAGCAGCTCGGCCGCCACCCGCACCGGCGCGCCGTCGCCGCCCGGCACCCGAATGGCCAGCAGCTCGCCGACCAGCGCCAGCGCGCGGCTCGACCAGCGCAGCTGCGCCCGCGGCTCGAACGCGCTCGGCAGCGGCGTGCAGGCGGCCCCCGGCGCCCAGCGCCAACCCTGGCCATCCGGGTCCAGCCGGGCAGCCAGACTGTGGCCCACCGGCACGGTCAGCGCGTCGACCTGCAGATGCTGGATGCACCAGGTGGCCAGCCGGCGCGTCTCGCGCACCCGCTGCGGATCGCCGCGGTCGAGCAGGTCGAGCGCCAGGCCGTCGATGCGTCCGGGCAGCGTCGGGTGGTCCAGCAGCAGGCGCCAGGCCTCCAGCAGGCGCGGCAGGGTGCGGCCGGCCACCAGCGCGCGGAAGTCGGCGTCGATCGCCGCCAACTCGTCCGCTAGCGTGCCGGCGTCGACCTCGGCCCGCGCCCGCTGGCGCGAGAAGTCGAGCGCATTGAGCAGCAGCAGCCAGGCCTGCCGGTTGGCGAAGCGCCAGCGCTCGCCGTCGCGTTCGACCGCCAGGAAGCGGTCGGCGATCAGCTCGGCGGCGCGCTCCAGCGCGGCCTCGGCCTGCGCATCGTCGGCCACCGCCGCGTCGACCAGCCGCAGCGCGTCGAGCAGAAGGTACAAGCGGCTGATCGGCGCCACCGGGGTGGCGCCGTCGCCGCCGGGCACGCTGGTCGCGCCGTCGTGGCGGCGCAGGGCGGCATCCGGCTGCAGCAGGTGGCGGGTGAGCCGATCCAGCTCGCCGATCACCCAGTAGCCGTTGGGCGTCTCGCGATCCTGCAACGAAGCCAGCAGGTCGACCAGGGCGTCGACCACCTCGGTGGTCTCCAGGATCTCGAGCAGCATGGGCTCGAGCGGGCGCAGCTCGGCACAGGCCGGCGCGGCGTGGGGCACGGCGGCCGAGTAGTGCGGATGCACCGCCGCCAACAGCCCTTCCAGCACCTCGGTGCCCGAGGGCGAGTCCCCGCGATCCAGCTCGACCACCGTGGTCCACAGCGGTCGCAGCCCATCGAGCAGGCCGCTGAACTCCATGGCCATCAAGGCCTCGCCGTTGTAGCAGCGGATCTCGTGGCCCTCGCGCCCGACCGGATTGCCCAGCACGTCGTGGTCGGCCACCATGAAGCGGTTGACCTCCTCGGTCGTCGGCGTGCTGTCCGAGAACTCGAGCACGGCGCTGGCCACGTACCACTCGACCTCGATCAGATCCGCGCTCGAGTCCAGGTAGAAGGCCAGCATGTCGGGGATGGGAAAGGGCTCCCAGCCGCCCACGCTGAATGAGTGTGGGACGCCGTGGGTGTCGTGGATCAGGTGCACCCCGCGTTGCAGGTTGGAGCGGTTGGCGTACTCGCTGTCCGGGGCGACGAAGTCGGTGGGCTGGCGCACCTGCAGGTAGTGCGCGTAGGTGTCGTAGCCGTCGTAGCAATTCCAGCCCGGCGGCACCACCGAGCGGTAGCGGATCATCTCGGCCAGCCCGGGCCCCAGCTGCTGCCAGCGCGGGTCGTCGAAGCTCTCCATGACGCGCAGCAGGTAGGCCCGCTCGGCCATCCGGATCAGGTGCGGCACCAGATCGTCGAGCAGGCTGTTGTGGGCCCGCAGGTTGGTATCCGGGTAGCGCTCGACCACCGCGGCCGCCGCCTCCAGTTCGTGGACCAGCCGGGCCAGCTGGGCCTCGTGGTGCTCGGCGATGGTCAGCAACGCCTCGAGCAGCTGCGGCAGCCGGGGGGTGTCGGCCGCGGCCAGCCCGGCGTGGACCAGCGCCACCGCCGGCGCGGTGTCCGGATCGTGGCCGACGTAGACGCCCCGCTCGTCGGTCAGCGCGGCGGTCGGACCCAGCAGCGCGGGCAGGGCGTCGGGCAGCTGCCACAGCAGGCCGTCGCCCACCAGCGGCTCGAGCTGGGCCAAGGCCGCGGCCAGCGGGGTCTGGCCCAGCTCGGCGTAACGGTAGACCAGCCGGCCGTCGACCCGGGTCCGCTCGCCGGCGGCGTCGAACGGTGGCGGGGCGGCCAGCGGCTGATCGGCGGCGTCGAGGTAGTCGCCGCTGTGCGGATCCGCGTCGGCCAGCCCATCGCGGTCGCCGTCGACGAAGGGCGGCGGGATGGCGCCGCTGTTCGGATCGGGTGCCACCAGGGCCCGGCCGCGGGCGTCGACCCGCACCACCCACTGCGCCGCCTCGCCGCCGGCCGCATCGCGCAACCGCGGGTCGGCGCTGAGCAGCCAGTCGCGCAGCGCGGCCCAGCCGCCGGCCGGGTCGATCGCCTCTGAGCGCCGCTCGGCCAGCCAGCCGCTCAGCGCGGCCAGCAGCGAGGCCAGCGTATCGTCCTCGTCGCCGGGGCGAAACTGGCGGTCCAGCCCGTCGTGGGCCAGAAACAGCGCTATCAGCTCGGCGACCAGGTCGGCCGCGTCCGGCCGCTGGCCCAGGCGCAGCAGCAGCGGCAGCAGGGCCTCGTCGGCGCCGTAGCCCTGCGGCCGGCGGGCGTACCACACCGCCTGCTGCAGCGCCCGGTCGGCGGCCAGCTCCTGGCCCAGCACGCAGGCGGCCGGGCGCAGCACGGCCTGCATGCGGCCGGTGTCGTACAGCGGCAGGGTCTCGACCAGAAAGGCCTGCGCCGCAGCGAGCAGCGATTCGGGCATCAGGGCGTCGACCGCGTGGACGAAGCGCTCCCGCTCGCGGCCCAGCGCCTGGCCCTTGGCCGGCTGCAGCCGATCCAGGTCCTGCTTCAGGATGCGGTGGATCTCCTCGCCGAAGCTTCCCCGCGGCGCCGGCCGGCGCTCGGTGTCCAGCTCGTACTGGCAAGCGGGCAGCGCCAAGGCGAAGCCCAACAGCGAGAAAGCATGAACGATGCGGACCATGGTGCCGCTCCCCGGGATCGATCCAGACCATGATAACCGATCGATCGCCGGCAGCCCAGCCCCCTTGCCACCGGCAGCGCGGTGGTTCGGCGCCATTGCAATCTTGGAAAGTTGCGGTTTTTGCAGGGGTCATGGTACCTTGGCGGCGAATTCGGGAGGGTGTGCGACCTTGGAGGCCGGTGACCGCTTCGGCGATTATGTGATCATCCAGCGCCTGGCAGCGGGTGGCATGGCCGAGGTCTACCTGGCCCGCAAGTCGGGCGTCGGCGGCTTCACCAAGCCGCTGGCGATGAAGGTCATCCTGCCGCAGCACGCCCAGAACCGCGACTTCATCAAAATGTTCCTGGATGAGGCGCGGCTGTGCGGCAACCTCAACCACGCCAACATCGCCGAGGTGATCGACCTGGGCGCGGTCGAGGGCCAGTACTTCATCGCCATGGAGTTCGCCCATGGCATGGACCTGCAGCAGATCTCGCGCAAGACCCGCAAGAGCGGCCGGCTGTTGCCGCTGCCTTACGCCGCCAAGATCATCAGCCAGGTGGCCGATGGCCTCTACTACGCCCACACCAAGTCCGACAAGCAGGGCCAGCCGTTGGGTATCGTCCACCGCGACATCAGCCCGCACAACGTGATCCTGACATTCGACGGCCAGGCCAAGCTGATCGACTTCGGCATCGCCAAGGCCACGGTGACCTACAAGGAAGAAGAGGAGGGCGTGCTCAAGGGCAAGTTCTCCTACATGTCACCGGAGCAGATCCGCGGCATGCCGATCGATCCGCGCTCGGATATCTTCGCCCTGGGCATCGTGCTGTGGGAGGTGTGCACCGGCGCCAGCCTGTACCGCGAGTCGTCGGAGCTGCTGACCATGGAGGCCATCCTGCGCAAGCCGGTGCCCAAGCCGCGCGAGCTGCGCGGCGATATGCCGGCCAACCTCGAGGCCGTCATCCTCAAGGCGCTGGCCAAGCGCACCGTGGATCGCTTCCAGACCGCGCACGAGATGCACCAGGCGCTGGAGGGCTACCTCAACAACAGCGGTTGGAACGTGGGCACGCCGCACCTGTCCGAGTTCATGTGCAAGCTGTTCCCGGAGGACTACACCACCATCCGCGACCTGCTCGATCGGGAGCGGCAAAAGGCCGAGCAGGAAGGGGCACAGCCCCAGCAGGATTTCGTCGACTGGGAGCCCTACGAGCAGGATGAGTCCAGCGGCGAGGTCGAGGTGGTGGCCGCCGGGGGCGGGGGCCCGGGCCAGCTACCGCCGGCGCCCGGCGGGCCGCGCGCCACCCCGCCGCCGGTGGCGCCCGCGGTGGCCAGCCGCTCCGGGCCGCCCTGGGCCCTGATCGCCATCATCGTGCTGCTGGTGCTGCTGCTCGGCGTGGGTCTGGGCATCCTGATTCTGCTGTCGGACGACGACGAGGCGGGCGGCGGCGACCAGCCACCGCCGCCGGCGGCGCAGCAGGTGATCAGCGGCACGCTGCAGCTCGACTCCCAGCCTCCGGGCGCGGCGGTTTCTATCAACGGCAAGGCCTACGGTAAGACACCGGTGACGGCTGAAGACCTGCCGCTCGGCGAAGAGCTGACCGTCAAGTTCGAAAAGCCCGGCCACGAACTCTATTCCATCCCGGTGCGGCTGTCCAAAGCGCGCGCCGAGGCCTCGTTCACCGCCGACCTCAATCCGGAGTAGACGACCGAGGCCCATCGCCGGGCGGACGTCACACCGGGTTGGTGGGCCCGTCGTCGTACTCGCCGTCGTCGGCCAGCCGCCCGTCCTCCGACACCGCCAGCAAGGCCCGCAGCCGATCGGTCAGCGCCAGGAAGATACCGTGCAGCAGTTCGACCCGGTCCGAGACCAGATCCATGAAGTCCAGCCGGTCGATGACCAGGGCCTGGCAGTCGGTGCAGCAGACGGCCGAGGCGGCGTGCGGTTTCTGGTCCAATAGGCTGACCCCACCGAGGCTGGCCCGTTCGCACAACCGCAGCAGCTTTCGACTGCCCTTGACGATCTCGACCTCGCCCCCGGTGATGATGTAGAGCGCATCGCCCGGCTCGCCCTCGCGCAGCACGGTCTCGCCGGCGGCGAAGCGCACCGGCCGCGCGATGGCGGCCAGGGCGGTCAGATCGTCGAGATTGTTCTCGTGGAAGATGTCGACCGATTCCAGAAACAGCACCTTCTCCATCACGTCCATGGTCGAGACCCCTTCGAACATCACCGGAAACCGGTCGGCGCAATCCGCGCCGTGCCGGCAGCGGGCGAAGATCGCCGTCGCCTTGAGCAGTAGATCCTTCGAGCGGCTCAGCTCCTCGAGTTCGCCGGCCACCCGGTCGGCGCCGATGGAATCGTCGGGCCCCGGTCGCGTGGCCAGCAGGTCCCAGTGCCGCTCGAGCAGCGGCACCAGCCGTTCGCGGCTCTCGCGATCGAGCACGTTGTCGAGCAGCTCCAGGGCGTCGAGGAAGTCCTCGCGGTTGGAGGCGCGCAAGCGATGCAGGATGGACATCAGCGTGCGGTGGGGATAGATCAAACCCAGCACGCGGAAGGCCACCTCCACGTTCTGCTCCAGCCGGTCGCGCAAGGCCCGCAGCAGCAGCTCGTCGGCCGGCAGGTGGGGGGCGATCTCGCGGTAGAGCGAGGCGTAGTAGCGGTAAGCGTCCAGCCGGCGATCGACCGCCTCCAGGGCCCATTTGCGATCGAAGTGCGCCTCGGGCGAGGTGCGGATGCCGCTCAGGGCCAGCGCGATGCGGTAGCGCAGGATGGCGTGGTCCTGGATGTTGGAGAACAGCAGCACCTCGCCGGCGCGCTGGCTGCCGATCATGCGGATTACCCGCGGCAGGCGCAGCCGAACCGCCAGCGGCCGGTCGCGGTCGTTGAGCCACTCTTCGAGAACGTCCAGCACCGCATCGCCGTAGGCGGCCAGCGCATCGCGGGCCTGGACCCGCACCTCGCGATCGCCGAGCAGTCCCAGCAGCCGCGGCACCAGCTCCGCGCGCTGGATCCGGCCGGCGCTCATGGCCGCCAGCCGCCGCACGGATGGGTCGGGATCGGTCAGGTAGGTGTTCAGGTGCAGCGCGTAACGGCTGTGGCCCAGTCGGCCGAGCAGCTTGGCGGTCTCGCGGCGCTGGCCGGGGGTGGCTTCGTGACCCTTGTCCAGCACGCCTTCCAGCACGCCGATGGCCGGGTTGTCCGCGCCGAAGCCGCGCAGCCGCAGCAGGTGCTCGATGGCCGCGGCCACCAGCCCGGGATCGTCGGAGCGCAGGTAGGGTGCCAGAGCGCCGCTGGCGCGATCCGGATCCAGCGCCACCATGGCCCCCAGGGCGGCCACCCGACAGCGCCGGGTGCCGGCGTTGATGATGCCCAGCAGGTCGAACAAGAACTCCTTGTAGCCGCGTTTGGCGATGGCCTCGAGCACCGCGATGCGGATGCGCTCCGAGGGGTGTTCGAGCAGCCGGCGCAGGGGCTCTTGCAGCGGCACGTTGGGGCTGTCGGCCAACAGCCGCAGGGAGGTCAACATCAGCTTCTCGTCGCCGCTGTCCAGCGCCCGCAGCAAGGCGCGGCGCGAGTTGGCGTCCTCGATTTGCAGCTCCACCCGTTCGCTGGCGCCCACCCGCAGCCGGTCGGTCAGCACGTTGACGTAGAGCGTGCGCAGCCGCAGCAGCATGGCCACCATGATCAGGATCAACACCAGGATGATCAGCTGCCAGGCGGGCGGCTCGAGCAGCGGCGCCAGCAGCAGCAGCAGCCCGCCGCCGACCGCGTAGCCCAGCTTGCGCAACAGGCCGTCGATGGCGCCGCGGGCCGAGGCTCGCAGCCCGGTGGGCACCGGGTTGTACATCAGCTGCAGGGCGGCCTGGTTGATCGACATCGAGCCCGAGTTCTCGATGATCTTCAGCGCGTAGACCACCAGAAAGACCGGGAACACCATCGACAACACCGCGGTGGCGGCCATGCCGGCCGGTACGATCAGCAGGTAGTAGAAGATGCCGATGCGGCGCAGGATCTGGTTGGCCAGCAGGAACAGAAAGACCACCGAGATAATGCCCACCCAGGTGTTCAGATCGCCGAACAGCACCGCCAGCTGGTCCTCGCCCAGCAGTTCGCGGGCCGAGGTGCGGAACAGGTAATCGACGAAGGAAGTCAGCACCATGCCCAGCATCATCAGCAGCCCGAAGGTGCGCGGGTAGGCCTGGGTGAACACGTAGCGCAGCCCGGCGCGCAGGCTGGTGGTGCGGTTTGCCGGCAGAGCGTCGGCCCGGCCCTGGTGCTTGGTCAGCACCCAGGCGGCCCCCAGGCTGACGATCAGGGCGCCGGCGGCGCACAGCAGCAAATTGTCGGCGTGCAGGCGGGGGCCGAAGTGGTGGACGAACAGGCCGCCGAAGATCGAGCCCGACATGCCGCCGCCGGACAGCACCCCGAAGACCCGCCTGCCCTCCTGGGGATCGAAGATGTCGCCGGCCACCGACCAGAACTGGATGTTCAGCGCGGTGGCCGCCACCTCGGCGAACAGGTAGATGAAGGGGCTGACCGGCAGCACCTCGAAGCGCAGCAGGGCCCAGCAGGCGGTGTAGACGCCGCCGGTGGCGGCCAGGCTGACCAGGCGCAGCCGGCGGCGGCGGGGGTCGGCCAAGATCTTGGAAGCGAACAGCACCACCACGGCCACCCCGATGGCCACCAGGATGTAGAGGTAGGGCAGGTGGCGCGGGTTGTGGCGGCTGAGGAACAGGGCGTTGGAGGACGACTTGACCATCACCACGTGGGCCACGAAGAAGAAGTAGAACAGGGTGGCCCACAGGGTGCGGCCCGCCTCGGCTGAGCGGACGCCCGCGATCTTGGCGATCCAGTTCGACAAGCGACTGTCTTCCCTCGAAAAAAAACTGGGCCGATGATAGGGCAGCCGCCCCCCGGAGATCAATCAGCTCGCACCGGGGATTCGCGGCCGATGTGGAAAACCAGCCTGGTCCCAGCCTAGTCGATTCGGCCTTCGCGCTCGGGCGTGGCCTCGTCGAGGAAGGCGCGAAAGCGGTCCTTGAGCCTTTGTTCGACCTGCTGCACGCGCTGGCGGGTGATACCGTGGGCCTCGCCGAGTTCCTGGAAGGTCTGTGGTTGCTCGGCCGCGATGCGGGCGTCCCAGATGGCCCGCTCGCGATCCTCCAGGGTTTTGCGGAAGTCCACCATGGCATCGTGGATCTTGCGCTTCAGCTCGCGGTCGGCGACTTCTTCCTCGGGGCTGGAGCCGGCGGACTCGAGCACGTCCATCAGCGAACGGCCGGTGGCCGGATGGGTGGCCTCGATCGCGGCCTCGGGCCCGCTCATGCGCTTTTCCATCTCGCGCACGTCCTTCTCGGTCACGTCGATGCGCTCGGCCAGCAACTTGGAGTCGGGCACGAAGCCCTCGCGCAGCAGCTTCTCGCGTTCCTTGTTCAGGCGGAAGAACAACTTGCGCTGGGCCTGGGTGGTGCCGATCTTGACCAGGCTGAAGTTCTCCAGGATGAACTTGAGGATGTAGGCCCGGATCCAGTACTGGGCGTAGGTCGGCAGGCGGACGCCCTTGTACGGGTCGAAGCGCTTGACCGCCTGCATCAGGCCGATGTTGCCCTCCTGGATCAGATCCAACAGGTTCTGGTAGTACGAACGCAGCTCGAGGGAGATCTTGACCACCAGCCGCAGGTTGGCGGTCACCAGCTTGTAGGCGTACTGGGGATCCTGGGTCTGCTCGTAGCGCACCGCCAGGTCGTGCTCCTCCTCGGCCGTGAGCAGGTCGATGCGGCCGATCTCGTTGAGGTAGCGCTGCAGGGGATCGAGCTTGACCAGTTTGCCGGCATCTTTCTTGACGATGCCCTTGGCCGCTGCCGGCTCCCCCGCCTTCTTCGCCTTCTTCCCGGGCGCCTTTTTGTCCTGGTCGTCCGCCATGATCCGATCTCGTCCCGGCCCGCCGTCGGGCCCGTGGTGCTGGTGATTATACAGCGGGTGGCCCGGGAATCAACGATCGAAGCCCCGGCGGCGCCGATTGACTTTCCGCGCCCGGCTGCATAGCATTGAACCGGAATCGATACGGAAGATACGGGAAGACCCGAACGGAGAGTGTTTGATGCGCGGAATCTCGACGGCGATTCTGGCGGTGGTGGTCGCCCACGCCGCGGCCTCCTGCGATGAGACGACCTGCGACCCGTGTCCGGTCAACGAGGACAGCGGCGCCAGCCTGTGCCTCAAGTGGGAGGGCACCTACCACGGCGATATGATCGGTCGCGGCGGCAGCTGCGGCGATTCGGCCGGCGGCGCCGAGGTGCTCGACGGCTCGATCCGGATCGACGTGTACGACATCGGGCCCGGCCCCGAGGGCGAGACCACCGTGGTCACGATGGACATGACCGACACCCAAGGCAACTGGACCACCTTCGAGGGCTTCATCTGCGACACCCAGGACGAGGAGCCGCCTTACACCTACACCTTCGACGTCTTCTACGAAGAGGCGGACCAGCAGCAGATGTTCAGGGTTGACAATTCCATTTCCGGCTTGCTGATCGAGGACGAGGCCGGCAACCCCTACCGGATGGACGCCACCTACTCGGTCGTGTTCACCGACACCGAGAACTCCGAGAACAGCTGCCGCATGCGGGCCGACGTGGTCACCGAGCGCTGAGCGGAAATTCCATCGCCCGAAGGCGAACGACGGCTCAGGGGATGTAGAGCCGTCCCTCGCGGGCCGCCGCGGCGCCCCGCATCAGCTGGCGGGCCGATCGTTCGATGCCCATCAGGGCGCGGTCGTTGCGGCTCGGCTCGTGATGGAACAGCAACAGCCGCCGCGCGCCGGCGGCCTCGGCCACCCGGACGCCCTCGCGCCAGGTGGAATGGCCCCAGCCCTGGCGGCCTTTGCGGTACTCCTCGGGCGTATAGCAGGCGTCGTAGATCAGGATGTCGGCCCCCCGGCAGTGGTTCACCAGGCGTTGATCGAGCTTGTTGCCGTGCTCGGTGTCCGAGGCGTAGACGATCGAGCGACCGCGGTAGTCGATGCGATAGGACAGGGCGCGACCCGGATGGTTGAGCAGCTCGGTGCGCACGGTAGCCGGGCCCACCCGCAGCCGCTGCTTGGGGCCCACTTCCTTGAAGTCGAACCGCGCCCGCATGGCATCCAGCGGTACCGGGAAGTAGGGGCCGGCCATCTGGCCCGACAGGATGTCCTTGACGTTGCGGCCCTTGTGCGGTTGGCCGTGGATGACGAAGTGGTTGCCGGGGGCGAAGGCCGGGTAGAAGAACGGAAAACCGTGGATGTGGTCCCAGTGGTAGTGGGTGAAGAAGACGTGGGCCCGTACCTTGGCGGCCTTGCGCTGCAGCTTGGCCCCCAGCGGGCGGATGCCCGAGCCGGCGTCGAAGATCAGCACCCGATCCTCGACCCATACCTCCAGACAAGGTGTGTTGCCGCCGTACTTGTTGGTCGAGGGGCGGGGAGCGGGCAGGGAACCCCGGGTGCCCCAGAAGCGCAGCGTGAAGGAACGATCCTGGTTTGCGTCCACGAGCGGCCCCCGCGCTTGACGCCGGCCCGGCTCCGTGCCGGCTTGAAGGCTCCATAACGGAACGCCCGGCCGGCGGATCGGGCCGGCCCGGTGTCGGTGCCTCGATCCCGATCGGCCGCTGGTGCGTCGCGCTTCGGACGGCGCTGTGCCGATCGCATCTAATGTGCCCGATGGGCGGGTGCCAAGTCAACTTCGCGTCCTGCGCAGCGCGGCGCGGCGCCGCTGTTGACTTTGCCGGCCGGGCGCTGCTATCGTATTTTGGCTTCAACCGCCTGAAAGCCGCCCCCGGAGCCGAAGCCCGGCTGGGCATCCGAAGGGAGGGAGGCATGCCCGAGAAGAGTGGCAATACCACCGCCATGGTGATCACCGGGGTGTTGATCCTGTTGGCCGTGGCCACGGTGGCCCTGCTGTCGAACTTCGTCGACGTGAGCTTCGGTTCCACCTGGCCGGTGCTGTTGATGGCTGGCAGCCTGGGCCTGCTGGCGTTCCGTTTCTGGGAGCTGGGCTTCGGCCTGTTCGGATTCTTCTGCATCTGGCTGCTTTCGAATCTGGAAGCCATCCCGGCGTTTTCCAAAAGTTGGCCGTTCGCCCTGATCTGGATCGCGTTGCTGGTGGTCATCGGCTTTTTGCGCGCGCGTTCCCAGAAGGGCCAGGCGGCCCGAGGAGGCTGATATGGGGTTTTGGGAGAAGGTCCTCCCCGGCTACAAGGGCTACAAGGGGCGCGAGGAAGGCCGCAACACCGACAAGCTGCTGCGCGAGCATCTGGCGTCGAAGCTCAGGGAATCGCGGTCGCACTTCGACGACTACAAGGTGGAGCTGACCCGCCGCGGCAACCTGGGCCTGATGAATCCGGCCGAGAAGGTCACCCAGACCCTGGGCCGGCTGATCGATCGCCTGCGCTACGCCAACTACGGCTTTTCCGGCCGCTGGATCGGGCAGAAGATCGACGTCGAGGAACTGAGTCAGGTCTACGAGTTCGACAAGCAGCTGGCCACCAGGGTCGAGGAGATCGACAAGAGCATCCGGGCGCTGGACATGATCGAGGACGACGGTGAGACCACCGACGCGCTCAAGAGCCTGGCGCGGCTGATCCGCGAGGTGGACGAGGCGCTGAACGAGCGCGAGCAGATCCTGCGGACCTTCGGCGGCGAAGCCGTCCAGTGAGCAACGCCTCGGTCGAACGGGGTGATCGGGAGGCAATACCATGGCAATCGAGGTCGTACAGAGCCTTGACGACACCGGCGAACTGATCGTCAGCCGATTCCCGGCCGACGGCGATGCGGACCTGAAGCTCGGTTCGCAGGTGATCGTGCGCGAGAGCCAGGCGGCCGTGTTCTTCCGCGGCGGCAAGGCGCTCGATACCTTCGGACCCGGCCGGCACGTGCTGACCACGGCCAACCTGCCGCTGCTGGGCAAGGCGATGAGCTTGCCGTTCGGCGGCGACACGCCGTTCAAGGCCGAGGTCTACTTCGTCAACCTCAAGGTGTTCACCAACGTCAAGTGGGGCACCCGCGAGCCGATCCTGTACCGCGACACCGATCTGGCCATGGTGCGGCTGCGGTCGTTCGGCATCCTGTCGTACCGGGTCGAGGAGCCGCAGCTGTTCATCAACAAGCTGGTCGGCACCCAGGGCACTTACTCCTCGAACGAGATCGACGACTTCCTCAAGGGCGTGGTCATCGCCCGGCTGGCCGACTTTTTGGGCGAGAACCTCAAGAGCATCTTCGATCTGGCCCAGTACTACGATGAGATCGGCGCCGGTACCAAGGCCCGTATCAAAGACGATTTCGCCAAGTACGGCATGGCGCTCGAGGACTTCCTGATCAATTCGATCAGCCCGCCCGAGGAGGTCCAGAAGAAGATCGACGAGCGCTCGGGCATGGCAGCCATGGGCAACCTGGACCAGTATATGAAGTACAAGGCGGCCCAGGCCATGCAGGACGCCGCCCAGCAGGAAGGCGGCGGCGGCATGGCCGGTGCCGGCATGGGCGCCGGGGTGGGCCTCGGCATGGGCATGATGATGCCCGGCATGATGTCCAACGCCATGCAGGGGGCCAACCTGCAGGGCCAGCCGGGCCAGCCCGGCCCGGGCGCCGCCGGACCGGCGACCGCGGCGGCCGGCGGAGCCGCCGCCGGCGCTGCAGCCGGCGGGGCGGCCGGTCAGATGGTGGCCTGCCCGAGTTGCAACCAGCCGAACCCGGCCGGCTCCAAGTTCTGCTCCAACTGCGGCACCCAGATCCCGCAGCCCGGCGCCTGTCCCGAGTGCGGCGCCGCCAACCCGCCGGGCGCCAAGTTCTGCTCCAGCTGCGGCAACAAGATGGGCGGCGCTCCCCACTGCCCCGAATGCGGCAACGAGCTGCAGCCCGGGGCCAAGTTCTGCGCCAATTGCGGCCACAAGATGGGCTGATCGGGGGGCTGCTGCTTACTCGATGGCGCAGGTCTGGGGCAACTCGCGGGGTGGGGTGTCGGTGTCCAAGAAATCCTGAACGTTGAGCATGGCGGTGGTGCCGTCGCCGACCGCGGTGGCGATCTGGCGCACCGATCGGGCGCGCACGTCGCCGATGGCCCACACCCGGGGGTGCGAGGTGCGCATGTCGAGGTCGGTCTTGATGAAGCCGCCGGCGTCGAGCTCGAGCTGGCCGCTGAACAGCTCGGTGTTGGGCTCGATGCCGATGAACACGAAGGCGCCGTCGAGCGCGATCTCGTTGGTCTCGTCGGTCTGGACGTGGCGCAGCTTGATCCCGGTCACCTTGTCCTCGCCCAGCACCTGGTCGACCACGTGGAACCAGCGGAAGTCGATGTTGTCGGCCGCCAGCGCCTTTTCCTGCATCACCTTCTCGGCCCGCAGCTTGTCGCGGCGGTGGATGATGGTCACCCGGCTGGCGATGCGCGACAGGTAGAGCGCCTCTTTGACCGCGGTGTCGCCGCCGCCGACCACGGCCACGTGCTGATCCTTGAAAAAGGCGCCGTCGCAGGTGGCGCAGTAGCTGACCCCGCGGCCCTTGAGCTTCTCCTCGCCAGGCACGCACAGCTCGCGGTGCTTGGCACCGGTGGCCACGATCAGCGCCCGGCCGCAGTACTTGCCGTAGGCCCCTTCCAGCGTCACCCCGTCATCGGCCAGGCTGGCTTTTTCGATCTGGTCGAAGGTCACCTGCAGGCCGAAGCGCTCCATCTGGGCCCGCATCCGCTCGGCCAGATCGGTGCCACTGACGGCCTCGGTCAGGCCGGGGTAGTTCTCCACCACGTCGGTGATGGCCATCTGGCCGCCGCCGCCCATGCCGTCGAGCACCAGCGTATCGAGCCGGGCGCGGCCGGCGTAGATGCCGGCGGCGAAGCCGCCGGCGCCTGAGCCGAGGATGAGCAGATCGTGGAGCTCGGAATCGGACATGGCGCCTCCTGGTTCGCTGGCTGCAATCCCGCCATCTTGGTCCACACAGTAACCATTCGGCGCCAAAAGGCAAGCCGCTTCGCGGTGGTGGCATCGCGGCCGCGGGGGCGGTAGACTGGCCGGGTCGATCCGGTGGTTCGAGAACGATCGAGGAGCGGTCATGCGAGCGCGGTGTGCGATGGTGGTGGGGTTGTGCATCGGTTTGGCAGCCGGGATGGCCGGGGCCCAGCCGGAGAAGTTCTCCCTGTCGATGTTCCACTTCAACGTCCAGTACGTGGCCGGGGGGCTGGAGGGCTACCCCAGCGGCGACGACGACCGCGAGGTCTACGACCTGAACGACGCCGAGGTCCAGGACCTGATCATCGTCGAGAGCTTCGAGCCGGTGCTGGACCTGTTTCTGGCCCACCCGGAGTGGAAGGTCACCCTCGAGATGCAGGCCTACATGGTCGAGATCATGCTCGAGCGCCACCCCGGCGTGCTGGCCAAGCTCGAGCAGCTGGTCGACGCCGGCCGGGCCGAGCTGGTCAGCTTCCACTGGTCGGACCAGCTCTTTCTGGCCTATCCGCGCCGCGATATGGCGGTATCGTACCGGCTGATGGATCCCGTCTGGGAGCAGGCCGGGCTGTCGCCGGCGCCGGTGGTGTTCTGCCAGGAGGGCCAGTTCGGCGTCGGCATGCTGGCCTTCGGCGCCGCGCGCGGCCGGCGGGTGTTCGTGCTGCCCAAGAACCTGTTCCGCTACCAGCACCTGGGCGACTACGACAGCGCACCGCCGCTGTATACCCGCGACGGGGTGGACGTGATCATCGGCTCGCGGTCCTTTGCCACCGACGCGGTGCAGGTGTCATGGAACTTCTTCGACGACGGCGAGCTGCTGGCCACCGGCGGTGCGGCCCCCTATATCGGCAAGGACTTCGTGGCCGATCCGGCGGCCGTGGCCGACTACGAGCAGGAGCTCGCGGCGCTGGCCGCCGACGGCTGGCGCATCGCCACCATCGGCGAGTTCGTCGACTGGGCCAAGGCCAACGGCATCCAGCCGGAGCCGCTGCCACCGGTGCTGGACGGCACCTGGCAGCCGCCGTCGACCGACAGCATGCACCGCTGGATGGGCGCGGCGGGGCTGATCGACTCGGCCTTCGGCGGCGAGCGCGACAACGCGGTGCTCAGCGGCAACGTGCGTGCCCGGCACCGCATCGTAGCCGCCGAGACCCTGGTGGCCCACCTCGAGCAGCAGGGCGAGCTCGAGCCCGGCAGCCGGGACGAGCAGCTGGCGGAGTGCTGGCGCGATGTGCTGCTGGCCCAGGTGTCGGACGCCTCGGGCATCAACCCCTTCGTCGGCGAGGTGCGCTACGGGCTGAACCACGCCGCCGCCGGCCAGGCCTGCGCCGAGGCCTTGCTCGAGGAGCTGGCGCCGCATGTCGGCGGCCCGGTGGTGCTGATCGACACCAGCAGCGGCGAGGTGGGCGCGATCGACGACCGGCCTGGCGAGCTAGCCAGCGAAGCCGCCTCGCCGTTTTCCGAGGCCGTCGCCGAGCGCATCGAGGCGGCCGGCCGGCCGGTGGACACCCGCTGGGAGCAGGTGGGCGGGCAGGCAGACCGCTGGCGGCTGACGGTCACCATCGGGCCGCCCAGCGAGCCCGGCCCCGGTGCGCCGCGGACCGCCACGGCCGCGTTCCCGCTGGCGCTGGACGGCTTCTACCTGACCCCGGGGCTGGTCGAGGACGATGCCGTGTTCCACCCGTTCTCGGTCTTCGACTTTCAGGAGGGCCGCATCGCCCTGCCGGTGGCCAACGGTTTGATCGGCCTGGACGATGAGCGCTGGCTGATCAAGGAGACCCGCCACGTCCACCTGGCGGCCATCTTCGAGCCGGGCACGGGCGAGGTGCGCTTCACCGATCAGACCCTGCCGCCGGACGAGGGGGTGGAGTGGGTCTTCTGGGTGGTCGACGGCGACGAGCAGACCGCGGTCGAGCTGGCCGATCGGCTCAACCTGCATCCGCTGCTGTGGTGGGAGACGGGAATCGAGACCGGGCGCGGCTGCGGCTGCGGCGCCGGCGGTCCGCTGGCCGCCTGGCCGCTGGGACTGCTCGTCCTGCTGGGCCTGGCGCTGCGTCGCCGGCGCCCGCGGCCCGGGCTCAGTTCTTGAAGCGCTGGAAGAAGCCCTTGCGCTTCTTGGCCACCTTGCGGCCGGTCATCTCGGCATACTCGCGCAGTACGTTCTCCTGGGCCTCGTCGAGCTGCTCGGGGATCAGCACCCGCAGGTGGACGATCAGATCGCCGCGGCCGTAGCCGCGCAGCCGCGGCACCCCGGCGCCGCGCACCACCAGGGTGTCGCCGGGCTGGGAGCCGCGGGGCACCTCCAGGGTCTTGCTGTCGTCGACCAGCTCCACCTCCACCTCGCAGCCCAGCGCCGCCTGGACGAAATCGATCTCGGCCTCGGTGTGCAGGTCGGTGCCGTCGCGCACCAGCTTCTCGTGCGGGGCCACGTGCAGAAACACGAACAGGTCGCCCGGCGGTCCGCCGCGGCCGCCCGGTTCACCCTCGTTGGCCAGCCGCATGCGCATGCCGTCGTCGACGCCCGGGGGCACGGTCACGGCCAGGGTGCGCTTCTTGGGCACCCGGCCCTCGCCGTTGCAGTCGGCGCAGGGGTCCTCGATCACCTCGCCGGTACCGCTGCAGATCGGGCAGGTGGTGGCCATGGTGAAAAAGCCCTGCGAGCGGACGATCTGGCCCGAGCCGCCGCAGTGCTTGCAGGACTGCCGCTCGCTGCCGGGCGCCGCCCCGCTGCCGCCGCAGGTCTCGCAGGCCACCGGGTGGGCGACCTCGATCTCCTGCTCGGTGCCCAGCACCGCCTCGGCGAATTCCAGCCGCAGGTCGTAGCGCAGGTCGGCGCCGCGCCGCGGCCCGCTGCGACCGCGGCCGCCGCGGCCGCCGAAGCCGAAGCCGAACAGATCGCCGAAGATCGAGCCGAAGCTCGACAGGATGTCCTCGACCGAGGAGTAGCCGGGCTGGAAGCCGGCACCGCGCAGTCCGTCGACGCCGAATTGGTCGTACAATCGGCGCTTTTCCGGGTCCGCCAGCACGCCGTAGGCCTCGGCGATCTCCTTGAAGCGCTCCTCGGCCTCCTTGGATCCCTCGTTGCGATCCGGGTGGTACTTCACCGCCAGCCGCCGGTAGGCGCGCTTGATCTCGACCTCGTCGGCGTTTTTTGAAACGCCCAGAACCTCGTAGTAGTCCGTTCCGCTGACCGCCAAGCCCAACCTCGATTTCGTTTGTGAGCGTCTTCGCTGTAAAGCCCCGGCCGCAGCCGTCCGAGCGGCCGGGGCCGTCGAACCCGTTAGTCTTTGCGGGCCACGCCCACCCGCACGCCGGCCGGCCGCACCACCCGCTCGCCGAGCAGGTAGCCGGGGCGGATCACGTCCAGCACCCGGCCTTCGCGCTCGGGCTCGACCTCTGCTGTGGCCATCGCCTCCATCAAGTTGGGATCGAAAGCCGCACCCTCGGCTGCGATCGGCTCCAGCCCCAGGCCGGCCAGGCGCTCGTGGAGCTGGCGCAGCACAAGCTCGGCGCCCTGGTGCAGCGGGTCGTTGCGCCCCTGCTGGTCGCAGGCCTGCAGCAGCCGATCGAGGTTGTCGACCACCTCGACGAAAGGCTCGGCCAGCCGGGCCTTCTCCACCGCCAGCCGGCGCCCCTGGTCGCGCTCCAGCCGGGTGCGCACCAGGCTCATCTCCTCGCGCACCTGCTTGTGGGCCTGCTGCAGCTCGGCCAGGCGTTTGTCCTGCTCGGCCAGCTGCTCCTCGAGCTGCTCGACGTAGGTCGGCTTGGCGGGATCCACTTGCTCCGGTTCGGCCGCATCGTCACGTTCGTCCAACCACCACCGTCGATCGTTGACCGTGAAGCTCGGTTTGCGCGGATCGTCATCGGTGCGGGCCATCTGTTCAAGCGCCTCCAGTCATGAAAAGCCAGATGCAATGTACACATGCGCGGGCGCGCGTCAAGCGCCGGGCGGTTTTTGTGGCCCCCGGCGATTGACAGCCCGACCGCACCTTGCCTATATCTACCACCAGCCGCGGCCGGTTTCGAGCCGGCTGGTGCTCGGATCCGCGACGGGAAGTGGGGCGCGCATGGAAAGAGGACGATCGACGGCGGTGGCGGTGCTGCTCAACCTGCCGGCCCCCGGCCTGGGCCAGCTCTACTGCGGCCGGCCCTGGACGGCGGTGCTTTTTCTCGCCTTGTCCTTCGCCCACTGGATCGTGTTCCTGCTGGCCTGGGTGGCGGCCCACTCCAGCCTGCCGGCGGCCCTGACCGGCTGGATGGTCACCGCGGGTCTGGTCTGGATCGGCTCCATGGTCCACGCCGGCTGGGCCGCCCGGCGGGCCGGCGCCCATTATGCGCTCAAGGCCTTCAATCTCAAGAGCTTGTACGTTCTGGTGGCGCTGCTGGCCTGGGCCGGGCACTTCGGTCTGTTCAAGCTGGTGGGCGCCCAGTGGTTGACCTCGCTGCCGCTGCGCTCCGACGGCATGACCCCGACCCTGCTGGCCGGCGACTGGCTGCGGGTCGATCGCCGCGCCGACACCCTGGCCGCCATCGATCGCGGCGATGTGGTGGTGGCCTTCGATCCCTACGACGGGAAGACCTGGCGCGTGCTGCGGGTGGTGGGCCTGCCCGGCGAGACGGTGGCGCTGGGCCCGACCGGGGTGGTGATCGATGGCCGGCCGGCCGCTGCCGGCGAGCCCGGCGCGCCGGCCGGTTACGAGCGCCGCGACCGCTCGAACCGCTGGGTCGAGCAAGCCTATGTGCCGCTGACCGAGACGATAGGCGGCCAGCGGGTGACCACCGCCCAGCACCCCGACCCGGCCCAGCGCCGCAGCGGCCGCTGGCAGGTGGCGGCGGGTGAGCTGCTGCTGCTGGGCGACAACCGGATCCGGGCGCTGGATGCGACCGCCTTCGGCCCGATCGGCCGGGCGGCACTGGTCGGCCGCGTCTTTCGGGTGTGGTTCTCGCGCGATCCGCAGACCGGCCGCCCGCGACCCGAGCGCAAGGGTTTGCCGGTTCCGGCTAGATGAACCGGCCCATCTTCTCCGAGGCCGTGTAGACCAGGTAGCCGAGCGCGCCCAGCGCCACCAGCAGCAACACCCACCACACCGCACGGCTGCGCTGCCTCTTGTCCTCTTCGTCGGCCGCCGGGGTGGGGGCGATGGCGGCCAGGCGGGCCTGGGCCAGCGCCGCGATCCGCGCCTGGAGCTGGGCGGCGGCGGCGGCCCCGCCGGGCTGGCGGGCCAGGATGCGCGCCTGCCGGCTGGCGAAGTCGAGCCGACCGTGCTCGGCGCACAGATCCACGAAGCGCTGCAGCTGCTCCGCATCGTCGGGCCGGGCTTCGATGGCGCTCCACAGCTCGGCCGCCCCGGGTGGGGGCTGGGGCAGGTTGGCCGGATCGAAGCGCAGGAAGTCGAGCCCGCAGCGGTGGCAGGACTGGCCGCCGGCCTGGGTGTGGCCGCACTTGGGGCACATGATCTCGTCGGCCCCGGCCGCCGCCGCGGCGCTGGCCGCGGGGGCGGCGGCGCCGGAAGCCGGCGCCGTGCCGGCGGTGGCGGCCGCGCCCGGCAGGTTGTCGGCGTTGGCCACCTGGTTGACCCGGCCGCACTCGGCGCAGGCGAAGCGCAGGCCATCGCGGTCGGTGCGGAAGCGCTCCAGGACCACGATCTCGCGGCAGGCGGGACACTGGATTTTGATCGGACGTTCGCTCATAGCTGCACCTGGCTCATGAACACCGGCGAGAAGGTGACCACCAACAGGCCCAGGGCCAGCCAGCCGAGCGCCCGGCGGCGGCCGGACAGCGCCCGCTCGGCGCCGGCGACCGGCGGGTGGGCCCCGCCCACGAAGCGCAGGATGATGGTCCAGGCGATCCAGGGCATCATGCCCGCGCCGCGCAGCGCCCAGTCGAGCAGCCCGCGCTGCTCGAGCCAGGCGATGGCTGGATTGTACAGCAGCAGCAGAAAGCAACCAAGCCCCACCAGGGCCAGCACCAGCACGAGCCGCCGCACCCAGCGGGCCACCCGCCGGTGGACCCGGTCGCCGAGCAGGCCGAATAGCACGTGGCCGCCGTCGAGCTGTCCGGCCGGCATCAGGTTGAGGCTGGTGATCAGCAGCCCCAGCCAGCCGGCCAGGGCCACCGGGTGCAACATGACGTCGTCGCCCGGACCGAGCTCCGGGTGGGCCAGATGCTTCAGGCCGAGGTAGAGCAACGAGTTGCCCTCCAGCACGGTGCCGGGCGGCAGGCTGTCGAGCCGGGTGACCGCGGACAGCTCCAGGCCCAGCCAGCAGACCGGGATGGCCACCAGCACCCCGGCCAGCGGGCCGGCGGCCCCGATGTCGATCAGCGCCTCGCGGCTGTCCGGCGGCTGGCGCATGCGGATGACCGCGCCCATGGTGCCGATGCCCACCAGGGGCAGGGGGATGAAGTAGGGCAGCGAGGCGTCCACCCGGTGCAGCCGGGCGGCGGTGAAGTGGCCCATCTCGTGCACCAGCAAGATGCCCATGATGGCCGCCATGAACATCAACCCGTCGCTGACGGAAAAGACCTCGCCGCCCAGATAGGAGCCGGCGTAGAAGGTGGTGGCGCAGGTGGCGACGAACAGCAGCCCGTGCAGCCACCACCGCTGGCGGCCCGGCTCGGCTGGTGCATCAGGTTCCGGCATCGGCGGTTTCCGGCTCGGCCTCGATCTCCTCGATCTCCTCGTCGTCGATGGTCAGCAGGAACAGATCCTGCTCGACCTCGCCGTCCGGGGCGAAGCCGGTCAGGCCGGTGGCGCCGGTGAAGGCCTGCAGCTCCAGCAGGGCCTTGCGGAAGGCCGGCCGCTCGGCCGGCTTGGCCTTCTCGATGATGCGGCGTACCAGCGCGGCCGTGTCGTGGGCGTAGGCCTCGACCCAGTTGGGCTCGCGGTCGAAGGCCGCCTTGAAGGCGGCGACGAAGCGCCGGGTGGCCGGGCGCTGGCTCTGGCCGAAGAAGCCGTCGCAGAAGATGGTCCCCTGGACGTAGCGCTCCGACCATTCGATCAGCTGCGGGTTGTTCCAGCCGTTGCCGCCCAGCAGGTAGACCATGTCCAGCTTGTCGCGGCCCAGGCTCTTTTTGATGCGCTCGCGCTTCCAGTGGCTGTCGGTGTGCAGCACGATGTCTTCGAAGGCCAGCGCCGGGGCGATCATGGCCACCTTCTCGTGGTAGTCCGGCACGAAGATGGCGCCGAAGTCGACCTTGGGCGGGATGCTCTTGACCAGCTTCTCCAAGGCGTGCTTTCTGGCCAGGGGCTCATCCTTGTACTTCTTGCGGATCTCGTTGCGCTGGTTGACGAAATCCCGGCGGGCGTCGAGCCAGTAGCGACCGACCATCTTCTTGATGTGGGCGGCGAAGTTCTTCTCGTCGGGCTCGTAGCGCTCGGCCGCCCGGATCTCGCCCTTGCGCTTGCGCACCTCGTCCCAGAAGGCGTTGACGAAGCCGACGCCGTACTTGTCGTTGGGATACAGCAGGGCGAAGCGGCGCACGCCCAGCTTCTCCATGGCGTGCTCGACCAGCAGCCGAGCCTGGGCGGCCAGGGTCAGAAAGGACCGGAACACCCGCGGGCCCACTGCGGTGATGTCGGCGCGCAGGCTCAGGGTGATGATGGGCACCTGCAGCTGCTCGGCGCGGACCGCGGCCGCGTAGGCCTCGGCCGAGAAGACCGGCCCGATGATGGCCACTGCGTGCTCGTCGTAGACCAGCTCTTCGACGTGGCGGGCGGCCTGTTCCGGATCGCCGCCGCTGTCGCGGATGATCAGCACCGGGCCCGGCGCCTCGGACCCGCCGCTGTCCAGGATGCCGGCGCCGAGCTGTATGCCGGCCAGCGCCTTCTGGCCGTAAGCCCGGTACTTGCCGGTCAGCGGCAGCAGCACCCCGACCGCGGTGCGGTTGACCCGGCCGCGGTCCAGGATGCGCTTGAGCAGGGTGCCGGCCTGGCCGGACCGCGGGTGGTCGGGCCAGGCGGCCACGAAGGACTCCAGCAGCGCCCGCGCGCGCTCGAAGTCGTAGATGTGGAAGTAGATCTTGGCCAGCTTGAGCTGCAGCAGATCGAGCGGGAAGGCATTCTCGCCCGTGTCCTTGAGCACCTCGAGGGCCTCGCGCACCTGGACGAAGGACAGCCGGCTGTCGATCAGCTGCACCAGCCGGTGGCGCAGCGGCTGGCGCACCTCGGGGTCGGGGCTGAGGCGGTGGAGTCTGGCATACCAGCGGATGGCCTCGACCGGGGCGCCGCCGCGCTCGTAGGCGGCCGCCAGCATGGCGGCCACCTCGGCCTGGCGCTTCTGATCGGGTAGCTGGTCGAAGACCGACTGCAGGGTGGGCAGAGCCTCTTCGGTGCGGCCCAGCTCGGCCAGCGACAGGCCGAGCTGCACCGCGGCCATCAGGTAGTGCGGGCTGTCGGGGTGCTCGGCGACCAGCCGCTGGAAGACCTGCACCGCCTCTTGGTGGCGCCCGCCGCCGGCCAGCAGCTGGCCCACCTCGGCCAGGGCGCGATCGACCTGCTCGGCGGCGGGGAACTCCTTCAAGAACTCATGGTACTTGCGGATGGCTTCGGCGGTCCGGCCGGCCGCGGCCAGCTCGCGGGCGGTGGCCAGGTCGTCGCGCTCGGCTTTCTCGACCGTCACCTCGCGGCCGTCGCGGATCACGGTCGGCGGCGGGCAGCCGACCAGGCCCAGGCCCAGCCCGATGACCAGACAAACGCACGCAGCACTCCGCATCGAACACTCCCCGCCGGCTTCGCCCACCACCCGCTCCGGCCGGAGCGAGATTACCAATGCCCATCGCGGCCGGTCAAGCTGCAGCCGGATTTCCGGATTTCCCACTCCGGCCGGGCAGCGGGCGGCGGTGGGGGATGCTATACTGGCGGGCCGAGCGGGAAGACGACGGGCCGGCCGGCGGCGGTGCCGGGCCCGGTGCGGAGGGCTGCGGTGGTGGGTGCCCCAGGCGGCGAGGCGACATCCATATTGAGGCGGGAGTGGTTCGGGCTGGCCGTGCTGTTGGCGGTGGGCCTGGCGGTGCGGCTGGTCTTTCTGGCGGACTGGGCCGCGACGCCGCTGTTCCACCATCCGGTGGGCGATGCGGGCCACTTCCACCGCACGGCCCTGGCTCTGATCGGGCAGGGGGACGAGCCGGCGGTCTTTCTCTACCAGCCGCTGTACACCTTCTTCCTGGCGGCCTGCTACCTGGTGCTGGGCCCGGATCCGAGCCTGGTGCGTACCCTGCAGCTGGTGATCGGCCTGGTCAACGTCGGGCTGGTCTACGGGCTGGGCCGCGAGATCGGCGGCCGGGCGGTGGCCTGGCCGGCCGCGGCGCTGGCCGCCCTCTACGGGCCCTTGGTGTTTTTCGAGGGCCAGCTGCTGGCCCCGGCCATCGTGGTGCCGCTGCTGACCGGCTCGCTGTGGTGTCTGGTGCGGGCCGGGCGCCACCGGCGGGCCTGGCTGCTGCTGCCGGCCGGGGTCTTGATGGGGCTGGTGTTGATGGGCCGGCCCAATCTGGGCATTCTGCTGCCGGTGGCGGCGCTGTGGTGGTGGCGGCGCCGGCGCGGGCCCAGAAGCGCCATCGGCCTGGGCCTGGCCGCGCTCGGGCTGGTCGTGGGGCTGGCGCCGTCCTGGATCAACAACCTGATGGCCGGCCACGGGCTGGTGCCGGTGTCCTCCGCGGCCGGCCACAGCTTCTTCATCGGCAACAACCCGCAGGCCCCGGGGCGTTTTCACATTCCGGTGGCGATGCCGATCGACGACACCGGCCACGGGCGTTACCGGCAAAGCTGGCAGGAGCTGGCCGAGCGGGCCGCCGGCCGCGAGTTGAGCTGGCCCGAGGTGTCGTCCTACTGGCTGGATCGGGGGCTGGCCTTCTGGGCCGAGCAGCCCGGCCGGGCGCTGGCGCTGACCGGCCGCAAGCTGCTGCTGGTGGTCAACGGCGAGGAGATGCCCATCCACCATCCCTACTGGGTCGGCCAGCGGGTGGCGCCCATCCTGGGCTGGCTGCCGGGCTTCGCGGTGGTTCTGCCCTTCGCCTTGCTGGGGCTGGTGCTGGGGGCGCGGTGGCGGCCGGGGGTGGCGCTGCTGGGCTGGTGCGCCGGGCTGGGTCTGCTGACCATGGTGGCCTTCTACGTGGCCGACCGCTACCGCACCGGGGTGATGCCCATGCTGTGGGTGCTGGCCGCGGTGGGCATGGTGGCGCTGGTCCAGCGCGTCCGGCGGGCCGGGCTCAAGGCCGGTTGCTGGCCGCTGCTGGTGTTGGGCCTGGCCTTCGCGGTCACCCAGGTGCCGCTGCTCGGCCCGGTGCACAAGGCGCGCGGCCTGGCCCAGACCTTCAACCGCATGGGCGCCATCGCCGCCGAGCACGAGGACTACGCGGCCGCGCAGCGCTACTTCGCCCGCGCCGTGCGCCTCGGCGGCCCGCGCCACGGCGCGCTGGCGGCGGCCAATCTGGGCTTGCTGATGGAGCGGCTGGGCCGGCCCGAGCGGGCGGAGGCGCTGTACCGGCGGGCGGCCGCCGGCGATCCGGGCTCGCCGGTGGCCCCGCGGCGCATGGCCCGGCTGCTGCAGCGGCAGGGCCGCGCCGCCGAGGCCGCCGAATGGCGCAGCCGAGCGCGGGCCTTGTCCCCCGAGGGGCACAGGCCCTCTCCTCCCTGACAAGCGACACGGTCGTAATGCGCCAGCCCAACGCCCAGTACAACGTGGCCCGGCCCGGCAGCCTGCCGGAGCGCATCGCCACCTTCCAGCGCCGGCGCATGTACCGCCGTTTTCTAGAACGCTGCGCGCCGCGGCCGGAAGAGACCTTGCTGGACGTGGGGGCGACCAGCGATGAGACCTACGCCGCCTCGAACTACCTGGAGGCCTGGACGCCGCACCCGCAGCGCATCACCGCGGTGGGGCTGGACGACGCCGGCTTTCTGGAGCAGCGCTACCCCGGGCTGCGCTTCGTGCGGGCCGACGGCCGCGAGCTGCCCTTCGCCGACGGCAGCTTCGACGTGGTCCACTCCAGCGCGGTCATCGAGCACGTCGGCGGTGTCGATCAGCAGACGCGGTTTCTGGCCGAGCTGTACCGGGTGGCGCGCCGGGCCGTGTTTGTGACCACGCCCAACCGCTGGTTCCCGGTGGAGTTCCACACCGTGCTGCCGCTGCTGCACTGGCTGCCCAAGCCGGCCTTCCGCCGGCTGCTGCTGCTGGCGGGCAAGCCCTTCTTCGCCGACGAGCGCAACCTCGACCTGCTGACCGCCGCCGAGCTGCGCCGGCTGTGCGGCCGCATCGGTGCCCGCGGCTGGCGCGTCGAGTACCAGACCCTGGCCGGCTGGCCGGCCAACATCCTGCTGTCTGTCGACAAGACCGGCTGACGGGTTCTCTAACCCATCGATTTTATTATCCCCCGCCCTTCAGGCGGGGAAATTCAGACAAGAGCGCGGCCTGAGAAGCGAACCCCGCCCGCCACAGCTCAGTCCGGCTGCAGCGAGCAGCGGCGGGGCGGCCGGCGCCGGCAGACGGCGGCCGGGTCCAACGGTTGGCCGTCGAGGCGGGCCTGCAGCCAGGCGATCTGCTCGGGCAGGCTCCAGGCGGCGGCTTCGGTGTGGCCGGCGCCGGCGCACTCCAGGTACTCCAGCCGGTAGCCGGCGGCGCACAACCGGTCGAAATCGTCCCGCTCGCTGGCCGCGTCGACCAGGTCGTCGCGCTCGCCGAGCACGAACAGGGTCGGGGTGGCGGAGCGCAGCGGGAAGGGGGTGGTGGCGATGGAGTTGTGGCGCAGGTAGCAGCCCCAGGGCTCCAGTGCGTCCAGCGCACCGCTGTCGGCGGCCGCCAGGATCGCGGGTTGGTAGACCTGGTCCACGGTGTCGATGCCGTCCAGCACCGCGTCCGGCCGGCAGGAGCCGTCCATGGCCGGCAGCAGCGCGCTGGCCAGCTCGGCCGGGGGCGCGTCGGTCAGCAGCTCGGACAGCGGGGCCCGGCCCTCGTGCCAGCGGTGCAGCGAGGCCAGCGAGGCGGCAAGCGCCGCGGTGGCCGGGTTGGTATCGCCCAGGGCGTAGTCGGCCAGGCCCACCAGATCGGTGGCCGGCACCAGCGCCAGCGCGGCCACGATGTCGATCTCGGGCGCGTACAGCGGCGCCAGCCGGTCGCAGGCGAACACGGCGTGGCCGCCCTGCGAGCCGCCCCACAGCACCGCCGCCGGGCCCGGCCGGGCCAGCTGGGACAGCCCGTCGTGCAGCATGGCGTCGGCGGCGCGCAGCATGTCCAGCGAGCCGATGGCCGTCTGCTCCAGGCCCAGGTAGGCGTGGGCCACCGGCGCCGGCGCCTCGGGGTCGGCGCCGGCGTCCAGGCCGATGTAGTCGGGCGCCACCGCGATCCAACCGTGGGCCGCCAGCAGCAGCAGGGCCAGGCCGTCCTCGCCGGGCCGGCGCGAGGGCGCGCAGGCCGAGGTGAAGCCGGTGGTGCCGTGCAAAAACAGCACCCGCGGGTGGGCCGCGGCCGGCTGGCCCGCGTTCCAGGGCAGCGCCACCAGCCCGGTGGCCTCGACCACCCGGCCCTTGTCCTGGGTGCTGTAGCGCAGCGAAAACAGCCGGCCGCCGTAGGGCAGCGGGGTGAACTCGGCGTAGCCCTCGGCCGCCAGCAGCGCGTCCAGCGCCGCCGACGACAGGGCCAGCTCAACGTGCTCGGTGAAATCCAGCACCTGCCCCACCTCGCCGGCCGGCAACCAGTCGTAGCCCGCAAGACCACAGCCCCCGGGCCGCACCCGCTCCCCGCCCTCGCCGCAACCCAAAGCCCCCAAGCCGAGCCCCACCCCGCCAGCGGCCACCAGCAAGCAGCTCAACCACCCCCATCCCCTCACCCCCAGGCCACCCAATCCACCAAACCGTTTCATTCAACGCCTTCCCTATCGCTCGGCCACCACGGCCGGCTCCCATCATGGCCAATTCCGTCGTGCATGCAAGTGCTCGATGGGGCTCGGGTTGAGCGGTCGGCGGTTTTCGCGCCCTCACGACCCGCCGTAGCTCCGGCCGCCGGTGTCTGCGCCCGGGGCGCTGGCGCGGCGGTGGAAGTCCCGGCTCTCGGGGTAGAGGGCGGCGTCCTGCTACCAGGGGTTGCAGTCCGGGTGCAGTTCGCGGGCACGGCGGCGGTAGGCGCGCTTGATCTCGCCCAGGCTGGCGCCGGCGGCCACGCCCAGCAGCGGGTGGGGATCCTCGACCGGGGGTTCGGCGCTGATCGGTTCAACCGCCGATTGCGGTGCCTTGGGGATCGGTTGGCAGGGCTGCGGCCGCCGGCCGGCGCTGTGGCGGACGAGAAGCGCGGACCGGAGGGGCCTGGCATGCGCGGCGGCCTCGTCCGCGCTGAGTGGATCCTTCATCTACGCTGCATCTTTCTCAATGGGCAGTGGTGTGCCAGCTCACGGCACGGATCCGGCTGGATCCGCCCCCCGTCAGCCTCTCGCCCCATCTTCGGCGCCCCTCACCGCTTGCCGGCCAGCCGCAGCAGCCTCCCCAGGCAAGCCACACGTGCCCGGGCACTGTGACTTTGTCCGTGGCCCTAACTCCAGCCGCCAGTCAACTTGACCGGTGGCGACCGCATCGGAACATTCCCATACGGTCGGGAACCTAATACAGCAGGGCAGCTGGATGGAGATTCTTCATCTGCGAAGGAGGGCGCACCCGGTGCTGGCAAGCAGTCAGGTGCCCCTCCGCCTTTTGGCGGTTCGCCGGGCGGAAAAACGCTGGCCTCAACACGGTGGAGGGTGCGGTGCGCAACCTGATCGGCATGAGGCTGGATGGGCCTGGTATGCGCTGGGGCCTCGTTCGTGCGGCGTGGCTCCTTCATCTACGCTGCATCTTTCTCAATGGGCAGTGGGACGACTTCAGTCTCCCGTCAAAACCGATCGAGACGATCATGCACTCAGCTCAAAGGAAGGCGGCGTGATGTGCCGCTGTGTGGTAACTCGTGGGGAAATATATAGAAATGTAGGAACCGCACCCAAACAGGAGCGAAGGGGATACCCCCCTTTGGGTAGAATCCGATTGCTGTCTGCTGGCAGCCGATTCATTGGAGAGGAGCAAAGGCGAGATGCTTGAAATCATAAATACTATTCTGAATATCGCAGACACCTGGGGATTGGCTGTATACATTGTCGTTGTAGTTTCAACTGCATGTGCATATAAAAAGATTTCCTCAATAGGCAAAATAGCCAAGCCGGTCCTTTTGCTTTTAAGTCTAGGCGCCTGTCTTTTTGCCGGCACTTCGATTATCGTCCTCGTAATGCGGATCGAGTCGATACCAAAACCGACAATGCTAATTGTGACGCAATTCATTGTTGCTATATTTTATCTGTTTTCTGCGTATTCGCTCACTGTGGTTGCTATACAACGGCGGAAACGACGACGACGGCTTTGCGGCGTGGCGTGCGGGGTGGTGGTTCTGGTATTGGCGGGAATCGCGTGGAGGGGGATAGAGACGGCATCGGCATTAGATGATTTACGGTCACTGGTGGCAGATGAAGAAATTTCCAGCGAACAGCAATTGTGTCTTTTGGAACCTCTTCTGGAAGCTGACGTAGTTGAATATAGCCATGAGTTCGAAATATTAGATGAGAATGAAATTTGCGTTTTGTCGGAACGGGTGGTTATTGAGGTGTTGCCGCGGTCCAATTCTGTCTGGAAGCACTGCAGAGGCATTTATCACAACATTCGAAACGTAAAGGAAAGCGCAGTTGATGCTGTCGACGTGGCATTTGAATTATCTGATAAGAAAAAATTTTATTTAGCAATAGACAAGAATGCATCGATGAGAAAAGCATCAAAAATATTGAAAATGCTAAAAAAACATGGCGCTGAATCAATTGGAATAATCAAGAAAGAAAAAAGAAAACTGGAATATGGAATAACAACGGAGCACCCCCTGTCGAAGTATTTTGAAAGAAGAATAAATAAAAAAATAAAAGAAGCGAAAGAGTTTGAAAATAGGCTAGGGTCGCAGTACATGGGGGTTGCAGAAATTGTTGCAAAGTGGAACAGGAAAAATGCTATCTATTGTCCAGAGATTGTCGATTGGTATAAGTATGATTTTATTGACTGGCCTCTTGCAGACAATGAACACCGTGAATATATATTGGCAGATGTTCTGTCCATCATTGAGGCGTGTAGCTGGGAGTTGGACCTTCGCGCGGCATCTGTCTATGTG
>CAYVQE010000063.1:0-32472 GCA_964454005.1 uncultured Myxococcales bacterium
GAGCGCAGCGTCGGTGTTTGACAAGCCGGGGAGATGTTGCTATCGTGCCGGCGCTGTTTCGCTAGGGAACGAATGACCGGGCGGCCGTCTCGCGGCGCCGCTCTCAAGGGCCTGAAGGAGGCTGGACATGGCCGCCGAACCACCGGGCGTGATTGGCAAGGGCATCAGCATTCGGGGAAACTTGAGCGGTGGCGGCGATCTGATCATCGAGGGCACGGTCGAGGGTCAGATCTCGCTGAAGAACCACCTGACCATCGAGGAGACCGGCGTGGTCCGGGCCGACATCGAGGCCGAACGCCTGACCATCAAGGGCGAGGCCAGCGGCAACATCATCGCCAGCGAACGGGTGGCGGTGCTGACCAACGCCAAGGTCATGGGCGACATCAAGGCGCCGGTGGTGATCGTCGAGGACGGTGCCGGCTTCAAGGGCAACATCGATATGGACGTCGAGCTGCCCGAGGGCGTTCTGTGAGTAAAACCAACCCGGATCGCGTGGGATGAAGGAGACAGACATGGCCAACGTCATCGGTCGTTCGATCGTCATCGATGGTGAGATCACCGGAGACGAGGATCTGGTGATCCAGGGAACCGTCAAGGGCAAGATCGAGCTCAAGGAAAGCCTCTACGTCGAGAACTCCGGCGTGGTCGAGGCCGACATCGAGACCCAGAACGTGGAGATCTCCGGGTCGGTGACCGGCAACATCCAGGCCAGCGAAAAGGTCGAGCTGAAGTCGGACGGCCGGATGGTCGGTGACATCAAGGCCCCGCGGATCCTGATCGCTGACGGCGCTATCTTCAAGGGCAACGTGGACATGGATCGCTAGTCGGGTCGATGCATCGATCGAGGCGTGCAGCGAACCGCAAGGCCAGGCAGTAGCCTAGAGGAGTCGTCCATGGCGGATACCAACACGGTCATCGGTGAATCGATCCTGATCAAGGGCAACCTCGAGGGAGACGAGGACCTGACCATCCAGGGCAGGGTCGAAGGGTCGATCAACCTGACCCGGACTCTGATCATCGAGCCCAGCGGGGTGGCCAAGGCGGAGGTGTCCGTCGCCAACGCCATCGTCAGCGGCGTCATGGTCGGCAACATCTCGGCCAGCGACTCGGTGGAGCTGACCGAGACCGGTCGCATGGTGGGCGATATCCAGGCGCCCCGGGTCATCATCAACGAGGGTGCCCTGTTCAAGGGTCAGGTCGACATGGGTGACCTGGAGATGCCGCGCATGCCGGCCAGCAAGAGCAGCGCGCGGCCTTCGGTGTCGCGGCCCGAGCCGGTGCGGCGGCCGAGCCCGCCGCCGGCGCGGAAGCCGGAGCCGCCGGCCAGATCCGAACCCAAGCCGGAGCCCAAACCGGAGCCCAAACCGGCCGCCAAACCGGAGCCCAAACCGGAGCCCAAACCGGCCGCCAAACCGGCCCCGCCCAAGAAGCCGGGCGCCGGCGCGTCCAAGTCGAAAAAGAAAAAGGTCGTGGTCAAGAAGAAGAAGCGGCGCTAGCGCCGCCGGCTAGCGGCGGATCGGGCGACGACCCGCCGACGACTTTCAGGGAGCGATGCCGTGGATGCGGACCAGACCCGCAGCCGCTTGCTGGAGCTGCTGACCGAGCGCTCTTTCTGCAAGGGCAAGGTCATCCTGGCCTCGGGCCGCGAGAGCGACTTTTACATCGACTGCAAGCAGACATCGCTGTCGGCCGAGGGGCACCTGCTCATCGGCCGGCTGCTGTACGAACAGGTGCGCGCCCGGTTCGAGGGCGTCGCGGCGGTCGGCGGCCCGACCCTGGGCGCCGATCCGCTGGTCTCGGCCGCGAGCACCTGGAGCGCGATCCAGGGCGATCCGCTCGACGCCTTCATCATCCGCAAGGGCGCCAAGGGACACGGCACCGGCCAGCCCATCGAAGGGCTGGGCAACCTGCGCCCGTCCTGTCCGGTGGCCCTGCTCGAGGATGTGATCACCACCGCCGGCTCGACCATGCGCTCGGTCGACCGCTGCCGCGAGGCCGGCCTGGATGTCCGCGGGGTGCTGTGCCTGGTGGATCGACAGGAGGGCGGCCGCGAGACCATCGAATCGAACGACCTGGTTCTGGTCAGCCTGTTCACGCGCTCCGATTTCCCGGTCTGAGCCGCCGGCGCCCGACGGTCCAGAATCTTCAGAATCTCTCGCCGCCGGCCCTTGACCCACACCGGACGGCGATCCACAATCCTGCGTCGGTGAAGACGGGGGTGCAGGTGTTCGAATGTCGTACACTGCGGGTGGTGGCCCAGTTGCTGTGCAGCAGTGGTCTGTTGTGGCTGGTCGGCTGTGCCCCGACACCCAACTGGCGCGGCCCCCAAAAGCTCGAGGCCGAGTACGAGAAGCTGCTGCGCCACTGGACGCGCTCGGCCCAGGTGTACAACTCGCTGGACTCGATCCTGGTGGTCCACACCACCTACCTGGCGCCGGGATTCCGGCAGGCGTTCGGCGAGCAGTACCTCAAGGTTTTCGGCATCGACCCCGGCAAGGTGGACTCCGACCTGGAGAAGATCGCCACCTCGGTCGGCCGCGGCCACGAGTTCTTCGTGTTCGTGGACTCGAACAAGCTGCCCTGGAACAACCTCAACGAGCCCGATTCGGTATGGCGGCTGGGCTTGTGGGGCGGCAAGGAGCAGCCCGGCGTGCCGCCGCTGTCGATCCACCGTTTCCAGGGGCGGGGGCCGAACCTGAAGGCGTTTTTTCCTTACCTCAACCGCTTCGGGCGCTCCTACCTGGTGGTGTTCCCAAGCGAGCAACCCAACGGCCAGCCGGTGCTCGACCCGAGCTTCGGCAAGCTGAAGCTAAAACTGGCCTCGGCCTTCGGCACCGCCAAGCTGAAGTGGCGGGTGACGCGATGACCACCGTGATCGGCCAGCGGAGCGCCCGGGCGACGCGCGCGATCGAGGATCGGACATGAGTCTCGGCGACTGGCTCGAGCAGCAACGCCACAAACGCAAGCAGAAGCAGATCCAGAAGCACAAGAAGCACATCAAGAACAAGTTCGGCCAGGGCGAGGACCGCCAGAAGGCGGTCGAGTTCTTCAGCGAGATCGGCGGCCAGGTGGGCTTCAGCGGTCTGCTCGAGCGCTTCATGGTCAACGTGGAGCCGTCGATCCGCGACGAGGAGGAAAAGCAGCGGGTCTTCGAGATCCTGGTCGACAAGGGCGCCGAGGTGGTCCCGGCCATACGCGACTACCTGCACCGCAAGGATGCCGCCAACGTCCCGGTCACCTGGACGCTGAAGGTGCTCGGCGCGGTCTGTCCGCACGAGGAGGCGGTGGCGGTGATCATCGGGGCGCTCGAGCACATGGGCACCAGCTACACCCGCGAGCCCGAGCGCAAGCAGGTGCTGGTGACCCAGCTGGCCGAGTACGATGACGAGCGGGTGGTGCCGGCGCTGCTGCCCTTCCTGCACGATCACCGCGACGAGGTGCAGCTCGAGGCGCTGGCCGCCTTGACCCGGCGGGACGATGAGCGGGCCCGCGAGCCGATGCTGGAGCTGATGTTGGACGAGGAGACCCCGGTGCGCATTCGGGCCCAGATCGCCGAGGCCCTGCAGAAGCTGGGCTGGACGGTCAAGGGCTACCGCAAGAAGGTCGAACAGGTCCTGCCCGAGGGGCTGAGCATCGACCGCGGCGGGCGCATCAAGGGCCGCTGGCTGCTGGCGCCGCCGGTGGACGACGAGGCGGAAGCGAGCCGATGAAAAAAGCGGAGCGCCTGCTCGATCTGATCGCCTTTCTGCTCAACCGGCGCGAGCCGGTCACGTTCGACGAGATCCAGAGCGCCTTCCCGGAGGACTACGGGCAGGGCAGCGAGCAGGCGATCGCGCGCAAGTTCGAGCGCGACAAGGCCGACATCGTCGAGATGGGTCTGCCGCTGAGGCTCTACGTGGGCGAGCGGTACGACAAGGAGGGCTACGCCATCGAGCGCGACAGCTACGGGCTGGACGCGATCGATCTGGGCCCCGAGGAGCTGGCCTTGCTCTACCTGGCCGGCTCGGCCGCCCTGGAGCTGGACAGCTCGCCCTTCGAACGCGACCTGGTGCTGGCCTTGAACAAAATAGCCTTCGCCGCCGGCGAGACCGAGCAGGCCGGCGGCGGGGTCTTCCGGCCGCCGCGCAGTCTGCCCACCGGGCGCGACGCCGAAGGCGGCGGGCTGCGGCGCAAGGAGCACCTGGCCGCGCTGCATCGGGCCATCGTCGATCGCAAGACCGTCACCCTGTCCTACCAGTCTCCCTGGAAGGACGCCAGCACCACCCGCAAGGTCGACCCCTTCGGCCTGGCCTGGCGGCGCGGCACCTGGATCCTGGTCGGCCACTGCCACCTGCGTCAAGCGATCCGGGTGTTTCACGTCGACCGGATGCGGGGTCTGGCGGTCAATCCGCTCAAGCCGCGCGCGCCGGACTTCGAGGTGCCGGACGGGTTCGCCCTGGACGACTGCGTGGCCGCCGAGCCCTGGCTGATCCAGCGCCATGCGCCGGTGCGGGCCCGGGTGCGTTTCGAGCCGCCGGTGGCCGCCAGCGCCGCGGTCGAGCTGGGCCCGGTGGCAGCGGCGGTGGAGACCGACGGCGAGGCCCGCATCCTGGAGCTGGAGGCCACCTGGCTCGAGGGCCTGGTGCCGATGCTGCTGGGCTACCGCCACCGGGTGCGGGTGCTCGAGCCGCCGGAGCTGATCGAGCGGGTACGGGCCGGCCTGCAGCGGCTGGCCGCCGGCCGGCCGGCGGGCGGAGGCGAGAGCGCATGAGCGACATGCACCACCGGCTGCGCACCCTGCTGTTCATGGTGCCCTATGTCTACCGCAACCGCGGCGTGAAGCTGAGCGAGCTGGCCCAGCGGCTGGGTGTGGAGCAGGAAGCGCTGTTTCGCGAGATCGATTTCCTGCTGCTGGTCGGCCGGCCCCCGTTTTCGCCCGACGATCTGATCGACATCCATGTCGACGGCGGCCGCGTCTTCGTCGAGCTGCCCTCGTCGCTGCAGCATCCGCCGCGGTTCACCGCCTTCGAGGCGCTGGCGCTGGCCAGCGCCGCCCAGCTGTTCACCGGCGACGCCCAGATGGGCGAGGCGGCCACGGCCGTGCGCCTGGCCCTGGACAAGGTGCTGGCCTCGCTGCCGGCCGAGACCCGCGGCATGTTCGACGAGTTGGCCGACCGCTACCTGGTGCTGTCGCAGGGCGGCGCCTCGCCCCAGCTCGACACCCTGCGCCGGGCGGTCGAGCAGCAGATCGAGGTCGAGATGGCCTACTACGCGGCCGGCCGCGACGAGATGACCGAGCGCGCGGTGCGACCCTACGGGCTGGCCTACCGCGGCGGGGTCTGGTACCTGGTGGCCTGGTGCACCGAGCGCCAGGCCCTGCGCATCTTCCGCGCCTCGCGCATCCGGGATGCGCGGCTGACCGACCGCATTTTCGACCCGCCGGCGGGCTTCGACGCCGGGACCTGGCTGGACGAGCACCTGGGCGTGCCCAGCCGCGGCGAGCGCGAGGTGGTGCTGCGCTTCGCCGCCGGCGACGCCCGCTGGGTGGCCGAGCGCTGGGCCGCGGCCTACTGCGAGCCGCTGGCCGACGGCGGGCTGCGGGTGCGCTTCTACGACGTGGCCGACGAGTACGTGCTGGCGCTGGCGGCCTCCTTCGGCGGCCGGGCCGCCATCGAACAGCCGCCCGAACTGGCGGCCAAACTGGCCCGACAGGCGGGCCAGGCCTTGCAAAATTGTGAACAATAGCGGGGGGATGACTCCCTGGTGGGCAGATTGACACGCATGTCAAAAGGCGTTGCATCGCCCGGGGTGGCGTGCTAGTCTGCGCCCGAATCGGCAGCCATTCGCCACTCTCCAGCAGGAGGACGCAATGCCCACGACGGAGTTTTCGGTCCACAAGCGAGACATCCAGTTCGTCATCTACGAGCAGCTCGGCATGGGCGAGCTGTGCGAGTTCCCCGCCTATGGCGAGTGCAACCAGGAGTTGTTCGAGATGGTGCTCGGCGAGGCCATCAAGGTGGCCACCGACGTGCTGGCCCCGATCAACAAGGTCGGCGACGAGGTCGGCGCGCAGTACAGGGGCGGTGCCGAGGGCGCGGTCGAGATGCCGCAGGAGTTCAAGGACGCCTACCCCAAGTTCGTCGAGGGCGGCTGGGTGGGCATGATCCACGACCCGGAGTACGCCGGCCAGGGCATGCCCAACCTGCTCAAGTACCCCTGCGCCGAGGTCTTCGCCGGGGCCAACGTGGCCTTCTACCTGACCCACACCCTGACCGAGGGCGCTTCGCACCTGATCGAGAAGTTCGGTTCCGACGAACTGAAAAAGCTCTACTGCGAGGCGATGTACACCGGCCAGTGGGCCGGCACCATGTGCCTGACCGAGCCGTCGGCCGGCTCGGACGTGGGCAACCTCAAGACCACCGCCAAGCCCAACGGCGACCACTACCTGATCTCGGGCAACAAGATCTTCATCACCGCCGGCGAGCACGACATGACCGAGAACATCATCCACGCCGTGCTGGCCCGGGTGGAGGGCGCGCCGGCCGGCACCAAGGGCATCAGCCTGTTCGTGGTGCCGAAGATCCTGGTCGACGGCGACGGCAACCTCGGCGAGCGCAACGACATGGTCTGCGGCAACATCGAGCACAAGATGGGCATGAAGTCCTCGCCCACCTGCACGCTGAACTTCGGCGACGAGGGACGCTGCAAGGGCTGGCTGCTGGGTGAGGAGAACAAGGGCATGTCCCTGATGTTCCAGATGATGAACGAGGAGCGGCTGATGGTCGGCCTGCAGGGCCTGGCCCTGGCCGCGGTGGCCTACCAGAGCGCGCTGGGTTACGCCCAGGAACGCGCCCAGGGCGACGCCCCGGGCAGCAAGGACCCGACCGCGCCACGCACCCCGATCATCAACCACCCGGACGTGCGCCGCATGCTGATGTGGATGAAGAGCATGACCGAGGGCATGCGCTCGCTGATGTACGCGGTGGCCAAATACATCGACGTCGCCGACCACCACCCCGACGAGGCGGTGCGCCAGCAGTACCAGAACCTGGTCGAGCTGCTGACCCCGGTGTGCAAGGCCTACGGCTCGGATCAGGGTTTCCGGGTCAACGAGATCGCCATCCAGTGCTACGGCGGCTACGGCTACTGCCAGGAGTACCCGGTCGAGCAGTACTGCCGCGATCAGAAGATCGCCTCGATCTATGAGGGCACCAACGGCATCCAGGCGCTGGACCTGCTGGGGCGCAAGATCGCCCGCAACCGCGGCGAGTACCTGAAGCAGTTCTTGGGCATGGCCGGCAAGCTGGTGGCCGAGCACAAGGACCAGGCCCGGCTCGGTGCGGCCATGGGCCGGCTGGGCCAGGCGACCGAGGCCATCGGCAAGGCGGCCACCGACCTGGCCGGCGGGCTGGGTGAGGATCCGCTCTACTCGATGCTGCACGCCACGCCGTTTCTGGAGGCCTTCGGCCACATGGCCTGCGCCTACTACCTGCTCGACGGCGCGGTGGTGGCCGAGCGCAAGCTGGCCGCCATCTACGACGCGGCCGGCGCGGGCGACGACGCGGCGCGGGCCGAGGTGCGCCGGCAGAACAACGAGGCCGCCTTCTACGAGGGCCGCATCGCCTCGGCCGAGTTCTTCACCAACCAGATCCTGCCGCACACCCACGCCTCGATCGCGGCCATGGGCACCGGCGACCGCAGCGCGCTGAACGCCGAGTTCCCCGAGTAGGGCGCTCGGCCAGCGCAAGCGACTCCCGAGCCCCCCAGGGGCCCCGCGCAGCGGGGCCCCTTTTACTCAGACCACATTGACATCGACCCGGATTTTGAACGTGGCCTCCAGCTCGACCACGTCGGGCGGCGGGAAGGCCAGCTCGGCGTCGATTTCGATGCGCATCCCGCCGGCTTTGAGAAAGGGCTTCAGGTCCAGCTCCGGGGTCACCTCGAACTCGATGGTGCGGGCCCCCTCGGGGATGCTGGCCCGCTCGGCCAGCACCTCGGCCTCCATCCCGTCGGCCGCCACCAGAAAGCGCACCTGCTGCAGGAAGCCCAGATCCTCGGTCAACCCGCCCTGCGACAGCAGCGCCAGCTCCACCCGCTCGACCCGCATCGAGTCGACGTCGCCCGGCTTGACGTCCTCGTCGCCCAGCGCCCGGCCCAGGCTGGAGCCGAACGACTCCATGCCCGGAAAGCTCAACGCCATGCCGCCGGCCTGGCCGCTCTCGGTGACCTCGATGCGGACCACGTCGGCGCCGCAAGCGGCCAGCAGCCCCAGCGCCGCCAGCAATCCGATCGCTCGTCCCAACGCGTACATAGCGACCATCCTCCCGGTCCGGCCTCATCCGGACCCACCAACCCATATTTGCCCGGTTTTGAAGCGGGATCAAGGTGCCGCGGTCTGCCAGGATATTCCAGCACCTATCGGGCGGTCCCGAATCCGGGGTTGTAAGGAGCCGGGCCGATCGCGCGACTCAAACCAGAGTCGAGCAGTGCGATAAACGGAGCGCCAGCCATGGCCCGCGACATCCAACGATACGCGATTGAACCGAACGCCGCGCTGGCGCATAATCTGGAGTCTACCCGCCCGCAGGGTGGGGGAAGACGAGATTAGATGGGTCCAAAGCTGCCAGTGGAGTTCCGGCATGACGAGCGGGTCGCCAGGAGGCGGCCGCGACCGGACCGGCAGCCCGGGGAGGCCGAGCGGGTGGATCTCGATCCGAAGATGTTCCAGCAGGTGTTGGAAAAGCTCGACGAGGGCGTCTACGTCTGCGACGAAGAGCGTCGCATCCTGTTCTGGAACAAGGGTGCCGAGCAGCTCACCGGCTACAGCGCCGAGGAGGTCATCGGCAGCCACTGCTTCGACGAGCTGCTGCTGCACGTCGACGAGGAGGGCACCAACCTGTGCCGCGAGGGCTGCCCGCTGAGCGAGACCATGCGCTCGGGCCAGGACCAGCAGCGGCTGGTCTACCTGCACCACAAGCAGGGCCACCGGGTGCCGGTGCGGGTGCGCACCATGCCGTTGCGTGACGCCGGCGGCGCCATCAACGGCGCGGTCGAGATTTTCTCCAGCCGCTCCTACCAGAAGGACATGATCGAGCGCATCAGCCAGCTCGAGCGCGAAGCCCTGGTCGACCCGCTGACCCACCTGGTCAACCGGCGCCACTTGGAGGCCAGCCTGGACACCCGGCTGGCCGAGCAGCGGCGCTACGGCTGGCGCTTCGGCGTGCTGTTCATCGACATCGACCACTTCAAGCGGGTCAACGACAGCCACGGCCACGAGGTGGGCGACCTGCTGCTGCGGCTGGTGGCCCTGACCCTGTCGAACAGCATGCGGCCCTTCGACCTGGTGGGCCGCTGGGGCGGCGAGGAGTTCGTGGCCATCGTCACCAAGGTCACCCCGCAGCAGCTCGAGCACATCGCCGAGCGGGCCCGCATCCTGGTGGCCGAGTCCGACATCCTCCAGGACGGCCAGCGGCTGTCGGTCACCATCTCCACCGGCGCCACCATGGCCCGTAGCGACGACACCGTCGACACCCTGATCCGCCGCGCCGACCGGCTCATGTACGCCAGCAAGACCGCCGGCCGCAACCGCACCACGACCGACCAACAGACCACACCCAGCCACGAGAAGAAGGCAACAGACACCCAGTGGACCGACAGCCATGGCCGGAATCCCCCGGAACGATCCGACTGATTACAAGATCGACCGCGCCCTACCGCGCCCTGTGGCTGGGTAGGAGATCCCGGCCTGACGGCGAAGCCGGGCCTGCGAGCATTGCGAGCGGTTCTCGGGCCGCAGAGATCGCGGCCGAGGTGGGAAATCAGGGGGGCGGTCGGCTTGTGTGCCGGGCGGGGGGACGGTAGAGTCTGGGTGGAATCCGGCCGCGGAGCCGCTATCGCAACGGCGTCCGGGGCCGGTTGCGCGCCGAGGTGCGATCGTATGGTGCAACCACCACCCGAAGATCGACGCCGACACCAGCGGGTGCCGGTGGGGGTGATCGTCCGGGTCGACAGCGACGACGGGGCGCGGCGCTACTACAGCAAGGACATCAGTGCCGGCGGCCTGTTTTTGCTGGCCGAGACGCCGCTGGCCGAGGAGACCCGGGTCGAGCTGGAGCTGCACCTGCCCCTGGTGCGCACACCGGTGCGCGCCAGCGGCGAGGTGGTCTGGATCCAGCGCCAGCAGCCCACCGGTTTCGCCGTGCAGTACACCGAGATCAGCGATGCCGCCCGCGATCTGATCCGCTGGGTGGTCGAGCGCTACCTGGGGGAACGATGAGCCCGAGCGGCGATGATGTGGGATTCGGCCGGTCGCGGCCGCCGGGCGGCCGCTGGCTGGGCGGCTGGCTGGCGCTGGTGCTGCTGGCCGCGGCCGCGCCCGCCGGCGCCGGGGCCTGGCGCTGGCAGTTGCCGGTCAGCCACGGCCACGACCTGCACGGGCTGGCCGCCGCCGGTGACGCGCTGCTGGCGGTGGGCCAGGACGGCGCCGCCGTGCGCTCCGCCGACGGCGGGCTGAGCTGGACGCCGGCCGCTGCGCCCAACCGGGCCGACCTGCGCGCGGTGGCCTGGCTCACCCCCGAACGCGCCGTGGCGGTGGGCGGCGGCGGGGCCGTCTGGCTGACCGAAGACGGCGGGGCGACCTTCCGGCCGGCGCGGGCGCCGGTCGAAGTGGATCTGTACGCGGTCGACTTCGTCCATCCCCAGGTGGGCTGGGCGGCCGGCGACGGCGGCACGGTGCTGCGCACGGTCGACGGCGGCTTCAGCTGGCACCCCTGCGAGTTGGGCAGCAGCCAGGATCTGCGCGCGATCGACTTCGCCGACGGGCGCGAAGGGGTGGCCGTGGGCGAGGGCGGGGCCGTGTTTTACACCAGCGACGGCGGCCGGAGCTGGGAGCGGCTGACCAGCGGGACCTACTACACCCTGCACGCGGTGGTGCTGACCGAGCAGCGGCAGGTGGTGGCGGTGGGCAACAACGGCACGGTGTGCATCGGCGCGGCCGGGGCCAGCCTGTCGCGGCTCGCCGACCTGGGCACGGTGCGCAATCTGCGCGCGGTGGCCATGATCGACGCCTTGAACGGCTTCGCCGCCGGCGACCAGGGTACCCTGCTGGCGACCGCCGACGGCGGGCTGAGCTGGAGCCAGCGGCCGATCGCGGCCGAAGAGAAGCTCGGCGCCGTCCATTTCGCCGACGCCCAACAGGGCTGGGTGGCCGGCGCGGCCGGCACCCTGCTGGGCACCAGCGACGGCGGCCAGAGCTGGCAGCGGCTGTCGGGCCCGGCCACCGTTTGGCTGCGCTCGGTCTCGTTCGCCGATGAGCTGGTCGGCTTCGCCGCCGGCGACCGCGGCCAGCTGCGGGCCACCGGCGACGGCGGGCAGAGCTGGGTCGGGCTGGCGTCGCCCACCACGGCCCGGCTGGCGGCCGTCTGGGCGGTCGACGGCCAGCGGGTGTGGGCGGCCGGGGCTTCCGAGTACGGCGGCGGGCGCATCGTGGCCAGCGCCGACGGCGGCGCCGAATGGCAGGTGCAGTTGGTCGAGGCGCCGCACGCCTTCTACGGCCTGCACTTCGTCGATGCGCAGTACGGCTGGGCGGTCGGCTACGCCGGCAGCATCTACGCCACCAGCGACGGCGGGGCCCAGTGGGCGGCGCAGGACTCCAGCGCCTCGGAGTGGCTGCGGGCGGTGCGCTTCTACGATCGCCAGCGCGGCCTGGCCGCCGGCGACGGCGGTACGCTGCTGGCCACCGACGACGGCGGCCAGAGCTGGCGCACGCTGGCGCTGGACACCGCGGCCGACCTGCGGGCGCTGGCCTGGCTCGACGCCGACCGGATCCTGGTCGCCGGCGCGGGCGGGGTGCTGCTGCGCTCCGCCGACGGCGGCCAGAGCTGGGCCATCGACCAGCTGCCGCTGGCCATAGACGTCACCGGGCTGGCCTTCGGCGACGGCGACCAGGGGCTGGCGGTGGGAGCCGGCGGCCGAGTGCTGCTGACCGCCGACGGCGGGCAGAGCTGGATCGCCGCCGCCCGGCCGACCACCCGCGAGCTGGCCGCGGTGGCCGCGTCCGGCCGCGACCGCTACTGGGCGGTGGGCGGGGCCGGGATCGTGCTGGCCACCGACAGCGCCGGCTGCGCCCCGCAGGGCCGGGACGGCTGCGACGGGCTGGACGACGACTGCGACGGTGACGTCGACGAGGACTTCAGCCCGCTGCTGTGCGGCCCGGCCGACTGCGCCGAGGACTCGGAGTGCACGGCCGGCGGCGAGCGCTGCCCGGCCGCAGCCGCCGGCTTCGAGGCCTGCGACGGGCTGGACAACGACTGCGACGGGCTGGTCGACGAGGACGTCAGCTCTTGCGGCGGCGAGCGGATCTGCCGCTGCGGGGTCTGCGCCGCGGCCTGCCAGCCGGACGGCGGCTGCCAGCAGCCGGGCCGCGAGTGCCGCGGCGGCTGGTGCCTGCCGTTTTGCTGCGGCCTGGACTGCCCGCCGGGCCAGGCATGCGATCCGAACGCCGATCAGGCCGGCTGCAGCGACCCGTGCACCTGGGCCGATCCCGGCTGTGCCCCGGAGCAGCAGTGCCGCATGGGCGAATGCGTGGCGCCGGATTGCTTCAGCCCGCAGGCCGGGTGCCCGCAGGGCCAGCGCTGCAGCGCCGGGGTGTGTGTGCCGGATCCCTGCCAGGGGGTCGACTGTGAGCCCGGCCGCTACTGCCTGGACGGGGTGTGCCTCGAGCCGGCCTGCGCCGGCTGCGCGGCCGATGAAATCTGCTACCGCGGCGCCTGCCTGGGCTCGGACTGCCGTTTCGTAGCCTGCGGCGCGGACCAGATCTGCCTCGACGGCCGCTGTCTGGCCGACCCCTGCGACCAGGTCTACTGCGGCCCGGGCCAGGCCTGCAGCGACGGCCGCTGCCAGCCGGACCCCTGCCTGCACGTCGACTGCCCGCCGGGCACCGCCTGCACGGCCGGCGTCTGCGCCTGGCCCACCGGCACCGCCGACGGCGGCTCGGACGGCGGGTTGGACGGCGGGGTCGACGGCGGCGCTGATCCGGGCCCGGCGGATGGCGGCGACGGCGGTGATCCGCTGCCGGCCGACGGCGGGGCCGACGGCCGGCCGGAGCCCACCCTGGGCCAGCCGACCGGCTGCGATTGCGCGCCCGGCGGCAATACGGCAGCGGGGCCGTGGTGGCTGATCGGCCTGGGCTGGCTCTTGTGGCGCTGCCGGCGCGGGTGGTAGAGTATAAGCAGAACTAAAAACGCATCCGATACACGATGAGAGGTGGAGCATGCGTGGGTCGAAATCCATCCCCGGGGCGATCGCGCTGGCCGCCGGGCTGTGGCTGGTCGGCTGCGGCAACGCGACGCCGGGGCTGCCCGACGGCTCGTTGAGCTGCAGCTCGGACGCCGACTGCCAGGACGGCTACCGTTGCCGCGACGGCCAATGCGTGGCCGGGCCGAGCTGCACCGACTTCGACGGCGACGGCTTCTGCGACGAGCGCGAGGGCTACGACGACTGCAACGACAACCGGGCCGACATTTACCCCGGCGCGGAAGAGATCTGCGACGGGTTGGACAACGACTGCGACGGCGCCGTCGACGAGGGCGTGCCCGACTGCTGCAGCGACGGCGAGGAGCGGCCCTGCGGCACCGACACCGGCGCCTGCGTCAAGGGCACCCAGCGCTGTCAGGACGCCAGCTGGGGCCCCTGCCAGGGCGGCCAGCAACCGGCCGACGAGGAGAACTGCGAGGACGAGCTGGACAACGACTGCAACGGGGCCGTCAACGACGGCTGCGCCTGCACCGAGGGCGACAGCCGCTCCTGCGGCTCGGACCTGGGCACCTGCACCCCGGGCGTGCAGGAGTGCATCGAGGAGCAGGGCGAGTGGCACTGGGGCCCGTGCACCGGCGGCACGCCGGCTGTCGACGAGATCTGCGGCGACGAGCTGGACAACGACTGCGATGGCTCGATCGACAACGGCTGTCCCTGCGAGGCCGACACCCGGCCCTGCGGCACCAACGCCGGCGTCTGCCACGTGGGCACCCAGACCTGCAGCGACGGCGTCTGGGGCGCCTGCGTCGGCGCCCGCATGCCGGACGACGAGATCTGCGACGGGCTGGACAACGACTGCGATGGTCTCACCGACGAGGGCTGCGAGTGCCTCGACGGCCAGTTCGAGGCCTGCGGCACCGACGTCGGCGAGTGCTCGATGGGCTCGCGCCACTGCGTCCGCGGCCGCTGGGGGCCGTGCCAGGGCGAGGTGGCGCCGACCGCCGAGATTTGCGACGGGCGCGACAACGACTGCGACGGCGACTACGACGAGAACTACCCCGACCTGATGACCGCCTGCACCGCCGGCCAGGGCATCTGCGCCCGGCCGGGGGCCTGGGTGTGTTCGGCCGACGGCAGCCACCTGGTCTGCAGCGCTGTGCCGGGCAGCGGCACCGACGAGGCTTGCAACGGGTTGGACGACGACTGCGACGGCGAGACCGACGAGGACTTCGCCGGCCTGGGCGAGCCCTGCTCGCGCGGCCAGGGCGAGTGCTACGCCGCCGGGGTGACCGTCTGCGACCCGGCCGGCGGCTACGTCTGCAACGCCGAGGTGATCCAGCCCAGCCGCGAGCTGTGCGACGGGCTGGACAACAACTGCGACGGCGCCATCGACGAGTCCTTCCCGCTGGATCAACCCTGCGAGGTGGGCGTGGGCGAGTGCCACAACAGCGGCCACTACGTCTGCTCTCCGGGCGGCACCGAGGCGGTCTGCGACGCCCAGCCGCTGCCTGAAGGCAACGAGGAGTGCAACGGGCTGGATGACGACTGCGACGGGCGCACCGACGAGGAGCTGACCCAGCCCTGCAGCAACGCCTGCGGCAACGGGGTGCGCTACTGCATCGCGGGCGACTGGGGCGACTGCTCGGCGCCGCCGCCCGAGGATGAGATCTGCGACTACGCCGACAACGACTGCGACGGTGCCACCGACGAGGACTTCGGCGATCTGGGCGCCGAGTGCCAGACCGGCACCGGGGCCTGCCAGAGCATGGGCTACATGGTCTGCAGCGCCGACGGCCAGGGCACGGTCTGCAACGCGGTGGCCGGCAGCCCGCAGGGCGAGGGCGACAACTACACCTGCCAGGACGGCATCGACAACGACTGCGACGGGGCCACCGACGGCGACGACGGCAGCTGCGATTCGAGCTGTCGCAACATCGCGCTGGAAGATCTGTACGGGCTGCAGTTTCTGGCCGGGGGGCTGGGTCTGGGCCTGTTCCGCAGGCGCCGGCGGCGCCGCAGCGCGCGCCGGCAGGGAGGTGCGGCATGATCCGTTCGATCGCCATCGTCCTGTGCGCCGCCGTGGCCTGGGGGCTGGCAGCGCCGGCTGCGGCCCAGCAGTGCGAAACACCCAACATGATGATCGTGCTCGATAAGTCGGGCTCGATGAACAACGACAACAAGTGGACCCAGGCCAGAAACGCCATCGACTACATCCTGGACAACTACGGCGACATCCTGCGCTTCGGGCTCGACATGTTCCCGTCCAACGACCTGTGCGGCGCCGGCGACGTGCAGGTGGACGTGGGCAACAACACCGCCAGCACCATCATGAACACGCTCAACGCCACCTCGCCCAACGGCAATACGCCGATGGCGGCCACCCTGATGGTGCTCAACCAGTACCGGCCGTTGAAGGATCAGGAGCGGCGCAACTTCGTCATGCTGGTCAGCGACGGGGCCGACACCTGCGCCGAGGACACCACCAACGACCCGGTGCGCGCGACCGAGGACCTGTACGCCAACGGCATCCGCACCTTCGTCATCGGCTTCGGCTCCGGCGCGGTGCCCAGCGTGCTCGACGCCATCGCCGCGGCCGGTCACACCGGCAGCTACTACCAGGCCGACGATCAGGCCAGCCTGCAGGCGGCCATGGACTCGATCGTCAACGAGGCCCTGGTCGAGATCTGCGACAACCGCGACAACGACTGCGACGGTGAGGTCGACGAGGACTTCCCGGACAAGGGCACCCCGTGCCAGATGGAGGTCGGCGGCTGCACCGGCCACGGGGTGTGGGTGTGCAACGCCGCCGGCGACGGGCTGGAGTGCGACGCCCAGGTCAACGCCTCGGAAGAGGTTTGCGACGGCTTCGACAACGACTGCGACGGGCTGACCGACGAGGACTTTCCGGACGTCGACGGCGACGGCTACACCAACTGCACAGATTGCTGCGACAGCGGCAACGAGGCCATGGACGGCTGCGACGCCGGCACCAGGGCTGCGATCCACCCCGGTGCCACCGAGGTCTGCAACGGCTACGACGACGACTGCGACGGGGCCATCGACGAGGACGATCCCCAGCTCGAGCAGCCCTGCGGCGACAGCGACGAAGGTGAGTGCCAGTACGGCGTCCTGCTGTGCGTCGGCGGTGCGCTGGAGTGCGTGGGCGAGGTGGGCCCGGTCGACGAGATCAACTGCGACGGGCTGGACAACGACTGCGACGGCGAAACCGATGAGGATCAGGGGCCCGAGATCTGCGACGACGGGATCGACAACGACTGCGACGGCGACGTCGACATGTGGGACGACGACTGCGGCGGCGGCTGCGTGCCCGGCCAGCAGCGGCCCTGCGGCAACGACGAGGGCGACTGCGTGGCCGGCGTGCAGACCTGCGACGAAGAGGGGGAGTGGGGTCCCTGCGAGGGCGGCTATGCGGGCAGCGAGGAGGTCTGCGACGGCCGCGACAACGACTGCGACGGCGACACCGACGAGGACGACGTCTGCGGCAGCGGCAGCGACTGCGAGCCCGGCGAGACGGAGCCCTGCGGCATCGACCAGGGCGAGTGCCAGTCCGGGGTGCGCACCTGCACCGCCGAGGGCTACTGGAGCGACTGCGCCGGCGCGGTCGACCCGCTGCCCGAGTGGTGCAACGGGCTGGATGACGACTGCGACGGCATGACCGACGAGGGCGACCTGTGCGAGGGCTACGAGCTGTGCCTGTGCGGCCACTGTGCGCCGCCCTGCAGCGCCGGCGAGTGCCCCACCGGCAACCTGACCTGCGTCGGAGGCTGGTGCGTGGAAGACCCCTGCTGTGGCATCCACTGCCAGCCCGGCCTGGAGTGCGACCTGGAGGGCGACTGCGTCGATCCCTGCGAGGTCGAGCAGGTGGAGTGCCCGGACGGGCAGGTCTGCCGCATGGGCGTCTGCGTCGACGCCGACTGCTACGCGCCGGGCCACGAGTGCGAGGCGGGCATGATCTGCGCAGCCGGCCAGTGCGTGGCCGATCCCTGCTACAACATGGACTGCCCCGGCGGCCAGTACTGCCGCGATGGCAGCTGCCAGGACCTGGACTGCACCGACTGCGGCCCGGGGCAGGAGTGCATCGACGGCCAGTGCGTCGACAGCCCCTGCGCCGGCGTGACCTGCCCGCCGGGCCAGGCCTGCGTCGGCGGCCAGTGCACCGCCGACCCCTGCCAGGGGGTCTACTGCGCCCAGGGCGAGGTCTGCGTCGACGGCTCGTGTGTGGCCGACCCCTGCGCCACGGTCGACTGCCCCGAGCAGAGCCGCTGCGAGGACGGTTACTGCGTGCCGGCCGAGGACGAGCCGACCGACGGCGGGGTGGACGCCGGGCCGGACGGCGAGGCCGACGGTGAGACCGACGGTGAGACCGACGGCGGCTCGGACCCGGGCCCGGAAGACGGCGGCACGGACGCCGGCGTGGACGGCGGCGGCAGCAGTGACCAGGACGGAGTCGGCGGGGGCGGCTGCGGCTGCGCCAGCCGCGGCGCCCGCAGCGGTGGCGGCCTGGCCCTGCTGGCGCTGCTGCTGGGCCTGGTTTGGCGCCGCCGGTCCTGATGGCGTCTAAGCGCTAGGTCCCGGCGCCCAGCCGGGTCAGCGCATCCATGAAGCCCACCGGCGAGTAGAACAGGTAGTCGCAGTCGCCGAAGGACACCACGTTGCCGTCGCGCAAAAAGACCGGCTCGCCCGATTCGACCCGCTGGCCGTTCAAGTAGGTGCCGTTGGTCGAGCCGGCATCGCCCAGCTTGTAGGCCTGGGACTCGGCGTCGTAGAGCAGAAAAGCGTGGCGCTTGGATACGGTGGAGTGATCGATGTACAGATCGCGCTCCTCGCTGCGGCCCACCAGCAGCCGCTGCGGCACCCCGCCGGCGCCGACCTCGGGCGCCAGCACCCGAAACTCCTCCAGCGGTTTGGACGAGCCGGCCAGGTGGCCGCCGCCGTCGCGGTCGGCCATGCGGGTGTGGTAGGAGCGAAAGCCGCCGTGGCCGTGGTGGTCCGGGTACAGCAGGAAGGGATGGTCGTAGCGTTCCAGAAAGCCCGCCTCGCCCAGCTGCAAGAAGGCCTCCAGGTAATCCCTGACATTGTCCATGCCGCAACCTCCACCCAGGCGTTGATCTGCCCGCAGGCTATCCCAAGACCCCGGCCGGGGCAAGACCCGCGTCAGCCAGCGCGGCTGACGGCCGACTCTGGACCGCGCCCGAGGGTTGCTTTGCGCCGGGTCGGGGGTATCATGCCGCTTTGGGAGGCGGTATGTTGGAGTACAAGGTGGTCGAGACGAGCACCGTGACCGACGAGGACCTGGAGCGGATTTTGAACGAGTGGGTGGCGCAGGGCTGGCGATTCGAGGGGATGCAGTTCGCCATGCGGGATGCGTCCAAGCGGCCGGCCATGGCCTTCGTGCTGTTCACCCGCGACGGCAACGACGCCGGGGCGGCAGAGGAGGTGGGGGCGTGATCCTGCACGTGGCCACCCTGGGCCACCCGGTGCTGCGGCGCCGGGCCGAAGAGGTGGCGGCCGATGCGATCGACCAGCCGCTGTTCCAGGCCTTCATCGACGATCTGCTCGAGTCCATGCACTACCACGACGGCGTGGGCCTGGCCGCGCCGCAGGTGTTCCGCTCGCAGCGGCTGGTGGCCGCCTGGGTGCCGGCCGAGCTGGACGCGACCGGCGCCGGGCTGGCCCCGGCGGTCTACATCAACCCCGAGCTGAGCCCGCTGGGCGAGGAGCTGGAGGCGGGGTGGGAGGGCTGCCTGTCGCTGAAGGATCTGCGCGGGGTGGTGCCGCGCCACCGGCGGGTGCAGCTGCGGGCGCTGGATCGCCACGGCCAGCCGCTGCAGCTCGAGCTGAGCGGCTTCGCCGCCCGGGTGCTGCAGCACGAAGTCGACCACCTGGACGGGGTGGTGTTCACCGACCGCATGGCGGACATGTCCAGCCTGTGCTTCGAGTCCGAGCTGCAGCGCCTGGACGCGGCCGGCGACGATGACGAGGATTAGCCGCGCCCCCGGCCGCCCGCGATCGTTTCCGGCCGGCCCGCCGGGGGGCGGGGAGCTGGCGCCGGTTGCGGAAAGGGAGCGGCTGGGTCTTGGCGTCTGAGCGTGGAGACGGTTCGACCGGGCCCTGGGGCGGCAGCGATCTGCACGCCCGGGCGGCCGCAGATGGTGGCTTGCTCGAGCGGCTGCGGCTGCGGGCGCGGGTGCTGACCGCGCTACGCGCCGAACTCGACGGCGCCGGCTTCATCGAGGTGCAGACCCCCAAGCTCAGCCCGGCCGGCGACCCGGCGCCGCACCTGGCCAGCTTCAGCAGCCGCTTTCACGGCCCGGGCGGTGAGGTGGAGCTGTGGCTGCCCACCTCGCCCGAGCACCACCACAAGCGCCTGCTGGCGGCCGGGTTGGAGCGCATCTACGAGATCGGCCCCTTCTTCCGCGACGGCGAGCTGGGCCCGTTGCACAACCCCGAGTTCACCGGGCTGGAGTGGTACGCCGCCGGCGACTCGGTCGAAGACTGCATGCGGCGCACCGAGCGGCTGGTGCGCGGGACGGCCGAGCGGGTGCTGGGCCGCAGCCGCTTCGTGCGCGACGGCGTCGAGGTCGATCTGGGCCCGGCCTTCCGGCGGCTCAGCGTGCGCGACGCGCTGGGCGAGCTGGCCGGGGTCGACGCGCCGGCCGATTGGGAAGTGACCGGACTGCGCCGGGCGCTGGCCGCTGCCGGCATCCCGCCGGACGCAGACAGCACGGTCGACGATCTGGTCAACCGGGCCCTGGTGGCCCGGGTCGAGCCGGCGCTCGAGCGGCTGGGGCCGGTGTTTCTGAGCGACTACCCGGCGCCCATGGCCGCGCTGGCCCGGCTGCGGCCCGGCGCGCCCGAAGTGGCCGAGCGCTTCGAGTTGTTCGTCGGCGGGCTGGAGCTGTGCAACGGTTACGGCGAGCTGACCGATGCGGACGAGCAGCGGCGGCGCTTCGAGCAGCAACGCGCCGAGCGCCGCCGGGCCGGGCTGGCCGTGCCGCCGCTGGACGAGGCCCTGCTGCGGGCGCTGGAGCACGGCCTGCCGAACTGCGCCGGCAACGCGCTGGGCGTCGATCGGCTGCTGATGCTCTACACCGGGGCCGAGCGCATCGAGCAGGTGCTGGCCTTCCCACTGGCCGAGGAGCTGGGTGGGTGCGGTCCGAATGGCAGATGGAGCCTCTAGTCCTGCTCGATGGGTCGCAGCTCGACGCTGAAGGTGCCCTTGACGGTGTTGCCCTGGGCGTTGCCGAAGTCGCTGAAGGTGATCTGACCGCCGATCACCTCGGCCACCGCCGTCTCGCCCACCATGTAGCCGTCCTGGTTCAGCTCGGCGTGCTTGAACACGCCCGTGCCCACCCCGCCGGCACCGAAGCGGATGGCGGTGTCGACCGGTGCGTCTTGCGGCACCTTGAGCACCAGCCGGCGGGCCAGGGTGTCCGTCACCAGCCCGTCGATGGTCAGCACCGCCTTGGGATCTTCCTCGGGGTCGAACTTGGCCCGGCAGCCGGGGTATTCCATGTAGACGTAGCGGCCCTTGAACTTGCCGGTCACCTCGCTGTCGCCGTAGCTCGACAGGTTCATCTCGCAGTCGAAGACCCCACCCAGCTTGTTGTCGTCGGCCTGACCCGGCTGGTACTCGCAGTAGCCGTCCGGCTGGCAGGTCTCGGGCAGCCGGCAGTCATCGTCGTCGGCGCAGGGGGTGCGGCCGTCGCCGGCGTCGGCATCGACACCGGCGTCGCTGTCGTTCGAGCCGTCGCCGCCGCAGCCGGCGACCAGGGAGCAGGCCAGCAGCAGGCCCAGGCCGATCATCGCGCTTCGCGCTCTCATTCGCTTCTCCTGGTACTCAGCCCATCGATGGGAGTCCATTCGAGATTAAAGTGCCCCGGCCCGAGCTGTCAACGGCAAGCAGGCGAGCCGGACGGGTCAGAAGCGCAGCACCAGCTCGGTGCGCACGCCGGCGAACGGCGGCAGCTCGCGGCAGACGCCGCCGACGCAGACAACGCCGCCGCGGGTCTGGCCGGCCAACACGCGCAGCAGATAGCTGCCCCACAGGTCGACGGTGGCGCTGCCGGCCAGAAAGAGCTGGCGCTCCACCGGCGCGCCCGGTTCGCGGCGGTAGAAGACGCTCATGTCGTACGGATCCTCGGCGCGCGACGGAAAGGTGTCGTAGCCCAGGATGACATCCAGCACCAGCCAGGGCGACCAGGCGTAGCTCACGGTCAGCTCGCCCTTGGCGAAGTCGAAGGTGTGGCCGGCGGCGCCCTCGTGGACGAACCAGTTGGTCGAGTGCAGATCGAGCGAGTGGCGCCGGGCCAGCGGCAGCTTGACCACCGCCTCGGCGTAGAGCAGGTGGTAGACGTTTCCGCCGGCGTACTGCGGCACCTCCTCGCGCAGCCCCACGGTCAGCCGCGCCCGGCCGGTGGTTGAGAAATCCTGCTCGAAGCCCAGCAGCAGGTTGTAGATCCAGCGGTCGCCGGCCGCCCCCTCGTCGCGGGCCCAGAAGCCGGAGTAGGCCGCGAACAGCAGGCTGTCGCCGCCGCCCGGCCGGTAGTCGAGCTGCAGCCGGCCGCCGCTGATGTCGCTGTTGTTGGTCACTTCCATGGCCACCGGTTCCAGCGTCGGCGGGCGCAGGTAGTCCAGCCGGCGCTCCACGTACTTGCCGTCGCTGCGCCAGGTCTGGCTGTAGGCGGCGAAGTCGTCCAGGCTCTTGGCCTCGGCGGTCAGGTTGACATCGCCCAGCAGCAGGCTGGCCGAAGCGTAGGCGCCCCAGCCGTGTTTCAGAACGGGATCGTCCTGCTCCAGGTTCGGCGGCGGCCGGTCCTGGCGGCCGAGCCAGTTGGCCTCGGCGTAGACATCGAGCCGCTCGGCCAGACCCAGCGCCTCGAAGCTGGCCCCGGCGATGGTCGTCCAGCGGGGCAGCAGGTGCTCGTCTTGGACGCGCGGGTTGCGCTGCAGCGGATCGAAGACGAAGCCCACCCCGTGCACGCCCAGCCGCAGCCCGTCGCCCAGCCGCCAGCCGGCCTGCAGCGCGCTGATCGAGTCGTAGGTCTCGGGCAGGGCCTTGCCGAACAGATCCTGGTTGGCCGGGTTGGTCAGCCCGCTCATCAGCTCCAGCTCGAACGGGCCGCTGCGCAGCTCGCCGCGGGCGCCCAGCAGGGTGGTGTCCTCGCCGATCTGATCGGTCTTGCTCAGGTGCAACGCCAGCCCGCGGCCCACGGTGGCGTAGAAGTCGCCGAGCACCACCTGCCAGCTGCGGCCGCGGTAGGCGGCGGTGATCTTCTCCGGGGCGTAGCGGTCCAGGTAGTGGGGGTTGTACTGGTTGCGGCTGGGGGCCGGAGCGCCGATGAAGGTGTTGGCGTCGAAGCGGCCGGAGATGGTGAAGCGGTCCACGGTCAGCTTCAGGTTCAAGCGGTTGCGCAGATCGTGGTAGCCGTCGTCGTCGGCGTAGCGGTTGAAGTTGTCGTCGTGGTAGGCGTAGATCGAGGTCAGGGTGAGCTGCAGCGAAGAAGGCTCCTCGATCCAGGGAAAGGTGAACTCGAAGGCGGCGGCCGGCGCGGCCCAGGCGGCGAGCCAGCCGGCGGTGAGCAGCAATGCGAGCGACGGGCGCGGGTGGGCCATCACGACTCGGGCAGCGCGGCCAGGGCGGCTTCGATCTCGCGCTCGATGCGCAGCTCGTCGCCGGGCCGGTAGCCCTGGTGGCGGGCGATGATGCGGCCGCGGTGGTCGAGCAGCATGTTGAAGGGCATCTCCATGGTGGGGTGGAAGCGGTCGGTCAACTCGCTGGAGGCGTCCAACAGCACCGGGAAGCGGTAGCGGTAGCGGCGCACCAGCCGGCGCACCTCGGCGTGCTTGTCGGCCGTGTCCACGCTGACCGTCAGCAGCGTGAAGCCGCGGTCGCGGTGGCGCTGCCAGATGGCCTGCAGCTGGCGCAGCTCGATCTGGCAGGGATCGCACCAGGTGGCCCAGAAGGCCACCAGCACCACCTTGCCGGCATGATCCGACAGGCACACCCGCTCGCCGCCGAGTTCGCGCAGGCAGAAATCACCCACCGCCAGCTCACCGCGCTGGCCGGCGCCGCTGGCGGCACAACCCGCCGCCAGCCAGGCCAGCCCGAGCAGCACCAGCCCGGCGGCCCGGCCCGAACGGTCGGACCGGTCGGACCGCTCACTCATCGAGCAACCCTTCGATGTTGCCGATGAGGATGTTCGAGTCGGGCAGGCTGCCGGGGAGACGGTAGCGGATGACCATGTCGCGATCCAGCAGCATGTTCAGCGGCAACCCATCGAAGAACTGGCCGGTGGCGGCGCCACCGGGATCGATGCCGATGGGGAAGGTGAAGCCGTATTGCTGGCGGTAGCTGCAGGCGTAGTCGAGCAGGCGCTGGACATTGGACGAGCCGCTGGGATCCTCGGTCATCAACAGCATCACCTCGAGGCCGTTGTCGAGGTAGGGCTCGAGCTCGGCTTGCATGTTGGCCGCCTGCTGCTTGCAGAAGGTGCACCAGCCGGCGTGGACCGTGATCAGCACCGCCTTGGCGCCCAGGTACTCCTCCAGCTTCCACTCGCGGCCGCGGCCGGTATCGCCCGGGCAGGAGACGCGCTGGGCGGTGATGTTCTCGGCCGTCTCGCCGAACTCGGTGCCGTAGGGAGGCGGCGGATACTCGGGCCCGCTGTCGCCGCCGTTGCTGCCGTCGCCCGGGCCGGAGTCCGGGATGTCGGACTCGAAGGAGCAAGCGGCAAAGCAGCAGGCCAGGATGAAAGCCAGGATCGGGGCCGATGAGCGTCGCATGTGTTCCTCCTGGAGAAAGCAGACCTATCTTGTCGCCAAATGGCCCTCTTGGTCAACCACCTTTTCGACAGCCGGACCGCGCACCGCTTGCCGCCGCGGCCGCCGGTCTGCTATCGTCGCGGTCGTCTGGAGGAGGACACCCGATGCGCGCGTTGATCGCACTTGCCGTCCTGTCGCTGGCCGCACCGGTGCTGGCCGGCCCGAACGTCAAGGCCAAGCTGGTGGCCGATGCCGGCGGCGCCGTGCACCCGGATTGCCGGCCCTGGCTGGAAGGGGTGGCCAGCGGCGCCGGCTGGCAGCTGCTACCGGCGGCCGCCGATCCGGTGCAGGCCGACGTGGTGCTGTCGGTCAAGCTGCAGGTCCACCGCCGCGGCAAGCGGCAGGGCGCGGCCTGCGAGGTGGTGGTTTTCGAGACCGCCACCGCCGCCCGGGTGGCGGCCGCGGCCGAGCTGGGCCGGCCGGCCGGCGACGCCGACAGCGCGGTCGACCAGGTGTGCAAGTCGGTGGCCGACCAGCTGGTCGGCCAGGTGGAGCGCTACAACGCCAAGGTAGCCGCGGCCGGACTGGCCTTCTCGCTGACGCTGCGCTTCCCGCCCGGGCTGAGCCCGGCGCCCGATGCCACGGCCCAGCGCCTCTTGCAGGCCGCCGGCTTCGAGATCATTCCGCGCCAGTCCACGCTGCAGAGCAGCCGACTGGTCTTCCGCAGCCAGCGGCCGGCGGCGGCGGTCAGAGAGCAGATCGAACGCTTGCTGCGCTCCAAGTGGTCGCTGCGGCGCCAGCCTTCATCCAGTATTCCTGGAAATCCGCGAATTCTTCTGTACCTGTTGGGCGCCCATAAGGACTGAAATGTAGCTTTCCCAGGGAGTTGTAATCGGTAGCGGCCCGGGGCCGTTTTGACTACATTGGTGTACATTTACGATAATCCTTGACAAGTCGGGGTTGGATTCCCTAAACAAGGACTCGGCTCCCAATAGGGAGCTAGGGTCTGGGATGGTCGTCCCCCCCCCACGACGTCCCGGGCCCTCTTTTTTTCACTCCAATTGAAATCGAGCCGCGGGAGATTATCCGCCAAACGGACAAAAAAGAGCGGGATCGGACTGTCCCGATCCCGCTCTTTTTTATGTTGACGCTACGATGCCGGGTTACAGCGGGGTACCGAAGGCGGTCAGCTCGCCGATGTAGTTGAACTCCACGCTTTCACCGCCGGTCAGCTCGATCTGGATGTATCGACAGACGCGGCCCTGCATGTCGATCTCGTAGTGGTAGAACAGGCCCCAGTTGTCTTGCTGGCCGTCGACCGTGCGCCAGACGTTCCAGTCGGCCCCGTCGGTCGAGGTGGAGATGGTGGCCGAGCCCGTCCACCAGTTGTAGATCCAGGCGTGGTGGATGACGAAGGCGGTCACTTCGAACTGGGCACCCAGATCCAGCACCACGCTCTTGGGGTCGGTGGCATCGTGGAAGTACTGCTTGTCGGTGTACTCCTCGTCGCTGATGCCCGGCAGCTCGTTGCCGTCGCCGTCGCTGGCGGTGGCGGCGATGGGGGTGAAGATGTTCTCGTTGGTGAAGGGGTGGCGGTCCGAGCGGTAGAGCAGGCCGGTGGAGCGGGCGTACATCTGCCAGTCGCACTGGGTGGTGGCCGGGTTGAGCACCTCGACCGGCAGGTCGGTCAGGGCGGTTCGGTCCTGGTCGACCCACTGCGCCCAGTCGCCGTCGTTGACCACCAGCAGGAAGTCGCGGTTGGGGTTCTTGGGCAGATCGGGCCAGGTGAAGTCCATGTAGTAGAGGTCCGGGTCGACCACCACCGAGCCCACGTCCCAGTACTGCATCTCGGGCAGCTTCCAGGTCAGATCGGCGTTGGAGAAGACGTGGTCCTCGGTCAGGATGCCCATCTCGCGGCTGTCGTCGTAGAAGACCACCACCGCGAAGTAGGCGGCGAAGTTGCCGCTCGGGGTGTTGGCGTCCTTGCCCGTCATGTGGATCTCGAACTTGCCCTCGCTGTCGGTCACCGCGGTCTCGTAGCTGTCCTCGCCGAGTTCGAAGATGTGCTCCAGCCAGTCGCCACCGTAGACCCAGAACGGTGCGGTCGACTTGTAGAGCTCGACCTGCTGGCCCTCGATGGGCGTGCCGTCCAGATCGAGCACCGTGCCCCGGATGTAGACGTCGGCATCCTCGTCCACCGGAGCGAAACAGCCGCTGACCAGGCCGGTTGCAACCACGGCCGCCAGCAAGGGCATCCAGATTCGCTTCGTGCGCATGATCTCCTCCTGTCCTGCTGATCGGTTGGTTCCTGTCTCCGCTCGCCTCGTTCGACTCGTGTCTTTCGTCCGGCCGCGGCTGTCATTCTAGACAGCGGCCGGCTTCTGTGTCCGTGATCAGTTGCACGAAGCAGCAATCGTCGTGCCAAAGCCCAACACCCGGTCGATTATGGGTTTTTGGGGTGGCTGCTAACCGTCGCACCCGCTCGGGCATGACATCCTTGTCGGACCTGTGGTCCGAAGGGCACAGGCAGGGGCACGGCATTGGAATTGACAGCCCGGCCGCGACGTGCTTGGATATCATGCCAATAAGACGCTGATTTCGAGGAGAAATTCAAATATGGGCGCCAAGCTGCGCAAGCTGCTCCGCAACCGCGACCTGGTGGCCATGCTGCTGCTGGCCGGTTTCGCGGCCGCCATCTACCTGCCCAAACTCGGCGCCTACGCCTTCTGGGATCCCTGGGAGCCGCACTACGCCCAGGTGGCCGACGAGATGGCCGGTAGCGGCACCTGGCTGGATCCGACCTACCGCGGTCAGAACCGCTGGTGGTCCAAGCCGATCCTGCCGCTGTGGGGCCTGCGGCTGAGCTTTCTGGCCTTCGGCGTGGACGGGCCGGACTCGCCCTGGCTGCACTTCGCCGGACGCTTTCCGATCTTCCTGCTGGCCTTGCTGGGCCTGCTGCTGACCTACCGCTGGGTGGCCCGGCTCTACAACCGCCGGGCCGGGTTCATCTCGGCGCTGGTGCTGGCCACCTGCCCGATGTACGCCCTGCTGGCCCACCAGGTCATGTTCGACATGCCCTTCGTGGCCTTCTGCGCGCCGGCGGTGGGCTACTACTTCCTGGCGCGCTCGGAGGCCGGCCGGCCCGGCGACGTGGTGGTCTTCTACCTGCTGACCGCCGGCGCCTTTCTGTCCAAGTGGCTGCTGGCGCTGTTCATTCCGGCCGGGGTGCTGTTCGCCTTTCTGGTGCTGCGCTGGGACACGGGCTTTTTCCGCCGGGTGGGCGGCTGGCACTGGCTGGGCTCGGGCCTGCTGCTGGGCGGCGCGGCCGCGGCCTTTTTCACCACCCGCAACGATCCGGCCTTCGCCGCCATGTTGACGGTGTGCGTGCTGGCGCTGCTGCTGGTGGTCTGGATGGGCCGCGACGCGGTGGCCGATCGCGGCCACCCGCCGCGGGTGCACTGGATCGGGCTGGGGGCCTTCGCGCTGCTGGTGGTGCCCTGGCACGCCTTCATGATCGCCGAGCACGGCTGGGCCTTCCTGCGCGAGGCGGTCATCTACCACCACTTCGACCGGGCGGTGGGCACCATCGGCAAACCCGAGGGCAGCTTCGACGTCTACGTCAAGCAGCTGGCCTTTGCCACCTACCCCTGGGTGGCGCTGCTGCCGGCCGCCCTGATCCGGCTGCTGCGCTGGGGCAAGGCCGATCTGGAGGGCCGGGGCCGGCGCGACCTGTGGCTGCTGCTGGCGGCCGCGGTGCCCTATGCCGCCTTCTCGCTGTTCCAGACCAAGTTCCACCACTACATCTTCCCGGTGGTGCCCTTTCTGGCGGTCATCGTCGGGGTCTACCTGGACCGGGCGGCGCGGAACGACGACCGGGCCTGGATGCGGCTGTCGGTCATGCTGGCGCTGCCGCTGGGGGCGGTGCTGCTGGCCGACATCCTGCACGAGTACAAGTGGTTCATCCACCTGTTCAACTACTACTACGGCTGGCCGCTGCCGGCCCAGCTCAACCCCTATCCCTTCTTCGCGGTGGTCGGCGGGCTGTGGCTGCTGGTGCTGGCCTGGCTGTTCTTCCGCCGCCGCATCGGCAGCGGCACGGTCGGGGTCATGGTGGCGCTGGCCGCTGCGCTGTGCATCTTTTTGACCGCCTGGGTGCTGCCGCGGGTGACCCGCACCTTCACCCAGGAGCCGCTCTACCGCGCCTACCAGCACGCCAGCGACGGCCGGGCGCCGGTAGCCCAGTACAACGGTTGGTTGAGCCGCTCGGTGTCGTTCTACTTTGAAAACCGGGCCGAGGATCTGTCGCGCGCCGACCAGCCCAACCTGCACCAGACCATCGAGTTTCTGCGCCGGCCCGAGCGGGCCTTCTTGATCCTGGGCGCCGGTTACGGCCGCGACTGCCGGGCGCTGCTGGCCGACCTGCGGCCCAAGGTGCGCGAGCGGCTGGGCAAGTCGCTGTATGTGGTCTTCGACCAGCACCCGTTCTCCTGCCTGGTCTCCACCGAGCGCGACCCCGAGGGCCAGCGCATGGTCGAGCGGAAGGTGCTCGATGAGCTGCCGGACGACGTGCGGCCGTTCAAGGTCGGCTTCGGCGGCCGCATCGAGCTGCTGGGCTACCGGCTGCAGCCGGCGCAGGCCGAGCCGGGCGGGCGCTTCACCATCAGCTACTTCTTCCGCTGCAAGAAGAATATGAGCCGCGATTGGCTGGTGTTCGTCCACGGCGACGGGCCGCACGGGGGCGCCCACCGGGTGTTCGGCGATCACGCCCCGGTCGGCGGCTTGCACCCGACCAGCGAGTGGGAGGTGGGCACGATCATCCAGGACGACCACGAGATGGTGGTGCCGGCCAACTACCCCTACCGGGGCTTCACCCTGTGGATGGGCTTCTGGAAGGGGCCACAGCGCTTGCCGGTGGACAACCGCCACCAGCACGACGGCAACGACCGGGTGCGCACCGCCTACGTACGGGTCGAATGAGCCGGGCGCCGGGGGTGGTGATGACGCGCAAGTTGTTGGTGGTCGACGACGATCCCGCGGTACGCGATTGGGCGCTGCAGACGCTGGCCGAGGCGGGCTACACCACGCTGGGCTGCGAAGACGGCCAGCGCGCCCTGGGCCTGGTGCGCGACGAGCGGCCAGACCTGGTGCTGATGGACGTCGAGATGCCCGGCCTCGGCGGCCGCGAGGTCTGCCGCATCATCAAGGGCAGCCCGTCGTTCGGCTTTCTGCCGGTGATCCTGATGACCACCAGCGCCGACGTGCAGGGCAAGGTCGAGGGGCTGGAGCTGGGCGCCGACGACTTCCTGGTCAAGCCGCTCAACCCGCTGGAGTTGGTCGCCCGGGTCAAGTCCATGCTGCGGCTCAAGGAGCTGCAGGACGAGCTGCAGCAGGCCAACGAGCGGCTCAAGCGCATGAACGAGCACCTGCAGACGCTGTCGACCACCGACCCGCTGATGGGCATCTCCAACCGCATCTTCTTCGAGAAGCGCATCGCTTACGAGTTTCAGCGGGCGGAGCGCTACCGCAAGCCGCTGGCGCTGCTGGTGTTGGACCTGGACCACTTCAAACGCATCAACGACACCTGCGGGCACCCCTTCGGCGACGAGGTGCTGCGGGCGGTGGCCGGGCTGCTGGTCGCCAGCATCCGCCAGGTCGACATCGCCGCCCGCTATGGTGGTGAGGAGCTGGTGGTGGCCCTGCCCGAGACCGGGCTCGATCAGGCGGCATTGGTAGCCGAGCGCATCCGGCAGGCCATCGAGCGCAACGAGGTGGCCGACGGCGAGCGGCGGGTGCGGGTCACCGTCAGCATCGGTGCCGCGGTGTGCCCGGCGGCGGGCGTGCGGTCGGTGGCCGACCTGCTGCAGGTGGCCGATGCGGCCCTTTACCGGGCCAAACACGACGGCCGCAACTGCGTCCGGCTGGCGCCGGAAGGCGCTGATCCCGAACCGGGCTGACGGCGGCTGCACGGAACGGCTGCTCAGGCCCTGCCCGAATGCCGGCGCGGGTTGCTGGCATCCGGGCCGGGCTCGGGTTATCACCGGCCTGGAGCTGGAGCATGGACGAGAGCAGCGAGAGTCGGATCGAGATCGCGTTCGAGCCCGCCGGGCGGCGGGTGAAGGTGGCCCCGGGCACGACCGTGATGCAGGCGGCGCGGCAGGGTGGGGTGTCGTTGGCCTCGGACTGCGGCGGCCGCGGAACCTGCGGCCGCTGCCGGGTGCGGCTGCTCGACGGCGAGGTCTCGCCGGCTGGCGAGGACGAGCAGGCCTGGTTGACCCTGCGCGAGCTGCAGGACGGTCACCGGCTGGCCTGCTGCTGCCATCTGCGCTCGGATGCAGCGGTGCACGTGCCGCCGCGCTCGCGCACCGCCGAGCAGCGCCTGCAGCTCGACGGCGGCGGCCGCCCGGCCGCGGGCAGTCCGATCATCCGCGCCGTGTCGCTCGCGGGTCCGCCGCCGACGCTGGACGACGCCCGTTCCGACACCGCCCGGCTGGCCCCGGCCCAAGCGGCCGGGTCCGCTGCCCGGTGGCGGATCGAACCGGCCGTGTTGCGGCGGCTGTCGCCCTTGGCGCGTAGCCAGGACTTCCGCCTGACCGGTTACCTGCGCGGCGACGCGCTGGTGGGGGTGGCGGCCCCCGGGGCGGGACCGGTCGGGTTGGCGGTCGACGTGGGCACCACCAAGATCGCCGGTTACCTGCTGGACCTGGAAAGCGGCCGGCAGCTGGCGGCCCGCGGGGTGATGAACCCCCAGATCGCCTACGGCGAGGACGTCATCCAGCGCTTGGACCATGCCCTGGTCGAGCCCGGCGGGGCCCGCGTGCTGGCCGATTGCGCCTGGCGGGAGATCGATGCGCTGCTGGGCTGGCTCTGCGACCGGGCCGGGGTGGAGCGCGAGCAGGTGGCCGAGGTCTGTGTGGTGGGCAACACGGCCTGCATGCACCTGTTGCTCGAGCTGCCGGTTGCCCAGCTGGCCGCCTCGCCCTTCGTGCCGGCCTGCTGCGCGCCGCTGGAGCTGCCCGCCCGCGAGGTGGGCTTGACCACCGCCGCCGGGGCCCGCTTGTACACGCCGCCGTGCATCGGCGGTTTCGTCGGGGCGGACTGCGCCGCGGTGTTGCTGGCCGCCGAGCTGGACCGCGCCGCCGGGGTCACCGTGGCGGTGGACATCGGCACCAACACCGAGATCGCGCTGGCGGTGCCCGGCCGCGATGAGCTGCTGGCCACCTCCTGTGCCTCGGGCCCGGCTTTCGAGGGGGCACACATCCGACAGGGCATGCGGGCCGCGCCCGGCGCGGTGGAGTCGGTGCGCCTGGAGGCCGATGGTGTCCGGGTGGCGGTGATCGGAGACGTGCCGGCCAGCGGGATATGTGGCTCGGGGGTGGTGGCTGCGCTGGCCGAACTGGTGCGCCGCGGCGGTATCGATCGGCGCGGCCACCTGCGCCGGGAATTCGCCGGCGTGCGCACCGGGGCGCAAGGGCGCGAGCTGCTGCTGGTGGAAGCGGCGGCGGGTGGGGCCGCGGCGGACATCGTGTTCACCCAGCGCGACGTCGAGGCCATCCAGTTGGCAAAGGGGGCGGTGCGGGCGGGCTTCGACGCGCTGCTGGAGTATGCCGGGGTGGCGGCGGCCGAAGTCGAGCGGGTGGTCATGGCCGGTGCCTTCGGTTGTCACCTGCCGCTGGCCGCCGCGCTGGACATCGGCATGTTCCCGCCGCTGCCGCGGGCGGCGTTCGAGCAGGCCGGCAACGCCGCCGGCCAGGGCGCCAAGCTGATGCTGCTGTCGGCCGACGAGCGTCGGCGGGCCCAGGCCGCAGCCCGGCGCACCCGATTCGTCGAACTCAAGACCACCCCCGGCTTCAACAAACGCTTCGCCCGAGCCCTGCGCTTGACCCCGCGGACCGGTTGAGCGCAAGCAGCTACTTCGGATCGGCGCAGCAGCGGAAGCCCAGATCGTCCTTGCGCGCCCCGGGCGACAGGCTGGAGCGGGTGGCGCAGCGGCTGGCCCAGTTGGGCCGGGTGGCCGAGCCGCCCTTGTGGGTGCGGGCGGCGGCGCCCGACTTGTAGCGGGTGGCTGTCCACTCGCTGACGTTGCCGCTCAAATCGCGCACACCGAAGGGGCTGCGGCAGCCCTTGAAGGCACCGGCCGCACCCACCGAGCGATCGTTGCCGGCCGCGTCCTCGGTGTTGCAGCGCTCGGCGTCCCAGGTGTTGCCGTAAGGGAAGCGGCGCTTGCTCTTGCCCTTGCAGGCGTACTCCCACTGCTCCTCGGTGCACAGCTTCTTGCCGCGCTTGCGGCACAGCCGGCGGGCCATGCCCCAGGTGACCCCGGTGCGCGGCTCGCGGCCCGGGGCGTTGGGGTACTCGTAGCGGTCGATGCAGAAGGGCTGGACCTCTTCCTTGTGCAGCGTCAATTTTCCCAAACGCTACAAAGTGATTGAACAGTTGGTAAAATTTATCGACCAA
>CAYVQE010000064.1:0-29437 GCA_964454005.1 uncultured Myxococcales bacterium
GTCGCAGGCTTCGCCGCGGCCATCGCCGTCGCTGTCGGCCTGCTCGGGGTTGGCCACTGACGGGCAGTTGTCGCAGGCGTCGCCGGCCCCGTCGCCGTCGGCGTCGGCCTGGTCGCGGTTGGGGGTGCGGCGGCAGTTGTCGCAGGCGTTGCCCACGCCATCCCCGTCGCCGTCCGCCTGCGCCGGGTTGGCCGTCAGCGGGCAGTTGTCGCAGGCATCGCCCACCCCGTCGCGATCGGCATCGGCCTGCTCCGGGTTGGCCGCGGCCGGACAGTTGTCGCAGGCGTCGCCGACGCCGTCCTCGTCTCCGTCTCCCTGGGCCGGGTTGGCCTGCTGCGGGCAGTTGTCCTCGCCATCGACCACCCCGTCGCCATCCGCATCTGCGGGCTGCTCGGAGCAACACACGCAATCCGCATCGCAGGCGTCGCCCACCCCGTCGCCGTCGCAGTCGGCCTGGTCTGGGTCGGCCTGCTGCGGGCAGATGTCGCAGGCATCGCCCACCCCGTCGCGATCGCTGTCGGCCTGCTCCGGATCCGCGTCATCGGGACAGACATCGCAGGCATCGCCGATACCGTCCTCGTCCGCGTCGAGCTGATCGGGGTTGGCCAGCGCCGGGCAGTTGTCGCACAGGTCGCCCCAGGCATCCCGATCGGCGTCGGCCTGATCGGCGTTGGGCTCGTCCAGACAGTTGTCGCAGACATCTCCGACCCCGTCGCCATCGCCGTCCGCCTGCTCCGGGTTGAACAGCACCGGGCAGTTGTCGCAGGTGTCGCCCACCCCATCGCCATCTGCATCCGCCTGATCCGGGTTGGGCCGGGAGAGACAGTTGTCGCACACGTCGCCCACTCCATCGCCGTCTGCGTCCGCCTGCTCCGGGTTGGCGGCGGCCGGGCAGTTGTCGCAGGCGTCGCCCAGGCCGTCCTCATCGCCGTCGAGCTGCTCGGGGTTGGCGGCCGCGGGGCAGTTGTCCACCTCATCGGCGACGCCGTCCCCATCCGCATCCGACAAACAGCTCCCCTGGCTGCAGGCCAGACCGTCGCCGCAGTCCGCGGCCTCGAGGCATTCCACGCAGAGCCCGGACTCCGGATCGCATAACGGCTTCTCGCCGCTGCAGTCGGCGTCCGACTCACAGGCTCCTTCGACACAGACACCGTCTCGGCAGGCCTGGCCCGCAGCGCAGTCGCCGGCGTCCAGGCACTCCACACAGCTGCCCGAGTCCGGATCGCAGATGGACGTCGGCTCTTCGCAGTCGGCGTCGCTCTGGCAGTCTTCCACCTCCTGGCAGGTGCCGTCCCGGCAGGTCTTGCCCGCGGCGCAGTCGTCATCGGAGCTGCACGCGTCGGAGACGCACACCCCCTCGAAGCACTGCTCGCCCGAATCGCAGTCCGCGTCGCTCTGGCAGGTGTCGCCCACCGGCCGCGAGCTGCTGCAGGCCGGGCCGAACGAGGCGAGTACCAGCGCCGACAGAGCGGTTACCCCGATCGCAATCCACTCGTGGTTCAGAATTCGGAACATGCTGCCTCCCCCCGCCCGCGATGGCGGGCGGTTACCAGACCGAGCTCTCCACCGTGGCCGTAGGCGCGCCGCCGGTGGTGGCGCCACCGACCAGGAAGATGTGCGCAGCACCCAGGGTGCTGCCGGTCAGGTAGCGCGCCACCAGCAGGCCGAAGCCCAGGTCGTTCCAGTTCGAGATATCCGGCGGCTGCAGGAAGGGCGGGCAGGTCGAGCCGGCGCCGCAGATCTCGCCCGACTTGGCGTCGGTCGAGGGCGCCGCGCCGGCGCCGCCGAAGAAGAACAGCTGGTTGGCCGCTGCCACGCAGCCGAAGCCGGCGTGACCCTGGTCCAGGTCACTCACCCCGGTGTCCCAGGCGCCCAGGGCGCCGCCGGCCTGGACCAGGGCCGCCTCCACCGCCGGGTCGGTGGTGTTGCCAGCCGGATCCAGACCGCCGGCGGCGTAGATCCAGGTGTCGCCCGGGTCAACCCGCGGGCTGGTCCGCTCGTCGGCCACGAACGAGCCGAGCTGCCAGCGGGCCGAGCTCAAGGGGTTGGCCGCGTCTTCGATCCACACCGCTGCGGCCGGCGGGTGGCCGCTGGCGGCCTCGACCGGCAGGTACTCGTAGGTGTCCACTCCGGCCCCGCCGGTGCTCCGGCCGCCCAGCGCGTACAGGTACCAGGTGTCACCGCTGGCCGGATCCAATCCCTTGCCGACGGCCAACCCCTCCCGGGCTGCCTGCAGCGCCGGCATGGGCCTTAACACGCCCAGGTCGCCGACCTGCAGCGGCAGCTCGCCCGGGTCGGTCGCCCCGCCGGTGTCGGTGTACTCGCGCGTCGGCGCATCCACCACCGCCAGCAGCTCCTCCTGCGGCTCGCCGGCCTCCGGGCTGCGGTAGACGCGGTACTGCACCGCGTTCGGCACCGAGGTCCAGTACAGCGTCACCTGGATGTCCACCTCGGCCGACGGGATCCACACCGGCTGCGAGTCGCTCGGCAGCGTCTCGCCACCGGGGTTGTCCACGTCGCTGCCGTCCAGCACCGCCGAGACCCGGTAGGACCAGAAGCCCTCGTCCACGCCCGGCGCGGCCAGCTCCAGGTCCAGGTTGGCGATCACCGGCGCGTCGGCCGGATCCAGGATCTCCACCCGGTAGACCGCATCCACCGCTTCGCCGTCGGCGCGGCCGCCGATCAAAAAGATGTGTCGGCCCACGATCTCGGCCGCGGCCAGGGTCAGCGGCTCGGGCAAGCTGCGCGGCAGGATGCGCCAGCTGCCCAGCCGGCCGAAGCGATCCATGGCCGACGCCTCGATGCTGTCGAAGGCGCCCGCCGCCTGCCCGTCGTCGCCGCCGAAGGCGTACAGGAACTGGGCCGTGTCGGTCGCCCGGCCGAACACCACCGCCGGCGCCCGCCGGGCCACCACCATCTCGGGCCCCAGCTCGGTCGGCAGGATGTTCTCCGCCGGGTTGGTCACGCCCAGCGCCGAATACTCGCCGTAGGTGCCGTCGGCGTTGGTCACCCGCACCACGCACACCGAGCCCTCGCTGAGCTGATCGGAGGGCACGGTGGCGTCGATGGTATCGGCCGTCCAGCCGTTGACCGCCACCGCCAGGTTGGTCTGGGTACCGGCCGGGTCCTCGCAGAAGACCTCCACCGCCGGATCCGCAAACCAGGCCCCGTCGATGCGCACGTCGGCCGGCGCCTCGTTGGTCACCGAGCCGGGCACCACCGAGAAAATCCGCGGCGGCCGGTCGGCCACCACCTCGAAGGCCGCCTCCAGCACGCCCACCGCGCCCGAGGGGTTGACCACGATGACGTCGTAGCTGCCCAAGTCCAGCCCGGCCGGCACCACCCCGGTCAAGCGCCCGGCGTCGATGAAGGCCACCGACGACACCTTGGTCGCCAGGGTGTCGGCCGCGGCGTTGGTCGGGTTCAGGTACACCCGCGGCAGGTACTCGAAGCCCACCATGCCCCCCGGCGGTGGGTCCTCGGCGAACAGCGCCACCGCCGTCCGCTCGCCGCTCCAGCCGAAGGGCGGGTCGATTGACTCCAGCGCCAGGGTCAGCTGGTCGGTGATGAACAGGCCCCCGCTGAGCCAACCGGCGCAGCCCAGCCCGTCCTCGACGTAGACGTCGTAGAAGCCGGGATCCAGCCCCGCCGGGATCACCGCCTGGATCTCGCTCGGGTGGGCCGGGTCGTAGACGTGGTCCAGCACCGTCAGCGGCAACTGGCTGCCGGTGGGTCGGATGCCCACCTGGGCCACGTCGCCGTTGTTGATCCCCGAGGCGTAGATGGTCACCTGGATGCGCAGCGCGTTGTAGGCCACCGGCGGATCGACGAAGAAGACGAAGGGGTTGGCCCGCACCTCGACCGCGTTCTCCAGCGTGCTGTCGCAGCCGGGTCCGTTGGACACGGTCACGTCGTAGACCCCCGGCGCCAGGTCGTCGAAATGGGCCTGCAGCGTGTTCTCATCGATCAGCACCACCGAGTCGGCCGCCACGGCGTCGAACCACACCTGGGTGCCCCAGGTGAACCCGGAACCGGTCAGGGTGAAGGTCGACTCGCCCGCGCAGGTCAGCGCCGGATCGACCGCATCGACCTCCGGCGGCGGCCCCACGCTGAACACCAGCGTGTCCGCACAGCCCAGGGTCACCGGCAGGCGCACCTCGATCGGGTAGTCGCCGATGCCCGGCATGGGCGGGATGTCGATCTCCATGCTGGCGCAGGACCGCGCCTCCACGTAGTTGCCGTAGACCGGCTGGCAGCCGGCCATGGCCACCACCGGCACCGGCGCACCGGCGAAGGTCACCTCGGGCTGCTGCCCCTCGATCACCAGCAGGCCGCTGCCCTCGATGACGAGCGTATCCGGCACCCCGCCCACACAAGACACCGGCGGCACCACCCGCTGCAGCACGTAGCCCGCGCACCAGTCGTAGCGCTGGCAGTTAATCAAACAGCCGTCGGTGTTGTCGACGTTGGCGTCGTCGCACTCCTCCACGCCCTCCTGGACGAAGCCGTCGCCGCAACGGGCCGGCTGGCAGTCGTTCAGGCAGGCGTCCAGATCCGAGTCGTTGCCGTCGTCGCAGGCCTCGTGGCCCGCCCAGACGATCCCGTCGCCGCAGCGCGCTTGCCGGCACGCGTTGGTGCAGGCGTCGCCGTCGATCCGATTGCCGTCGTCGCACTCCTCCACGCCCTCGTGGACGAAGCCGTCGCCGCAGCGCGCTCGCCGACACAGACTGGTGCAGCCATCGCTGTCGTCCGCATCGCCGTCGTCGCACTCCTCGCCCGCCTGTACCATGCCGTCGCCGCAGCCCGGCAGGGTGCAGGCGCTGGTGCAGCCGTCGCCGTCGATCCGGTTGCCGTCATCGCACTGCTCGACCCCGGTGCGCACCACGCCGTCGCCACAGCGCGCCGCCAGGCAGGTCGTCAGGCAAGCATCGTTGTCGTTGCTGTTGCCGTCGTCGCACTCCTCGCCCGGCTGCACCAGCCCGTCGCCGCAGCTCGGCAGGGCACAGGCGTTGGTGCAACCGTCGTCGTTCACCTGGTTGCCGTCGTCGCAGGCCTCGCGGCCGAGCCACACCACCCCGTCGCCACAGCGCGCCGGGGTGCAATCGCTCAGGCAGGCATCGTTGTCGTCTCGGTTGCCGTCGTCGCACTCCTCCACGCCGGCCTGGGCGAAGCCGTCGCCGCAGTGAGCCGCCAGGCAGGTCGTCAGGCAGGCGTCGGCGTTGCTGGCGTTGCCGTCGTCGCACTCCTCGCCCGCCTGTACGATGCCGTCGCCGCAGCTCGGCAAGGCGCAGGCGTTGGTGCAACCGTCGTCGTCCGCCTGGTTGCCGTCGTCGCAGGCCTCCACCCCGGTGCGGACGATGCCATCGCCACACCGTGCCAGCCGACACTCATTGGTGCAGGCATCCGTCGGGTCCGCGTTGCCGTCGTCGCACTCCTCGCCCACCTGCAGAATACCGTCGCCGCAACGCGGCAACCGACATTCGTTGGTGCAGCCGTCGTAGTCGATGTCGTTGCCGTCGTCGCACTCCTCCACCCCTTCGTGGACGATTCCGTCACCGCAACGCGCCTTCTGGCAGGTCGCGGTGCAGGCATCCTCGTCGACCGTGTTGCCGTCGTCGCACTCCTCGGCGGGATCGAGCTCTCCATCGCCACAGATCCCGCCCCCGACAGTGCCCTGATCGCAGCCGGCGGCCAGTAGAAGGCAGGCTGCTGCCGCTAGCGAGATCGAGCTCATCGTCCACGATCGCATGTCTAGACCCCTTCCCGGTATGATGCAGCCAGCGCGCGAGACGGACGAACCGTCGACTCAGCGCCCGGCGTTCATTGCCACTCGTGCTCGCAGACGTAGGCCCGCTGCTCGCCACACTGCTGGTCGTACCAGGCGCCGTCAGCGGCATCGATCATGGCGCAGTCGGCCGCGTCGCCGGGCTGGTTGTCGGGCTGGGCGGCGGCCCAGTTCAAAAACACCGGCGCCAGGACCTGACCGGGGCCGATGAACCAGACGAACGAACCCTCGCTCCACTGGTCGGTCAGGCCCAGCCAGGCGCTCGCCCCGACACCGGCCAGCAGCCCTTGTACGAAGGTGTTCTCCGCGTCGTCGCCGATGCTGACCAGGTGGGAGCCGATCAGCTCGCAGGCCTGGGCGGCCTCGCCCCAGCTGACCATCTCGGCCACCACCACGTAACAATTGCCGCCTTGCAGCTCGGCGACATCGCCGAGCAGGCACTCCTTCTGACAGCCGGCGCTGCACCAGTCGCCGTCGACCAGGTTGCCGTCGTCGCACTCCTCCACCCCTTCCTGGACGAAGCCGTCGCCACAACTGGCCGCCAGGCAGGTGGTCAGGCAATCGTCGGCATTGCTCAGGTTGCCGTCGTCGCACTCCTCGCCCGCCTGCACGATCCCGTCGCCGCAGCTCGGCAGAGTGCAGTCGTTGGTGCAGCCGTCGTCGTCGATGTCGTTGCCGTCGTCGCAGGCCTCCACGCCCTGGCGCACCACGCCGTCGCCGCAGACGGCCACCGTGCAGGCGTTGGTGCAGCTGTCGCCGTCGGCGAAGTTGCCATCGTCGCACTCCTCCACCCCTTGGTGGACGTAACCGTCGCCGCAGCTGGCCCACAGGCAGGTCGACAGGCAGTCGTCGCCGTTGCTGGCATTGCCGTCGTCGCACTCCTCGCCCTGCTGGACCAGCCCGTCACCGCAAGTCGGCAGGGCGCAGTCGTTGGTGCAGCCGTCGTCGTCGACGTCGTTGCCGTCGTCGCAGGCCTCCACGCCCTGGCGCACCACGCCGTCGCCGCACACCGCCAGCGTGCAGTCGCTCAGGCAGCTGTCGCTGTCGTCGAAGTTGCCGTCGTCGCACGCCTCCACCCCTTGGTGGACGTAACCGTCGCCGCAGCTGGCCGCCAGGCAGGTCGTCAGGCAATCGTCGCCATTGCTCAGGTTGCCGTCGTCGCACTCCTCGCCCGCCTGCACGATCCCGTCGCCGCAGCTCGGCAGGGCGCAGTCGCTGGTACAGCCGTCGTCGTCGATGTCGTTGCCGTCGTCGCAGGCCTCGCGGCCGAACCAGACCACGCCGTCGCCGCAAACGGCCACCGTGCAGCTGTTGGTGCAGGCATCGTTGTCGTCCCAGTTGCCGTCATCGCACTCCTCGCCCTCCTGTAGAATACCGTCGCCGCAACGCGGCAGCCGGCAGTCGTTGGTGCAGCCGTCGTAGTCGATGTCGTTGCCGTCGTCGCACTCCTCCACCCCTTCGTGGACGAAACCGTCGCCGCAGTACGCCTCGAGGCACATGGTGGTACAGCCATCGGTGTCGGAGGTGTTGCCGTCGTCGCACTCCTCCTCGCCCTCCACTACGCCGTCGCCGCACTCGGCCTTCTTGCCCCCGCCACAGCCTGCGGCCCATAGCAGGCAAAACACCGAACTCATCAGCAACGCTCCGAACCACGCAGGTCTCGACCTCATATCCGGCTCCTTTCTCACCACGAAGTTTGTCCTTCGACTTCTGCCCATATCGATCACTCGTCAGGAAATCATTTCGATGTCAGGGGCGCAGCGATCCATACCCGGGACCGAAGCAGGCTTCGTGCCACAAAATTCCCCTCCGCCAAGGATGGATGTTTTACTTGTTATTTCAGTTTCTTATGAAGTAACGAGCGCTCATCGATTCCGGCCCCGACAGCGCGGCCACGGCACTGATGTGCGCGATCCGCACGCAACCGCGGTGGGAGCCAAGGAAGGCATCCCGGCCTGCCCGTCTGTTTGGCCGATCCGCGGCTCGGGGCGTGCTGGGCACTCCGGCACATCGATGTGCGGTTTGCGCACATCGGCTGCCAGACGCGTGCGGGGATCACACATCCAGGCCCAGGGCCTTGATCTGGCGCGCCAGCGAAAACCTGGAAATTCCCAATAGATCAGCTGCTTCCTGCTTGGTCGGGGCGCGCTGCAACGCCTCGCGGATCAGCTCCCGGGCCACCTCCCGGGTCACCTCGGGCAAGGCCTTGTCTTGGGGGAAAGGTACCACCAGCCGCCATTCGCCGTCGCCCGGCACCAGCTCCAGCGCCTCGCGGCCGATCACCGCGCCGCCGGTCAGCATCAGGGCCCGCTCCAACGCATTGCGTAGCTGCCGGATGTTGCCGGGCCAGTCGTGGTGTTCGAGCGCCGTCAAGGCCGCGGCCGACAGCTCGACCTCGTGCTGCAGCCCCATCTCGGCGCCCAGCTCGCGCAGCAGCGCCGCGGCCAGCAGCGGCAGGTCCTCGAGCCGGTCGCGCAGCGGCGGCAAGCGGATGGGCAGCACCGCCAGCCGGTAGTAGAGGTCCTGGCGAAAGCGCCCCTCGGCCACCATCTGCTCCAGGTTCCGGTTGGTGGCCGCGATCAGCCGGGTGTCGACCCGGATGGCGGACTCGCCGCCGACCCGCATGAAGCTCTTGCTGTCCAGAAAGCTCAACAGCTTGGCCTGCAGGCCCAAAGCCAGCTCGCCGATCTCGTTCAACAGCAAGGTGCCGTGCTCGGCCAACTCGAGCAAGCCGCGCTTGCGGCCGCGGCTGCCGGTGAAGGCCCCCGGCTCGTGGCCGAACAGCTCGGACTCGGCCAGCTCCGGCGCCAGCGCGGCGCAGTTGATGACGAAGTAGGGCGCCTCGGCCCGGGCGGAGCGGCGGTGGATCCAGCGGGCCATCACGTCCTTGCCGGTACCGCTCTCGCCCAACAGCAGCACGGTCCCATCCTGGCGGGCCACCCGTTCGGCCAGAGCCATCACCGCTTGCATGGATGCGGAACGCCGGGCTCCGCGCTCGTCCGGCGCCGCTTCAGCGCTGGCCGGCTTGCCCCGCAGCCGGCGGACCTCCTCTTCCAGGTTGCGGCTGCGAACCGCGTGCTCCACGGCCGCCAACAGCTCCTCGGGCTCGAAGGGCTTGGCCAGGTAATCGATCGCCCCGCGGCGGGTGCTCTCGACCGCCGAGCGGATGGAGCCGTGGGCGGTGATGATGATGAACTCCGCATCCGGCTGCTCCTGCTTCAGCTCGCTCATCAGCTCGCCGCCGTCGGCATCCGGCAGCTTCAGATCCATCAGGACCACGTCCGGGAACAGCCGCGCCATCTGCTGGTGCGCCTCGTGCCCGGAGTGGGCCATGCCGACCTGGTAGCCCTCGGCGCCGAGCAGGCGTCCGAGCTGGCGGGCCAGGCCCTGCTCGTCGTCGACGATCAATACGCTGGCGGCCATTCCGACTCAGTCCTCCCCATCCGACCCCGGCGCATCCGGCTGCCGGGCGCCGAGCTTGGCGCTGCAGAACACCGGACACCGGCAGCAGACGGCCGGCCAAGAGCCCGTCTCGGCCTTGATCGCCCGGCCGCTCTCCACCCAGCAGCCCTTGCCGGCACCGGCCGGCGGCGAGCGGCGCGCCGGACAGTCCGAGGGACAATCCCGGCTCTGCGGGTCGAAGCCCGGCCGATCGCCCGCCGGCAGCAGCAGGCGAAAGGTGGTCCCCCGGCCGGCAACGCTGTCGACCTCCAGCAGGCCGCCGCTGTCTTCGACCAGCTCCAAACTGGCGGTCAGCCCGAGACCGGTACCGCTGGTCTTGGTGGTCCAGAAGGGCTCGAAGATGCGCTGTAGCTGCTCCGGCGGGATGCCTTCCCCATCGTCGGTCACCTCCAGACAGGCCACCGCCGCGATGTGCGCTCCGAACCGCCGCCGGACCTGGCCGCGATCCAGCGGGCGCCAGCCGACCACCACCTCCCCGCCAGCGCCGGCCGCATCGACCGCGTTCAACACCAGATTGTCCAGCACCCGTTGCAGCCAGCTCGGATCGAGCACCGCGATGATGGGGTCCGCGGCCGGCTGCAAGCGCAGCGCCACCTCGCGGTTGGCGCAGTAGCGCTCGTAGGGTCGCAGCGCATCGCGCACCAGGCTGGACAGGTCCAGCGGCCGGGGATCGAAGCGCAGGGGCCGCGCCTGATCCAGCAGGTGGCGGATCGACCGATCGATCTTCCTCGCATCCCGCAACAGGTCCGCAACGGCTTCGTCGCGCTCGCCCGCGGGCAACCCGCCGCGCTCGAGCACCCGCAGCCCCACCAGCATGGCCCCCAGGGGGTTTTTGATCTCGTGGCTCAGCCGCGCGGCCATCTCGCCCACCAGGGCCAGCTGCTCGGCCCGCCGGCGGCGGCGATCCGATTCGACCACCGCCGACAGGTCGTCGAACACGGTGATGCGGTGCGCGCCGTCGCGCATCCAGCGGGTGGCGTAGCCGATGGGCCGGCGCTCCCCGTCCAGCTCCAGCCAGACCTGGCCGCGCTCGGCATCCGCTGTCGACTCGAGCAGGCCCGCGGCACCGGCGACCACCGTGTCGAGCAGCGCACCGCACAACGCATCCGGACTGCCCACTCCGAGGGTGCCGGCGGCTGCGGGATTGGCCAGCTCCACCCGGCCGTGTCCATCGGTCATCAGCACGCCGCTGGTCAACTGCTCGAACAGCAGCCGCAGCCGCTCCTCGCTGGCCCGTAGTCGTTCGACCAATGCATCGCGTTGTTGGACCAGACGCTTGCGCTCGGCCGCGCGGGCCACCCGATCGACCACCACTTCCAGGTCGGGCAAGGGCTTGACCAGGTAGTCGAATGCGCCGGCGCGCAGCGCCTCCACGGCGCTGTCCATGGAGGCGTAGCCGGTGATCAGGACGACCTCGATCTGCGGCTGCTCCGCCTTGACCCGCCGCAGCAGCTCGATGCCGCTGATGCCCGGCAGGTTCTTGTCGACCAGCATCACGTCGGGAGTTCGGTCCGCGGCCGCATCCAGGGCCGCCTCGGCCGTGTCCACCGTCGATACTGCAAAACGCTCGGCCAGCTTCGACTGCAGGGCCAGTCGGATCACGCGCTCGTCGTCCACCACCAGCACCCGCGGGCGGTCATCGTTCGGCCGGGCGACCTCATCGCGCGCGGCAGCCGCCATTCAGATCTCCCAGGATGGACCGAGCCGAGACGGGTCGCCATCCAACGACCGGCACGGGTCATACGCTGCAGTCATCGGGGCAGTTCAACACGGTCTCGGCCGGCGGGCAACACACCCCATCACCGCAGAAGCTGGTCCCGCAATCCTCGGGGCAGGAACAGGAAGTCTCACCGGTCTGCCCGCAGCAGGTGCCGTCGCCGCAGCCGCCCCCGCCGCAGTCGCTCGGACAGGAGCAGCTGTCCTCGCTGCCGCTGCAGCAGCCGTCGCCGCAGATATCCAAACAATCGGCGGGGCAGGTGCAATAGTCCTCATCCGCTGCGCAGTCGCCATCGCCGCAGGCATCGCAATCCGCCGCACAGCTGTCCGCGGTCTCGTCGCCGTTGCAGCAGCCGTCGCCGCATTCCGACCCGCAATCGCCGGGGCAGGTACAGGAGTCCTCGGCGCCGTTGCAGGCGCCGTCACCGCACACCGAGCCGCAGTCCTGGTGGCAGTTGACGCTGGTCTCGCCGCCGTTGCAGCAGTCGTCGCCGCAGCCGGTGCCGCAGTCGGCCACGCAGGTGCAGGTGTCCTCGCCGTCCGCGGCGCAGCATACGCCGTCTCCGCAGCTGCCCACGCCGCAGTCCTGGGGACAACTGCAAGGGTCCTCACCCTCGGCCCCGCAGCAGAGCCCGTCGCCGCACTCACCGCTGCCGCAGTCGGCGGGACAGCTGCAGCTGTCCTCGCCCTCGGCCGCACAGCACAGCCCGTCGCCGCACAGGCCCACTCCGCAATCCTCCGGGCAATCGCAGGTGGTCTCGCCGTCTGCCTGACAGCACACCCCGTCGCCGCAGGAACCTTCGCCGCAGTCGTCCGGACAGGTGCAGGCGTCCTCGCTGGAGGCACAGCTGCCGTCGCCGCAGACCGCCCCGCAGTCGTCCGGGCAGCTGGCCGCGTCCTCTCCGGTGGCGCCGCAGCAGATACCGTCACCACAGGAACCCGCCCCGCAGTCCGCCGCGCAGGTGCAGGAATCCTCGTCCGCCGAGCCGCAGCACACCCCGTCGCCGCAGCTGCCGGCACCGCAATCCGCCGCACAGCTGCAGCCGTTCTCGCCCGCGGCCGCACAGCAGATGCCGTCGCCGCACGAGCCGGCGCCGCAATCTCCGGCGCAGCTGCAAGCGTTCTCGCCGTCCGCCGCACAGCAGATGCCGTCGCCGCAGGAGCCGGGTCCACAATCCTCGGCGCAGGCACAGGCGTCCTCGCCGGCCGGCGGGCAGCAGACCCCATCGCCGCAGTAGCCCCCACCGCAATCGGCCGAGCAAGTGCAGCTGTCCTCGCCGGCGGCGGCGCAACAGGTCCCGTCGCCGCAGTGCCCCGTGCCGCAGTCATCGGGGCAGGCGCAGGAGTCCTCGCCGCGGCCGCTGCAACACAAGCCGTCGCCGCAGACCACCTCGCCGCAGTCCGGCGAGCAGGTACACGCCGTCTCCCCCGCCTCGGCGCAGCAACTGCCGTCGCCGCAGGTCGCCCCCGCGCAGTCCTGCGGGCAGGTGCACAGATCCTCGCCGGTGGAGCAGCGGCCGTCGCCGCAGACGACCAGGCAGTCGTCCGGGCAGCTGGCCTCATCCTCCTCGGCCGGGGCGCAGCAGATGCCGTCGCCGCAAAAGCCCTGCCCGCAGTCGGCCGGACAGGAGCAGAGGTTCTCGCCCATGCCGGCGCAGCAGATCCCGTCGCCGCAACCGCCCTGGCCGCAGTCCAGCGGGCAGGTGCAGCGATCCTCGCCCCGCGCGGTGCAGCAGGTGCCGTCGCCGCAGCTGCCCTGACCGCAGTCGGCCGGACAGCTGCACCTGTCTTCCCCGGCGGCGCCGCAGCACAGACCGTCGCCGCAAACGCCCGCCCCGCAGTCATCCGGACAACTGCAGGCGTTCTCTCCGCCCAAGCAGGCCCCGTCGCCGCAACCGAAGGCGCAATCTGCCTCGCAGCTCGCAGCGTCCTCGCCGACCTCGGCGCAGCAGATGCCGTTGCCGCAGAACTCGGTGCCGCAGTCATGGCTGCAGCTGCAGGTGTCCTCGCCGTCCTCCGGACAGCAGAGCCTGTCGCCGCAGTAGCCCGCCCCGCAGTCCTCGGGGCAGGTGCACGCATTCTCTCCGCCGGAGACGCAGCAAAAGCCATCGCCGCAGCGCGCCCGCTCGCAATCTTCCGGGCAACGGCAGGCGTCCTCGGCCGGATCGCAGCTGCCGTCGCCGCACCGGCCGCACTCGCTCGGCTCCCCGGCGCAATTCCAACCCGGCTCTCGCTCGCACAGCGCGCTGCAGCCGTCGCCGGCGGCGGTGTTGCCGTCGTCGCAGGTCTCGACACCCTGGCGCAGGTCGCCGTCACCGCAGATGGCGGCTGCGCCCAGGGTCATCTCGACCGTGACGATCCGCTGGATAAGCAGCTGCACCGCCTGGCGCTCGGAGGCCACCACCTCCGCCGCAGCCAGGGCATCCACCCGCAGGTCGACCACCTCGCCGCCGAGCGAATCCGGCAGCAGGATGACCAGCGATTCCCCTTCCGGCGACAAGGCGCGGCCCTTTTCCGGGAAGGATTGCGGACCGAATGCGACCCGGCCGTCCTTGAGACCGGTGATGCGTAGCTGCTCGGCTTGCGGCCCACCGCTGTAGACAGCGGTCAGCTCGATGCCGGTCAGGTCGCCGGGCGCCGACGAGCCGCTGCAGCCGACAGCGGCCACGATGAGCAGCAGCGCGGCCAGCCACCCCGTTCCGGTCATCTTCTTCAGTGAGCGGACCATGCGTTCACAAACCCCGCAGATCCCAGTTGCCCAGGCTGCCCTTGGGCAAGCCGGGGCCCTGGTTGGCCGTCACCGCGTAGGCGGTGCCCCCGATGATGGCCGCGGCCGCCCCGCCGACCAAGGTCCAGAACCACCAGGTCTCGTAGACCGCCGGCTCCGCGTCTCGCCCATCCGGCACGGGCTCGGTCGGATCGGTCTCACCGTCGGGCAAGGCCTGTGGCGGCGCTTCGGTCTTGTCCACTTGGCGCGCTGCGGCCGCCCGCTCCGCGGCACGGCGTTCGGCCAGGGCCCGGCGGCAGCGTTCGATCAGCGCCTCGACCTGCTCCTTGTTGACCGCCTGCGGCAGGTCGCGAAGATAGCCCTCGTAGAAGAAGATGGCGCGCTCGTAATGGCCCAGCTCACGGTGGGTCTGGCCGATGTTGAACAGGAAGCCGGGCAGCGGCACCAGCTCGTAGGCTCGGGTATAAGCCTCCAGCGCCTTCTCGAACCGGCCGAGCTTGTAGTGCAGCTCGCCGCGCTCGAAATGCTGCCGGGCCCGGGCATGGTCGTCGTCCCCGGCCGGAGCGGTCTCGGCCGCCGCAGACGCCGCCAGGCCGAAAAACAATATAGAGATCAGGACCGCTGAGCGCATATCACTCCCCCGCATCCCCACCCAGCTGATCGAACGGATCGACCGTACCGCGCAGCTCGTACTCGGGGTCAGCCGCCGCATCCTGTCCAGCGGGCTGCGGTTCAGCCGTCTCCGTCCCGGCACCGTCCCCAGGCCCGTCCGCCGGTCCGGGCCGCCCGGGCCCGGCCGCGGCCGCTTTCGCAGCCTCGGGCTTGGGCTCGGCCTCGGCCGCGTTTACCGCTTCGGCCGGCTCGGGCCCGACGCGCGCGATCGGCGCTTTTGGCCGCCTCCGTTCGCGCGGCGGGCGCCGGCGCTGACGGCGACCGTTTGCAGCTTGCGCCGGGACCCGTCGCTCCCCCTTTGGGCTGCCGGCCGCCGGTGACGGGTCGGCCCCCTCGTCATCGGCCGGCTGCAAGGAGACCTCGATGGCGGCATCCTCGAGCGGCGCCAGCTTCTCGTGGGCCGTCCGGTAGCCGGGCTTGCGAAAGGCGAAGCGCACCGGCGCGACCGAACGGTCCAGTTCCAGGTGCAAGGGCGTCCGGCCGCTTGGTTCTTTTCGGCCCTCCCGCCAGACTTCGGCGCCGCTCGGCTGCGATCGCAGATCCACGGCCACCCGTTGCGGAGGCTGTTGCGCGCCGCGCACATCCGGACCGGTGGCTGGTTCGTTGCCGCGTTGCTGCGCCGCGGCTGGCACGACTTCCGGCTGCCGCGCCAGCTGCCAGGCCACCACTCCGGCCCCTGCCAGCAAGATGGCCGCCGCGGCCACCACCAGGGGCCTTCGCCGGGCCCAGCCGGCCGAGCGCCGGCCCGCCAGCGGCTCCAGGCCGGACAGCGAGGCCCGGCCCACCGGGCTCAGCTCCCAGGCGGCCTCTCGGGCCACCGCGGCCAGGCGACCGGCCACTTCAGCCACGCTGGCCGGCCGCCTGGCGGGCTTTTTCGCCAGGCAGTCCAGCACCACCTCGTCCAGCCCCACCGGCAAGGGCTGGCGCAGCCGCTGCGAACGGCTCGGTTTGGGGGGTCGTTCATTGAGGTGTTTGGCCACCACCTCGCCGATGCTGGAGCCGGTGAAGGGCTTCTCCCCGGTGAGCATCTCGTAGAGCACGATGCCCAGGGCGTAGATGTCGCTGCGCTGGTCGACGGCCAGACCGCGGGCCTGCTCCGGCGACATGTACTCCACCGTACCCAGCACCGCCCCCTTGGCGGTGGACTTCATCGCATCGCGCTGCTGCACGTCGAGCAGCTTGGCCACGCCGAAGTCGAGGATCTTGACGAAGTCGGCGCAGCCCAGCCGCTCGACCAGGAACACGTTTTCGGTCTTCAGATCGCGGTGGACGACCCCCTGGCGGTGGGCCGCCTCCAGTGCGGCGCACATCTGGGTGGCGATGTTCACCGCCCGCTCCGCGGCCAGGACTCCCTCGCTGGCCAGCAGGTCGGCCAGGGACCGGCCCTCGAGCAGCTCCATGATGTAGTAGTTCTCGCCGCCCGGCTGCTCGATGAAGTCGGTGATCTCGACGATGTTCTCGTGCCGGATGCGGTTGACCAGGCGGGCCTCGTTGAAAAAACGGCGCACCGCATCCGGGTGGCTGGCATAATCTTCACGCAACATCTTCAGAGCCACCGGCCGGCCCAGGGCCATGTGCTCGGCGCGGAAGACGCGGCCCATGCCCCCCTCGCCCAAAAGCCCCTGCAGGCGGTAGGCCCCCAGCACCCGCTGCTGCTGTGGCTCTGGCTCACCCAGGTCCATGTAGCGGCTCTCGACCAGGCAGGCCCCGTCCTCGGTGCAGTACACCGCGTCGCCGGGATGCGCCTTGCCGCACTGTGGACAGACCTTCAAAACACCGCGCTCCACTCGGGCGGTCCCCGACCCCGACACCGCTGCCAGTCTAACCCGCCCGGCGCGGTGCGTCCAGCCCCAGCAATCTCGACTTTTCCTCATATCCCGGACCATTGGCTCTTGTGGGCCGACCGCTTCGGCCGCGGCCGGTCGCGCTTTTGACTGCGCGGGCGCATGGGTGCAGGATCGAGCGGGTCGGTGCCGGGGCAGCGGCCAAGCGGCTGGATGCGAGGAGCAAGACCTTGGCGGAGCTGGTCGACGAAGAACAGGGCCTGCGGTTCACGCTCGCAGAGGGCACCACCATCGGGCGGGCCGCCACCTGCCAGGTCCGGCTCCAGGACCAGCTGGCCTCCAGGCTGCACGCCGAGGTGCGGGCCCTGCCCGGCGGCCGCCACCTGCTGCTGGACCTCGACAGCGCCCATGGCACCTTCGTCGGCAACCGTCGCATCAGCGAGCACGTTTTGACCGCCGGCGAATTGATCATAATCGGTGCCACCCGCCTGTGCTACCGCCCGGATTCCGCCAACGCCACCGCCGAACGGTCGGACGACTCCCCCGACCAAGGCCCGACGGATCTCCCTGGCCGCGAAACCGCGGCCATCGAGACCGAATCGACCTTCGCGCCCGCGTCCGATCTGGCCGACGAGGGCCAGCTGCGGCGCGGCTACGAGCAGCTGCGCGCCGCGCTCAGCCTCAACCGGGCCATCGCCGGCAGCCCCGACCTGGACGCCCTCTGTGAGCGCATCGCCGAGACCACCTTCGCCTTTTTGGCCGCCGATCGGATCGCCGTGCTGACCGCCGATGCATCCACAGGGCGGCTGCATGCCGTGACCAGCCGGGAGCGCTGCGGCCGCGAGGTCGCCTTCCGGCCGTCCTCGAGCGTCATCGAAGAGGTTCGCTCCCGCCGGCTGGGCCTGGTCCTGCTCGACGCCGGGCAAGACGAGCGCTTCGGCCGCTCGGCGAGCGTGCTGGCCGAGGGCATCCGCTCGGTGATGTGCGTGCCCATGCTGCACGAGCAACACCTGGCCGGGGCGATCTACCTCGATTCGCTGGCCGCCAGCCACGTGTTCGACCAGGGCGACCTCGAGATCTTCGGAGCCATTGCTGCTCAAGCCGCCATGGCCATCCGCAACGTCGAGCTGCGCACCGAGCTGACGGCGCTGAACCGCGAGCTCCAAGAGCGGGTCGACGAGCAGACCCGCGCGCTGCGCCGGGCCCAGCACCAGCTCGTCGAAGCCAAGAAGATGGCCGCCGTCGGCGAGCTAGGCGCGGGAACCGCCCACCGGATCAACAATCCCCTGTGGGGCATCGCCAGCTTGGCCCAGCTGCTGCTCGAGCGCCATCCAGCGGACGACCCGGATCACGAGCTGCTGGCGTCCATCGCCGAGGAGGCGCAGCGGATCCGCGACGTGGTGGCCGCCCTGCTCGACCACAGCCAGGGCGGCGACAGCGGCATGACCCGCCTGGCACCGGCGGCCCTGATCGGCGAGTTGGCGCTGGAGCACCGGGAGCAGCTGCAGCGACGCGGGCTGGAGCTGGAGCTGGCGGTGCCGGAGGCGACCCCCGCCATCCTGGGCCGCTACACCGAGCTGAAACGGGCCTTCGCCGCCATCATCGACAATGCCTGCCAGGCCATGAGCGCCGGCGGCCGGTTGCGGATCACCGCCCGGGGCCGGCCGGGCGAGGTGGTCGAGCTGCGTTTCTGCGACACCGGCCCGGGCATGGATCGCCAAGCCCTGGAGCGAGCCTTCGAGCCCTTCTATACCGAGCGGGCCGACGCCGGCCACAGCGGCCTGGGCCTGAGCACGGTCTACCACCTGATCCACCAGCACAAGGGCCGGGTGACCCTCGACAGCCCCGCCGGAGGCGGAACCACGGTCACCGTGACCCTGCCCGCCCTGTCCGCAGGCCCCCGGCTCGCCTGAGCGAAGCCCCGGTCAGCAGCCGCGAGATCACCGGTCCCGAGCCCGCGGCTCCCCGCATGCGCTGAACCTTCGGAAGTTGAGCCCTCGAGCCGGGCGTGGTACAGCCCAGGGGCGTAAAGGGAGGTCGCGTGGAAGCCGTCACCGATCTGTTCGAACTGCGCTGCGGGCGCATCCTGGACCGGGGGATGCTGTTCTTCCTGACCCGCCACCGCAAGGCCAGCCCGGCCGGGCTGCCCAACGCGCAGGTGTTCTACCGCCAGGCCGGCCGCGACTGGGTCTACCACGACGTGGACTGGTGGGCCTTCGACATGGCCCTGGCCGGCGAGCCGGAGCTGAGCTGCCACGTGCTGGGCAGCGACGGCCGGCTGCTGCTGGGCGGGGCCGGCGGCTTCGCCGAGCAGCGCATCGCGGCCGAGCCGGACCGGGCCCAGCCGACCTGCATAGCCCGGCTGGGCGCCACCGTGGCCGCCGCCGGCACCGGCGGGCTGGTGCTGTGGCGCGATCCGCTGTCCGACTGGCAGGACATCGGCCCAGACGGGCCGGCCGAGCTGCGGCCGCGCTTCGCCGCTGTGGCCGGCCGCGGGCCGGCCGACCTGGTGGCGGTGGGCGACGGCGGCGCGGCCTGGCACCGCGGGCCCGCCGGCTGGCAGCGCGAGGTGACCGGCACCGAGGCCGACCTGCGCGATGTGGTCGAGGCGGCCGCCGGCGGCTACCTCGCCTGCGGCGCCGGCGGGGTGGTGCTCGAGCGCCGCCACGACGGCTGGCGGCGGCTGGCCCCGGCCGAGAGCGCGGCCGACTTCTGCTCGGCCGCCCGCTTGGGCGCCGACCTGTACCTGGCCGACGGCGAGCGCATCTGGCTGCTGGACGAGGACGGGCTGCAGCCGCTGGTGGCCGGTGCCGACGGGCCGCAGCAGGTGTTCCAGCTCGACGCCGGCGACGATCATCTGCTGGCGGTGGCCAGCGACGCCGCCCACCTGAGCCCCGACGGCCGCTCCTGGCAGCCGGTTGCTTTTTGATCTAAATCAACGCCATCCGCCAGTTCGCCGCCCGCTGAGCCCGCCGCCGAATCGGTCTTCGGGGCCTCAGCGCTGCAGCGCGCGCTGATCGGCGTCCAGCCGGTCCACCCGGCCCAAGAGGCGGTCGAAGCTTCCCGCCAGCTGGTCCATTCTCCCGTCCAGCCTATCCATGCGATCGGTGAGCAGGTGGTGTCCATCGAACAGCGCCGCCAGCTTGTCCCCGTGATCTTGCTCGATGTGGACCAGCTGCAAGTGGATCTCGTCGAGCCGTCTGTCCTGAGCGTCGAAGCGCTCGTCGATGCCGTCGAAGCGCTCGTCGATGCCAGCGAAGCGCTCGTCGATATCGGCGAAGCGCTCGTCGATGCCAGCGAAGCGCTCGTCGATATCGGCGAAGCGCCCATCGATATCGGCGAAGCGCTCGTCATGCTCTTCCAGCTTGCCCAGCACGCGATGCAGCAGCGAGCGGATCTCGCCGAGCGCGTTCTTTTCGATCGGTGGTTCCATGCCAATCGCCTCCCAGCCTAGGTCCAGCCCGCGAGCAGGTCAACGGCTATCGACGATGCAATGAACGGGCCAGCAGATTGGGACACGGAGAATCAATGTCTTACGGGCCGGCGCGGCCCCGGGGGTGTCCGAAAACCGGACACTTGAGGACACGCCGATCGCTTACAGCCTGGCGGTGGACGAGAGGGATAGCGCTGCTTTTCAGGCGCTCGCGCCTTGCCAGGCCCGGGCGGCGATGCGTTCCAGGCTGCGGCGCTGGTCGCGGATGGAGCCGGCCAGGGCGAGCTGGGCGGCGGCCCGGTCGAGGTTGTGCTCGGCGGCCGAGCCGTAGCGGCGGCGGTCCCAGGCGAAGTAGCTCTCGCGCAGGGCGTCGGCGCAAAAGCGGGCCGCCAGCTCGAGCGCGATCTGCTCGCAGCAGCCCACCAGGGCCTGGCGCTCGGCCGGGGTGGGTCCATCGCCGATGGCGCCGGCCCAACCGGTCAACGCGGCGGCGAAGTAGTCGGCCCTGAGCGCGGCCGAGCGATCCTCGCCGGCCGGGTTGCACCAGGAGCGCATGGCGTCGCCCAGCTCCAGCGGCAGCGGCATGCGGGCCAGAGTGTCCAGGTCGACCAGGCACAGCGCCCGGCCGTGCGGGCCGAACAGGATGTTGGCAATCTTGGGATCGCCGTGCACCAGCCGCGGCGGCAGCTCGTGCGGAAGCTCCAGCCCGGCGGCCCGGGCGGCGATGGCCGCGGCCAGCGGCTCGATGCGGGCGAAGAGACGGTGGCCGGCGTGCTCGGCCAGGGCGCGTTCCAGCCCGGCCAAATGCGCCGGGGTGTCGTGCACCCCGGGCCGGCCGAAGTGGAAGCGGTGGTCGCAGTCCCACAGCGCGCGGTGGAAGGCACCCAGCAGCCGGCCGGCCTCGGCGCAGCGGGCCGGCCCGTCGGCGGCCAGCAGGGTGCGGCCCTCGATCCAGGTCCACAGCCGCCACACCTCGCCGTCGCCGTCGACCGCCCACAGCGCGCCGGAGCGGGTGGGCACCAGCCGCGGGGTCAGCATGCCGCGGGCGGCCAGCCGGGCGGTCACCGCGGCGATGTCCAGGTGCAGCTCGGGGGCGAAGACGGGGTTGAGCCACTGCAGGGCGAAGCGCCCGCGGGCGTGGTCCAGCCGCCAGGTGCGGTTGATGTGGCCGCCGGCCAGCTCGCTCCAGGCGGCATCCTCGAGGCCCCAGGCGGCCAGCACCTGGGCCGGGTGGCGATCGGAGCGCGGCAAGCCGCCTACTCCGCCCCGGAGGTCGCCGGCAGGCTGAACCAGTCCACCCGGCCGGCGTTGACCAGCAGCCGCTCGTCGTCCTCGGTCTGCAGCAGCAGCCAGCGGCCGTCGTCGGCCACCTGCCGCACCACCCCGCACAGCTCCTCGCCCGAGGCCAGCCGCAGCCGCACCCGCTCATCGCGGGCGTGGAACTCGACAAAGGATCCCATCATGGCGCACCTCCACTGAACCACCCTTAATGCCGGCCCAGCCTATCGGCAACCTCGCCGACCAGGCAACACGCGCCTTTTGTTTCCACCGAGCCCCGCGGTAAGGTCGTTGATCATGCGCTCTCCGCTCATCACCTTGACCACGGATTTCGGCACCGCCGACGGCTACGTCGGCGCCATGAAGGGCGTGCTACTGGGCATCTGCCCCCAGGCCCGGCTGGTCGATCTGAGCCATGCCATCGCGCCGCAGGACGTGGCCGCGGCCGCGGCCGCGCTGGAGACCGCCGTGCCCTATTTCCCACCGGCGGCGGTGCACCTGGTGGTGGTCGACCCCGGGGTGGGCTCGCGGCGCCGGGCGCTGGCCATCCGCGGGCCGGACTGGGCCCTGGTCGGGCCGGACAACGGCGTCTGCGCGCCGCTGTGGCAACGAGCGCTCGAGCGCCATGGCCGCGAGGCGCTGCGAGCGGTGGAGCTTACCGAGCCGGCCTACCGGCGGCCGCGCGTCAGCGCCACCTTCCACGGCCGCGACGTGTTCGCCCCGGCCGCCGCCCACCTGGCCGCCGGGCTGGCCATCGACCGGCTGGGCCCGGCGGTGGCCGAGCCGCAGGGCCTGGAGCGCGGCACACCACCGCAACTGGGCCCGGACGCCATCGACGGTGCGGTGCTGCGCATCGACCGCTTCGGCAACTGCATCACCGACATCCCGGCCGCCTGGCTCGAGCGGCTGGGCCCCGCCGATACACTGCGGGTGCACTGCGCTGGCCGCGATTTCGGCCCGCCGCGGCGCACCTATGCCGATGTGGCGCCGGGCGAGGCCCTGGCCCTGATCGGCTCGCGCGACGAGCTGGAGCTGGCCCTGCGCAACGGCGATTTGGCCGCCGACAGCGCCATCCGCCGCGGCACCCCGGTGCGCGTGGAACGCGGTTGAACCGGTTGTTGTTGTGGCCGCCGGCGCTGGGCGTTAAAGTGGTGCCGGAGGTGGAGCCATTCTGATCAGCCGCCGCCAGATGCTGGTGGGCCTGCTGGGCCTGGGCGCCGGTGCCGGGCTGTCTTTGGGGCGGCTGCGGGCGCGTCCGGCCGATCCGATCATCAAGACCCTGACCTCGCCCTTCGCCCCGGACCGCCGCCGGGCCCTGGCCGCGGCGACCGAACGGGTGCTGCCCGGCGCCGTCGAGGCCGGCGTGCCGGACTACATCGACTACTGGATGCGCCGCGAGCCATTCGCCAGCCACGTCGAACCCCTGTTCCGCATCGGCGCGGTGCACCTCGATCGGCTGGCCCGCGCCGCCCACGACAAGCCCTTCGCCGCCTGCCGGCCGCAGCAGCAAGACGCCATCCTGCGCCGCTTCCAGCAGGGCGCGGTGCGCGCAAAGCGCTTTCACAGCAATACGTTCTTCGAGCACCTGGTACGCTTCACCATCGAGGGCTTTCTGGCCGATCCCAGCTACGGCGGCAACCGCGACCGGGTGGGCTGGAAGTTCATCGGCCATCCCGACGGCCATCCCGGTTGCTGGTGGGAGCCGCGCCAACTGGACATCCACCTGGGCCGCATGGGGGGTCTGCCGTGGTGAACCGCGACAGCGCCGACGTGGTGGTCATCGGCTCGGGCGCCGGCGGCGCCCCGGTTGCCGCGGTGCTGGCCGAGGCCGGTGCCCGGGTGGTGGTGTTGGACAAGGGGCCCTACTACACCATCCGCGACTTCGGCAAGGACGAGGTGACCACCTGCCGGCGCGACTTCTGGGTACCCTGGGCCACCGAGGATCCGCACACCATGCGCAAGCAGCCGGCAGGCGAGGCCGAGCGCACCCGCGAGGGCTGGACCAGTCAGTGCGTCGGCGGGGCCACGGTGCACATGAGCGGCTTCTTCTACCGCCTCGACGAAAGCGACTTGAAGCTGGCCAGCCGCACCGGCGGCATCGCCGGCGCCGACCTGGCCGACTGGCCGCTGGAACTCGACGAGCTGGATCGCTGGTACGACCGCATGGAAGCGCGCATCGGGGTGTCTGGCAAGGCCGGCATCAACCCCTTCGAGCGGTCGCGGCGGCCCTTCCCGCTGCCGCCGCTGCTGCCGCACCCGGCCGCCGCCCTGATCGACCAGGCGGCCGCCGGGCTCGATCTGCACGCCTTCCCCACCCCGCGGGCCATCGCCTCGCGGGCCTACGGCGGCCGGCCGCACTGCACCTACTGCGGGCTGTGCGGCGAGTACGGCTGCGAGACCACCGCCCGCTCGTCCATGCTGGCCACGCTCATCCCCCAGGCCGAGGCCACCGGCTGCTGCCAGGTGCGCGCCGGCTGCATGGTGCGGCGCATCGAGGCCGACGCCGAGCGGGTGCGGGCGGTGGTCTACATCGACCGCGACGGCCGCGAGCGGCGCATCGCCGCCCGGGTGGTGGTGCTGGCCGCCAGCGCCATCGAGAGCGCCCGGCTGCTGCTGCTCAGCGCCGATGGCCGCCACCCGCAGGGGCTGGGCAACGGCAGCGGGCTGGTGGGGCGCAACCTGACCTTCTCCACCTTCGGCAAGGGCACGGCCGTGTTCGACCGCGGCAAGCTGATCGCGGCGCTGGGTGCCCGCGGCATGGACCTGCCCTTCCTGCTGCGCTCGATCCAGGACGACTACTGGAACGAGCGGCTGGGCACACTGCCCAAGGGCGGCACCCACAACTTCCTGCTGCACCACCCCAACCCGATCAACGCCGCGGTGCGCCTGGCCCAGGACGCGAAGTGGAAGCTGTGGGGCCCGGCGCTCAAGCAGCGCATGCACGAGTACTTCCACGACGAGCTGTGGCTCGAGTTCGAGGTCTTCGGCGACTTTCTGCCCCACGCCGGCTGCTACGTGGATCTCGACCCCGAACACCGCGACCGCTGGGGCCTGCCGGCGGCGCGGATCACCAACGTCCACCACCCGCTGATCGACGATGTCAACAAGCTGATGGTGCGCCGCGGGCTCGACCTGTTGGAGGCCATCCGGCCGGCCGCCGAGAAGGTGGTGCCCTGGACCTGGGCCAACACCACCTACCATTTGCAGCACGGCACCTGCCGCTTCGGCCGCGACCCGCAGCGCTCGGTGCTCGACCCCGACTGCCAGAGCCACGAGGTGGCCAACCTCTACGTCACCGACGGCTCCTTCATGCCCAGTTCGGGCGGGGTGCCGGCCACCCCGACCATCATCGCCAACGCCCTGCGGGTGGGCCACGCCATCCGCGACCGATTGGCGCGGCGGGACGTCCCGGGCTGAACAAAACACCCGAGCAAATGCTTGAGGTTTCCCCAACTGCGGTCTACCATCCGAGCCGATGAGCGATGACACGGGAATCGAGATCGGCCGCTACAAGCTGCTGGCCAAGATCGCCACCGGGGGCATGGCCGAGATCTGGCTGGCCCGCCAGACCGGCATCGGCGGCTTCGAAAAGCTGGTGGTGGTCAAGCGCATCCTGCCGCACCTGGCCAACGACGAGGCCTTCGTCGAGATGTTCCTCGACGAGGCGGTCATCGCAGCCCACCTCAACCACCCCAACGTGGTGCAGATCTACGACCTGGGCCAGGCCGGCGACGACTACTTCATCGCCATGGAGTACCTGGAGGGCGAGAGCCTGGGACACCTGGTCAGCGAGGGCGCCAAACGCAAGACCCCGGTCACCCCGGCCATGGCCGCCGGCATCCTGTCGCAGGCCAGCGACGGGCTGCACCACGCCCACACCTTCGAGGATGACAGCGGCCAGCCGCTCAGCATCGTCCACCGCGACGTCAGCCCGCACAACATCATCGTGCTGTTCACCGGCATGGCCAAGGTGGTCGACTTCGGCATCGCCAAGGCGGCCACCAAGATGCACCAGACCCAGGTCGGCACCCTGAAGGGCAAGCTGGCCTACATGTCGCCCGAGCAGTGCATGGGCCGCCAGGTCGACTCCCGCTCGGACATCTTCGCCCTGGGTGTGGTGCTGTGGGAGATGCTCACCCGGAGCCGGCTGTTCAAGCGCGACGTGGAGCCGGCCATCATCCGGGCCATCATGGACGAGCCCATCCCGTCGGTCAACGAGGTGCGTGCGAGCGTACCCGAGCACTACGCCGCGGTGGCCGACCAGGCCCTCAGGCGCGACCCGGAGCAGCGCTTCCAGACCGCGGCCGCCATGGGCGCGGCGCTGCGTTCGGCCATGCAGATGGACGGCGAGGTCATCGGCCCGCCTCAAATCGCCGAGTACCTGAGGCAGATCTTCGGCGACTCGGCGCGCACCAAGAAGAGCCTGCTGCAGGAGATCCGTGAGAAGGGCGCCGACGGCATCTCGGTCCGCCGGCTCAAGGCCAAGAGCGAGTCGCTGCCCTCGCAGTCCTACATGGGCGACCGCGAGATGGTCGAAAAGATGGGCGCGGCGGCGACCGTGATCCGGCCTACCGATGACGAGGAAGAGCCAGCGGCAGCGGCCGAGCCACCGCAGGCGCCCGAGCCGGGTGCACCGGCCGAGCCCTCCCCGGTGGTCCAGACCGAGCCCGAGCAACCCGCGGCCGCTGCACCGGCCGAGCCCGTCGAAGACCTGGACGATCAGCCCGCACCAGATCAAGCGCCCGCCCCCGCTCAACCCGAGCGGGCGCAGCCCGCCGAAGTACTCACCGAAGCTGACGCTTCGGTGAGTGCGAAGCCGGGCAAGAAGCTGCTGCTGTTCATCGTTCTACCGGTGCTGCTGGCCGCGCTGGGCGCAGGTGCCTACTTCGGCTGGAAAGCCACCCAGGAGTCGGGATCGGAGTCGCCGGCAGCCGACCCCCAGACGCTGCAACCGATGGGCGGCGCCGACGGCCCCGATGCCAAACCCGAGCCGCAGCCGCAACCCGAGCCCGAGCCCGAGCCACAGCCCGAGCCCGAGCCACAGCCCGAGCCCGAGCCACAGCCCGAGCCCAAACCCGAGCCGAGACCACCCACCGTGGCCGAGCTGACCGTGGTCTCGCGGCCGGGCGGTTGCGCCGTGCGCATCGACGGCCAGCCGACCAGCGGCCGGACCCCGCTGCGCGATCTCGAGATCACGCCGCGGCAGGCCCACCGGGTGGCGGTGCTATGCGACGGCCACCGGCGGCAGGTCAAGCGGGTGCGGCCCAAGCCCGGCGAGGCCGTGCAGCTGGCCTTCGCCCCGCGACCCATCCGCCGCCAGCCGCCGACCCCGCCCAAACCCAAGGGCAAGGGCAAGCTGAAGTTCAACACCACGCCCTGGACCGAGGTCTATCTGGGCAAGAAACGTCTCGGCATGACCCCGCTGGCCGGCGTCGAGCTGCCGGCCGGCCGCCACACCCTGACCCTGGTCAACAAGGGCCGCAACATCCGCAAACAGGTCCGCGTGGTCATCGAGCCCAACCAGACCACCAAAAAGCTGCTCAAGCTCGAATAAGCCCCCACGCCACTCAGCGACCTGCGGTCAGCGGCCTCGCTCCTCCCGCAACCGCGGTAGCACCGTGTCCGGATAGCGGGCCCAGGCGGCCGGGTTCCACTGCAGCAGACAGGCCAGCACCTCGCGCGGATCGGCCACCCGATCGCCGGCGGTGATGCGCAGCAAGCGGCGCCGGTGGGCCAGCCCGCGGGCCACCCGGCCGGCGTCTGCCAGCCGCGCCCGCTGCCGCTCCAGCCAGCTCGGCTCGCGCTCCAGCGCGGCCGGGGCGTAGCCGTAGCGGGCCATGCTGCGCCGGTGGACCTGCTCGATGTTGCGGATCCAGGCCGGCGACAGCTGCGCCCGCCAGGCCGGCTGTTCGGCCGGCGGCTGCAGCGGCCGCCGGGCGGCGGCGAACCAGGGCAGCGCCGGCACGTCGCCGGCCGGGGCACGGCTGGCGTGGTCCAGCACGGCCGCATCCCAGGCCTCGCCGATGAAACCGAGCACCCGGCGCATCTCGGCCTCCGGCCGGGCCAGCAGGTCCTCCAAGCGCAGCTCGCAGATGCGCGCCCGGAAAGGCCGCACCGCTTCCAGGGTGCGCCGGCAGAACAGGCTGTTGAGCCCGGCCGAGGCGGGCGCCCAGGGCATGCGCAGCAGCGAGGCCACCGTGGCCCGCGGGTCGCGCACCAGGTGGATCACCCGCGCGTCCGGAAAGTCGGCGAAAATGTCCGCCAGTTGCAGCGCGTGCAACGGGGTCTTGTCGCCGTAGCGCAGCCGGCCGAAGCGCCGCGCCCCGGCCCGCATCAGCGCCCGGTAGGCCGCAGCCGGCCCGTCCCGCCCGGCCGCCCGTTCCCGCTCCAACTCGGCCCGCACCGCCTGTCGCGCCAGCCCGCTCAGCCCGAAGGCTGCCGAGCGGAAGAAGCGCTCCAGGAACTGCTCGGCGCCCGGCGCGGCCGGCAGGCCCGAACGCACCCGGTAGAAGGACAGCTCGTGGGTCAGATAGATCCGCGGGTGCGCGTTGAGCACCAGCCGCAGCAGGGTCGTGCCCGAGCGCCCGGTGCCCACCACGAAGATCGGCGCCCGCTCGGAATCGGGCGAAGCGGCGGCAGCGAGGCTGGTGTCTGGCTCGACCATCGAGCCACCATCATCGCACTTCGTCCAGGGCTTGAAAAGTTGCGGGGTGAAAGAGTGAAAGTTGAGGACACCGAAGACCGGTCGAGCGTCCCGGAAAGCCATGGCCCGGGGGGAGAATCCGCCCGGCCCGCCGCGGCACGGCGGACCGGGCGGCTGCTGGCTCAGTCGCGCCGGACGCGTCGCCGCAGCACCAACCCGGCTGCGAGCAGGAGCAACAAGGCCCAGCTGCCGGCAGGACGGCCCGTCGGGCCGCATCCGCAACCGGAATCGGAGATCTGCTGCTGTTGGATCCAGTCAGCACATGCCTCGTTGTTCTCGGGGCAGCAGAGCGAAGGCTCCGATTCGCACATCCAACCATCTTCCAGGCGGCAACTCGCATCGCAGCCGTCGCCGGCCAGGAGGTTGCCATCGTCGCAGTCTTCACCCGCGGCCAGCAGGCCGTCGCCGCATTCACTCGCGCATACGGAAGGCTGTCCGTGGCAGCTGTAGCCGGGCTCCACCGCGCAGTCGGCGTCACAGCCATCGCCGGGTTGCGCATTGCCGTCATCGCAGGCTTCTCCGCGTGAGATGACACCGTCGCCACAGATCGGACCACAGGCAGACGGCTCGCCCCCGCACTCGAAGCCGCTCTCCACCCGGCAGGCATCGTCGCAGCCATCGCCCGGCAGGGGATTGCCATCATCGCACTGCTCATCGGCCGCCACCAGGCCGTCACCGCAGACCGAGACGCAGACCGAAAACCTGCCTTCGCAGCGGTAACCGTGCTCCACCTGACAGTTGGCGTCGCAGCCGTCACCGTCGATCAGGTTGCCGTCGTCGCAAGCCTCCTGCGGCCAGTCCACGTACCCATCCGAACAGGTGAGGGCGCAGTCGCTGGGCTCCCCGGCGCAGGCATAGCCCTCCTCGATCATGCAGACGGAGTCGCAGCCGTCGCCTTCTGCCCGCCCGCCATCGTCGCATTGCTCATCGGCAGCCAACAGCCCGTCGCCACAGCTGCTCAGACACTCGGACGGAGCCCCTTGACATTCGAAGCCGTGCTCCGGCCGGCAAGCGGCGTCGCAGCCGTCACCGTCGATCAGGTTGCCGTCGTCACAGCCTTCGCGGCCATCCAGCACGCCGTCGCCGCAGTTCGGCTCACACACCGACGGGGAGTCGGAGCAGGCCCAGCCGGGCTCCACCACGCAATGGGCCGCGCAGCCATCTCCGTCTTCAAGGTTTCCATCGTCACAGCCTTCGGTCGGGTCGAGTTCACCGTTGCCGCACAACGGATCGCAGGTGGATGGTGCTCCGCTGCAAGCGTAACCGAGTTCGACCACGCAGTTCGGGCCGCAGCCATCACCGGCATCGTTGTTGCCATCATCGCACTCCTCGATGCCGGCCACGATTCCATCACCGCAGCCCTCGGCGCAGGTGGAAGGCTCTCCGGCACAGGCGTACCCATCCTCGACTGAGCAGAGATCGGAACAGCCGTCGCCTGGCTCCAGATTTCCATCGTCGCACATCTCGTCCGAGGCCTGCAGGCCGTCACCACAGATGCTGTAGCAGGTCGAGGGAACGCCCTCGCAAACGTAGCCGTGCTCGATCCTACACTCGGCGTCACAACCGTCGCCGTCCAGCAGCCCACCGTCATCGCACGCCTCGTAGTCCTCCAAGACGCCGTCGCCGCAGGCCAGCGCGCAGGTGTGGCCGTCGCCCAAGTAGCCTTCATTGCAGGTACAGTCGAACCCGCCGTCGATGTTGCTGCAGCTGGCGTTGGCGTCGCAGTCGTGCGTGCCCGCGGCGCACTCGTCGACGTCGCTGCAGCTCACACCGTCGCCGGCGTAACCTTCGTTGCAGGCACATTCGAACGACCCCACCGTGTTGGTGCAGCTGGCGTTGGCGTCGCAGTCGTCCAATCCATCGGCGCACTCGTCGA
>CAYVQE010000064.1:29537-32284 GCA_964454005.1 uncultured Myxococcales bacterium
TTGGTGCAGCTGGCGTTGGCGTCGCAGTCGTCCAATCCATCGGCGCACTCGTCGATGTCGCTGCAGCTGACCCCATCGCCAGAAAACCCTTCATTGCAAGTGCATTCGAACGACCCCGGGGTGTTGGTGCAGGTGGCGTTGGCGTCGCAGTTGTCCAATCCCAGGGCGCACTCATCGGTGTCTTCCACGTCTACTGTCACGAGCGCTTCGTCCGAATCCATGATGCCGTTGTTGACCCTGAAGCGGAAATCGCCGTGCCCGGCTCCGCTGCCGGTGCCAGCCGAGTTGTAGATCACCCGGTGGGATGCATCGCTGACCGCGGTGGGCACCGACGCTACGAGCGTGCCGTCGAACTGACGAAGCTCCCCAGCCACCGGCAGGGAGCTGATGGTGAAAGCCAGATCACGGCCATCCGGGTCCGAGCCGCTCAGGACGATGGTCAAATCGGTGTCTTCGGCCACGCTGGCGGACTGTGGATCGGCCACCGGCGGATTCCCGCTGGTGGTCTCGAAGCTGCGGGCGTTCGACCACGTCTCGCCGGCCTCGTTGGTGGCGACCACGGCCCAGTAATAGGTCTCCGCCACATCCAGACCGCTGACCGAGTAGGTGGTCTCGACGATGCCGCTCTCGTTGATGACCGGCGATGTCATGTTGGCGTTGCGGGAAATCACCAGGCGGTAGGTCTCGGCCCGCTCTGCCGGATCCCACTGGAAGGTGGGCGAGGTGGAGACGAAGGCCCCTTCAGCCGGTGAGGTCAGGGTGGGGATCTCGGGCGGGCTGTTGGCGTCCAGACCGAGCAGAATGCCATCGTAGGTGGCGTTGGCGTCCACGCTGTAGCTGGAGCCCGAAGGCGAAAAGCGAACGGCCTGCCACTGCTCCAGGCTCTGTTCGTTGCACGCGTACTGTACCCCTGCCGTGCCGGCTGCGTTTTCCAAACCGATGGTGGCGCTCTGGCCCAGAGAGCGACTCTCTGTCAGGAGCTGCCGGTATTGGAACTGGATGTCGTTGGAACCCTCGTACAGGATGGCCTGGAAGGTACCCATGGGCAGATCGGAGGCGTAGTAGCCGTAGTTGGTCCACTGCACCACCAGCTTGCGTTCGGGGGCGACACCGATGATCCGGTAGAGCACGAGCTGGGTATCATCGTAGGACATGAGATCGTCCCAGAAGGGCATGATGGTGTTGTTCGGCACCGAGTCGTCCGGGATGCAGCGGTTGGAGTAGTGGTAGTACCCGCCTTCGAAAGACACCAAGCCATTGGTGGAGGGATAGAACTCGCTGTAGTCGTTGCCAAAGTAGGTAAAATCGAAGCCGATCGCCAATGGCCCGGTGGAGGAGTCGTCTCCTCGTAGACCCGTGTCCGTGGCTTGGTAGTACTCCTCCTCCGCTGGCTGCTCGGCGCTGACCGGGGCGCAGACCAGCAGCATGGCCGCGATCCACAGACCGATGAGCCCCTTTGTCGAGGGTTGGTACCGCGGGTGCCCGGTCCCGATCCTCGTTGGACTTCGCTTCTTGCCTGGCATGAATTCCTCCCTTTTCGAAAATCTGTATTGGGGCCGACCTTTGGCCTCAGCGATCGTCTACCTGGAGGACTCATCCAAGAACCGTGCCAGCCATTCATCGAAAAAAACCCAAGATAATCAAACAAAGGGGCACACCCGGCGATCGCCGGCCATGGGTCTATCGGGCCCCACCGGGTTGCAAACTACCGGCCAAGGTCGACGAAGGTCATTCCTCGACCGCGGGTCGAGCCGGTGGCGGCTGCATCCCCGCCATCGGAGCGGAGACCGGAGGATGACCTAAGAAATGTCGAGGGATGGAAGAATTCTTAGCTGGATCGACGGCGGGCGAGCATACCGAGCAGCAGCGGCAGCAACAGCAGGGCGCCGTTGCGGCTGCTGGTGTTGCAGCCGGTGGCGGCGTCGGGGCCGCCGTCGCCGTGCCAGTCGCCCAGCTCGGCCTCGTCGTCCTCGGGCACCGCCTGGATGCAGCAGAACACCCGGCTGTCGGACAGCACCTCGCACTCGCCGGCGCCGTCCCAGAAGCCCTCGGCCTCAGCGCTCAACAGGTGCTTGCCGGGCACCACCCAGAACTCGAAGTGGCCGTCGGCGTCGGCGACGGTGCGCTCGCCGGTCTCGGCCAGCACCTCGGCGCCGCCGACGGTGTAGCCGGTGCAGGCGTCGAAGTCGGCCTCGGCGGTGGCGGCGATGACGTAGCCCTCGACCAGGCCCGGCGGGGCGTCGAAGTCGAAATCGCCGTGCTCGCCGTCGACGTCGCCGCTGCCGTCGTCGTCACCGGGGTCACCGGGGTCACCGGGGTCGCCGGGGTCACCGGGGTCGCCGGGGTCGCCGGGGTCGCCGGGGTCACCGGGGTCGCCGGGGTCGCCGGGGTCGCCCGGGTCGCCCGGGTCGCCGGGGTCGCCGGAGCCGTCGTCCGGCCACAGGCCCACCGAGCACCAGGTCTCGCCGCCGGCGACCACCTCGCAGACGCGGCTGTCGGTCAGGTAGCCGGACGCCGAAGCGGTCACGGTGTAGGAGCCCACATCCAGCGAGACCTGAAAGTAGGCGTCGCCGTCCAGGGCCACCTGGCCGTGATCGGACACGCTCACCTCGGCACCGGGCAGCCGCAGGCTCATGTCGTTGGTGCCGCTGCCCTGGTCGACGAAGACCACGCCCTGGAGCGCGCCGCGCTGCGGATCGACCGGGTCGTCGCCGGGGCCTTCCCAGTTGCCCTCGGTCAGGGCCATC
>CAYVQE010000065.1:0-32033 GCA_964454005.1 uncultured Myxococcales bacterium
CGTCCGACCCCCCGTCACCCGGTTCCCCTGACCCCCCGATCGGTTCCCCCGACCCCTCGGGCGACCCCTCGGGCGACCCCTCGGGCGGGGCCTTGGGCTGGAGGTGGTGGGCGGCGTGGGCCTGGCTGGCCACGGTGACCGCGTCTTCCAGCGGGACGCCGGGAACGGCCGGCTCTTCGGCCGGCATGACCGCCGTGCCGCGCGGGGCCGGACGCTGGCCGAACAGCTCCTGGAACATGCTGGCCAGGGCGGTGGCGCGGTCCAGCTCCGGCAGCTCGCGCAGCAGCGCCTCGAGCCGGCGGCCGACCTCAGCGGCCGAGCCCGGTCTTTGCTCGCGATCGCGGGCCAGCAGCGCCAGCACCAGCTCGTCGAGCGCTGCCGGTACCGCCGGGGCGAAGGCCGACGGCGGCCGGATGGGCGCCGACTTCAGATTCTCCAAAGTGGCCAGGTCGTTGGCCCCGGCGAACAACCGCCGGCCGCACAGCAGCTCCCACAGCACACAGCCCAGCGAGAACAGATCGCTGCGCCGGTCGAGAACTGCACCGGTGGCCTGCTCGGGCGACATGTAGGCCAGCTTGCCCTTGACCGCGCCGGTCTGCGTCATGCTGGCCGCGGCCGCCAGCTTGGCGATGCCGAAGTCGGTGATCTTCACCTCGCCGGCGCGCGACAGGATGATGTTGTGCGGGCTGATGTCCCGGTGGATGACCTCATCGGCCCCCGGCGTCAGCTCGCCGTGAGCGAAGGCCAACCCGCGGCTGATCTCCAGTGCGATCAGCCCCGCCTCCCCGGGCTGCAGGGGCCGGTCCAGCTCGCGGCCGCGGGCCAGCACGGCGCGCAGGTCCTTGCCGTCGACCAGCTCCATGGCGATGTAGTATCGATCGTCGATCCGATCGAACTCGTAGATGCGCACGATGTTGGTATGATCCAGCCGCGCCGCCAGGGTCGCCTCGTGGATGAACATCTCGACGAACTCGGTCTCGTCCGAGAAGTGCGGCAGGATCAGCTTGAGCGCCAGCTGCTTCTCGAACCCGGCCGGTCCGCTCAGCCGGGCACGGAACACCTCGGCCATCCCGCCGCCGCCCAGCCGCTCGGTCAAGACGTATTTGCCGAAGGTCTCTCGCACGCTTTTAGCCGTTGCTCACCACCGCGCTGGTGCATCCACCCCGCGGGGCCCATTCCGTCGATAAGTCTCTGATAGCACCAACGAACCGCGAAATCATCCATTTTGTCCGTCCGTCATCGGCGACGGTGCGGGTGGAGATGGGGACGCGGCTGGCACCGCGGCTGGCACCGGCCGGCCCACAGCGTGTAGACTCGGAGAGCGGAATCGAACCAGGCAGGGAGGTACGAGGTGGTCTGGACAACAGCCCTGTTATCGATGCTCTCGCTGGCGGCGCCGGTCGCAGCCAGCAGCCCCCAGTCGGCGACCGCGGTCCGTGACCTGACCGAGACCGCAGACGCCTGGGCCGACCTCGGCAACTGGCAGCGGGCCGTCGAGCACTACCGCCGGGCGCTGGTGCAGGCGCCACAGCGCAGCAGCATCCGCCTCGAGCTGGCCCGCGGCCTGGCCCGGCTCGGCGATCGCGCCGGGGCATTGGCCGAGATCGGCAAGCTCGAGCAGGCCGGCCAGCTCTCGGCCGCAGCGGCGGCCCTGGCCGGCACGGTCGAGCTGGACGCCGGGCGGCCGGCTGAGGCCTGCGGCTGGTTCGCCCGGGCGCTGGGGCAAGAGGCTGAGCACCAGCAAGGGCTCTATGGTGCGGGCCGCTGTCACCATCGCCTGTTCGAGCGCGACGCCGGTGATGAGCACAAGCCGCTGGCCCTGAAGCACTACCGGGTCTACCTGGCCCATCACCCGCAAGGGCGCTACAGCCGGACGGTCACCGATGCCCTGCGCCAGCTCGAACTCGGTCCGGCCGGCGAGCAGCTTGAGGCGGCCGAGGAGCAGATGGCCCAGGGCAAATACCGCCTGGCCGCGCGCACGCTGCGCCAGGTGACCGCCGGCAGCCCCGATCTGGAGCAGGCCCAGTACCTGCTGGGCGTGGCCCTGGCCAGCCCGGTGGTCGACGACACCGACGGTGCGCTGGCGGCCTGGCGCCGGGCGCCGTCGGTCAAGCAGGCCCGGCTGCGCCTGGGCGTGTTCGCCTTCGAGGACGACGATTCGCCCGAAGCCATCGAGCAGCTCGAGGCGGCGCTGGCCATCGACCCCGAATACGCCGAGGCCTGGTACAACCTGGGCCTGGTCCACATGCAGCAGATCGGCGCCCGCGACGAAGACCACCGGCGCGTCGCCGTCCAGGCATTCCGCAAAGCCATGGCCCTGGCTCCCGAGAGCCGGTTGGGCGAACGGGCCTCGTCCAAGCTGCAGCTGCTGACCGGCCAGGTGAACTACCTGGCCGAGAGCGAGGTGATCGACACCGCCAGCGAGGTCCAGCTGGGCCGCAGGCTGACCGAGCAGATCGAGAAGCGCTTCGGGGTAGTGGAGGACGAGAAGATCCGCGCTCGGCTGCAGCGCATCCTGCGCCAGGTGGCCGCCCACTCAGAGCGCCTGAGCGGGATGATGCCCTATCGGCTCAAGGTGCTCGACGTCGACGGCATCAACGCGCTGAGCTTCACCGGCGGCACCATCTACATCTACCGCGGCCTGCTGGATTTCGTCCGGGTGGAGCTGGACGACGCTGACGACGCCCTGGCGACCGTGATCGCCCACGAGGTGGTCCACGTGGATCGCCGCCACGGCCTGGGCATGCTTGACCTGGTCGGCGGAGCCCGGCAGCTGATGGAAGGCCACAGCCTGAACGTGCGCTCGTTGCAGAACCTGATGCTGGGCATGAGCCGGCGCCACGAGTTCGAGGCCGACCAGATCGGCGCCCTGTTCGCCTACCGGGCCGGCTTCGACCCCTCGGCCGCCTACCGCTTCCACCGGCGCATGATCGCCACCGGCCACGAGGTGCCCGAGGGCCGCGATCACCCCACCCACATCGAGCGGGCCGAACGGCTCAAGGAGTACCTGCTGGGCCTGCGGGCCAAGACGCGCTCCTTCGATCGCGGCCTGCGCTGCCTGGACGAGGGCGCCTATGCCGACGCCGTGCGCCACCTGGAGGTCTTTCTGGCCGTCTTCCCGCGCAACCTGGCCGGACGCAACAATCTAGCCGTGGCCCTGCACCGGCTGGCCATGCGCAGGCGGGTCGACGAGCACGCCTACAAGCTGTCGACCGATCTGGATCCGCGCTCCCGGGTCCGGCGGGTGCGGGTGCGCGCCGCGGCCGACGAGGCCGGAAAACGAGCCTTCTCCCCGGATCGGGCGCGGATGCTGGAAGCGGCCGCCCACTTCAAGGCCGTGCTGGAGCGCGACCCCGCCTACCTGCCGGCGCGGGTCAACCTGGGCGCCTGCCTGCTGGCGTTGGGCGAGCATCGGGCGGCCCGCCAGGCCTTCGACCGGGCGCTGCAGCAGCAGGCGACCCCCGCGCTGCGCAACAACCTGGCCGTGGCCGAGCTGCTCGGCGGAAAGCGCCAGGCCGGCCTGAAACGGCTGCGGGCCCTGGTGGAAGATCACCCCGGCTTCGCCGATGCCTACTTCAATCTGGGCGCCGCCCACGCTGCCGCCGGCGCTGCGGACGCGGCGCGCAAGATGTACCTGGCCTACCTGGAGCGCGACGGCAAGAGCGGCTGGGCCGAGGCGGCCCGCCAGCGACTGAAGACGCTGGCACAGGGCCAGCCCGAGACTGGCTCCGACTAATCCCGCTCTGCGCGGTCGGGCCCGTCGGACTGCAGCAGCTCCAGCCGCAGCCGGCGCCGGATGCCCAGCGGCACCGCTTCGGCCTGGCAGTCGGCGCCGTCGCGGTCGCACATGACCCGCATCCGCAGCTGCAGCCGGTTGTCCATGCGGCCGGCCAACAGCAGCCCATCGCTGCGGCGCACCTCGGCCTCGACGGTGAAACGCTCCCGGCCCCACATGAACACGTAGCGCCCGTCCACCGCGAGCACCTGGACGAAGTTGTTGGGCCCGGCATCCGGCTGGACCGGCACGCGCTGCCAGGCGGGCTGGCCGGCCAAGGCCGCGCACGGATCGGCCGGCGGCTCGAAGGTGGTTCGCAGCCGCACCGTGCGGTCGTCAACTGCGATCAGCTCGACCCGCGGCTGGATGCAATCCAGCCCCACCGGCACCCCGGCGCTGCCGCTCCAGTCGCCGGTGGTCGGCCGCTCCAGGACATGGGCGTCGCCGACGCGGCGCAGCCGGTCGGCGCCCACGTTGGGGCTGATCGCCACCAGGAAGGTCTGCAGATCGGCGATGGCGCCGACCATGGAAGGGGGCAGCCCGGCCAGCGGCGGCAAAGCCACCCGTCCGCCGGCTGCCAGCGAAAGCCACCAGGCCGGCAGCTCGGCCCGCGAGCCGTCGAACACCTGCTGCACGTCGCCCAGATCGCGGATGACGCGATCGAGCTGCACCACCTCGCCCGGTGGATCGCCGGCCACCGCCTGGTGGGTGGTCACCGACTCGGTCACCCGTTTCTTCTGGCCGTTCTCGATATATGTGGTCAGCATGCGGTAGCGCCAGGTGTGCCCCGGCCGGTAATGGCGGGCGATGGTGACCGGCTCGCCTGCACCCGCGGGGACCGCTTGCGGCGCGGCGCAGCCGGCCGCGGCCAGCAGGCCGGCGAGCATCGCACGAAGGGTGTCCGTCTTCATTCGATCACTCCGAAGGTCAGCTCACCGCCCAGCGGCTCGGCTCCGACGCGGGCGATGGCCAGGGCCTTGAGCGCCTCGTCGGCCACCAGGGCGTGGCCGGCGGCGTTGAAATGCAGCTCGTCGGCCAGCAGCGGGTCCAGCGCCAGCTCGCGAGCCTGCACGGCGCCGTGGATGTCGATCAGCCCGATGCGCTCGGCGGGCGCAATTTCGGCCCGCATGCGCTCGATGCCGGCGGCCAGCATGTCGCTGACGTAGTCCTGGAAGGGCCCCACCCATTCGGCCCAGCGCTGGCTGACGGCGTAGTTGGGGTAGACCAGGTAGAGCACATCGACGCCCGGGTTACGCTGGCGCAGGGCGTGTACAATCGTCAGCATGTTGGCCAGCACCCTATCGAGCAGGGCATCGAACTCGTCCTCGATATCGGCGAAGTCGCCGGCGCTGAACTTGGCATCGGCCCACTCCAGGATGTCGTTGCCGCCCAGCGAGACCAGCACCAGATCGGCCTGCTCGATCAGCGGCTCGATGCGCTCGCCGTAATACCAGCCGTCCGGCAACCAGTCCTCGGAGGTGGAGCCGCCCACGGCCACGTTGTCCAGCTCGACCGTGACCAGGTCGCCCAGCCGCTCGGCCAGCCGCTCCGGGAAGCGCACCGCATCGCCCTCGACCGGCAGGCTGTCGCCGAAAGCCAGCAACTGCAGCCGGCCGGCGTCCAGGACCGCGGACAGCCGCGTCGGCCGGTTGGCGGTGGTCACCAGGGCGCCGGCATCCAGCCGCGGCTCGACCTGGTAGAGCCCGGCGTCCAGCCCGCCGAAGCCGAAGGAGCCGTCGTGGCAGGTCGTATGGGTCCACTGGCCGTCGCGGCTGCGCAGCACCACCTCCAGCCCCTCGAGGTAGCGGTCGGCCCGGTCGTAGCCGCAGGCGTAAAGCGAGTCGTCGGAGCCGTCGCCATCGAGGTAGATGCGCCCGGATACGGTCGGCGGACGTTCGGCCCAGGAGCGGTCACACTCCGGTGCGGCAGAACCGCCCGAGCCGCAAGCGGTCGTGCTGCAAACCGCCGCCAGCCACAAAAGAGATCCGGGCCTTCGCACAGAAACCCTCCTCCAAGACGAGACCCCAGTCTAACCGCTGCCCGCCCCGCAGGCAAAACGAGACGGTCGCGGACGGGAACCGAGCGTTCGGGTCGACGTCGAGACCTGCCAGCCCCCCGGTGACGGCTGCTGAGCAGCGTCGGGCCGATCGGGGACTCCGGGCTTGCGCCGTGGCGGTGTTTCGGATACACCTGCATCGATGGCCGGCATTGACAGCAGCGCGTCGAGCAGCAGCACGCCCGTAAAATCCTGGTGGATCCCCTCAGCCTTCGGCGCCACCCTGGCCATCGTGGCGCTGAGCACCACCTTCGTCATCCACATCAAGGCCGACGACATCTGGTGGCACCTGCGCACCGGACAATACATCCTGAGCAACTGGACCATCCCGGATCTAAACATCTTCTCCTACACCGCACCCGACCACCCCTGGCTGCCCCACGAGTGGCTCAGCGAGGTGGTCTTCAGCCTGACCTATGAGGGGCTGGGCTTCCGCGGCCTGGTGGCCATGGGCATCCTGCTCAACGCGGTGGCCTGCGCGCTGGTCTACCGGCTGACGGTGCGCTACTCGGGGTCGCCCTACCTCAGCGCGCTGATCACCCTGCTGGCCGCGCTGATGATGCTGGGCAACTTCTCGCTGCGGCCCTACCTGTTCGGCAATCTGTTCTTCATCGCCAGCCTGCACGCCATGGAGGAGCCGGCCGCCGGCGGCCGGCTGCGGCCGGTGCTGATCTTCATGCTGTTCTCGGCCTGGGCCAACTTCCACGGCAGCTTCATCATCGGTCTGGCCACCATCGTGCTCTACCTGGCCGCCTCCATGGCCGCCCACCTGCGCGGGCCCAAGCGCTCCTGGGCCCCCACCCGGGCGCGGCTGGTCGACCTGGCCGTGGCCGTGGCCGCCTGCACCGCCACCCCGCACCACATCTACGGCCTGGTCTTCCCGCTGGAGTACCTGGAAAACGCCATCAGCGGCAAGATCAACTACCTGACCAACATCAGTGAGTGGCAGTCGGCCGAGCTGACCTCACCGCTAGGCCGGATGATTCTGTTCTACGCCATGTTCTGCGTCTTCGCCATCCTGGGCTCGGGCATGGCCCCCAGCCCGATCCACCTCGGGCTGCTGGTGGCGTTCTCGTTCTTCGCCTTCACCACCATCCGCAACATCCCGCTGCTCGGAATCGCGGCCACGCCTGTGCTGGCCCGCCACCTGCCGCGGGCGCTGACCCGCATGAAGCGCATGCTGGGCCGGGCCACGAGGCCCGGCCGGGCCCTGGACCGCTTCCACGCCAACTCGGTGGCCATGGATCGCCGCTCGCGCAAGCTCTTGCTGCCTGCGCTGACCGGGGCCTTGTTGCTGCTGGTCTTCACCGCGCCGACTTCCTGGCCGGTCTCCTACAGCGCCACCACCGGCTTCGACGAGCTGAGCGACCTGTCGCCCGGCTTCTACCCCGAGGACCTGATCGAGGCGGTCGAGGCCCGCGGCACCGACCAGCGGGTGTTCAACTACTTCAACTGGGGTGGGGCCTTCATCTGGGCGCTGTATCCCAAGGTGCCGGTGTTCATCGATCAACGCAACGACTGCTACCCGCTCAACGTGTTCCTGGACTACTTCGCCGTGCACGAGATGCAGCGCGGCTGGCGCTGGGTGCTCGACAAGTGGAGCGTCGACACCATCGCCTATCCGCCACGCGAGCCGCTGACCGGTGCCCTGCGCAACGACATCGACTGGATCGTGGTCTACGAGGACGAGCAGGCGGTGCTGTTCGTGCGCGAGTCTCCGGCGCCCTGGGCCCCCGAGGCCCTGCCGTCCGAAGCCCGCTGACCCCCCGCCTCAACCGGCCAGAAAGGCCTTGGCCTTGCGCAGCAGCGCCGGCCTGACGTCGGCCGCCTTGGAACGCACGTACATCTTGAAATAGTAGCGAGCCCGGTTGGCCTCTCCGGTCAGCCGGTGGATCTCGCCCAGGCCGTAGAAGGGAGCGGCCAGGTTGGGGTCGAGCACCATCGCCCGGGAGAAGGCCTTCTTGGCCTCGTCGTAGCGCTCGAGCAGCACCAGCGCCTCGGCCCGCAGGATGGCCACCTCGGCGTCGGGTTTGATGGCCAGCGCCCGTTCGGTGGCCGCCAGCACACCCTCGGCGTCGCCGCGCTTCTTGGCCGCCTCGGCCTTGGCCACCCAGCGGGCGAAATCGCCCCCACCGGCATCCGAACGTGGCTCGGCTTTGGGCTCGGCCTTGGGCTCAGCCTTGGGCGCTGATGCGTCGCCACCCTGGCGCGACTCGAGCTTGGCCTTGGCCCGCTGGATGTTGCGCTTGGCAGCGGCGTTGTCCGGATTGATGGCCAGCACCTGGTTCCACTTGTAGACGGCCACCTTGAGGTTGCCGGCATAGGCATAGGCGGTGGCCAGCTTGAACAGGGCCTGCTCGTTCTTGGGATCGAGCTGGGTGGCGTGGGTGTAGTCGGCGATGGCCTTGGCAAAGGCCTTGCGCTTGAAATGCGCATCGCCCTGCTCGATCTTCTCCAGCGCCTTGCGCTGGTCGGCCGTCAGCGAGGCCGTCGCCTTGGGCTTGGGCTGGGCCTTGGGTTTGGGCTGAGCCTTGGGCTTCGGCTTGGGCTTCGGCTCGGGCTTGGGCTGGGCCTTGGCCTTCGGCTCGGGCTCGGGCTTGGGCTTGGGCTGGGCCTTGGGCTTCGGCTTGGGCTTCGGCTCGGGCTTGGGCTGGGCCTTGGCCTTCGGCTCGGGCTTCGGCTCGGGCTTCGGCTCGGGCTTGGGCTGGGCCTTGGCCTTCGGCTCGGGCTGGGGCTGGGCCTTGGCCTTCGGCTCGGGCTGGGGCTCGGCCTTCGGCGCGGCCCCGACCTTCTCGCCGCGTTTCAGGTGCGTCAGCGCTTGCATGGCCGGCTCGTGATCCGGATCGATCTTGAGCACCAGCCGCCACTTCAGCTCCGCGGCGCGGTCGTTGCCGGTCTTGTGGTAGACCAGCCCCAGCTTGTAGACCGCCTCGGTGTTGCGCGGCTCGGCCCGGGCCGCATCGAAGTAGTGCTTCATGGCCTTGGTGTACTTCTCGGCAGCCATGGCCTGGTCGCCGCTGGCGATCCAGGCCGGCACCTTCTCGTGCTCATCGGCCGCATCCGGCTCGGCCGCGGGTTCGGCCTTCGGCTCAGCCTTCGGTTCGGCCTTTGCCGCGGCCTTCGGTTCGGCCTTTGCCGCAGCATTCGGTTCGGCCTTTGCCGCAGCATTCGGTTCGGCCTTTGCCGCAGCATTCGGTTCGGCCTTCGGTTCGGCCGCCGGCTTCTCCGGCTCGGCGGCAGCCAGCTTCTCCCGCAGCGCGGCCGCCTTGTTGCGGGCCTTGACCACGTACTTCTGCTCCGAGGGCCGCGTCTCTTTCTCGGCGTAGGCCAGGTAGGCCTCCATGGCCTTGCGCTTCTCGTCCATGGCCTCGTAGGCCACCGCCATGCCGTAGTAGGCATCCGGATCCTGCGGCTTCTTGTCGATATACTTCTGGTAGTAGCTGACCGCCTTGGGATAGTTGCGGGCCTTGCGATAGGCGAAGGCGATGTTGTACAGGCCGGTGGAATAGCGCGGCTCCACCTCGACCGCCTTCATGAAGGTGTCGATGGCCTGGCCGTACTTCTTGGCGGCGAACAGCAGGTTGCCCAGGGCCTCATAGGACTTGTACCAGCCCGGATCGGCCTCGATGGCAGCCCGATAGGCCTTCTCCGCCTGCTCGTGCTTCTTGGCGCGAAAGAGCGCGTCCCCCTCTTTTTTCTTGGCTTCAGCCTGCTCGCGGGCCGAGGCCTGGGCCAGCCGCAAACCGTCCTGGGCGGCGGCCGTAGCCCCCGTCCCCGGTGCTGCCAGGACCGCGATCAGACCGACCACCACCGCTGTCATCCAGCCCGTCTTCATGCCGAACTCCTCAATCCATAGATATTTTCGCACAAGTTTACCGTTTGGCCCGGATGTGTCAAGCCGGCGCCCGGCAATCAGAGGGCGTCGATCAGGGCGCCGGCGAACTCCGAGCAGGACAGTTCGACCAGGTCCTGCTCGCCGTCCTTGCGCCAGCCGCGCACCAGGTCGTAGGTGCCCCGGCGCTGCTTCAGGGTGGCCTCGACGGCGGTCTGGATGCACGCCGCCGCCTCGTCCCAGCCCATGTAATCGAGCATCATGGCGGCCGACAGGATCAGCGAGCCGGGGTTGACCTTGTCCTGGCCGGCGTACTTGGGCGCTGTGCCATGGGTGGCCTCGAACACGGCCACCTCGTCGCCCACGTTGGCCCCGGGCGCCATGCCCAACCCACCGGCGCCGGCAGCGGCCGCGTCCGAGATGTAGTCGCCGTTGAGGTTGGTGGTCACGATCACGTCGTACTCGGCGGTGCGGGTCAAGATCTGCTGGAACATGTTGTCCGCGATGCGGTCGTTGGCCACCAGCAGGTGCTGGCCGCGCTCGTCCTCGCCGCACTCGGCCAGCGCCACCTCGGTGATGAAGCGGCCGGCGAACTCGGGCTCCTCGAGCACCTCGTAGCCCCAGCGCATGAAGGCCCCCTCGGTGTACTTCATGATGTTGCCCTTGTGCATGAGCGTCACCCCGCAGCGCTTTTTCTCCAGCGCGTAACGCAGCGCCTTGCGCACGTGGCGCTTGGTGCGTTCCGGGCCGATCGGCTTGATGCCGATGGCCGCATCCGGGGTGACCTTGGCCTCGTTGACCCCCAGTTCGCGCAGCAGCGAGATCAGCCGCAGCGCCTCCGGACCGCCGGCCTCGTACTCCACGCCGGCGTAGACGTCCTCGGTGTTCTCGCGGAAGATGACCAGGTCCATGGTCTCCGGCCGCACCAGCGGCGAGGCCGAGCCGTACCAGCGCACCGGCCGGATGCAGGAGTACAGGTCGAGCACCTGCCGGATGGCCACGTTGAGCGAGCGGAAGCCGCCGCCGACCGGGGTGGTCAGCGGGCCCTTGATACCCACCGCATAGCGGCGGAAGGCGTCCAGGGTCTCGCTGGGCAGGTAGTTGCCCACCTCCTGGCGGGCCTTCTCGCCGGCCAGCACCTCGCGCCAATCGATCCGGCGCCGGCCGCCGTACGACCGCTCCACCGCGGTGTCGACCACCCGCCGCATGGCCGGGCTGATGTCGCCGCCGATGCCGTCGCCTTCGATGTAGGGAATGATCGGTCCATCGGGCACACTCGGTCGGCCGGCGTGCATTTTGATCGTCTCGGCCATGGCTGCGCTCCCCTCGGGCTCGGGATGGACTGCGACCAAGATGCCTACCTGCCAGCCCCGCGTCAAGAATTCCGGAAAACGCTTGGGCTGCAAAACCGCTTGACAGGCGTTCAGCTGTCGACTATACTGAACACATGTTCCCATGGAGGTCGCCATGACCGGATACGAGCTGTGGACCGATTCGGAGCACAACCGGCTGCACCTGATCATCCGCCGCGGCCTGAGCCGGCCCGAGGTGGCCACCGCCCACCAGCGGGTACGCGCCGCGGTCCAGCGGCTGCGGCCCGGCTTCTCGATCACCGTGCAACAGGAGCTCGAGCCGCCGGCGGACGGCGCCGCCGAACGGTTCTCGGCCCCGCGCTTGCGGCGCGACGTGGCCCGCATCCTGCATGCGGCCGACCCCGACCTGCTGGTGGCCTGAAGCCCGACCGGAAATAATTGCAGACCCGGCGGGCGGATCCGGCGCCTTCGGCCGCTCGCCGGCTGGGTTCCGATCCAGACAAAGCCCTTCTAAATTGAACAGATAAGCCATTTCATGGCTCATGGTACGGAGATTGTAGCGGTTTTCCGTAGAACACGGGGTGCCGGCCACCCCGGGGAGTGAGCCATGAGCCGACCTGACGCTGAGGCCAGCCAGGAAAAAATCCGGATCTACACCCGGCAGCATCCGCGCTACGCCACCTCGATCTTCACCCGCGCCGAGACCGAGGACTGCATGTGCGAGTGCCGCGGCAACGTGTCGCTGGGCGGATTCTGCATCGAGCGCGCGACCGCTCTCGAGCCGGGCGAGCGGGTCGAGCTGCTGTTCCGACTGCCCGGGGCCGGCTTCTGGCTGCGGGGCAGCGGCCGGGTGCTGGCCAGCGAGCCCCGCCGGACCGGCTACGCCGTGCGCGGCCGCTTCGAGTCCTTCGACAACGGCGATCCGGAGCTGCTGCGCCGCTGGACCGAGGCCCTGGCCCACTTCCAGCCGACCATGGCCCGGCCCGCGCCGGCGGCCGGTGAGGACCCGAACGAGATCACCCTGTTCTCGACCGTGATCGAGGCCTGAGCCCACCGGCCCAGCAGCCTCCTGTGCTGCCGCGATCACCGATTTGGATGCCACCATGGCCCCGGGCCTTTTGACAACGGCGCCGCCCTCTTTCTATAAACGTCGTATGCCGGCAGCGCGCACAAAACGCTACGGTCACGGCCAGCGGCCGCGGCGCATCCATCTGGTGGCGCCACGCCACCCGGAGAGCTTCTGGTCCATGCAGGGCACGGTCGAGATGTTCGGCGCCAAGACCCTGATGCCCAACGCCGCCCTGGCCACCCTGATGGCGCTGACCCCGCCGGAGGTGGCGGTCGAGTACAGCCTGTCCGACGAGAACACCGGGCCGCTGGACTGGGAGCGGCCGGCCGACCTGGTAGCCGTCACCGGCGCCACCTTGCACGCCGATCGCATCGAGGCGCTGTGCCGCGGCTTCCGCAGCCGTGGCGTGCCGGTGGCGCTGGGCGGCACCTACGCCACCATCGACGCCGACCGCTGCCAGGGCCTGGCCGATCACCACTTCATCGGCGAGGCCGAGCACACCTGGCCGCGCTTTCTGCGCCAGTGGTGCGCCGGCCGGGCGCGCCCGGTCTACCGCCAGCGCGGCCACGTCGATCTGCGCTACAGCCCGGCGCCGGACTGGTCGCTGATCGACGCCGACGACTACCTCAACCTCAACGTGCAGACCAGCCGCGGCTGCCCCAACCGCTGCGACTTCTGCGACGTCATCCAGTACGCCGGCCGGCGCTACCGCACCAAGTCGGTCGAGCAGGTGCTGGCCGAGGTGCGCGGCGCCCACGCCGCCGGGGCGCGCTCGGTCTTCTTCTCGGACGACAACTTCTTCGGCCGGCGCCGTTTCACCGAGGCGCTGCTGGAGGCGCTGATCGACTGGAACGCGCAGCAGACCCGGCCGCTGTCCTTCGCCACCCAGATCACGGTGCGCGTCGGCGACGACGACGCGCTGCTGCAGCGCTTCGCCGATGCGCGCTTCTCGGTGTTGTTTCTGGGCGTGGAGACGGTGCGCCGCGACAACCTGGCCGAGGTGCACAAGGAGCACAACCTGGAGCGGCCGCTGCCCGAGCGCATCGCGCGCATCTCGCGCCACGGCATCGTGCCCTTTCTGGGCCTGATCGTGGGCTTCGACCACGACGACGCCGGCAGCTTCGCCGAGCTCGACGCCTTCATCGAGCAGACCGCCAGCCCCATCGCCGGCATCTCGCTGCTCAACGCGCCGCGCCACACCCCGCTGCACGACAGGCTGGCGGCCGCCGGCCGGCTGCGGCGGCAGGACTTCAGCGGCGAGTGGCAGCTCGACACCAACGTGGTGCCGCTGGGGCTGGAGCGGCGCGAGCTGCTCGAGGGCTACTGGAAGCTGTTCCAGCGCATCTACCGGCCCGAGCGCTTCGAGCGCCGGCTGCGCGACTGGTTGAGCGGGGTGGAGTACTTCACCGGCCGCTACCTGAACAAGAAGTTCGACCCCACCCAGCTGCTGTCGCTGCACCGCATGCTGCGCTACTACCTGCTGGGCGGCGCTGAGCTGCGCGGGCTGTTTCTGCGCAGCCTGGCCCACGCCTGGCGCACCGACCCGCGGCTGATCAAGCGCGCATTCACCCTGCTGGCCCAGTACCGCCACTTCCGCGACTTCGTGGACCGGCCGCTGCCGGTCCAGGTCTGAGCTCACTCCCCAGCGGGGCCGAGCAGCAGCCGGTTGCTGCCGGCGAGATCGAGCACGGGGCGCAGATCCATGCCGGCGGCGAAGGCCAGGTAGCCGCCCGGCGCCTCGCCGGCGGCGTCCTTGCTGGGCGGCCGGTAGGACCACACCGGCCGGCAAGCGCTGTCGCCGCAGCGGGTGTCGTCCGGGCCGTCGCAGGCGCTGAGCTCGGTGGGCACGCCGCTGCCGCAGACGTGGCGCGGGATGGCCTGGCCGTTGATCCGCAGCACGGCCGACTCGGGCGCGGCCAGCTCGCGCTCCAGCCGGATCAGCTGCGGGTTGGTCATGAACAGGCCGGTGGCCGCCAGCGTCTGGTCGAAGTCGGTGCGGCAGATCGAGCGCACCCTTCCGTTGTCGCCGAACAGCCCGGCCAGCTCGATGTAGCGCGTGCCCGGGAAGGCCTGGCAGTAGGAGCCATCGCAGCCCGGGGTGGAGCAGGCCGGCAGCACCTCGGCGCTGGGCGCGTCGGATGCGAACTCGATGGCGGTGAACTTGACCCGGCTGCGGTCGTCCTCGTCGCTGACCACCACGATGCCCAGCGCGGCCTCCGGCCGCAGAAAGCCCGCGTTCCAGCCCGACAGCAGGGGTTCGCTCAAGGCCGCCTGCACCGCGGCCAGGCCGCGTTCGTAGCCGCAGCCGTTGATGCCGGTCAGGGCCACGCCGCTGTCGCTGGCCGCGTCGTAGAAGCAGTCGAGTGCGCCGGCGTCCATCACCCGGCAGCCGGCGTCCTCGCTGAAGGTGAACTGGATGTCGGCCTCATCGCCGCTGTAGCTGCCCAGCCGCTGCTCGAAGCGGCCGGACTCGCCGTTCTGGTTGATGCACGAGAAGTAATGCGGTTCACCCGCCGGGCAGGCCGGACAGCCCTCCGACGCCATCCCGGTGGTCAGCACCGCGATATGGTAATCGCCGGCCGCCGGCCCGGCCTCCAGCTCGGCGATCAGCCGGTCGAAGGCCCGGGCCAGCGCCTGCTGCTCGCCGGTCATGGAGCGCGAGTTGTCGACCAGCAACCGACCCGCCACATCGGTGGGCGTGCCGAGCTGCCCGGCCAGATCCACGGCACGCACCCCGGCGGCCCAGACGATGTTGTGGGCCGCGATTCGCCGTTCCTCTCCTTGCCGTGACACGGTGATCCCCTGCGGATCCGCGGCCAGCACCTGGGTGTCCAGCCGCACCTCGCCCCCCAGCGCTTCCAGGTCGCGCTGGGCGCGCCGCGATGTTGGCCGGCGAAAGCGCGGCCGGTCTTCGCGTTCTGTTGCCGCAGCGCCCTTGTGATGGTATTCTTTTTTTCTAGCTCGTGTATGAGTCGCAGGAGGAGTGGTGAACACCGACGCGCTGTTGCGGTTGCTCCAGGCCTTCGCGGCACAGGATGTGAAATACGCGCTGATCGGCGCCGCCGCGCTCAGCCTGCACGGAATCGTGAGAGCCACCGAAGACGTCGATGTGATCATCGAGGCCAGCGAGGAAAACGTGGAGCGGCTGAAACAAGCGCTGCGCGCGGTCTACGCCGACCCGCACATCGACGAGATCGCAGCCGAAGACCTGCTCGGCGAGTACCCGGCCGTGCGCTACTATCCCCCTGACGGCGATCTTTACCTGGATATCCTGACCCGTCTCGGACAGATGGCGGCCTACCCGGACCTGGAGATCGAGGAACGCGAGATAGAGGGTATCCGCGTGCGGCTCGCCAGTGCCCGCTGCTTGCACCGGCTCAAGCGGGACACTGTGCGCCCACTCGATCGGGCTGACGCCCTGGCCCTCGAACAACGCTTCGGGCTTGCCGCCGAGGACGACGACTGAGCGCCGGCCCGACCCCGGAGGCGATGATGCCGGTCGAGAAGTTCCGCTCCCTGGACGAAATGCAGCGCGCGCAGTACCGCCGACCGGCCGGCAGCCAGGCAGAGCTGCTGGCCCGCATCGACCAGCTCTGGCGGCGGGCCGCCCGGCTCGCGCCGCCGCCGTGCAACAGGCCCCGAGGTGTATTCCGTTTTCGCAGCCTCGAAGAAGCCCAGCGGGCCCGGCAGCGCATGCGGGACGGAAGCTGACGCCCATTGCCAGCCCGGTGCCCTGGCCGCTGTTCGGCTGGTCCGACGGCGTGGCTTGTCGCCGGAAAACTTCTGAATCCTCGTCCCGACGGCGGGCTGAAGCCGCCGTCTACTTCCGGCCGCCGGGTTGCCGCTTCTTTTTTGATTGCTCATTGACCGTTCGCTGGCGGCGTTTTTCGAGCGATTGGAGGGGGGGGCAGCCCCAAGGCGCTGTCTGGTCGGAGCACCGGGGACGGGGTTCGTCGCTTGATTCCACCAACGGAGCCCGCTAAGGCTTGCGGTGACGGAACCCGTTTTGGATGGACGCTCACCGACTGGAGGCGATCATGCGCATGACCAAGCCCTGCGGTCTGCTGGTGCTTGCTTTCTTGCTGCCCAGCGCGTGCGGTGGATCTGGAGACGAGACCGAGGCGCCGCCCGGCCAACTCACCGTCGCCTTGCAGGCTTCGCCCGGCGAAGGCGTGGCCCCCTTGACGGTGGAGTTTTCCCCCACGGTCATCGGTGCCGAGGGGGCCTTGGACTACACGTGGTCCTTCGGTGACGGCGCTGATGCGTCCAGCAACCCCTCTCCCAGCCACTGCTATGAAACCGGCGGCGTTTTTTCGGTGGTGCTGGTGGTGGAGGACGATGCGGGCGCCCAGGGCGTGGGCACGGCCGAGGTGGTGGTGCAGGCGGACAGCGAACCGTCGCCGACCGTATCGGCAGCGCCGCTGGAGGGCTTCGCCCCCCTGGCGGTGCGTTTTGCTTGCGCGGCCACCGCGGGTAACGCCCCCTTGACCTATCGTTGGGATTTCGGCGATGGGCAGGGGGCGGATGCGGCGGAACCCTGGCACAGCTACGCGGCTTCCGGCCATTACACCGCCACCTGTACGGTCACCGATGCCGACGGCGACAGCGCCCAGGGGAGCTTGGAGATCCAGGTGGTTCCGACCGACGCCGCACCGGAGCCCACGGTCGCCGTGGTCGATGGCGCGTGCAGCATCCCGGGCCGGACCCGGGTGCAGCTCGACGCCTCGGCGAGCAGCGACCCCGACGGCGATGTCCTGGCCTTCGAGTGGGTGTTTGTCCGGATCCCGGCCGACAGCCAGGCGCGCTTCAACAACGCCGCGATCGCCAATCCCACCTTTGTCCCCGATGCGGGCGGGACATATGAGATGCGGGTTTTTGTCAGCGACGGTCAGCAACAGCGGGCTTCGGAGGTCCTGTCCATCGAGGCCTCGGACCAGGTGGGCGCCCTGCAGCTCATCGGTGGCGATGGACAGGTGGGCGTGGCCGGCACGCCCATGCCCGAATCCCTGGATCTGGCCGTGACCAACCGCTGCGGATTGTCTTTGCCCCAGGCCGAGCTGTCGTGGCACGGCACCAACGCCCAGCTGTCGCAAGCCGTGACGCTGACGGATGAGTACGGCTACGGGATGAACAGCGCCGCGTTCGGCACGCGGCAGGGACCGGCCACCGTCAGCGTCCATGCGGGTTCGGAATCGCTGGTCTTCACCTTCGAGGTGGAGGCGGGGCAAGCGGCTTATGTCCTCATGGAGCTGGTGCAGCCCGCGCCGGTCGACGAAGCTGCGACCATCCAGTTGCAGGTTACCGACATCCACCTCAACCCCTTGGATTCTCCGGATCTGAGCCTGGATCTGGTTCTGCTGGCCGAGGAAGAGGTCTCCCCGGGTCAGGAGCCCTTCTTCTCCGATACGGGAACGGATGCCTTGTCGGGGGTCGAGACCAGCGGGGGACGGTATTCGACCCAGGTCCAGTCTCCAGCGGCGGTCCCGGTGCGGGTCGAGATGTCGCCCCAGCCCCTCGCCGATGGCACGCAGCTCGAGGTCATCGGCCGCATTCTGCTCTTCGGCGATGACATGGAGTCCTGGGACTGCTGGCAGAGAGAGGACGACAGCCAGTGGCAGGTGGGCACTCCGACCGTCGGGCCCGCAGCAGCCCATTCGGGGTCCCGGGTACTGGGCACCCGACTCGATGGCCCCTTTGTCGTGGCCGACGAAGACCCGGTCGCGCTTTGCGATGGGTCCATTCAGTGGCCCGGCCTGCCGCTGCGTGAGGTGTCTTTGGAGTTCTGGCATTGGTACGATTTCGGCGGCGACGAGCGACCCTGCTCACCCGCGGTGGGCCTGGTCACCGAGGGCGGGGATCAGATCCTGGTTCCCGCCGGGGGCTATCCCGGTCCCGCCGCTTGCGGCGAGACGGTCGCAGGATGGGACCCTCTGGGATATGGCGCTGCCAGCGAAGGCTGGGAGCTGGCCGCGTTCGACGTGAGCGCGGTCTTCGGCGGGCAGAATGGAACGCTGCAAAAAGACGCCGGACTCGCATTCACGCTGTCAGCGCCCGATTATCCCGACGCCCGATCCGGGCCGGGCTGGTTCATCGACGATCTGCGCCTGATCGGCTTGGCGGGCGCGGGCCGCGTCCCCTTCGTGGCGGGTGAGCCCGAGGGGATTCGAGCCGAGATCCTGCGCGACGGGGTGGCTTCCATTTCAGACCAATGCGCGGTCGAGGCCCTGCTCGAGCTGACCCCGGTGGACCAGTACGGCAACCCCGTTCTGCGCCCCGACCTGCTGCTGGAGTTCAGCCCGGGACAGGGAATGGAGCTGGCCGAGGTTCTGGTCGGCGAGCTGGTCTCCGAAAGCGCCGGCACCTACAGCCTGCGGCTGTCCAAGGCACCGGGTGAAGAGCCCGCCTTGCTTCTGAGCCTCCGCGGCGACAGCCCGGGCGATTTGCAGAGCACCGCGACCATTGCGGGTTTGCCCGCCTCCAGCACCGCCATCCCGGTGAGCTTCGCCGCAGCGCCGCCGGGCGATTGTTGTGTCAATGCCATCCCGGTGGCCTGGAATCCGGATTTCGCTGCCGGCGAGGCATCCATTCCACGGGTTTGCGATCTGCACCCCAACGGCGAAGCGCAGGTCTGTCCGAGCAGTTCGCATGCGGACATGGCTTTTGCCTTCCAGGTGCCGACGGATGGGTACTGGATTTTGGATATCTACCACGATTTTGGCTGGCCCGATCTGGAAACCGAGTTGTGGCGCTTGAGTGGGGAGGGGCTCTGCCCCGGCGAGCCGGTGGCGTCCGAAGCGGGAGTGCTCTGCGAAGATAATTACTGGATGGGCCAGCTCTACAGCGGAGAGTCCTATGTGCTGATCGTGCAAAACACCGATGGAATCTGCGGTCGCGTGGACTTTGCTTATTATCAGAACTGACGCTCGGGGACGCTTCCCCGCTCCCACTCCACCAACTGCAATTTCGTTCCAGGCGATCCGTTTCACACCCCCGGTCGATGACCCCACGCCCCCGCCCCTACTCGGATCCCTGACAGCCCCTCCGCAGCGGGGTGCTCAGCCGGGTTCGACCAGGCGGCTGAGGTCGAGCAGGCGATCGAGTTCGGTCTCGTCCAGGAGCTGGCGCTCGCGGGCGACCTGGCGGACGGTCTTGTTCTCGGCGTGGGCCTGTTTGGCGATCGCGGCGGCCTGGTCGTAGCCGATGACCGGGGCCAGGGCGGTGGCCAGCATCAGGGCGCGCTCGCCCATGGCGGCGATGCGCTCGCGGTCGGCTTCCAGGCCCTCGAGCAGGCGGCTGCGGAAGGCCGCGACCGCTCCGCTGAGCAGCCTGCAGGAGCCGATCAGGTTGTGACCGATCAGCGGCAGCATGGCGTTGAGCTCGAAGTTGCCGTACAGCCCGCCGAGGCCGATGGCGGCGTCGTTGCCGATCACCTGAGCGGCGGCCATGATCAGCGCCTCGCACATTACCGGGTTGACCTTGCCCGGCATGATCGACGAGCCCGGCTGCAGCGGCGGGATGCGCAGCTCGCCCAGGCCGAAGCGCGGGCCCGAGCCCAGAAAGCGGATGTCGTTGGCGATCTTGATCAGCGCTCCGGCCAGCGTCTTGAGCGCGCCGGAGGCGGCCACCGCCGCGTCCTGGGCGGCCTGGGCCTCGAAGTGGTTGGGCGCCTCGACACAGTCGACGCCGGCCAGCTCGCCGAGCGCCTCGGCCATGCGGTGGCCGAACTCGGGGTGGGTGTTGATGCCGGTGCCCACCGCGGTGCCGCCGATGGCCAGCTCGGCCAGGTGGCCGCGGGTCTGCTCGATGTGCCGGCAGCCGTGGGCCACCTGGGCGGCGTAGCCCGAAAACACCTGCCCCAGCCGGATGGGGGTGGCGTCCTGCAGGTGGGTGCGGCCGGGCTTGATCACGTCGGCGAAGGCGCCGGCCTTGTCCTCCAGCCCGCGCTGCAGCGCCCGCAGCGCCGGCAGCAGGTGGTGGTCGAGGCGCACCAGGGCGGCCAGGTGGATGGCGGTCGGGAAGACGTCGTTGGAGCTCTGGCCCAGGTTGACGTGATCGTTGGGGTGCAGCGGCGCCTTGGCCCCGCGCTCGGCGCCCAGCAGCTCGTTGGCCCGGCTGGCGATCACCTCGTTGGCGTTCATGTTCGACGAGGTGCCCGAGCCGGTCTGGTAGACATCGACCGGGAAGTCGGCGTCGTGGGCACCGGCGGCCACCTCGCCGGCGGCGGTGGCGATGGCCGCGGCCAGCTCGTCCGGCAGCTTGCCCAGCGCCCGGTTGACCCGCGCCGCGGCCAGCTTGATCCAGCCCAGCGCCTGGATCAGCTCGCGGCCGATGCCGATGCCCGAGATGGGGAAGTTGGCCACCGCCCGCGCGGTCTGCGCCCCGTAGTAGGCCGCGGCCGGCACCTCGACCGCGCCCATGGAGTCGCGCTCGATGCGCACCCCGGCCGCCGCCCGCCCCTCATCGGCGCTCATATCGTGTCCAGCTCGAAGTTCCAGGCGCGGATGCCGGCCAGCCGCGGCTTGAGAAAGGTATCCACGTAGGCCCGGTGGTCGGGGTGCACCCGGTAGGGCTCCACGTCGGCCAGCTCGGCGAAGCGCAGCGCCAGCATCACATCCCAGTCCTCGGCCGAGGGGCCGTCGGCCGCCCGGCCCACCCGCACCTCGAGCACGCCGGGCAGCCCGCGCAGCACCCGCTGGCTCTCATGCACCACCGCCTGCAGCCCTTGCGGGCTGCGATGCTCAGCCGTGAGCTTGATCAACACCACACGCTCGATCACGTCGCACCTCCCCTTCTCGTTCTTCTCGCGCCCGGTCGCGCTCCAGCGCCGGGCGCAGCCGCAACGAGTTTATCAGCACGGTCACCGAGCTGGCGAACATCAGCCCGGCGGCGAAGATGGGATGCAGGTAGCCGAAGGCGGCCAGCGGCAAAAACAGGGCGTTGTAGCCGAAGGCCCAGAAAAAGTTGCGCCACATGGTGCGGTGGGTCCGCGCCGCGGCCGCGAACAGCGGCTCCAGGGCGGCCAGGTCGCCGGTCAGCGGCAGCGCGTGGGCGGCCGAACGGGCCAGGTCGGTGCCGTGGCGCAGCGCCACCGCCACCTCGGCCTCGGCCATGGCCGGCGCGTCGTTGGTGCCGTCGCCGCAGAAGACCACCCGGTGGCCCTGCGCCGCCCAGTGGCGCACCCGCTCGCGCTTGTCCTCCGGGGTCAGGCCGCCCTCGGCGCGGCGGATGCCCAGCTCGGCGGCCACCGCCCCGACCACCGCCTGCCGGTCGCCGGACAGCACCACCGGCTCGAGGCCGCGGCGGCGCAGGGCGCGCACCACCGCCGCCGCCTCGGGCCGCAGCCCGTCGCTGAGCAGAAAGCAGCCGGCCGCCGCCGGGCCGCGACCGAAGTAGATCGGCGTGGAGCGATCCGAAAGCCCCGCCACCGCCGGCAAGCGCTCGAACAGCCCGGCGCTGCCCAGCCGCAGCTCGCCGCCGGCCACCCGCGCGATCAGACCGCGGCCCGGCTGCAGCGCGACCGCCTCCGCCGCCACCGGCTCCAGCCCGCTCTCGCCGATCAAAAAGCCGCGCAGGGCGTGGGCCACCGGATGGTCGATGCCGGCCTCGGCGCCGGCCACCGCGGCCAGCAGCCCGTCGTCCGGCGCGCCGAACCAGACCACCCGCTCGATGCGCCAGCGGCCGTCGGTCAGCGTCCCGGTCTTGTCCAGCGCCACCACGTCCACCGCGTCCAACCGCTCCAGCGCACCGCCGTCCTTGACCAGGATGCCGCGGCGCAGCAGGGCCGAGACCGCCACCGCCAACGCCGAGGCGGTGGCGATGCCGAAGGCGCAGGGACAGGCCACCAGCAGCACGGCGATGGTCGGCATCCACACCTCCGGCGCCAGCGGGCCGGCGTCCAGCAGCGCCCAGCGCAGCCCGAAGGTCAGCCCGGCCACCAGCAGCACCAAGGGCACGAACCAGGCGGCCAGCCGGTCGGCCGAGCGCAGCCGCAGCTCGTTGCGGGTCAGCGCCTGGGCGATGCCGTCGGCGATCTGCTGCAGCCGGCCCTCGCGGTAGGGCCGCGTCACCCGCATCTCGACGCCGTCGCCCAAGGTCTCGCTGCCCGCGGCCAGTTCCTCACCCGGCCGTTTGAGCACCGGCGTGGGTTCGCCGGTCAACATGGCCTCGGAGACCAGCCGCGGCTGCTCGCCCAGCAGCGCCCCATCGAAGGGCACGGTGCGGCCGGCCTCGATCCGGATCCGCTGGCCGGGCTCGACCTGATCGACCGCCAGGTAGCGAATGTCGCCGGCGGGCGCCAGCGCCGCCACCTTGGCCGCGCTCAGGTTCAACAGGCCGCGTAGCTCGCGGGCCGCGCGCAGCCGCAGCTTGCCCTCGACCAGGCGGCCGAACAGCGAGATGGCCACGAAGGCGCCGCAGACGTCGAAGTAGAAGCGACTGTCCGGGGTGAAAAAGGCGGCCAGCGACAGGCCGAAGGCCGCGCCGAAGCCCAGCACGAACAGCAGGTCCATGCTCGGCCGGCCCATGCGGATCAACTGCAGCGAGCGCTTGAACAGCGGCCACACCCCCAGCCACAGCAGCGGCGCGACCAGCACCAGCTGGACGATGGCGATCATCTCCAGATCCACCGGCGGCACGATCTCCAGATAGGCGGCCCAGTGCACCGCCGACAACATCATGGCGTTGAGCGCCAGGAACATGGCCAGCACGAAGCGCGTCAGCAAGCGCGAGAACAGGGCCTCCTCCGGGCTGTCGGCCGCGCCCAGCACCTCCAGCCCATAGCCGAAGCGGCCGACCGCGGCCGCCAGGGCATCCGGCCCGGTGCGCCGCATGTCGTAGCGCAGCCGCACCGAGTCGGACAGGAAGTCGGCCTCGGCGTCGAGCACCCCGCTCTGGCGCCACAGCACGGTGGCCACCAGCCAGGCGCAGGCCGGGCAGGCGAAGCCCTCGACCAGGAAGCGCTCGGCCCGCTCGGCCTGGCCGGCGCCCGCTGGACCTTGCACCGCGTCGCCGGCCGCCCCGCGCTCGGCCAGGGCCGCCTCGGCCGCCATGGCCGCCTCGGCGTCGCTGCCGGCGGCCGGCACGATGCCCATGCGCCGCGCCTGCTCGAGCATGCGCCGGCCCTGATCGTCCGGCACCGCGGCCAGGATCTCGGCCACGTGCAGGCAGCCGGTGCAGCAGTAGCGCCCGGCCCGGCCCTTGCGCCGGCGCAGGCTCCACGGGATCGGCGTGCCACACAGAGCGCAGCGCTGATCAGCCAAGGGCGACTCCGCAGGCCTTGCCCGAGGGGTCGGCCGCGCTCAGCGGCGCGGGCCGCCGGGCTGCTCGGCCGGATCCACCCAGCGGGGGCGGAAAAAGGGACGCGAGGGCCGGCCCTTCAGGCTGCGCAGGTAGCTGATGGCCAGCAAGCGATCGCGCGCGCTCAAGGTGGCCGCCAGCGGGATCATGCGCTCGCTGCCGCGCGTCAGGCTGTCGAAGATCTGCGAATCGGTCAGGCCCTGCACCGCGTCCGAACGCAGGTCCGGCAGGCGGAAGGGGAAGCTCTCGCCGACGATGATGCGGTTGTCGCCGTTTTCGCCGTGGCAGTGGTGGCAGGCCCGGCGGTAGACCAGCGCGGCGCGCTGCTCGCGTTCGGCCGCGGGCATGGCCGCCACCGCGGCCCGGGCCCGGGCCAGGTTCTGCGGCCGGCCGCCCACCGGCACGGTGCCGGCCGGCACCGCGTGCAGCGGGCGCTGGTGAGGCGCCACCAGGGGCGTCTCCCACATGTCCCAGGTGCCCAGCGCGGCGCGCACCCCGCGCTCGACCGGCCCGCAGCCGTCGCCGGACAGCAGGCTGACGGCGAAGCCGGCCACCGCGGCCAGGCCAGCGATGGGCAGCAGCGCGCGCAGGGCTTCTCGGGGGCGCAACGGCATGCTCACCTCACTCCTGGGGCTCGACTTCCGGCGTGGAATAGCCCACGCCGTAGATGGACTCGCCCGGCACGAAGGGCTCGCCGCCCATGTGCCACTGCGGCTCGACCTCGTCGCGGTTGGTGACGAAGCTGAACCAAGTCCAGCCGGCCACCAGCAGGATCAGCAGCGCGGTCAGGATCCAGGCGTTGCGCACGCCGCGGGCGTAGTTGCGTTCGTCCATGGCCGCACCCCTCAGTAGGGAAAGTTCTCGCCCGAATAGATGGTGTAGCCGATGGCCCACAGCACGAACAGCACCAGCAGCACCACCAGGAACAGGGGCACCGGCCGGTGGCCCTCGCGCACCTCGCCGAAGTCGTGCACCGCGTCCTCGTACTCCTGCTCGCTCAAACGGCGGGTGGTCACGGTCAGCCGCCGGGACAGCACCGCCAACCACAGCAGCAGCAACAGCAGCGGCCCGCCGACCAGGATGTAGACCAGGTACGCGTCGTGGATAGTCGAATAGGGAGGCATGCGCTCTCCTCGCTCAGTCGATCAGCAGCAGCCGCACCGCCAGGTGCGCCAACACGCCCAGACCGGCCACCAGGATCACGAAGATCATGAACACCGACGGGGTCACCCGCTTCGGCGGCGGGCGATCCACCTCGTCGTCTTCCAGATCGCGCAGCGGCAGCCACTTGGCCCGCTCCTGCTCCTGGAACTGCCGCGAACGCAGCGCCCAGACCAGCACGAACAGCGCGAAGGCGGCACCGCCGATCAAATAGACGATCAGCATCTGGGTCGCCATCTCAACCTCCCTCGGCCTGGCCGGCGGAATCCGATCCGCCGCTGCGATCGCCGTCATCGTAGAACTCGGGGGCCGGCTCGTAGGCGGCGTCGATGCCCGCCGGCTCGCCGTCGGCGTCCAGGTTGTCGATGAAGTACTCAGCCACGTAGTTGCCCACGTCCCAGATCTTCTCGCTCTCGAGCTCGCGCTTGAAGTAGGGCATGGCCGTGCCGGTGACGCCGTTCATGATCTGATAGTAGAGCATGCCGCCGCTGGCGTCGGCATGGCGCTTCAGGGTGGTGAAGTTCAGCGGCGGCGGGTAGATGAACGGCGCTGCGGGGCCCTGACCGTCGCCCACCGCCCCGTGGCAGCCGATGCAGAAACGCTGGTAGATGGTGGCGCCGCGGGCCAGCCCGGCCGCTGTAGCCGGATAGGGGCTGGGCACCTCCAGCCAGCCCTGGGGCACGTGGCCGTGCAGCCAGCGGATGTTGGCATCGGGCCCGCGCTCGTAGGCGGCGATGGCCTCGGCGCGCCACTCGAGCTGGCGCCGCACCCGGGCGTCGGCATCCTTGTAGCCCAGGCTCTGCACATAGGCGATCAGAGCCCGGGTCTGCTGGGCCGTCAGGAAGCCGAACTTCGGCATGATGGACTCGGGCCGGGTGAAGCGCGGGTTGTAGAAATGGGCCTCGTGCCAGTCGTCGGTGTGCTCGCCGCCCTCCTGCGACAGGTCGGGGCCGGTGCGGATGGAGCCCAGCAGCGGCGGCGTCTGCTGGTGGTAGTCGCCCGGCTGGGCCAGCCGTTCGGCGCCCAGGCCCCAGTCGATCGAGCGGATGTACTGGCTGTGGCAGTTGTAGCAGGCGTTCTCGAAGTAGATCTGCCGGCCCTGGCGCTCCAGCGCGGTCCATTCGCGGTAGCTGGCCGACGGCTGGTGGCCGGCGTGGAAGGTCTCGTAGGGCACCAGCACCACCGCGATGACGATGGCGATAATGACGGCGGTGGAGCCGAAGGCCACCACCTTGGCGTTCATGTGGATGGTCACGGCGCCACCGCCTTGCCCCGGCGCAGGGTCATGATCACGTTGACCGAGAACAGCACCGCCCCGGTCACGATCATCACCCCGAACAGGGCCCGCAGCACCATGTACAGCGCCATCTCGGGCAGCAGCCGGTAGATCACCTCGCCGTTGAGCCAGGCCTGGCCCTGGATCAGCCCGACGCTGGTCAGGATCAGAAAAAAGGCGATCAGGCCGATGAGCAGCAGCCAGTACTGCACCTCGGCCAACTTGCGCGACCACAACTCGCGGCCCGTCACCCGCGGCAGAAAGTAGTAGACGGCCCCCATGGCGATGAAGCCGGCGAAGCCCAGCAGGGCGATGTGGGCGTGGCCGATCACCCAGTTGGTGAAGTGGGTCAGCCGCTGCACGCTGGGCAGCGACTGCAGCGGGCCCTGGACGCAGGTCAGGAAGTACCAGATGGTGCCCACGAAGACCATCTTGGCGCCCACGTTGTCGTGGATGCGCTGGTAGCGCTCCTTGAGCGGCAGCCAGACATTGGTCAAGAAGGCGAACACCGGGATCAGCAGCGCCACCGAGTCGACCACGCTGAGCACCTTGAGCCATTGCGGCACCGGCGCCTGCAGCAGGTGGTGGGTGCCGGTGTGGGTGTAGACGAACAGCAGCATCCAGAAGCCGAGCAGCGACAGGGTGTGGCTGTAGATGGGGGTGCGGGTAGCGTGCGGGATGACGTAGTAGGCGGCGCCCACCGCCAGCGGTGTGATCACCAGCCCCAGCACGTTGTGGCCGTGGAACCAGTTCAAAATGGCGTCGTTGATACCGGCCAGCGAGCCGGTGTCCGGGGTCCACATGGCGTTGCCCACGAACCAGACCACCGCCGTCCAGCACAGCCCGCCGCCGATATACCAGGCCGACACGTACAGCAGCCGCTCCCGGCGGCGGGCGATGGTGCCGAAAATGGACACCATCAGCATGCCGTAGAGCACCAGCACCACCACGTCCAGCGACCAGATCAGCTCGGCGTACTCGCGGCCCTGGTTCAGGCCGTGGACCAGGGTGGCCAGGATGGCCACGTTGAGCCCGTTCCAGATCACCGCCGCCGCGGCCGCCAGCCGCGGCGCGAACAGCCGGGTGCGGCAGATGGCCGGGATGACCACCAGGGCGGCGCCCATCAGGCCGGGCAACACCAGGCCGAACACCACCAGGTTGACATGCGCCGGCCGCAGCCGGCTGAACAGCAACTGCGGGATGTTGCCCAGAAACTCGGGCACCGCCAGCTGTATGGCCATGATCAGCCCGAGCAGGGTGGCCACGAACATCCACAGCGCCGCGGTGACGAAGAAGATGCGCGGGGCCAGGGTATCGACCCGCTCGTCGTCACGGACCGCGGCGCCGGCGGCGATGCGCTCGGCGGGCGAAACCGGGGAGGTCGACGTCGCTTCCACGTCACACCTCACTGGTGGCAAGCCGTGCACTCACGGCTGGCCTCGCGTTGGTGATGGCAGTCCAAACAAAAACCCATGTAAAAGGTGCGCGTCGGCAAGCGGTCCATGTGCTCGACCGCGCCGTGGCATTCGGCGCACTCGACCCCCTTGCCCAGGTGGCGGTAGTGCGGGAAATAGACGTGTTCCGGATTGTAGTAGACGCGCACCCAGTCCAAAGGCGCACCCCGGTCCCAATAACCGTGCAGCTTCTGTATCTCGGGATGCTTTGGGATGATGTACTCGTGGCAGCCCATGCATTTGCGCACCGAGGGCAGGCCGGCGTTGAGCGAACGTTCCGGGTAGGGATGGCAGTAGTAGCAGTCGATCCGCTTGTTGATCACGTGCACCCGGTGCGAAAAAGCGATCGGCTGCTCGTGGCCCAGCGAGACCTCGGGGCCGAACCAGTGGAAGAAGACCAGCCCGCCGGCGCTCAGGGCCACGGCCAGCACCAGCCCGGATGCGGTCAGCCGGTGTTTGCGCGCCAACCGCGCCATCAGTGCCGTTCCTCCTCGTCCTCGAGGCTGGCCAGCAGCAGCGGATCGGTGATGGGCAGCAGCGGCACCTGGCGCATCAGCCTGTCCAGCAGCAGCGCGCCGGCGCCGAGCGCGCCCAGCGCGGCGACGACGGCCAGGCCCAGCGGCAGCCACATGCGCCAGGCGGCCGCGCCCGGCTCCAGGGCCAGCAAGGGCGGGGCCGCGGTCAGGAAACGCTCGGCGATCATGGCCAGCACCACCACCAGCGCCACCGCTGCCAGCCGCCGCGGCACCCACTTGACCGCCCGAAACAGCAGCGCCAGGAAGGGAATGGCGAAAAAGCCCGCCAGCACCGCCCAGGCCAGCGGGGCGTAGGGCAGCTCCGGGTCCATGGTGCGCTGGATCACCCAGCCCGCCTCCTCGGGCAGGTTGCCGTAGTAGATGGTCAAAAACTGGCTCCAGAAGAAGTCGCCCATCAGAAAGCAGAAGGCGAACAGCATGGCCCCGGCGATGCCGAAGTGCTTGGCCGAGAAGAAGCGCGGCTGGCCCAGCCGATCGCGCAGGGCCACGGCCAGCAGGATGAGCAGCGCCAGGCCCAGATAGACGTTGCCGATGAAGTGGTAGGCGCCGAACAGGGTCGAGTACCACCACACGTCGAGCGCCATGACCAAATCGAAGCCCACCATGGAGTAGACGAAGGCGTAGGCCAGACACAGCACGGGCGCCAGCCGCTTGCGCTGCCGGGCCGCGCGGGCGATCTCGGCATCGGTGTCGCCGAAATCGCGCCCGCAGCGAGCGGCCAGCCAGCCGCTGAAAGCCTTGCCGCGCCGCGCGGCCAGGCCCAGATCCGGGCGCAGGCAGTGGCGCAGGTAGACCAGGCTGAGCAGGTACAGCCCCAGCACGGCCAGCCCGTTGCGCAGCGCCCAGAAGGGCAGCGACAGCCAGACCCCCTTGCCGCCGGGCAGGTGTATGTCGGCGAAGGGCACCCACCAGGGCGCGCTGACCAGCAGCACCAGCAGGCCCAGCAGGGCCACCGGAGCGGCGGCCAGGCTGAGCTCGGCGAGGCGCCGGTAGGAGCGGCCCCAGCGGGCGTTGGTCATCTCGAACACGGCCGACCAGATCACGCCCACCTGGGCCGCGCCGGCCACCACCAGGCTGGCCACCAGCAGGGCCGCGACCGTCCAGGCCCATTCGCCGGCCAGCAGGCCGACCGCCAGGGCCACCAGGCCCAGGCCGGCCAGCAGCCAACAGGCGCGGCGCAGCCAGGGCGGCAGACCCACCGGACCGCGCTCCAGCACGGCGTCGACGACGGCGGCGCGATCGGCGCTCGGCGGCTCCACCGCGGCCTCGGCCCCTGCGGCCACCGCCGTCTGCTGCGCCGCGCTGCTCATGGCCGCGCCTCCTCGGACCCCTCGGGCTCATCGGGCTCCGCCGGCACCGTCCAGCAGCGTTCGGCCCGGCACTCCTCGAGCAGCGCGCGGGTGGCGGCGAACTGCTCGGGCGGCACCCGGGCGAACAGACCGAAGCGGTCGTCGCTGAAGGCCGGGTCGTAGCCGGCCGAGCGGCGGCTGGGCACCCGGCCGAAGTGCAGGATGGCCAGCAGGGTGGCCAGCCCGCCCAGCAGGATGGTCAGCTCGAAGGCCGGCACCATGAAGGGCACGATGGAGACCACCGGCTTGCCGCCTGTGATCAGGTTCCAGATCAGCGACGAGCCGATGGTCAGCAGAAAGGCGATCGCCAGGCCGGTGACCGCGCCGGTAAAGGTGATGAAGCGCACCGGCGACTTGCGCCCGGCCAGGGCGTGGGCGATCTCGTGGCGCGGCGCAGGCGAGAAGACCTCGAACTCCCAGCCCTCGCGGCGCACCGCCGCGATGGCCGCCAGCAGGCTGTCGAGATGGGCGAAAGAGCCCACCACGCCGGTGTCCGCCCGGCGGCTCATGGCACCGCCTCCCCTTCTTCGCCCGCGCGCAACGGCGGCGCGGCCGCCTCCTTGAGTTCGGTGCCGGCGATGGCCGGCAGGAACTTGACGAACAGCACCACCAGCAAAAAGAACAGGCCGAAGGAGCCCAGCAGGATGGCCGCCTCGACCCAGCTCATCGAGTACTCGCCCCAGGCGAAGGGCAAAAAGTCGCGCGCCAGCGAGGTGACGATGATGTTGAAGCGTTCGAACCACATGCCCACGTTGATCAGCAGCGCGATGACGAACATCAGCCGCAGGTCGCGGCGGAAGCGGCGGAAGAAGAACAACAGCGGCACCAGCGCGTTGCAGGTGACCATGATCCAGAACACCCACCAGTAGTCCCCGGTGGGCCGATAGGCGAAGACCGTCTGCTCGTACTCGTTGCCCGAGTACCAGGCGATGAAGAACTCCACCGCGTAGGCGTAGCCCACGATCAGCGACACCAGGATGGTCAGCTTGGCCATGGCCGCCAGGTGGCCGGCGGTGATGACGTGATCCAGGTGCAGGATCTTGCGCATGGGGATGACCACCGTCATCACCATGGCCAGGCCCGACAGGATGGCGCCGGCCACGAAGTAGGGCGCGAAGATGGTGGTGTGCCAGCCGGGCAGCACCGACATGGCGAAATCCCAGGACACCACCGAGTGGACCGAGATGACCAGCGGCGTGGCCAGGGCGGCGAAGAAGAGATAGCCGGCGCTGTAGTGCTTCCACTGCCGGTCCGAACCGGTCCAGCCCAGAGCCAGCATGCCGTAGATGCGCCTTTTCAGGCCGCTGGACTTGTCGCGCAGGGTGGCCATGTCCGGGATCAGCCCGATGGTGAAGAAGATCAGGCTGATGGTCAGGTAGGTCGAGATGGCCAGCACGTCCCACTCGAGCGGGGAGCGGAAGTTGGGCCACAGCTCGCGGCCCGAGGGATAGGGAATCAAATACCAGGCCACCCACACCCGGCCGACGTGGATCAGCGGAAAGAGCCCGGCCGCGCTCAGGGCGAAGATGGTGGTGGCCTCGGAGATGCGGTAGATGGAGGTGCGCCAGCGGGCGCGCAGCAGAAACAGGATGGCGCTGATCAGGGTGCCGGCGTGGCCGATGCCGATCCAGAACACCATGGTGGTGATGTAGGTGCCCCAGCCCACCGGGTTGCCCAGGCCGCTGACCCCCACCCCGGTGGCGATCTGGTAGCCCCAGGCGGCGAACAGCAGACAGACCAGAAACAGCAGGATAAAGACCGCCAGCCAGTACGAGCGCCGCGGCCGCGACAGCGGGGCCAGGGTGTCGCGGGTGATGTCGGCATAGGTCGACCCGGCCATGGCTCAGCCCTAGCGCCCGCCGGGCCGCGGCCCGCGGTCGACCTTGCACAGATAGGACACGGCCGGTTTCACATTCAGGTAGTAGTCCAGCAGCCGGTAGGCGCGGCCGTCAGCGGCCAGGCGCACCACGGCGGCCGCGTCGTCCTTGCGGTCGCCGAAGCGGATGGCGCCGGTGGGACAGGTCTGGGCGCAGGCCGGTACGATCTCGCCCTCGGCCAGCGCGCGCCCCTCGGCCTTGGCCCGGTTCCACTTCTCGCGGATGCGCTGGACACACATGGTGCACTTTTCCATCACGCCGGCCGAGCGCACCACCACGTCCGGGTTGAGCTGCTGCTCCAGCGGCGCGGGCCACTCGTAGTCGAACCAGTTGAAACGCCGCACCTTGTAGGGGCAGTTGTTGGCGCAATAGCGGGTGCCCACGCAGCGGTTGTAGATCTGGGCGTTGAGCCCGTCGCGGGTGTGGTAGGCGGCGAAGACCGGACACACCGGCTCGCAGGGCGCATTCTCGCAGTGCTGGCACATGATGGGGATGAAGCGCGGCCGCGGGCCGTCCAGCGCGCCGGCGGCCGACTCCACCCAGTAGCGCTCGATGCGCAACCAGTGCATCTCGCGGCCGAGCCGGATGCCCTCGGGGCCCACCCAGGCCACGTTGTTCTCGGCCTGGCAGGCCACCGCGCAGGCGCCGCAGCCGATGCAACGGTCCAGATCCACGGTCAGGCCCCACATGTGCTCCGCAAACTCGTGCGCCGGGTAGAAGCTGTTCTTCGGGCGCTCGCCCGGCGGCGGTCGCTTCGGCGGCTGCCAGCGCTCGGGATCGTGGTCGCTCTGGCGCACCACCTCACCGCTGGCCACGTCGACCATGATCGGACCGTGCAGCGTCTGCTTGGGAAAGACGCCGGCCAGCGCGTCGTCCAGCGACACGCTGGGCACGATGGGCCGGCCGTGGGTGCGCGGATCGCCCTCTACCGTCAGCAGCTCGCCGCCGCCGAGCCGCTCGATAGACACCCCGGTCTGCAACCAGGCCAACCCACCGCCGTCGGCCAGCCGCGGCGCGAGCAGACCGGTGGCGCGAGCGCC